>NC_019703.1:1639246-2247619 GCF_000317045.1 Geitlerinema sp. PCC 7407
ATAGTCCAGCTCACGCACGCACAGCTTGTGGTGGTGGTCGGAGCAGAGGCGGTAGGTGTTTTCGCTCAAGACAACATCGCAGCCATACTGCTTGCTGGCTCCCTCCAGGCGCGAGCCCAGGTTGACGCCATCTCCGATGGCCGTAAACTCCATCCGCCGGCTAGAGCCGATGTTGCCGCTGATCACGCTGTCGGAGTTGATGCCGACCCCGATGCGGATGAAGGGCTGCTGGCGAGCAGACCGGCGCTGATTGAACTCGAACAGGCGCTGGCGCATTTCGATGGCGGTCTGGACGGCCATCCAGGCGTGGTCCTCTAGGGGCAGGGGAGAGCCATAGACGGCCATGATGGCGTCGCCGATGTACTTGTCCAGGGTGCCCTTGTACTTGAAGACGGCCTCCACCATGGACTCGAAGTACTCGTTGAGCATGCTGACGACCTCTTCGGCCTGGAGGCTTTCGGTGAGGGTGGTGTACCCCCGGATGTCCGAGAACAGGACCGAAACCTCTTTGCGATCGCCCCCTAGCTTGGCATCACCCAAGCGCAGCAGCTCCTCCGCCAGCTCCTGGGTCATGTAGCGATACATCGTGCTCTTGAGCCGCTTCTCATCGCTAATGTCGTCCATCACCACCAGCGCCCCGTAGATCGTCTTGCCATCGGTGGCATCGGCAATGGAGTTGATGGACAGATGGATACTGTGCTGCTCAGCGCTATGGGAAATCAGGGTTTGGTCAGGATAGTACTGCTGTCGAGATTTCTCCGTGCCTCCCTCCAGCGCCTGGTTAAACCACTTCGAGAAATCGCCTTCCTTGATCTTGATCAGATCGCAGATCGATTGACCCTCAAGGCGCGAGGCTTCATGGATGCCCAGAAGGCGCTGAGCGCTGTCGTTGAGGGCAATGATCCGGCCATCTTTGTCTGTGGAGATGACGCCATTGGAGAGGCTGCGCAGGATGTCCCGCTGCATCTGCTCCTGCTGCTTGACCGTGGCGAAGAGCTTGGCGTTTTGGAGGGCCACGCCCGCCTGAATGTTGAACGCCTGCATAAACTCTTGGTCAGAGCGATTGAAGCTGGCTTTCCAGCAGTCCGGTGCCTCCGGCCAGTCCTCTGGGTTGTAGGGCGAAAATTCTCCCTGGCGCTTTTTGTTGATCAGCTGGGTGACGCCGATCAGCTCGCCGTCTGCATTAAAAACGGGCATGCACAGCAGGCTGCAGGTGCGGTATTTGGTTTTTTGGTCGGTTTCTTTGGACTTGCTGGAGCGGGGATCGTCGTAGAGGTCGAAGGGAATCAGCAGCGGCTGCCCAGAAACTGCCACCTCGCCGACAAACCCAATCCCGATCGGGACCCGAAGCTCGCCGACGCCAGGAATTTTGGTCCACAGATCATTGCGATCGCGATCGACGAGCCACAGCGTGCTGCGATCGGCGCTCATCAGCTCCTGGGCCTCCTCCATCACCCGCTTGAGGGTTTCTTCCAGGTCGAGGCTGCTCTGGCTGAGGGAGCGGGTGGCCTTCATCAGGGCCGAAGCGGCTCGCTGGCGCTGGGTCGCGATGTAGAACGATCGCGAGCTCTCCAGGATGAGCCGAATCGAGGGAGCAAATTCTGCGAATAACCGCTCGTCCTCAGCGCTGAAACCGTGCTGATCGATCCGCTCTTCGAGGCTGCTGTCTGGGTCGTGGGGGCTTTTGAGCTTGTTTAAAAGTTGTACAACTGCCACCAAATCTCCCTGATCGTTCAGCAGAGGCAGTGCAAGAAGGGTATAGGTACGATAGCCCGTTTTTTTGTAGAGTTTCTGGGATTCGGCAGAGCGGGGGTCATCAAAAAAGTCGTAGGGAATGTTGATGACTCGCTTGAAGGTGGCGGCTTCGCCCGCGATGCCCCGATCGGCTGGAATCCGAATCTCTAGACAGGCACCGCCCTCGCCGGTTGCCACCTTGGACCACAGTTCGTTTTTGTCCTCGTCCAGCAAAAAAATAGTGGTGCGATCGGCCCCCAGCAGTTCTCCCGTTTTGAGGGTGATTGATTGCAGCATCTCGTCGAGAATGGCGTCAAAGCCCTGGCTGGAGAGCAAGTTGTCCAGCATCGACAGGGTCTGATTGACGACGCGCAGCTTGGACTCGACGTCGGAGACGACCTGCTTGAAGGTGTCCTGGGTGAGAGGGGCGAGGAAGGCGGCAAAGGTTCCGCGTGCAGCTGCCAAGCCTCCGCCAGCTGCTCGGATGGTCGATCGAGGAACCATCGCTCCGGCTGTGTGCTCGGGTTGAGCATTTACCTCGATCACGTTGCTGAACGGGGCATTGGCGGATTTATCGACAGGCAGATGCGAAGGCGAGGATGTCATGGAGATTCACGCAGGCTGGCTGTGTAGGAATGGCAAAAGGCAGATGCGATTTTGATGCTTGGGCGACGCTTTGGGCCGTTGCTAAAAAGCGTCCTGCCGGGATGCTGAGCCAGGGGAACAGGGAGAAGGCCAAGATCTCTTGGGTGATGAGCGAATCTGAGGGCTGGAAACCTAGTCAAATTTTGGCATTTTGGGGCTAGGGGAGATGTGTCCTACTATTCACTGCTCAGGATTCCCGGGTTGGGTCAGTTTGCTGCATTGGCCCTAATGGGCTCTTTGAAGCGGAGAATACCCAGACGAAACTTGCACACTGCCATTGCGAGGATGGGTTAAAGATTCTACGAATCTTTGCGGAGATAGAGGTGGATAGTTTGACATTAGCACTCTCGCCAGAAAAACTTCTCGGGCGATCGCGTCGAATTATGACCTGTGGCTAGAGGGTTTGGCCGCAATGATGAGAAAAATCGCGTGGGAGGCGATCGCCTCCCACGCGGGGGATGAATAGACTGGTTTTACAAGGCTGGGCTCAGCGGCGGCTGCGGGACCGGGCTTTGCTGGGCTTGCCCAAAACCGCTGCTGCGTCTGGCATTGCCTTGGCTTGCCGCAGGTCGTTGGCCTGACTGAGGAGGGAGTCGGCGAAGGCGATCGCCTCTTGGGCAGACTGACCGCCCGCTAGCTGGGCTAGCTCCTCTCGCCGCTGCTGGCTATCGAGCTGGCTTACCCGTACGACGGTGCGCACGTCTTCTTGCTCCGCTTCGGCGCTGGCGCGCGAGGGATCAATGACTTCTTTATTGACCTGAAAGTGGTGATCGGCCATGGCCGCCACGAGGGGCTGGTGGGTAACGCAAAGCACCTGATGGTGCTGGCCGAGGTGATGGAGCTTTTCGGCGATCGCCTGGGCAACGCGCCCCGAAACCCCCACGTCGATCTCGTCGAAGATGAGGGTGCCGATGGGATCAATCTGGGAAAAACAGGCCTTGAGGGCTAGCAAAAACCGGCTCATCTCGCCGCCGGAGGCGATGTCGGCGAGGGGCTGGAGGGGCTCGCCGGGGTTGGGACTCAGGAGAAACGTGATGCGATCGGCGCCGCTGGCGCTGGGATCGCTCGGGGTGAGCCCCACCTGGAACTGCACTTTGTCCATGGCCAGGGGCTTGAGCTCGCTGATCAGGCGGCTTTCGAGGGCGATCGCCGCTTCCCGCCGCAGCTCGGTGAGGCGATCGCAGACCGTTCGTAGCTGGGCCTGATGCTTGGCGTAGGCGCTCTCGAGGGCCTCGATGGACTGGCCTTCGCCCTCCAGCTCGGCCAGCTCCGCCGAAATGCGCTCGTAGTGGGCGATCGCGTCTGCCAGGGTCGGACCGTACTTGCGGCAGAGCTGCTTTAGCTCCACGATTCGCGACTCGACTTCTTGCAGGCGTTCGGGATCGGTGTCGAGATCGTCGCCGTAGGCACTCATTTCCCGGCCCGCTTCTTCGATCTGGGCCAGCGCGCCGCTCACCAGCTCCAAAATCGGCTGAACCTGGGGATCGTAGCGCACCATATCCTGAAGAATGGCCTCCGCCTTGCCCACCAAATCCGCCGCTGCCTCTCCCCCAGCCTCGTTTTGGTAGAGCCGCTGATACACGTCGTAACTTTGCTGCTGCAGCTCCACGCTGTGGCCCAGCCGCTGGCGCTCTTGCTCGAGCTGCTCGAGCTCGTCAGGTTCCCCAAGGCTGGCAGCGGCCAACTCCTTGGCCTGGTACTGGAAGATATCTCGCTGCTGTAGCCGCTGACTCTCGGCTTGGCGGCGCTTTTCGAGGGCTTTGAGGGCGCTCTGGGCCTGGCTAAAGGCTGCGCTGACCTGCTCTCGCTGGTGCAAGAGGCGATCGCCGCCAAAGTTGTCGAGCCATTCTCGCTGAATGGTGGCTTTGCCCAGTTGGACAGTCTGGCCCTGGGCCGTGATAGACACCAGGCGATCGCGCAACTCCTCCATCTGCTGCTTGTTTACTAGCACCCCATTCACCCGCGATCGGCTGCGCACCCCGCTACTGCTGAGCGTCATCTCCCGGCTGCACACCAGCCAGTCGTCTTCGAGACTGTCGATTTCCTGAAGCTCGAGCCAGGCGCTGAGGTCGAGATTTAGCTTGAAGGTGGCCTCGATGACCGCGCGACCGGCACCCGTGCGAATGGCTCGCCCGGTGATCCGCCCCCCCAGCACCGCGTCAATGGAGTCCAGAATGATGGATTTGCCCGCACCGGTTTCCCCCGTCAAAACATTGAGACCCGCACCAAAGGGAAGCTCCAGCTGGTCAATCAGGGCAAAATTTTCGATGCGCAAAGAAATTAGCATGCAGGAAAACGATTCTGGGAACAGATGTCGACCGGGCAAGATCTAGGCGACACTGGGAAGCAATCGGGATGTTTTGCGAAAAAAACAGCCGAAACGCGCGATCGCCGCTCCAGCTATCAAAAGATTCACCTGTAACAAACCTAGCGGAGCAGGCCGGGTCTACTCCTTCCTCATCTTAGCGATTAGGCTAATCGTTACAATTGTTAATAAATAGCCGCATCCTCAAAACCATCGTCCATGAATGCTAAACCTGTCTCATCAGATTATCCGCGGACCGCAGAGTCAGTGGCTATCCCGGTTATCCCGATCGAGCCGCCAGAACTCGTGGAGACAACTGACTTGATGGCTAAGGAGACGCCAATGGCGCGGGAGCGGGCGATCGAGCAGATCTCGCTCACAGAGGCCGAGGCGATCGCCCTACGCTACGACCCCCAGGTCATTGCCGCCTACTATCGCCGCCGCCCCCTCCAAGTTTGGTGGCGCATGCTCAGCATCATCTGGCCTTTCCTGACCTTTGGTGTGGCGATCTGGTGGGACAAGCGAACCCGGCGAGTCAAGGCCAATGAGCGCAAGCGGGCCGTTCGTCTTCGGGAGATGCTAACGACTTTGGGACCGGCCTACATCAAGGTCGGTCAGGCTCTGTCAACCCGTCCGGACCTGGTGCCGCCCCTCTACCTCGAAGAGCTGGCCCAGCTCCAGGATCAGCTCCCCCCTTTCCCCAATGAGGTAGCCTATCGCTTCATCGAAGAGGAACTGGGCGATCGCCCCGAGTACATCTACGCTGAGCTGAGCCCCAACCCCATTGCGGCGGCTTCCCTGGGCCAGGTGTACAAAGGCCGGCTCAAGAGCGGCGAAGTCGTCGCGGTCAAGGTCCAGCGCCCTGGCCTGGCCCAGCAGGTCACTCTAGACCTCTACATTTTGCGGGGTTTATCGGCGTTTATTCAGCGCACGGTTGGCCGGGTTCGCAGCGATCTGGTTGCCATCATGGACGAGTTTGGCAGCCGCATCCTGGAAGAAATGGACTACACCCAGGAAGGCCGCAACGCCGAGCGCTTTGCGGAGCTCTACGGGCATCTCAAGGACATCTACGTGCCCCAGATCTATTGGCAGTACACCAATCGGCGTGTCCTGACCATGGAGTGGATCACCGGCACGAAGCTGACGCGGCCCCAAGAGATCCGAGAGCAAAACATCGATGCCGGATATTTGGTCGAAGTGGGGGTCCAGTGCTCCCTGCGACAGCTCCTGGAGCACGGCTTTTTCCACGCCGATCCCCACCCTGGCAACCTCCTGGCCACACCAGATGGCAAGCTGGCCTATCTCGACTTTGGCATGATGAGCGAGGTTAAGCCCTATCAGCGCTATGGCCTGATCGAAGCGGTGGTCCACATGGTCAACCGAGATTTTGAGGGGCTGGCCCAGGACTACGTCAAGCTGGAATTTTTGACGCCGGATACGGATTTGACGCCGATTATTCCGGCCCTGGCGAACGTGTTCACAAACGCCCTAGGGGCGAGTGTTGCGGAGCTCAACTTCAAGAGCATCACGGATCAGCTCTCGGAGCTGATGTACGAGTACCCCTTCCGGGTGCCGGCCTACTACGCGCTGATTATTCGCTCTTTGGTGACCCTAGAGGGCATCGCCATCAACGTGGATCCAGAGTTCAAGGTGCTCAGCAAGGCCTATCCCTACGTGGCCAAGCGCCTGCTGACGGACCCGGCACCGGAACTGCGCACTTCTCTGCGAGATTTGCTGTTCAAGGAAGGCAGCTTCCGCTGGAATCGCCTGGAAAACCTCCTGCGGAATGCGCGCGGCAGCGATGACTATGACCTAAATAAGGCGGTCAATCAGGCGACGGAGTTTCTGTTTTCGGAGCGGGGGACCTTCATTCGCGATCGCCTGGTCGAGGAGATCGTCAAGAGTGTGGACGTCTTGGGACGCAACGCTCTCTATCGCTTTACCCATGCGCTTCAGGAGCGAGTGGGCCTGGCGGTGAGCACGACGGCCCCTGACCCAGCCGATCAGCAGACGTTGGAGCATATTCAGCGAATCATCGGAATTCTGCGTGAAACCCCGGGCTTCAACCCGGTCCAGACCGCGTCGGCGCTGTCGCAGGTGCTGGCAAAGCCGGAGCTCTACCAGATGGGCCAGCAAATCGCGGGCGGACTGACCCAGCGCTTGGTGGCGCGGCTGATCCGGGAGATGCTGGTGGAGTCTCTCTCCGATGAGCCGATCTCTGCCCGCAAGGGGCCTGTGCCGTCGGTGCCGAGGCTGCCCGCAGCTCAGCGCTAGACGGGGCGATCGCCTGTGTCTCTGCCCAGCACGCACTGAAATAACAAAGCCAGGGAGTCTTCCCTGGCTTTTTGATTGTTTGGTTCTCAGGCAGATCGGCCAGAGCAGGGCCTTGGGCTGAGATGGGGGGCGGGGATTGTGAACGGAACCGGCGATCGCTAGTCCGGATCGCCCCGTCGAAGCGATCCGGATTAGCGATCGTCTTCCTCGTCCAGATCCAGGGCTGGAAACTCGAGCTGGATGTTGAACTGGGCCGCGACGTCTTCGAGATACTTCTTTTGTCGCTTGAGCGTGTCTTCGAGGATCTGGATTTGCTCGCGGCGGGCTTCCACTTCCAGGGCTTTGCGACCGATCTCCTGGCTTTGGAGGGTCAGCTCCTGACGCCACTGCTCAGCGCGATCGCTCTCTTCCTTGAGAAAGCTTGGCGTGACGCCATTGGTCAGAAACGTCTGGAGAACCTCCAGAACCCAGTCCTTGGCATCGTCGACGCGCAGCACTTGGCGATCGCTCGACAGGTCCACCAGCACCAGCACCCCTTCATTGACGACGACCGTCTCGCTGGTTAGGACCAGTTCGTCTGCGCTCAAGACAGTCCAAGTGTGCTCAGATTCTTGCTGCGCCAGCAGCCGCAGTTCTGTCTTACCCAGGAAGCCCTTTTTCTGCACTTGGGCTAAATACAGCATTGCCGACTCCTACCACATTCCGCAAAACGGCTTTGAACAAAGAGAGGACGGATAGCTGACCCATTCAAGAGAATGCACCCTCATTGATGGCTGCCGTCCAGAAACCAGAAGCGCAAGGCGTGCTCCTGGTTCCTGCTGGCTCATTTACAGGCGGCTGAGGCGATTTTTGAGAATCTCGGCCTGGACTTGCAGCTCGCTGAGGCGATCGCGCGCACCCTGCACGACATCCGCCGGTGCCTTGTCTACAAACTTGGCATTTCCCAGGCGTCCAGCGAGGGCGGTCGCCTCTGCCTCGATTTTGCCCAGATCCTTCTCCATTTTTGTCCGCAGAGCGTCCACGTCCACAATGTCGCTCAGGGGCATGATGACCTGTACGGTGCCCGTCACCCCCACAATGGTGCGCTTCAGGGCCGTGTCGTCCTGGGTCTGGACAATGCTTAGCTCCTCTACCCGAGCCAGATCGCGAATATAGGTCGCTCCTTGCTCGAGGGTTTGGCGCTCGGCCGCCTGCTCACTTTGGAGAATCGCCTGAATCTTGAGACCGGGCTTGACGCCGGTTTCGGCCCGCAGATTGCGCAGGGTCCGGATCACGCCAATGATGCGCTCAAACTCCTCCTCCAGGGCTGGGTTGAGCAGGCCCGCTTGAACAACCGGGTATGGCTCCACGGCCAAGCAGCGATCGTCGCCCGTCTGGTTGAGGGTGTGCCAAATCTCCTCCGTGATGTGGGGCATGAAGGGATGGAGCAGCTTGAGAATGCCGTCGAGGATGTGGGCGAGGGTCTGCTGCGCGACGCGGCGGCCCGGCCCTTCGGTTTGGAGCCGCGATTTCGCCAGCTCGATGTACCAGTCGCAGAAGTCGCCCCAGATAAATTCGTACAGCTCGCGGGCGGCTTCTCCCAGGCCGTGGTGATCGATGTTGTGGCTGACGCGCTGCACCACCCCATTAAAGCGGGACAAAATCCAGCGATCGCACAATTCCAGCGCTGCCTCGTCCGGTGCCCCCAGCTGAGCCGGGGTTTGGCCGTCCAGGTTCATCATCACGAAGCGAGACGCGTTCCACAGCTTGTTGGTGAAGTTGCGCGCTTCCTCCACCGTGGAGGACTCGTCGGTCTTGCGGTTGTACTCCAGCCGGATATCTTGACCCGCGCCGGTAATCTCCCGAATCAAGGCGTAGCGCAGGGCGTCCGTGCCGTATTTGTCGATCAGCACCAGCGGATCAATGCCGTTGTTGGCCGACTTCGACATTTTCTTGTTGTTTTCGTCCCGGACCAGGCCGTGGATGTACACCGTCTTGAAGGGCATCTGGCCGGTAAAGTGGCCAGCCATCATGGTCATCCGCGCCACCCAGAAGAAGATGATGTCAAAACCGGTCACCAGGGTACTGGTGGGATAGTAGGTCGCCAGATCCGCAGTCTTCTCAGGCCAGCCGAGGGTCGAGAAGGGCCACAGACCCGAGGAGAACCAGGTGTCGAGGACGTCGGGATCCTGGACGAGCTGGGCACCTGCGCCGTACTTTTCTTGGGCCTGGGCGATCGCCGCCTCTTCGCTGCGCGCCACCACAAAGGGCGTGTGGTCCGTGATCTCGCCCCCCGTCTCGCTGACAACGTACCAAGCCGGGATCTGGTGTCCCCACCAGAGCTGCCGCGAGATACACCAGTCCCGCAGGTTCACCAGCCAGTCGCGGTAGACCTTGGTCCAGCGCTCCGGCACAAAAGCCGGCTCCTGACTGCCGTCTAGGGCCGTCAGCGCTCGCTGAGCCAGGGGCTCGATCTTCACAAACCACTGGGTCGACAGCAGCGGCTCGACCGGCACCTTGCCGCGATCGCTGTAGGGCACTGAGTGGCGGTAGTCTTCCACCTTCACCAGTGCCCCCTCCTCTTCGAGGCGAGCCACCACGTTCTTGCGCGCCACAAAGCGGTCCTGGCCTTCGAAAGGACCGGCATTCTCGTTGAGCGTGCCGTCCTTGTGCATCAAGTTGATAAACGGCAAATTGTGGCGACGCCCCATCTCAAAATCGTTAGGGTCGTGGGCTGGCGTCACTTTCACACAGCCCGTCCCAAACTCAGGGTCCACCAGCTCATCGGCAATAATCGGAATCTGGCGGCCCATGATCGGCAGCGTCAGCGTTTTGCCAATGAGGCTCTGGTAGCGCGGGTCTTGAGGATTGACGGCCACAGCCGTATCGCCCAGCATCGTCTCGGGGCGCGTCGTCGCCACCTCAACAAAGCCCGATCCATCGCTGAGGGGATAGCGGAAGTGCCACAGATGGCCGTCTACTTCCTTGGGTTCCACCTCCAAATCCGACACGGCTGACTGGCTAGCAGGGCACCAGTTCACCAGATAGTTGCCCCGATAGATCAGGCCCTCGTCGTAGAGCTGAACAAATGCCTCTAGAACTGCCTTCGACAGCCCTTCGTCCATGGTGAAGCGCTCGCGGCTCCAGTCCACGGACACGCCCAGCCGCCGCAGCTGCCGCACAATTGTGCCGCCAGACTCTTGGCGCCACGCCCAGGCCCGCTCCAGAAACTTCTCGCGGCCGATGTCGTAGCGCGTCTTGCCCTCCGCCTTCAGCTGCTTTTCCAAAATGGTCTGGACTGCGATGCTGGCGTGGTCGGTGCCGGGTAGCCAAAGCGTGTTGCGGCCCCGCATCCGCTGGTAGCGCGTCAGTACGTCCATGATGGACATGTTGAGGGCGTGGCCCATGTGCAGGCTGCCCGTCACGTTGGGGGGCGGAATCACGATGCAGTACGGCTCGCCTTCCTGCTCGGGATCGGCCTGAAAGACCTGATGGGCTTCCCAGTACTGCTGCCATCGGGCCTCAGTGTCCACAGGATCATATTGGGTTGGCAGGGAGGGAGTCGTTGCAGTCATGGAAGATTTTAGTGCAATGAAAAAGTGCTTGCCGGGAGTTTCCCTAACGATTGTGCCACACAGGTTTGCGTCCGGCGGTTTGAGCCGGTGCTCTTGAGGGCTGCGGGCGGCCCGGATCGAAAAAGGGCGATCGCCCTCAAAACGCGATCGCCCCCTTCTTCGGACACCTGAACGGTAGTTTAAGCGTTGGCAGGCGTAGCTACCTTTGCCTCCCTCGAAGTCAGGCGCTCATAGGTCGCCCGCATCTTCAGACCCGTTAGCACCTGGAACAGGCCGGTACCATTGTTCGAGCCGGGGTAGTCGCGGTGCTGAAGCAGCAGGTGAGTCATTTCACCGTAGTACTTCGTCGAAGTGTTGCTCAGGTGATTCTCGATGTAGCTCACTTCCTCTAGGTTGTCGAACTGGCCGTCAACCTCCAGGATCGAGACCTCGTGACCGTAGTACGAGTCCGGACCGTAGTACATCTTGATACCCGGATAGGAGCAGGTCAGCTTGCGACCGCAGGGCGTCCAGTGGATCGTCGAACCCTCGTCAAAGAGGTAGACCGGATCAAACCCTTCAACACCGTCGCGCTGGATCATCTGCACGCGGAGCACCTTCCGCTCAGTGTCATCCTTGATCAGCTGAGTCGGCAGCACGCGGATCACGACATTAGCAAATTCCTTCTGAGGATCGATGTAGGCCGTGAAGTCCGGTTTGCGGGAGTTGATCGACGCAATCACGTCATCGTAGGTGTGGCCGCGCTCAGCCATGTCGCGCTGGATCTTCCAGGCGATCTTCACCTCGTCGCTGATGTCGAGATAGACGCTGAAGTCAAGCAGTTCACGCACCCGCGCATCATAGAGAGGATGAAGACCCTCTACCACGATGATGTGGTTCGGCTCGATCCGCTCTGGCGGATCAATCTCGCCGGTTTCGTGATTGTAGATTGGTTTATCAATCGCCTGACCGTTCTTGAGCGCTTTGATTTGCTCATACATCAGGTCAAAATTGTTTGCCTTCGGATTGAGGGCGGTCACCCCTGCTTCCTTGCGCTGCTTCCGGTCGAGACTGTGATAGTCATCCAAACAGATGACCGTGATGAAGTCCTTCCCGAACAGATCTTCCAGTCGGCGCAGGAAAGTCGACTTGCCGCATCCAGAGTCTCCGGCAACGCCAATCAGAACCACACGGTCCGGCTTACTGGTCATAGGTTCCCTCTAAACGATAAAAACAGTTCACTAAAAAGAAAATCTTGCGGATGCCCAAAACAGTCCCAAGGTCTTCTAAGCAGCTTTCAATGGATACACTGGAACCCCAGTTGAAGCACGCAGAAACCAGGACAGCGGCCGCGATAAGTAACCCTACCGCCGCCTGCAACGGAAGATCCGAGCCAGCGTAACTAGGTATTAATACTACCCATGTAGGATAGATCCTACCAGACTCGGAATTCCCCAACAAGTTTGTCGCGCTTCGAATCATCCCGCTTAAATACTAATGCTAAGGTTTCGCGGTGCATTTTTATTAAAACTGCGTCATCAACAACAGCAGAGAGATGGCTTTTCTGGGTATTGTGACCCCACGGCCCGGAGCGAGGCACCTGTAGCCCTCTGTGGGCCTCGAAGCCAAGGACCGATGGGTGCAGCTTCCCAATGCTACGCTAAATTATGAACCTGGCTCTTGTCGCCTGATTAAGTTCTGGTGACAAAACTGGTTTAGGGTGATAAGAGCACGTTGCTCAACGTGCCCAAGATGGGTCTCGGAGATTAATTAGGTTAGCAATGTTCAATCCAAGCGTAGCTGGCGGTGCGGCCACCGCAGTGTCTGGTAACCGCCTCTTTATTTATGAGGTCGTGGGTCTGCGCCAGAATGCAGAAACCGATAAGCTAAATTATCCGATTCGCCGCAGCGGCAGTGTGTTTATCACAGTGCCTTACAACCGCATGAATCAAGAGATGCAGCGGATTACCCGCCTCGGCGGCAAAATCGTTGCCATTCATCCTGTTACGGTTGATGGTGGTGCCGTCTCGAAGGGTCAAGCTGCGCCTAAGTCTGAAGCTTCGCCAGTCCAGTCAAAGACGGAAAGCAAGCCCATGACTGAAGCGAAAGCCCACAAGAAAAACGTTGATATTCCGGTTAATATTTATCGTCCAAATAATCCCTTTATCGGCAAGTGCCTTTCTAATGAAGAGCTAGTTGCTGAGGGTGGTATTGGTACGGTTCGCCACCTGATGTTTGATATCTCTGAGGGCGATCTGCGCTACCTAGAGGGTCAGAGCATCGGGATTATTCCGCCGGGCACGGACAAGCGGGGTAAGCCAGAAAAGCTGCGCCTTTACTCCATTGCGTCGACTCGCCATGGCGATCGCGTGGATGACAAGACGGTTTCCCTCTGTGTCCGTCAGCTCGAGTACAAGAGCCCGGAGACCGGAGAAACCGTTTACGGTGTGTGCTCGACCTATCTGTGCAACCTGAAAGCGGGAGATGATGTCAAGATCACCGGCCCGGTCGGCAAGGAAATGCTGCTGCCTGAAGATCCCGATGCGAAGGTGATCATGATGGCAACGGGCACCGGTATTGCGCCGTTCCGCGCTTACCTGTGGCGGATGTTCAAGGAAGCTGAGCGCAAGGCAAACCCGGATTACAAGTTCAATGGTTTGGCTTGGCTGATCTTCGGTATTCCTGTGTCGGCCAATATTCTGTACCGCGAAGAGCTAGAAGGGATGGCGAAGGAGTTTCCTGAGAACTTCCGCTTGACCTATGCCATTAGCCGGGAGCAGAAGAATGCGGAAGGCGGCAAGATGTACATCCAAGACCGCGTTGCTGAGCACGCTGATGAGCTGTGGAAGCTGATCCAAGAGGAGAAGACCCACGTTTACATCTGCGGTCTGAAGGGGATGGAAGACGGTATCGACGCGGCTCTGACGGCAGCAGCGGCGAAGAATGGGGTGAAGTGGTCTGATTACCAGAAGCAGCTCAAGAAAGCAGAGCGCTGGCACGTTGAGACCTACTAAAGCAAGGGCGAATTTTGAAAGTCGCTTGCGCTTTTTGAGGTGGCAAATTGACTGAGTTTGGGCAGCGATCGCAGGTAGGTTCCTGAGGTGCTGATCCCGATAGCTCAAAAATTTTCCAGAAGGGATCGCTGAAGGGGAAATGCCTCTTTGGCGATCCCTTTTGTCGCGATCGCGGCTTGACCCAAAAATTTTGCTGGGGGAAATGGGCGGGGAGGCCGTCTGGGCTAGCCCTAAACCCCTACAATTGTCTGTGTTGAATCGTTTGCGTGGACCAAGAGACTGTGGCTTTTCAGGTAGGCTTGTTGGGTTTGGGAACGGTGGGAACTGGGACCATGCAGATTTTGCTGGATCCGGATCAGCGCCATCCGCTGCTGCGCGAGCTGGAGGTCTATCGGGTGGGGGTGCGCTCCCTCGATAAGCCGCGAAGCGTGGATTTGCCGCCTGAGAAGTTCACGACGGATTTGGAGTCGATTGTCACGGATCCGGCCGTGGATGTGGTGATCGAGGTGATTGGCGGTTTGGAGCCAGCGCGATCGCTGATTTTGCAGGCGATCGCCCACGGCAAGCACGTGGTGACGGCAAACAAGGCCGTGATTGCCCGCTATGGTGACGAGATTTTCACGGCGGCCAATGCGGCTGGGGTCTATGTGCTGCTAGAGGCGGCGGTGGCGGGCGGTATTCCGGTGATTGAGCCGCTCAAGCAGTCCCTGGGCGTGAACCGGATCCAGGCCGTGACGGGCATCGTAAACGGGACGACCAACTACATCCTGACGCGGATGCAGCGCGAGGGTGGCGACTTCGCCGAGATTTTGGCCGATGCCCAGCGCCTGGGCTACGCGGAGGCCGATCCCACCGCGGATGTGGACGGCCTGGATGCAGGGGACAAGATCGCGATTTTGGCCTCTCTGGCCTTCAATGGCCGGATCAATCTGGAGAAGGTGCACCGAGAGGGCATTCGCAGCGTCAGCGCGGCGGACATCACCTATGCGGAGCGGCTGGGCTTTGTGATCAAGCTGCTGGCGATCGCCCGTCGCTTGGAGGGCGTGGCCGCCGATGGTCAGCCCCAGCTCGAGGTGCGGGTCCATCCGACCCTGGTGCCGACGACCCACCCCTTGGCCAGCGTCAGCGATGTTTACAACGCGATTTTGATTGAGGGCGATCCCATCGGTCAGGTGATGTTCTTTGGGCCGGGAGCCGGGGCAGGCCCCACCGCGAGCGCTGTGGTGTCGGACGTGCTCAACATCGCGGCCATTCTCAAGGTGGGCCGCGAAGCGGCGACCTCCGACGAGACGCGCAAGCACCTGCCCCTCGATCCCCTGCTGGCCTGCTCCCACCAGCACTACTGCGCCATCGCTCCCATGGAGGACTTGGTGACGCGGTTCTACGCGCGCTTTTTGACCCATGATCAGCCTGGGGTGATTGGCAAGCTGGGGACGTGCTTTGGCGATCGCGGCGTGAGCCTAGAGTCCATCGTTCAAACGGGGCTCCGGGACTCCCTGGCCGAGATCGTGGTCGTGACCCACGATGTGCGGGAGGGCAACTTCCGACAGGCGCTGGATGACATCCGAGCCATGGGCGCTGTGGAGAGCATCCCCAGCGTGCTGCGGGTGCTCTAATTCCAGAATTGCGCTGAATCCGTCCTGAGCACGACAAACTTTTGGGGGGAGCTAAAGTAGCCTAGACCTTGAGTTGCGATGTCTGGGTAGTTGCCTATGTTTGACACTCTGTTTTCCAACACCTTTGAGGCCTCGAGCCAGCGTCGCCCCTTGCCCCGCCGCAAGGGCGTGATCATCGGCACTGGACAGGTAGGGATGGCGATCGCCTACGCCATGCTGATCCAGAACACCCTGGATGAAATGGTGCTGGTGGACGTCAACCGCGACAAAGCCGAAGGCGAAGTAATGGACTTGGTCCATGGCCTTCCCTTTGTCGAGCCGACGCGCATCATGGCCGGTACCCTGGCTGACGGCAGCGACGCCGACATCGTGATCATCACAGCCGGTGCCAAGCAGCGACCAGGTGAGACGCGCCTGGATTTGGTGCAGCGCAATGTGGCCATCTTCAAGGACATGATCCCAGAGATTGTTCGCCACTGCCCAGACGCCTTGCTGCTGGTGGTCAGCAACCCCGTAGACATCATGACCTACGTGACGCTGCGCCTGTCCGGCTTCCCGAGTCACAGCGTCCTGGGCTCTGGGACGGTGCTCGATACGGCGAGATTTCGCTATCTGCTGGCCCAGAAGCTGACAATCGACCCGCGCAGCCTGCACGCCTACATCATCGGTGAGCACGGTGATAGCGAGGTGCCGGTGTGGAGCAAGGCGAATATTTCGGGAATGAACCTGTGTGAATCGGGCCTGGTGGCCTGTGACGAGGGCGATCGCGCGCTGCTGGAGTCCATCTTCGAGCAGACCCGCAACGCCGCCTACGAGATCATCCAGCGCAAAGGCGCCACCTGCTACGCCATCGGTCTGGGAGTCACCCAAATCGTTCAGGCGATTTTGCGCGATCAAAATCGGGTCATGACCGTCAGCACCCTGCTCCAGGGGCAGCACGGCCTAGAAAACCTGTGCTTGAGCCTGCCGGCCGTGGTCAACCGTTCGGGGGTGAGCCGCATTCTCAACTTGTCTCTGCCTGAGACTGAGCTTGCCCAGCTTCGTCACTCTGCGGAAACGCTGCAAGCGGTGATTCGTGAGCTGGATCTTTCTTGATCTGCGCGCCAAATGCGATCGCCCTTTGCACACCTTAGAAACCTGGATGAAAGGGTGATTTCTCAATACGAAAAAGCGCGAATGTCCTAATGCTCAGAGAGCTTAATTCTTCTTTACAATATTGAGCTTTCCTTCCGAGATTGCCTTGCAATTTGTAAAGCTCTGCACTAGTGTCAGGTATGTTTGAGAAAGAGCCGCCCTTTGGGCGCAGCAGCGTGGTGCTTTGACTGGAAACTGGTTCCAAACCAAGCCAGTAAGCACCTTTCAGTCGTTATTATTCGGGCAAAACGATGGATCCTGAAACCAACAAAACCGAATTTCAAACTGCCGAGGTTGCAACCCCAACGGAGTTCGCGACGATGGATGTCAATGCTGATCGTCCTGGTGCGATCGCCCCTATCTCCCGCACCAAAAATAAAGAACAGTGGGAGGAAATTCGTGATCAGGTTTACGAAGTACTCGCCCAACTTCCGGAATACATTTCGAGTTTCTTCGCAGACAATCGTCGCCCGCTGATCACGGTGGGTCTCATCTTAACTGCCTTCGTGACCGCCAAGGTGACTCTGGCTGTGCTATCGGCCATCAATGAAGTTCCTTTGCTGTCTCCGTTCTTTGAAGTTGTCGGCATCGCCTACTCTGGCTGGTTTACCTATCGCTATCTCCTGCGCGCCTCTAGCCGCAAGGAATTAGCGGACGAAGTGAGCTCCCTCAAAGACCAAGTCATTGGTGGTTCTCAGCGCTAACGGTTGTCGATGGTGCTCCGTTCAGGAGTCTGTCGTTTTCGCTCCCCACTGAACCGCTGGCGAAGGCCGTGCTTGGGTGCGACTTTGCCCTCTAAACCGTCTATCAGGGGAGAACAAAGCATCGTTCTCCCCTCTTTTGCGGTCCTGCTTGTGAAGACTCTCAAGGCCAACCGTAGACTCAAAATTTCGCCTAGGCTGCATGCTGAGACCAGGCCCTAAGACGCTAGATTGGGCGGAAGGCGATCGCCTCATGGCCCTGCCTGCTAGCCCTACAAGCCGCTTGGGCTAATGGCTCGTGTACCAAAAAATAACCCCAGAGCTGCGTCTGGGGCTGAGAGCGTGCTTGGAAACAAGGTTGAGATTGCTCGCGAAGGGGCGATCGCTGCGGTCTAGCTGCGCAGCAGACAGTACTGGGCGACGGGAGCCAGCTTGGCTGGCGCAGTCGATGGACGCCGGTCGGGGGCCGGGGCTGCTGGGCTCGCGGTCTCGCAGTGCCGATCGAGAATTTGGGGCACCTCGCTGGCCGAAATGCGGCTGTAGCGCGTTTTGTCCGGCATGACGATATTGGGACCTGCTTTGCAGCGCTTCATGCAGCCGGTTTCCTTGATCGTCACCTGTTCGTCCAGCCCGCGATCGCGCAAGTTTGTCTGTAGCGCGGCGCTGACTTCGCGGCCCCCCCGCTTCCAGCAGTCGGACTTGCGGCACACCAGGATACAGGCTGGCTTGGCTGTGGCTGGAGCAGGAGGCTGAGCCGCAGCGGGACTGGTCGCTCCTCCTGTCTGCTCGACAGAAGTAGGCACAATCGTGTGGGCCTTGTGCTTGACGAGGCCCTTTTTGAAATCGACTTTGCGCTCGCCTTCGACGTGGACCCAGACGCCCAGACTCAGGACCTCCGGTAGCCGGAAGCGATCCTCTTTGGGAATCTTGATCAAAAGTTCGCTATCGGCAGTTTGCAGCCGCAGGTACTTTGGCTGGTCGCCGACCAAGAAAGCCACGAGGCGACCGCTGAGGGCAAATTCGGAGACGTACTTTGACTTAGCCATAGAAAAAAGTGTCTGGGGTGGGGTGAGCAATCGAAGGCTGTCTGGGACATTAACTGCCAATGATTCCTGACTGCGATCGCCTACAAGAGACGTTGGCAAGGGAGAGAGTCGGCTTGACCCTCGTCTTCAGGCGCGCTCGATCTGGAAAAAACGCTTGAAAGTCAGTCTTGATAAAGGTTCTAGGTGAAATTGAGAAAATTAAATCTCGGTCTGTAGAGATGGCTCTGGGGTGATAGCGATGCCCCGAGGAGAAAATCTGACTCTATTATTGCAAATAATATTCAATAAATCAGGAGACTCTGCCAGTCCAGTGCGCCAAAATGGCGGAAAAAGCCATGGCTAACCCGGGCGATCGCCGAAGCACATCGCCAACAAACGGGACAATAAAAGCAGAAAACAGAGGACCGAACGCCTATGAGTGACGAATTTTCGCTGGGAGACTGCGTCAAAGTCCAAACCCTGCCGCCCTACTACAAAACCGCCGATCCGATGCCGATGCTGCGTCCCCCCAACGTGATCCCGCTGGGTGAAAAAGGCATCATTATGGACCGGCGGCCGGGAGGCTACTGGGTGGTGCACTTCGCGCGCGGGGCCTATCTGCTTGATAGTCAGTATTTGGCGCTGGTGACGGAGGAAGAGGCAGTGGCGACGCCAGAGCCGCCTGCCGGAGACCGTTCTGCGCCCTAGAGAACGGCGGGACTGGCGATCGCGCTGACGGCGCTTTCGGGACCGACCAAGGAGCGGTAGGGCTCGAGGAAATAGCGCTGGGCGACTGCCAGAGCGGCTTCGGGGGTCACAGCGGCGATCGCCTCCTGGAAGGCCCCATCAAACTCCACCCCCAAGCCTAGGGTTTCGTACCAGCCGTAGACCTGGGCAATCTGGGCATTGGTTTGCTTGCCCAGAGCGTACTGACCGAGCAGCTTGTTCTTCGCCGCCTGGAGCTCTTCTTCGCTCAGGCAGAGGTCCCGCAGCCGCCGGACTTCGCGCTCTAGGCCTTCCACAGCGATCGCCGTATTGCTCGGAGCGGTGCCCATATAGACCACAAACTGGGAGACATCCAGGCGCGTCGGATAAAACGCCGAAACGTCGTAGGCCAGGCCCCGCTTTTCTCGCAGTTCCACAAACAGGCGGCTAGAGAGACCGTTGCCCAAATAGGTATTGAGTAGCTTGAGGGCAGGGTAGTCGATCGGGCCGCTGAGCAAGTCCGCGGCCGTGGGCACTGGGGCTGCCAAATAGCCCAGCATCACCACCGATTGCTGCGTGGCCTGGGGCGTGATGCTGGTGCGGGGTTGGGTTTGGGGCGGGTAGAGGTCCAGCGTCGGCAGGGGCTGCTCGGGGATCGCCCAGTCGCCAAAGACCCCCTCGATCAGGGCGATCGCCTCCGTCGGCGTAATCCGCCCTGAGAGGCTGATCACCAAATTGTCGGGCCGGAAAAACTGCTGATGGTAGCGCAGCAAGTCTTCTCGGCCAATCCGAGAGACGGTTTCCTCCGTGCCTAGGGTCGAAAAACCGTAGGGGTGGTCGTGGTACATCAACCGGCGCAGCTGGTCAAAAGCGACCGAAAAGGGCTGCTCCTGCTGCGATCGAATATTTTGGAGCGTCAGCCGCTGCTCCAGCGCCACCTCGGCTTCGGGAAACGACGGCGATCGCATCAGCTCGGCGGCCAGCGCCAAAATGCTCGAAAAATCCGCCGAAACGGTTTTCAGGTTGATCAAAAAATAATCGCTCGTGGCGTCTGCTCCCAAGCTCGCCCCCACCGACTCCACCTGCTCAGCGATGTCCATCGAGGACAGCTGGTCGGTGCCTTTGGTCAGGACCGCCGCCAGCAGCGACGCCAGCCCCATCTGTTCCGGGGGATCCCACCGGCTGCCCGCCCGGACAAACAGGCGAGCGGCGATGATGTCGGTAATGGGATTCTCGGACACAAGGACAACAATTCCGTTGTCCAGGACAGCGCGGAACGGTTTGTGGCTCTGGGAGGGAGACAGTCCAGTTTGAATCACGGGCACAAAGAATCCTTACTCTCTAAAGTCAATCAGTCTTGGGAAATCAGCAAAGCAAAGCAGGGAAAGAGAGGCTCTCCGGGGCGATCGCGCTGAGTCAGCTAAATCAAAGGACGCTTCAAACGCGATCGGAGTGCCGCTCTAGAGCGATCGCAAAATTGTCACAGCATAGCGGTAGGGCGACAGGTATTGCTGAGCAATCTGCTGCAAGTCACTGGCCTGGAGCGCCTGGATATACCTGGGATAACTCGTGGACAATGCCGCGTCTGCGATGGTGCCATAGTACCCATATAGACCCGCCAACTGCCCAGGCGTCTCCGTCGAAAACGCATAATCATTACACAGGAGTCGCTTGCAGCGGGCCAGCTCGGCCTCCGAGATCGGGCCGTGGGCCAAGGCCGCTAGGCGATCGCCCACGATCGCCTCAACCCGCTCCAAATGCTCAACTTCGAGCCATGCACTGATCGTAAACAGGCTAGAATCGCGCTGCAAAGAAAAATCGCAGCTAACGCCCTGGACCAACTGCCGCTCTTCCCGCAGCTCGCGCACCAAGCGGGACGATCGCCCCTCTCCCAGCAGCACCGCCAGCAAGTCTAGGCCGTAGGCGTCTTGGAGCTGATCCACCCCTGGCCCCGTCCACGCCATCAGCAGTCGCGCCTGCTCTAGGCGGGGCAGCCGGATCTCTTGGCGACGAATGTAGGTCAGCGGCGGATCCGCACTGTAAACCAAAGGTGAGCAGTCTCCCGGCGGAACAAAGTCGCGAAAATTTTCCTCGACCAGCGCCCGCGTCGCCTCGTACTCCACACCGCCCGCCACGACCACCACCATGTTCTCGGGCTGGTAGTAGCTGCTGTGAAACTGCCGCATCTGGGCAGGGGAATTTTGCAGCAGTGTCTCCTCCGTGCCCAGGACCGGCCGTCCGTAGGGATGATCTTGGTAGATGGTCTCCATCAGGGCCTGAAAGCCTAGCCAGTCCGGGTTGTCCTGGGTTTGGCGGATTTCCTCGAGGACCACGTCTCGCTCCCGCCCAAATTCATCGTCCGGGATTGCCGCGTGGAGCAGCAGCTCGGAGAGATAGGGCAGCGTCGCCCCCAGCTGCTGGGCTGCGGTGGTGATGAAAAAGTGGGCGTAATCGTGGCTGGTCGCGGCGTTGGTGATCCCACCCTGGGTCTCGATCGCCTGGTCAAACATGCCTGGGCGCAGCTGATGTGTTCCCTTGAAAATCATGTGCTCCAGGAAGTGGGCCATACCAGACCACTCATTGGGCTCAACCCTTGCGCCTGCCTTCACCCAAACATCTACGACGGCAACGGGCGTGGCCGGGATGTGTTGATGGATCAGCGTAAGACCGCTGCTGAGCCGATCAATGTTGGCGCCGAAACTTGAGGAGATAGCGATGGTTGACAATACGATGGGGAACTCACTCTGCGGCCGATGTTAGACCATTGTAATGCCTGGCCTTGGGTCTGCGGCGTCGGCTGTTTCTACGAAAATTCTTAAGAAGTTTGGCTGCCTTGGCCGGGGCGATCGCGCTTCAGACGGCGACAGGCGCGATCGCGTCCGGACGGGCCGTGGCAAAAGTCAAGCGGCGCTGATATTGCTCTCTCGGGCCGCTCTTTCGGGCCAACCAGGGAGACTTCATCCAAAAATTGCCATTAAAAAATCCCCTATCGCTTCGACAAGGGACTTCTTAAAAAGATTGAGCTTCACCGCAACGCCGTCTTACCTCAGTTTTTGACCTGGCTAATGCCAGGTGGGTGTCTTGGCTTCAGGCTTAGAAGTTTCCGGGTACATGCCCGGTCTACTGCCGCCGAAACTGGCTTGACTCCCTAATTCAAAAAGCATAGATCATAAAACGCTATTGGCAGTCACCAACGCCGCAGTGAAGCTTAGTGACTATTTTAAGCGTGGGTTTGCCGGATTGCACACCCCACAGCTCAGATTTTCTGACGGGCGATCGCCTTGAGAGGGCCTAGCTTTGGACCAGGGCCGGATACCAGATGGACTCGACGGTGTGGGCGATCGCCATGGCGCGCGATCGCACCTCTTCGGGGGGAGCGTCGATCAAGACGGTGACGTGGCCCAGTTTGCGGCCCGGGCGGGACTCGGTTTTGCCGTACCAGTGGACGTGGGCCTGGGGCAGCTCGGCCAGGCGCTGGCGAACGCTGCTGTAGTCGCTGGTGGAGCTCTCGTAGCCCAGAAGGTTGATCATCACGGCGCCGTCGCTGCGCAGGGCGGGGCTGCCGAGGGGGCGATCGCCCACGGCCCGCAGGTGCTGCTCAAACTGGGAGGTGGCGCAGGCGTCCAGGCTGAAGTGGCCGGAGTTGTGGGTGCGGGGGGCGACTTCGTTGACCAGCAAGCGGCCATCGGTGGTCAAAAAGAGCTCGATGCCGTAGACGCCGACGGCGTTGAGGCCCGTCAGCAGGGTGCGGGCGATCGCCTGGGCGTCTTGGGCAACGGCGGCGGCGATGGGTGCTGGCGCGATGACCCGCCGACACACCTGATCCTCTTGCTGGGTCTCGACGATGGGATAGACGGCGATGTCGCCGCTGACCGAGCGACAGGCGATCGCGGCCAGCTCCCGCTCGAAGGGCACAAACTCCTCCAGCAGCACCGACGCGCGGCCCAGGCGCTCCCAGAGCTCTGTGAGGGCAGCCAGGGACTTGAGGACAAAGGTGCCCTGGCCGTCGTAGCCGTGGCGGCGGGTTTTGAGCACGACGGGGAAGCCGAGCTGGCTGAGGGCTTCGGGCGGGGACTCCGGCTCGAGGGCGATGAAGCGAGGCACCGGCAGCCCCAGGGACTGGAGATAGCAGCGCTGGTCGTACTTGTCGAGCAGCGGTCGCAAGCTGGCGATCGCAGGCCGAAAGCACACCCCCTGCTGGACGAGCTGCTCCAGGGCATCGAGATCCACAAATTCGTTTTCGAAGGTGATGACTTCGCACTGCTGGGCCAGCTGGGCGGTGGCGGCGGCGTCATCAATGGCGGCCAGCACCCGATCAGCGGCGATCGCCACCGCAGGGTCGCTGTCTTTGGGGGTTTGGACCACCAGCTCCATCCCCAGCTTGCCTGCCTCCTGGGCCATCATCCATGCCAGCTGACCACCGCCTATGACGCCGATGCGCTGGGCCGATGAAGGGGCTAGGGTTTCACCACTAGAGGCGATCGCGGGATCTGAAGCCATGGAACGGGTCTCCGACAAAAACAGGATCTCCTATTATCCGATGCAATTTCCCTGGCGATCGAACCAGTCCCGGAGGCGATCGCCCCTCAAGCCAAAAAAGCAGGGCGATCGCCCTGCTCTTGCTCAAAAACCCGCTTGCGGTCAGGCTCGAACCCTAATTCATCGGCGCAAACCGAATTTTGAGATAATCCTCTTCCATCTTGGCCCCCGACGGCTGCAGCGCCGCCAAAGCCTGGGGCAGCACCAAGTTGCGGCGATGGTTGCCGATGCGAATATTCAGCTCATCGCCCGACTTGCTCAGGTCGATTTGGCTCTTGGGAATGCCGGGGAGATAGACCTCCAAGCTGTACTGATTTTGCTCCTGCACGACCCGCAGCGTTGTTTCCTTGTAGTAAACCTGGGCCGGGTCTTCGTCTGCGTAGAGCGTCTCCTTTAGGCGCTCCAGCGCTTCGAGGCCGCACATTTCCTCGGAGTAGAGCGGCACCTCTTTGATCGGCAGCGGCCGGAAGTTCTCGTGAATCTCGTCGCGATACTGCTTCTGGTTCTCTTTCCAGCGCTGGAAAAAGGGATCTTGGACCTGATCGGGGATGATCCGGTTTGCGACGACTAGGTCAGTGCCCACGTTGTAGAGGCTCAGGTATGCGTGGGCGCGCAAAGACTCTTTGATCACCATTTTCTCGGGGTTGGTGACTAGGCGCACCGAGGTTTGGGTGGGATCGGTCAGCACCTTCTCCAGGGCCTCGATCTGCTCGTAAAACTCGTAGGGCGCGTCCATCACTTCCTTGTTGGGCAGCGAGAAGCCCGCGATCGGCCGGAACAGGGGCTCAAACACCGGACGCAGGGCGACGGACATGGCCTGAAGCGGCTTGTAGAAGCGGCGCATGTACCAGCCTGCGACTTCGGGCAGGCTCAGAAGGCGCAGGGCGGTCCCGGTGGGGGCCGAGTCGATGATCAGCACGTCGTACTCGCCTTCGTCGTAGTGCCGCTTCATGCGCACCAGGCTGAAGATCTCGTCCATGCCCGGCAAGATGGCCAGCTCTTCGGCCTCCACGCCCTCGAGCCCCCGGGCCTGCAACACCTGGGTGATGTAGCGCTTGACGGCACCCCAGTTGTTTTCGAGCTCCATCAGGGCGTCGAGCTCGGCGCCCCACAGGTTGGGCTTGACGAGGCGGGGCTCGTGGGACAGCTCCATGTCAAAGCTGTCGGCGAGGGAGTGAGCTGGGTCTGTGCTCAGCACCAGGGTCTTGTAGCCCAGCTCCGCACAGCGGAGACCTGTGGCGGCTGCAACGGAGGTTTTCCCAACGCCGCCCTTGCCGGTCATCAGAATTACGCGCATGGAGAGTCCTGCTCTGTCTGAGAAGTGTTTATATTTGTTTACATGATAGTACGGGACCGCAAAAGCCTATCTACTCTGGGCATCAGATAAAAATCGGGTGCTCCGAGCGCGACTCAAGGGCCAGAGAAAAGCGCGATCGCCCCTCAGCGGTTTCTAAGGCTCTGGCCCGCAAAATGAAAACATCCTTAGCAAGGATATTGGGCTGCTAGCTTTATCGCTTCGCTTTCAGACAAATTTAAAATTCAGCAGATATTTTCTGTTGCTGTGGGGATAACTAGAGTTAACGCTGTTTACCAGATCTAACTTATGCCCATATCAACTCTTGAAATTATTACATTAGTCAAAGTATCTATGGAGTCTTATAAGGCCGCTAGATATGCTGGTTATGCTGTGAAGAGCATCTATGAAGATTTAGTTCACTCTGGAAAAAAGGAGCTGGGTGAATTCTATCTCAAGGATGGAAACTATATAACTTGGAAAATTAAAGTCAGAGTTACAGGTAATAGAGGCAGGTATTTAAAATTAAAATCCAATCTCTCAGACGACACAATAAGAGTCTCTGCCGATGGCTATAAACCGAGTAAGTATCTTCAAATGCGTTTAGAAGAATGGATGGCTTTTGCAGCCTATGTGAAAACCCGAGATAGCCGCTTGAAATCCTGTCTTGAAGATGTGCTTGATAGACTTGTAGCTGATGTACGCTGATCAGAAATAATTGAGCGTCTAATTTTTTGCTGGTCTCCTGATGCTTCTTATTGAGACTAGCTCGAAATACTTCTGGAAGTGAGTAAGGTTTCACGATTCCAGAGAAACGTTCTTGTAGAGCGAATCGATCGCTAGCTCAATCTCTAAGCCTTCGAGAATAAGGGTTTCGCCAGCACTGTAGGGATGATAGAACCACGTATGTCCTTCCCCGCGCCGGTATCGCTCAACGCTGACTTTCTCAGAGTCGATCAGCACGTATTCTTTTAGGCTGCTGAGATTGCGATAGTTTCGAAATTTTTCCCCGCGATCGCTGGCTGCGGTGCCCGGAGAGAGGACTTCGGCGATCAGGCAGGGAGCCTGAATCAACTGCCTGCCCTGGAGATCGCGATCGCTGCATGTGACAACAAGGTCAGGGTAGTAATAAATCGAGTTGCTGACCTGGACTTTGACCTCTGCGACGGTTGCTATGCAGCCGCGCTTTTGCAGATGGGGGCGCAGCTCGCTGTACAAGTTGAGAGCAAGCAAATTGTGGGCAACGCTGCCACCCGTTATTGCGGTGATGGTCCCGTTCACATATTCGTGACGAGTGTCTTGCTGGGCTTCCCAGGCTAGATAGGCTTCTGCGCTGAGATGGGGCTCAGGGGAGGCAATCATAATTCAGCCTTCAAGGCTTTCAGGGATATGTATATTGTCTTATTTTCTGTGGAATCTGTGAAAGATGCAGTGAGTCTAGAATTTTAGAGTTTAAAGCATTGACCTAAATTGGCTAGTTAGCTGGAATTTGTATGTCTTTTTGAAAGATGACTAATTTGTAAAAAGTTAAGGCAAGTCTGATTTTTCGAACTCTTGTCTTGATTTACTGAATATTAATGTCGGTTCTCAATAAAAAGCTTTGCGCAACGTCTTTACTTTTTGATTCTCGATTATTTGATTAGGCGATCGCCGCAGCGCTTGCAGAACTGGGCGTCAGTGTCATGGAAGCGGAGGCCACAGCCAGAGCACAGAATTTCGACTTGATTGGCGGTTTTGACGAGGCGCTTGAAGAGGTCGCCGAGCTGGGTTGGGATGAGGGCAATGCCGGTCAGGATCATCAGCACGGTCAGGGCGCGACCTGCCTCGGAAATGGGCGTCACGTCCCCAAAGCCGACTGTGGACATGGTGACGACCGAGAAGTAAAACGCGTCTAGAAAGGTGTCGAAGGATTCAGGATTTTTAGGATTTTCGACCTGATAGATTAGGCCAGAAAAAACAAAAATAATGCTGAAAAGCGTGAAGAGAATGCGGGCAAGAATCGCGCTGTCTTCGCTGCTGACATAGCCAAAAATGGTCCGGCCTTCGAAGAAGCGAACCAGTCGCAAAATCCGGAACCAGCGCAGGACGCGGATAAAGCCGATGCCTGTTGCTCCTAGCAAAATCGGCGAGACAGCGATCAGATCGATCAGGGAATACAGCTTGAAAAAATGGGCAAGGCGATTTTCGGCGCTCCAAAATCGCAGGAGATATTCGCCCAAAAATAGCAGCAAAATCCCGAAATTTAGAGTGTCCAGCTTCAGCCGCACGCTGTCTGGAATAGCGTAGGTTTCAACGACGAAAATCGCGGCAGAGAGGACGACTAAGCCGGTGATGCTGAGGGTGATGGCTCGTCCTAGGGGCGTCTCGATGTCCTCGAGGTAAAAGCGGACTTGGGCTCGCCAGTTGTCGGGTGTGAGGGGGGATTTGATCCGGTCATCCATGGGCGATCGCCACTGAAAACGCCAACTTCTTGATTTTCCGTCTTGAAGGCAATTTTTCCCAGAAGAGGCTGGGGCAGACGCTTTCGGAGGCTGCGATAGTACCATGCAAGAGCAGGCTATATTCCTTGGGGCTGTGACTTCAGAGCAGTTAGGTGTTGCGAAACAAGAATATTCAGCGGGGCGAGATGCCTTTGAGCGGGGCCGCTATGGGGACGCGGTGCGCAGCCTGGAGCGGGCCAACGCGCTGGTGAGTCCAGGATCGCGCTTTGGGGGAGAGGTGCAGATTTGGCTGGCGACGGCCTACGAAGCGGCGGGCCAGCGATCGGAGGCGATCGCCCTCTGCGCCAAGCTGAGCCGCCATCCCGATCCGGACACCCGAAAGCAGGGCCGCCGGCTGAAGTTCATCCTGGAAGCGCCCGCCCTGTCTAGGCGCAAAGAGTGGCTGGTGGAGATTCCCGACATGAGCCAGCTAGAGGAGAGCGATCCGAGCAATCAGCTCGGGAGCGCTGTGCAGGCGGTGAAGCGATCGCCCAAGCCCAAGCCCAAACCGGAACCCGAGCCCATCGACCTGAGCCAGGTCAACACCCAGGACAATCGGTTTATCTGGCTGGCCCTGGGGCTGGCGGTGGTGCTGATTGGCGGGCTGGTGTGGCTGAGCTGAGGCGCGCAGGAAGGGCGCGCTTTTGATGTTGGGCGGGTGAATCTCAGCGATACAATAAAGCCCGAGGGACGCTGCCCTTGGCCTTGCTGTTGGGAGTTATCGAAATCCATGCCGTCTTACTCCATGACCCGTCGCCCCCGTCGAAACCCGCTTGCGCTGCTGGGCGCTTTTGTGGGGCGATCGCTGCGTGTTTTGGTCCGCTGGCGCGCTGTGTGGCTGCTGCTGCTCACCTCGCTGCTGCTGACCGGGTGCGTGAAATACGACGTCGGCGTCAACTTTGACAGTCCCCAGGGGGGCACGCTGGTGCAGCAGGTCCGACTGGATGAGCGCATCGGCAACGCCACAGCCCAGCAGTGGCTGGATGGCCTGACCCGTCGCGCCCGCCAGCTCGAGGGCAGCGCTCGCCGGTCGGGCGATCGCGCCCTCGAGATCACCCTGCCCTTCGACAACGGACGCGATCTCAACCGCAAATTCAACGCCTTTTTCGAGCCTAGCGACTCTATTAATGGCCTCTTTAGCGCGCTGCCTGACGTAACGGCCCAGTTTGCTCTCCGGCAAAATAACTGGATTTTCTGGGTGCGCAATCGCTTGGTCTATGACCTCGATCTGCGGTCCCTGGGCGTCACTGGTCCCCAAGGTAACGTGATTGTCAGTCCAGGCTCCCTCGTCGATCTGGATTTTCGGCTGACGACGCCCGGCGGTGCGCGACCCATCGTGACTGCGCCAGGGGCGATCGCCCCCCAGGTCGAGCAAGACGGCCGCCAGCTCCTCTGGCACCTCAAAGCAGGCCAGATCAACCACCTAGAGGCCGTCTTCTGGATGGCCAATCCGGTGGCCTTTGGGGCGCTGCTGATTGTCGCGATCGCCTTTGGTGGCTGGTATCTGCGCTACCGCGTCCTGCCCGCGCCCTCAGCGACGCCGCCTTCGGCCCCCGAACCCCAAAGCTAGGAGCTTCCGGTGCTCACGCTTGTTTGTGCATTGCTCAGAGGCCGAGTTCTCACAGCCAGAACTCGGCCTCTGCTGCCCTAGGCCCGCGCGTACAGGGACGCCACGTACTCGCCATAGCCGTTGTAGGGCAGCGTTTCCCGCATCTCCCACTCAAACTCGGCGGAATCTCCTACGAAGCGCTCCTCGGCCTGAGACCAGCGGGGATGGGGCTTTTGGGGATTCACATTCGCCTCAAAGCCATACTCGTTGGGCACCAGCGTATTCCAGTATGTGGCGGGCTGCCGCTCCACAAACTCGATTTTCACAATGGACTTGGCCCCCTTGAAGCCGTACTTCCAGGGCAGCACCATCCGCACCGGCGCGCCGTGCTGCTTGGGCAGGGTGTGGCCGTAGATGCCGATCGCGAAAAACGCCAGCTCGTTGGCCATTTCCTCGATCCGCAGGCCCTCGGTGTAGGGCCAGGGCAGCGACCCAAAGCTCAGCAGAGGACCGGGCGTCACCTCTTTGTCGTAGAACGAGGTGAACCGCACGAACTTGGCCTGGGAGGTGGGCTCGACGGCGGCGATCAGCGATCGCATGGGGAAGCCGATCCAGGGCAGCGCCATCGACCACGCCTCCACGCAGCGAAAGCGATACACCCGCTCCTCAATGGGGAACTGGGTGCGCAGATCGTCCAAATCGTAGGTTTTGGGATTCTTGACCAGGCCCGAGACCTCCACTTTCCAGCTCTCGGTTGGCAAGGCCCGAGCATTGCGCCAGACGGCATTTTTGCTGCTGCCGAACTCGTAGAAGTTGTTGTAGGTGGCGGCCAAAAGCTCTGTTGTGATGGGGCGATCGACCTGGGCGAAGGCAGGGTTGCGCGCAATGCCAGTCAGCGGCTGCACCCCAGGGCGCACGTTCTCTAGGGTGAGCTCATCTTTTTGGGTGCTGCAACCGGTCAGAGACAGGGCACCGAGACCGACCCCCGCGCCAATGACAGACTTGAGAAAGCGCCGCCGATTCCAGAAAAACTGCTCTGACGTGACGGCGCGATCGGGCATTTCCCAGGGCTTGGGCACACGAATGAAGACCATGACAACCTGACGCTCAACAATCCTTTACAAACTCTAGCCTGATCCCGGGGGCGACAACCCCAAAACCCATCTCCTAGCAGAGGCTGCTCTCTAGCCAACGGTTGATTGAGGGCGATCGCCCACCGCCTAGGCTAAGGTCATCCGCATCGCCAGAGAGCCAGGCATGGACACCTACGACGTGATTATCATTGGCGCAGGCCACAATGGGCTGGTTTGCGCTGCTTATCTGCTAAAAGCGGGCTATAGCGTCCTCTTGCTTGAGAAACGCTCCGTTCCTGGAGGCGCGGCCACGACTGAAGAAGTGATGCCCGAGGAGGCCCCTGGTTTTCGGTTCAACCTCTGCGCCATCGATCATGAGTTTATTCACCTCGGGCCGGTGGTGGAGGAGCTAGAGCTGACGAAGTACGGCCTGGAGTATCTGCCCTGTGATCCGGTGGTGTTTTGTCCCCACCCCGACGGCAAGTACTTTTTGGGGCACAAGTCGGTGGAAAAGACCTGCGCCGAGATTGCCCGCTACAGCGATCGCGACGCTCGCAAATACGCCGAATTTAGCGCCTTTTGGCAAAAGATGATTCAGGCCCTGATCCCGGTGTTTAACGCGCCGCCCCAGTCCTTTTTGGACATTGCGGGCAACTACGACCTGGACAAGCTGCGAGACCTGCTGGCGGTGTTGGATATTCCCCACCGCACGCTGGATCTGGTGCGCCTGATGCTCAGCAGCCCGGAAGATCTGCTCAACGAGTGGTTTGACAGCGAATTTCTCAAGGCTCCGCTGGCGCGCTTGGCTTCGGAGCTAGGAGCGCCGCCTTCGCAAAAAGGCATTGCCATCGGGGCGATCATGATGGCAATGCGTCACAACCCCGGCATGGCCCGACCGAAGGGCGGGACGGGGGCGCTGGTGGATGCCTTGGTGCGACTGGTGCGCGAGCAGGGCGGGGTGATCCTCACTGAGCAAAGTGTCGATCGCGTGCTGATCGACGAGGGCAAGGTGGTGGGGGTGCGCACTCACCAGGGCCAGGAGTATCGAGCCAACCACGGCGTGATTTCCAATATCGATGCGCGGCGGCTGTTTTTGCAGTGTGTCGAGGCGGCGGACGTGGACGCAGCGGACCCAGAACTGCGCGATCGCCTGACCCGCAAGATCGTCAACAACAACGAAACCATTCTGAAAATCGACTGTGCCCTGTCAGAGGCACCGCGCTTCGAGCGCTTTGAGCACCGGGACGAGTTTCTGATTGGCTCTGTGCTGATTGCCGATTCGGTGCGCCAGGTGGAAATTGCCCACAGCAAGCCGACGGTAGGCGAGATTCCCGATGCTGACCCGTCTTTCTATGCGGTGGTGCCGACGATGCGGGATCCCTCTATGGCGCCCCCCGGACAGCACACGCTGTGGATCGAGTTTTTTGCGCCCTACCAGATTGCGGGGGCGGAGGGCACGGGCCAAAACGGCACAGGCTGGACAACCGAGCTCAAGGAGCAGGTGGCTGATCGCGTGCTGGACAAGCTGGCGGACTATGCCCCTAATCTGAAGCAGTCGATTATCGCGCGGCGGGTCGAGAGTCCGGCAGAGCTGGGCGATCGCCTGGGTGCCTACAAGGGCAACTACTACCACATGGATATGACCCTGGAGCAGATGGTGTTTCTGCGGCCGCTGCCAGAGATTGCCAACTACAAAACCCCTCTGGAGGGCCTCTATCTCACCGGGGCGGGCACCCATCCGGGGGGCTCGATTTCGGGGATGCCGGGTCGCAACTGCGCGCGGGTGTTTTTGCAGGCCCAGCGATCGCCCTGGCAGTCGCTGGCGGAGGCGGGCCGATCTCTGGGAGGAGTCGCAAAGTCGGTGTTTGGGCTCTTCTAGGGCGATCGCCCGCGCTTTACCCCGGGGGGCGGGCAGCGCTAGGCTGAACCTGCACCCAGTGCGGGATTTGGGGCTGTCAAGCTGCCCCGCCCGCGCCTGGGGATAGACAAGCGTGATAGGGAGGAAAGGGCCATGACCCAGCAGGTGTTGATTTTGGGAGGAGCGGGCCGCATCGGTTTCAGCGTGGCCCAGGATGTGCTGGCCCACACCGAAGCTGAAGTGACGATTACCGGTCGCCAGCCCGCTCAGGGGGCGATCGCCGCTCAGCAACTGGGCGATCGCGCGCGCTTTTTGGCCCTGGATCTGGCGGAGGTCGAGGGCCTCCAAAGGGCGATTGCCGCTGCTGACCTAGTGATTCACTGCGCAGGCCCCTTTCACTACCGAGACGGCCGCGTCCTCGACCAGTGCATCGACCAAGGCGTCCCCTACCTAGACGTCAGCGATAACCGCAGCTTTACCCAGCGAGCCCTGGCTAAGGGCGATCGCGCTGCTGAGGCCGGAGTCACCGCCATCGTCAACACCGGCATTTTTCCCGGCATTTCCAATAGCCTCGTCAAGCGGGATGTGGAGCAGCTCGACCAGGTAGACACCATTCACCTGAGCTACATCGTCGCGGGCTCGGGCGGCGCGGGTCTGACGGTGATGCGCACGACGTTTTTAGGGCTTCAGCGGCCCTTTCAGGCGCGCATCGACGGCCAGTGGCAGGAGGTCGAGCCCTATACCGAGCGAGAAGCGGTGGAGTTTCCGGCGCCCTATGGCCGCGCCCACGTGTACTGGTACGAAATGCCCGAAACGGTCACCCTGGCGAATACTTTCGGCGCCAAAACGGTGATCACCAAGTTTGGCTCCCTGCCCGACTTTTACAACCATCTCACCTGGATGGCGGCCCACCGCTTCCCGACGGCCCTGCTGCAAAATCCCGCCACCGTCGAGTTTCTCTCGCGGGTCAGCTACGCCATGACCAACGTCACCGATCGCTTTAGCGGTATCGGGGTGGCCATGCGCTCCCAGGTGACGGGCACCAAGGCCGGAGAAGCGGCCCAGGTCGTATCGAGCCTGGTGCACCCCAACACGGCGATCGCCGCGGGTGCAGGCACTGGCAGCCTAGCGGAGCTGATCCTGACGGGCCAACTGCGTAAACCGGGCGTGTGGCCCGTAGAGGCTGCCCTCTCGACGGCTCAGTTTGAAGCCACGATGGCCCAGCGCCAGGTCACGCTTTATCCGGGGCAGCCAACTCCCCTAGTCCTCAAAGGGCTCAAAGTCTGACTTGGCAGCGCCACAGGCGGGACAGGTCCAGTCCTCCGGCAGATCCTCGAAGGCAGTTCCCGGCGCGATGCCTGTGTCTGGATCGCCTTCGGCCGGATTGTAGATGTGGTTGCAAATGGTGCACATGTATTTCTGCAAAGGATCCTCCTGGAAGCGCAAACTAGCGCGATTGATAGTGCTTGACTCCCGCTAAGCGGGACCTGCGGCGGTGGCCTAGAGCGCATTCTAGGGGCGATCGCCCGCTAAACCTTCGAGTATCTTTGCTCCACCGCAAGTTACACAAAATCTAGCGGTAAAAATTCGCTCATACTCTCCCCCGATGGAAGGATTCGGGAAATTTCCGGAACTTGCGACGATGCAGTTGGATCCAAAGTGTCGAAAAATTACGAGTAGCTTTTATTGCTGGCTGCGAGACCTGATTTCCCTAAAATTACCCAAGTATTTGAAGGGTGGGCGATCGCGGCTTTTTGGATCCTGGTTTCTGCAATCTTTCCCCCAACCTTGTCCATGGCCACCCGCAAAATGCCTCTCTACGTCGCTGCCGCGATCGCCGTTTTGCTCACGGGTTCTGCTGTGACCTATGCCTCGCTGGACCCCGATCGCCCGTCCGATGACACCGATTCTTTGCAGCGCCTCCAGAGCCTACTGGAGCGAAAGCAATGGCAAGCCGCCAGCGACCTGACTTGGCACCTCCTCAACCCCAGCCAGGCATGGGATGGACAAAAACAGTTTCCCTGCGACCAGCTCAAAGCCATTGATCAGCTATGGGTCACCCAAAGTGACGGCCTCTTTGGCTTTAGCGTGCAGCATGAGCTCTGGCGCAACCTCGAAGACAGCGGCGATCGCCAAACGGCCTCTCCCGAAAGCGTCGCCCGATTCCGCGAGCAAGTTGGCTGGACGCGGCCAGCGACCACCGCTCCCCAAGCAACGCCCCTCGGCTACTACCCCGCCGACCAAACCTGGAACGAAACCCTCGCCTTTGGCTGCGTCGACGATAAATGCTCAGCCCCTAGCACCGTCGTCGAAACCCAAGCCAGTAGCTGGGACATCCTCCTTCCCCAGCTCGCCACCTGTAATGTTTAGTCAGAGCACTCAGCTTCAAAGCCGCAAAAAGATCGAAGCAAGACGGCTTGTCTAGTTCATGAGAGCCGCTGCTTGGCGGACTGGAATCTGAATAATAAACTCAGTGCCTTGGTCCGGCATCGAGAAGCAGTCCAGTCTGCCGTGATGCTTTTCGGTGACGATTTGGTAGCTGATCGACATGCCCATGCCTGTTCCCTTGCCGATGGGCTTGGTTGTGAAAAAGGGATTGAAAATTCGCTGCTGAATTTCCCGAGGAATGCCGGGGCCATTGTCTGCGATCGCAATTTCCACCCACTGATCATCCCTCAATCTTGTGCGCACCGTAATGCGATTGGGATGGCTCTGAACATCTTGATACGAGCGAGACGCATTCGACTCTTCTAGAGCATCGATCGCATTCGTCAAAATATTCATAAAAACCTGATTGAGCTGGCCTGCGTAGCACTCCACCAGCGGCAGGTTTCCATACTCCTTGACCACCTGAACTTCAGGTCGCTCTGGTCGCGCCTTCAGGCGGTGCTGCAAGATCATCAGCGTGCTGTCGATTCCCTCGTGGATGTCCACCGGCTTGATCTCTGCCTCATCCATCCGCGAGAAGTTGCGCAGAGACAGCACAATTTGCCGAATGCGATCGGTCCCCATCTTCATCGAGGACAGCATCTTCGGCAAATCCGCCTGCATGAACTCCAAGTCGATCGCCTCGGCCTCTTCTTGGATCTCAGCTTCAGGATTGGGATAGTGATCCTGATAGAGACTCACAAACCCCAGCAAATCCTGGGTGTACTCCTCAATGTGGACCAAATTGCCGTGAATGAAATTCACCGGATTGTTGATTTCGTGGGCTACCCCCGCCACCAGCTGACCCAAGCTGGACATCTTTTCGCTCTGGATCACCTGGGCCTGGGTTCGCTGTAGCTCGGTCATGGCCTGCTTGAGCTCAGCAGTTCGCTGATCAACCCGGTCTTCGAGATCCTCATTGCTCTTGGCCAGCGCCGCGAAAGTCTCCCGCAGCTGCCCCGCCATGTAGTTAAAGGAGCGCGCCAGCCGGTTGAGCTCCTGGATGCCGCTTTCTTCCACAGTTTGCTCAAGATCGCCGGAGGCCATCGCTTCGCTAGCGGCGTTGAGGCGATGGATTGGCCGCGTGATCCAGCGAGCGGTGAGAATCCCGACGACAGAAGCGATCGCCAGGGCCGCAATGCACAGCAAAATGCTTGTGCGAGTGTTGGCATTGATCTGGGCCATGAAGGCGCTCTCGGGCACCGTCACCACGACAATCCAGTCCAGTCCGTACTTGTCTTGCCAGGGAGTCACCTGTACGTAATAGGACTCCCCCTGGGCATCCTCGACGTGCAGCTCTTGATGATCGTTGATGTTCCTAAAGGACGTCAGCTGCTTTTGGAGACTCTGGGTGACGGACTTCACAACGGGATCGGGACTATCAATGCCATTGATGCGCTGAATCTCGCCGTTTCGCACCACAAAGGGCTCCTGCTCGCTGGAGCTGGCAATCAAGAGGCCGTCGCGATCGAGAATGAAGACTTTCCCGGTGGCGCTGACATCGAGCTCCCGCAAAAACTCGCTCAGCCTGAGCAGATGAATGTCGGCGCTGACCATGCCGAGCAGGCGGTTTTGGGCATCGTAGATGGGGCGACCGGCAGAGGCGGCAATGTAGGGATAGCCGGGATAGTTGATGGTGTAGAAGCGAGACCAGAGGGCCTTGCCGGCGTTGATGGGCTCTAGGTACCAGGATTCGCTGAAGTTGCTCCACTCTAGGGTTTCTAGGAGCTCGGTGCGGTTGCCTTGGTTGTCGGTGGCGTAGGCAGACCAGTTGTTGGAGGTCTGAGCGCTCCAGTCGTCAATTGTGAGAGTTTTGCCGTCGTAGCGTCCTGCGCCGACGCCCTCGCCCGTGGTGAGGCCCATGCCTATGTAGGTGAGGTCATAGATTTGCATTTGATGCCAAAAGTAGCGCCCGACTTCTTCGCGATCGCGTACATCCAGCAGCCCCATCTTCACCGCATCAGCGTTCATCTGGATGACTTTGTGAGGAATCGCGAGGTAGTTGTCGAGATGCTGATCGACGGCTCTCCCTGTGCGATCGATCAGGCGATCGGCTAGATCGTTGACGGCCTTCTGGCCATTTTTGAAGGACAGAAAACCTACGAGCCCCACGGTCCCGAAGATTTGCAAGAGAAAGGGTAGAACCAGGAGAAGCTGTAGTGGAAAGGCTCGACCTTTAGGGGGTTTGGAAAGTTTCATAGTCAACTACAGGGAAGGCCATGGATTGCTCGCTTTTAGGATTCCCTGAAATGACTTAAATACCCATAGGGGCAAAATCGTAACTTTAACGGTCAATGGGCTGTTTTCCTGAGTTATTCGCTCTTTTTCGCCGTAAATAAACGGTTGCGGCCTAAAAATTTTTTAAACGGCGCAAACGGCGCTACCTATTTCCCTGCAATTTGTTTGTTTTTGTCAGGGGGGAGGGTGCGAAATTTGCCTAGAATCTGCGGGCTCTCGAGGGGGTTATTGGCCCAGGTAAGCCTCGAGGACTTGGGGATTGTTTTGGATTTCTTCGGGGGTGCCGGAGGCGAGATTGTGGCCCTCGGCGAGGACCCAGACGCGATCGCACAGCGACATGATCACGTCCATGTTGTGCTCGATGATCAAGAAGCTCAGGCCTTCTTGGTTCCAGCGCACGATGTGCTCGCAGATTTGATTGATCAGCGTGGGATTGACGCCGGCGGCGGGCTCGTCCAGCAGCACCAGCTTGGGGTTGGTCATCAGGGCGCGGGCCATCTCCAGCAGCTTGCGCTGGCCGCCGGAGAGGGAGCCTGCGTACTCGTGGGCCATGTGCGCCAGCCCCACAGACTCGAGGATCTCTAGGGCGCGATCGCGGGCGGCTTTCTCCTCGCGGGCGATCTGCTTGGGCTGAAACCAGGCGCTCCAGAAGTTTTCGCCCGTTTGCTTTTGCACCGCTAGCAGCATATTTTCGAGGACCGACAGCCGCGACAGCACCCGCGCCACCTGGAAGGTGCGCACGAGGCCCTGGAGGGCGATTTGGTGGGACTGCAGCTGCTGGATCGGCTCTCCGTCGAAGATCACGCGGCCCCGATCGGCCCGAATCGACCCGGCTAGCAGGTTAAAAAGCGTCGTTTTGCCAGCGCCGTTGGGGCCGATGAGCCCCGTGATGCTGCCGCGGGGCACCTCGATGGCGGCTTCATCCACGGCCCGCAGCCCCCCAAAGCTTTTGCACAGGCCGCCCGCCGCCAGCAGGGGAATGGGGGGCCGGGCGGGCTGCTCTTCGACTTGGGCCAAGATTTCTTCGAGAGAGCCGTCGGTGGGGGGGGTTAGGTTGTTGTCCATCGGTCGGGTCGGCAGTAAGGAACTTCGGGTGCAGGGGAGAGGGCGGTTGGGCTTAGCGGCCTAGGGTCAGCTCTTCTTTTTTGCCCAGGATGCCCTGGGGACGCCAGATCATCAAGACCATGAGCAGGAGGCCGATGATCATGATCCGCAGGGCGCCGAGGCGAGCGTCGTCGATGGGCAAAATGGCGGGTAGGGCAAAGCGGGTGACGGAGTCGTAGGCCCAGAAAATCACCGCGCCCAAGAGGGTGCCAGGGTTGCTGGCGGCGCCGCCGAGGACGACGATGGTCCAGGCGTCAAAGGTGATCTGGGGCCGGAAGTTGTCGGGATAGACGGCGGTTAGCTGCCAGGCGTAGAAGGCGCCCGCGATGCCCGCGATCGCTCCTCCCAGCATGAAAGATTGCAGCTTGTACCAAAACACATTCTTGCCGAGGGCTCGGGCGACCTCTTCGTCTTCGCGAATGGCCTTGAGGACTCGGCCCCAGGGAGACTTGACCAGCCACTCCAGCCGCCAAAAGACCAAAGCTACGGTGGCGACGCTCAGGAGCATCAGGCCCGCTTTGTAGGTGTAGTCGTAGAGGGCGGCGGCTCCGGCGATGTAGATCACGAGCCCCAAAATGCTCACCAAGGCCGCTGTGATCAGGGCTCCGATGGACCAGCGCAGGGCTTTGACGGGCTGATCGCCGATTTGTCTGGGCGCTTTGGGGCGCTCCATGGCCCAGCGCCACAGCTGCCAGCCGCCCAAGGCCGCGATCGCCGTCCACAGGCCGATCATGCCCAGGCGGCCCAGCAGGTTTGGGTCAAAGCGCTCTAGCGGCAAAGGGAAGCGCTGGACCCCAAAGGCTCCGCGAGTCAGCCACTCTTCGTTGAGGGCGACTAGGCGCACCACCTCTGAGACACCGATGGTGACGATAGCCAGGTAGTCCTCTCGCAGGCGCAGGGTCGAAAAGCCCACCAGCAATCCCAGCAAAGCTGCGATCGCCGCGCCGATGATCACCGCCACGAGCAGCGGCACTCCGCTGGCGCTCAGCAGCACCGTCGTGTAAGCGCCTACTGTCATAAAAGCGACATGGCCGAAATTGATCAAACCCGTGAAGCCCCACTGGAGATTTAGGCCAAGGCTATAGAGGGCAAAGGTTGCGGTGGAAATCGTGAGAAAAACCAGGTAACCGATATATCGATCCATGGGTTGGGAATAATCAGAGGGGCTCAAACAGCGGATCTACAGGGCATTTTGTCCCTGCCGCGACTGGCTAGGCAACCAGCAATCGAATTCTACCCTAGCCGCGGGAGCGCCTTGTATCTGCGGTAATGACTCCCGTTGCCAGAAGCCTGCCGAAATGGGTCCAGCGCCCGGTTGGGAACGCTCTAAAGTGATAGCAGCCTTGTCCCTTGCGACAGGTCAACCCCTATGAAGTTAGCCATGAACCTGCTCCGAAATCGCGTGCATCACTTAGTCGATCGGCTGTCGGATGATGAAATCAACACCCTGTGGCCGCTGCTGCGATCGCTCTACTGGGACTTCTACGTCCTGCGCTCCATCCAAGAGGCCAAGCGATCGCTGACCCCCGGTGATTCCCTCACCCACGAAGAAGCCCTAGAACTGATCAAATTTCTCTAGATCTTGCTGGAGAATGCCAACCTAATCCTTACAGGGAGGCTGTACCGTTGTTTCAGCCCTCGACCGTCCTTCCAAGTAGTGATCGTCCCGTGAGCCATGAAATTCGCTACGAGCGCTCATTTCTGCTCGATCTCAAGAATCTTGAGCCCGCAGTCTATCAGCGGGTCTTTCAATTTGTTTTTCAGGACAAATTAACGCTAACTCAGATTCAAGAAATGCCCGGATTTCGGCAAATTTACGCGAGCCCCATCTTCTATCGCTTTGAGCTGAGCGATTGCCTGATTGGAGTCGAAATTACGGGGCAAATCGTCAAATTCCTGCGTGTCATACCCAAGCCAGATATCTAGACAGGGCTGGGAAAACAGCGCTCCTCGGTAAACTGAGAGGGTGAATACACGACGCGAGAGCTACCTATGGATGCCGCTGCGCTCTGGAAACGTTATCAAGACTGGCTCTATTACCATGCAGGGCTGGAGTTTTATCTCGACATCAGCCGTATGGGCTTTGATGAGGCGTTTGTAGAAGCGATGACGCCGAAGTTTGAGAAGGCCTTCAAGGACATGGCGGCACTGGAAGCTGGGGCGATCGCCAACCCCGACGAAGACCGCATGGTGGGGCACTACTGGCTGCGCGACCCAGAGCTGGCCCCCACCCCCGAAATCAAGGCCGAAATCACCCAGACCCTAGAGCGGATCAAGGCCTTTGCTCACCAGATCCACAGCGGGGCCATTCATCCTCCCCAGGCTCCGAAATTCACCGATGTGTTGTCCATTGGGATTGGTGGCTCTGCCCTGGGTCCCCAGTTTGTCGCTGAGGCCCTAGGAGCCGTCAATCCGCCGCTGACGGTGCATTTCATTGACAATACCGACCCGGCGGGAATCGAGCGCGTGTTGGCCAAAGTGGGCGATCGCCTCCAGAGCACCCTGGTCATCACCATCTCCAAGTCCGGCGGCACCCCCGAAACCCGCAACGGCATGGTCGAGGTCCAAAAGGCCTACGCCGATCGCGGTTTGTCTTTCCCGCAGTACGCGATCGCCATCACCAGCGAAGGCAGTAAGCTCGACCAGATCGCCACTGGCGAAGGCTGGCTCGATCGCTTCCCCATGTACGACTGGGTGGGCGGTCGCACCTCGGAGCTGTCCGCCGTCGGCCTGCTGCCCGCCGCCCTCCAGGGCATCGACATCCAGGGCATGCTCGACGGGGCCAAGGCCATGGACCAGGCGACCCGAGTGTCTTCCCTGCGCCACAACCCGGCGGCGCTGCTGGCCCTGAGCTGGTACTACGCTGGCAACGGCAAAGGCGATAAGGACATGGTGGTCCTGCCCTACAAAGACAGCCTGCTCCTGTTTAGCCGCTATCTCCAGCAGCTCGTGATGGAGTCCCTGGGCAAAGAGCTCGACCTCGATGGCAAGCAGGTTTACCAAGGCATCGCGGTCTACGGCAACAAGGGCTCGACGGATCAGCATGCCTATGTGCAGCAGCTCCGGGAAGGCGTGCCCAATTTCTTCATGACCTTTATTGAGGTGCTGCGCGATCGCCCCGGCGCGGCTGTAGAGGTCGAGCCGAACGTCACCTCCGGCGACTATCTCTCGGGCCTGCTCCAGGGCACCCGTCAGGCCCTCTACGAAAACCACCGCGACTCCATCACCGTCACCATTGGCGAAGTGGACGCTCAACGGGTCGGGGCGCTGATTGCCCTCTACGATCGCGCCGTGGGCCTCTACGCCTCCCTGGTGAATATTAACGCCTACCACCAACCCGGCGTAGAAGCGGGCAAAAAAGCCGCCGCTGCGGTGCTAGATCTCCAGCGCCAGGTGCTCCAGGCGATCCAGAGCGCGGGTCGGCCGCTGTCCCTGGGAGAGCTGGCCGAGTCTCTGGGCGCGGGCGATCGCATTGAGAGCATTTACCTCACCCTGCGCCACCTAGCCGCCAACGATCGCGGCATTCGCCTAGAGGGAGACCCCGGACAGCCCGCAAGCCTCAAGGTATCGGCTGCCTAGTCTTCTTTGAAGTTGCTTGATGCTTTCTGAGCCCCCGTCAGCGTTGATGGGGGTTTTTGGTGAATCAGTCGGGAAAAATACAGCCGAAAAAGGGGCGATCGCGCGCTTTTTTACCCAAAAACTAGGACTTCTCTTTGAGTTATCACTATCAAAAGAAAAGCTGATTGTCGAATCGTGATTAATACTACAAAACTCTAAAATGAGAGATCAAAATCTTCTATTTGTAGCGTTTCCCACAAAAAATCCCTAGACTTTCTCTAAACTAAAGACATCGCAGTTTTCCCTAGCCCCTCAAGCTCAGCCACTTTCTGAAATCCCCTCTGAAGCGTGCTTCGGGCTAGAAATCTTCAGAAATAGAGCAAAAAGATTATCAGTGAAAGCTGCTGTCAGCAAGCAATTGCAGGAAGGTCATCATGGGTTTAATAAGCAGTATTGAAGTTCGTCCGATTTCTGCTTTTAAGGGAGGAATGGCTGAGTTTTATACCCCTCAGTCCAGCCACGAAACAATGATGGTGCAGATTCCTCCCAACACCATTGATGACCTTTATGTTCACCACTTTCAGACAGACCAGCTTTTAGTAGTGCGCGGGAGCTTCGTGCTGATCTCTCTGCAAAATCGCGCCTATCGGTACTTCTATTTGAGCGATCGCTACCCAACGGTTGTCACGATTCCGCCTGGGATTCCCCACAGCGCGATTAACCTCAGCCCCGAGCCCTGCGTCCTCGTCAACGCTGTGCTGCGCCACGGGATCGCCGATGAGCGAGACTACCGCCCGATGCGGCCTCCCATCCCTTACGACATGGCCGCGATCGCCCGTCTCATGGCCGCCCACGAGTATCCCCTCAGCGCCTAATCTTCAAGTTTCCTTGGCTAGTTGCAAGTCTCCCCGCACCGTCCTTCCGGTGCGATTTTTTTGTCTTCAAAACGCGACTAAATTCTCGAGTCTGGCTTGGACGTGGGATTCCCCCCACGCTACGCGCTGGCTTCCGGTGCGCGATCGCCCTTCCTGGCTCAGACCTAAATTGCGAGGCAAATAGACCCGAGACCCTTGGTCTAGAGATAATCATAGAGAAAATTAAATAGAATCCATACTTACTGATTAATCAATTCTTTGCCGATCGGCTTAATATAAAAGTTTTACTTATAGTCTGAATTGAACAATTAATTTCGATGCGTCTAGACATCCCCCCACTTTTCTGAGATTCTCTATATAGAGTTTGCTAGATGACGCTTTTAATACACATAGACTTAAATCTATGTTTTGGCTCTAGCAACGGCACTGAATCGCGCTGTACCAGCTACCGATCAGTCAGTTTTCATTCCACTACCTCGAACGGCATTTATATGCCATCAGGCGGTTAGGTGTGGGAGCGGTGATGCCTCTACATCCTGATGCAATTTTGTCTTGCTTGCATTTTCAAGCCTGTACCGAATCAATAGTCAGCTAGTTACCTGATGAAACCATCAGGAAAATCTATGACCCTAAGAACGTCCCGTCGAAAGTTTTTGATCACCGTAGGTGCTTCCGCTGCTAGCTCGATCTTGCTAAAAGGATGCCTAGGTAATCCTCCTTCGGCCACCAATAACGCTTCCTCATCGACTCCCTCTGCTGGGCCTGTGGCCGCTGGCGATGCCCCCGAAACCACTACGGTTAAACTAGGCTACGTTCCCATTGTGGAATCTGCGCCTCTGATCATCGCAAAGGAAAAAGGCTTTTTCGCCAAGTATGGGATGACGGGCGCTGAAGTCTCCAAGCAGGCGAGCTGGGCCTCCGCACGGGATAATGTCACCATCGGTTCAGGCAATGGTGGTATTGATGGTGGTCAGTGGCAAATGCCTATGCCCCATCTGATTACCGAGGGCATCATTACAAACGGCCAAAAAACGCCAATGTATGTTCTCGCCCAGCTCAATACCCAGGGCAATGGTATCGCCATCTCCGGCATTCACGCTGGAAAGGGATTAGGGCTAGATATCTCGGGTGCAGCTGACTACATCAAGGGATTCCAATCGACCAACGGCCGTAAGTTTAAAGCTGCCCACACCTTCCCCAACGTGAACCAGGATTTCTGGATTCGCTATTGGTTCGCAGCGGGTGGAATTGACCCTGACAATGATATTGATTTGCTGGCTGTGCCGTCGCCAGAAACCGTTCAGGGCATGAGAACCGGCACCATGGACGCCTTTAGTACCGGTGACCCCTGGCCCTATCGAATTGTCAACGATAAAATCGGCTTCCTGGCGGCACTAACCGCTGAAATCTGGCCCTATCACCCCGAGGAGTATCTCGCTATCCGAGCTGATTGGGTTGATAAAAATCCCAAAGCAACCAAGGCCATTTTGAAGGCCGTCATGGAAGCACAGCAGTGGTGCGACGATCCGAATAACCGGGCAGAACTGATCCAGATTGTTTCCGGGCGCAATTACTTCAATATTCCGGCTAGCATCCTAGAGCCTCCCTATGCGGGCAAATATGAGATGGGAGATGAAAAGCCCGCCGTCAATGACTTCAAGAAAGGGCCGCTGTACTGGAAGGATGACCGAGGCAGTGTTTCTTATCCCTATAAGAGCCATGACCTCTGGTTCCTGACCGAGACGCTGCGGTGGGGCTTCCATAAGAATTCGATCACAGACATCGATACGGCCAAGAAAATCATTGACAAGGTCAACCGTGAGGACCTCTGGCTAGAAGCGGCGAAAGAAGCTGGCTTCTCGGATATTCCGACCAGTACCTCCCGGGGTGTAGAAACCTTCTTTGATGGCACCCAGTTCGATCCAGAGAACCCTGAAGCCTATCTCAACAGCCTAGCGATTAAGCGAATCTAGGCGTTCGGTCCAGCTTCCCTGGACCTGGGATCATGGGCCAACTATGTGGCGAAAGTAGCTTCCTTTGATGGGCTGAATTCTGGCTTCTCTGTCCCCTTGTGATCAAAGTTGGTAAGCACTTCAACTCGCGAGAAAAGTTGACGTGATCTCTGTTGCTAACTAATTTTTCTCACTGTCCTTGTAACGACATCTTGATTCTTAGGAGAATTCATGGTGACCCCTGCAGGTATCCGCACTCGGCGGCCCAATTCCTCTAATTCGGCTCAAAAAATCTGGAAAAAATACAACAATATTCTGCTACCCGTTGTTGGTGTTTTAGGGTTTCTGATTATTTGGCAACTGCTGTCCTCATTAGGCTTCACAAAGTTACCTGGCCCCTTGAGCCTAGTCACTGAGACTCGAACCCGCGAGATGTTGATGTATCCCTTCTACGATCGCGGCGGATTAGATAAGGGATTATTCTGGCAAACGCTGGCTAGCTTATCGCGAGTTGCCAAAGGCTATCTGGCTGCTGCGGTTGTTGGAATCGGCTTAGGCATTTTGGTCGGCACTAATCAGACCTTGAACAAGGCCTTAGATCCGATCTTCCAGTTCCTCCGCATGATTGCTCCCCTGGCCTGGGTGCCTATCACCCTAATTGCCCTGCCAAATGTGCAGATGGCGGCTATCTTCGTTATCTTCATCACAGCGATCTGGCCGATCTTGATCAACACGACGGTGGGCGTGCAGCAGATTCCCCAGGACTACAAAAACGTGGCTCAGGTGCTGCAAATCTCTCCGCGCAAGTACTTTTTCAAGATTTTGATTCCGTCTGCGCTGCCCTACATTTTTACCGGCCTGAGAATTGCCATCGGTTTAGCCTGGCTGGCCATTATTGCGGCTGAAATTGTGATGTCTGGTGTTGTGGGAATCGGTTTCTTTATCTGGGATGCCTATCAGCAGAACTACGTTAGCGAAGTGATTCTCGCGGTGTTTTACATCGGCGCTGTGGGATTATTACTCGACCGCGGTATGGCCTATCTCCAGAACTGGATTCTGCCTGCTGAACCCAAATAGAAATTGACCTCATTTTGTGACCTCAGGACATCGGGAGAGAAACCATGGCTGTACTCGTTGCAGTGGATCAAATCGATAAGGTGTTTCCCCTCAGTGGTGGGGAAGAATACATTGCCCTCAAGGGAATTGATCTGGAGATTAGAAAGGGAGAGTTTGTCTCTCTAATCGGGCACTCGGGCTGCGGTAAGTCCACGCTGCTGAATATGATTGCTGGGTTGGATTTGCCCAGTGAGGGCGTGGTGACCCTAGAAGGCCAGCGGATTAGCCGGCCTGGGCCAGACCGCATGGTGGTGTTTCAAAACTATTCGCTGCTGCCCTGGATGACGGTGCGGCAAAACATTGCCCTCGCGGTGGATGAGGTGATGCGAGACTTGCCTGCGGGTGAGCGGCGATCGATCATTGAGCAGCACATTGATATGGTTGGGCTGCGCCCCCACGCTGATAAATTGCCCGCTATGCTGTCGGGCGGACAAAAGCAGCGGGTTGCGATCGCCCGGGCCTTGGCTACTCGCCCTAAACTGCTGCTGCTAGACGAGCCCTTCGGCGCTCTGGACGCCTTGACCCGAGGCAATCTGCAAGAGCAGCTGATGCGCATCTGCGAGGAAAACCAGGTCACGGCAGTGATGGTAACCCACGATGTCGATGAGGCCGTCTTGCTCTCCGATCGCATCGTAATGCTGACGAACGGTCCAGGCTCCCAGATTGGCCGCATTCTAGAGGTTGATATTCCCCGCCCCCGCAAGCGCCTGGACGTGGTCGAGCACCCCAGCTACTACAGCTTGCGCAGCGAGATGATCTACTTTCTCAATCAGCAAAAGCAGGTCAAAAAGCTGCGGGCACGCAAGGCGGCAGTTGTCGCGCGCCACGGCCTAGAAAAAGTCAACCTCGATATTGGCTTTGTGCCGCTCACCGCCTGCGCTCCCCTAGCGATCGCCCAAGAAAAGGGCTTCTTCACCAAGCATGGTCTCGATGAAGTGAAGCTGGTGCGGGAAACCAGCTGGCGCGGGATTGTGGATGGCATCAGCGGCGGCTATCTAGATGCGGCCCAAATGCCCTCGGGAATGCCGCTGTGGCTGACCTTAGGAGCCGAAGATACTCAGCCGCTCCCGGTGGTGAGCTCGCTGACGATGACTCGCAATGGCAACGCGATTACGCTGGCAAAGCGCTTCTACGACCAGGGAATTCACACCCTGGCCGATCTCAAGCGCCTGCTGCTGGACTCTCCCGAACAGCAGCACCGGTTTGGAGTCGTGCACCCGTCGTCGATGCACAACTTGCTCTTGCGCTACTGGCTGGCGGCGGCTGGCATCGATCCCGATCGCGATGTGCAGTTGCAGACGATTCCGCCAGCCCAAATGCTGGTCGATCTCAAGGCTGGCAGTATTGACGGATTTTCGATCGGTGAGCCCTGGAATCTGCGCAGTGCCATAGAAGGAGTGGGCATTACCGTGGCCACGGATCTGGAAGTGTGGCAGGGCCATCCTGGCAAGGTTTTGGGCGTGCGGGAAGACTGGGCCAATGCCTATCCCAATACCCACATTGCGCTGGTGAAGGCGTTGCTAGAAGCGGGTCAGTATTGCGCCGATCCGGCAAACGAAGCCGAAATTCGCCACATTTTGGCCCAGCGAGAATACCTGGCGACCAAAGAAGCCTATATTCACTTGGGAAGTCCTGATACCTTGGCCTGCAGTCTGGATCAGCCGATGCGGGAGGCGGCGCATCACCTGTTCTTCGGCAAAGGGGCAAATCGTCCTAGCCGGACTGAGCATCTCTGGCACATGGTCGAATTGGCTCGCTGGGGGTACACGCCTTTTCCGCGCAATTGGGTGGAAATCCTGGAGCGTGTTTGCCGAGTTGGGGTGTTCAGCACTGCGGCGCGGGAGTTGGGGCTTACGGATTTGTCTTACAGCAGTGGCCCGATCCAAATGTTTGACGGCACGGTATTCACCGCAGATGATCCGATTGCGTATCTCAATGGCCTGACGATCAAGCGCGATTTCACAATGGCGGATGTTGTCCTAGCCTCTAGCTCGGTGCTGGCAGCTTAGTCTATCAATTTAGACTTTCGTGATGGTTTCAGGTTCGTTTTAAGACCTTGTGTGTTGCAGGTAGTGGGGCCTAGGGCTTCTAGGCTCCTACGAATAAGTTTGCTGGCGGTTGAGGGCGTTTGGGGTTGGCTGTGCGATCGCACCTGCATAACTTCCATTAATTTCGATTAATTTCAGTCGACCTCGATGAGCCAGAAACATCAGCCCTGATTCGTTTGCAACCCATATCACCCAACTCTATCTATGATGACCCACTCTATGGCGAAATCAGCTTCGTTAGATCAGCTTCGCTCTGCCACCCAGCAGTCAGCAGATGACTATCTAGTCATTGAGAATCTGTCCAAGGTGTATCCCACGAGCAAAGGCCCGTACTCAGTTCTCCAGGATGTCAATCTGAGGGTTAATGCGGGTGAATTCATCTGCGTGATCGGCCACTCAGGCTGCGGCAAGTCAACTTTGCTGAACATGGTTTCTGGCTTTAATCAGCCGACTACTGGTCGGGTCGAACTGAAGGGAAAACCAATTCTCAAGCCGGGTCCAGACCGCATGGTGGTGTTTCAAAACTACGCCCTGCTGCCCTGGATGACAGCCTTTGAAAATATCTATTTGGCGATTGATTCGGTTCATCCGAATAAGTCGGTTGCTGAAAAGCGATCGCTGGTTCGAGATAGCCTAGCGCTTGTGGGGCTAACGGAGGCAGCCGACAAAAAGCCGTCCCAGATCTCTGGCGGTATGAAGCAGCGGGTCTCCATTGCACGCGCGCTAGCCATTCGTCCAGAGGTGCTTATTTTGGATGAGCCCTTTGGCGCTCTAGACGCCATCACCAAGGAGGAGTTGCAAGAGGAGCTGCTGAAGATCTGGAATGATCATCGCTGCACCGTTTTGATGATTACCCACGATATCGATGAGGCCTTGTTCTTGGCCGATCGGCTGGTGATGATGACCAATGGCCCGGCGGCGCAGATTGGAGAAATCATGACCATTCCCTTTCCTCGTCCCCGCAACCGAGTTGAAATCATGGAAGATCCCCAGTACTACGAATTACGAAATCAGGCGCTGGACTTCCTATACAACCGCTTTGCCCATGACGACGACGAGTAGGACAGCTTTATCTCTTTCCTACCGGTGGTGAAGAGGATCTAAGCCTCATTTGAAGTCCAGTTCATGGCTGCCCATGAGTATCCTCTTTGCCCTTAAATACGCTTTTCTTCTTTGAAGTTTTCTTGACTAGTTGCAAGTCTCCCCGCACCGCCCTTCCGGTGCGGTTTTTTTATGTCTGGAAGCTGTGCTGCATTTTGTGACTGGGGTAGAGCAACGCAGTATCCCGCGCGCTTTGCTCGTGAGAGGAGATCGGTTGGCTTCCGGAAAAGCTGAGTGCTATGCCGTAGGTATGCTGGACAATGTAGGCCATGGAGGCGCTGAGTTAGACAATCTAATCTTCAATGGCTTTTCAAACTATGTCGTCTTTAAGACTTTAGATATTCTGCAAAGATGACATGCTGCCCAGTAGCCTAAAGCTACAAAGACTGGAGCATTCTCTCAAAATTTCAGTTTCTCAAACTCAACCATTAACTAATGATCCTCAAACCTTATCTCATAGCATCGATTTCAACTCTGTTTTTAGGCGCGATCGCCGTCTCAGAGGTTCAGGCCGAACCGGGTAAGACTGTAGGCTCAGATGGTACGACGATCGGCATCAGTGGGGATGTATGGGTTCTGCGAACTCCTGTGTCTGACACGACTCAAAGCTTTTATGGTGGAAACCTGCGGGTTTATGACGTCCACATTGCCAAGATGGTCGAAGTGACGCATCAAGAGTGCAAAACGACCCCGAGCCGCGAAGATAGAATCTGGCGTTACATAGCGAATACTGATGAGTGGATGGGAGAGTTTCGGATTAGCTGCCAACTCGCGAATGACCTGGCGATCGCCTATGGCATGGGCAAACCTGAAATGACGTCCATCTTCATGGCAGAAGCCGACGAGCCGAGCACAACAGCTATTCCGACCCTGAATATCACGGGAGGCAAAGTTCAAAGCTGGATGCAATTTACGCAAAACTTCCAGCCCATTCGCTAAGCTCTGCGCTTGTCTAATGATCAGCCACTAGTTAGCCTTCCTTTGCTAGGTTGGCGTCAGCCATCTGCCACGTCATCTCTTGGCCTGCTCGCAAAGGGACAAGAGATGACTCGGTAAATGGAACCTCGTCGGGAACGCGCCAGGTCGTTTTGTTTAAAGTGATCTGCTCGGTGTTACGCGGGAGCTGATAGAAATCTGGCCCGTAGAAGCTGGCGAAGGCTTCTAGTTTGTCGAGGGCATCAACGCTCTCAAAAGCCTCTGCGTATAGCTCCATCGCGTGCAGGGCCGAATAGCAGCCCGCGCAGCCACAGGAGCTTTCCTTGCCATCGCGAGGATGGGGAGCGCTATCGGTGCCCAGAAAGAACTTGGGACTGCCAGAGGTTGCCGCTTGCAGAAGGGCGAGGCGATGCTCCTCACGCTTCAAAACGGGCAAGCAATAGAAATGGGGTCGAATACCGCCCTGAAAAATGGCATTGCGGTTGTAGAGCAAGTGCTGGGGCGTGATCGTTGCGGCGACGTTGTTGGCAGACAGAACGTACTGCACCGCATCGGAGGTGGTCACGTGCTCAAACACCACGCGCAGGTTTGGAAATTGCTCCTTCAAGGGGATCAAGTGTCGCTCGATAAACGCTTTTTCGCGATCGAACATATCAACGCCTTGATCGGTCACTTCTCCGTGCAGGAGTAAGGGCAGGTCTACCTCTTGCATTGCTTCAAAGACGCGATTGCACTTACGAATGTCGGTCACGCCGAAGTCTGAGTTGGTGGTTGCTCCGGCTGGGTAATACTTGACGGCTTTGACAAACTGAGACTCTTTGGCCCGGGTGATCTCTTGGGGGGTGGTGTTGTCGGTGAGGTAGAGCGTCATCAAGGGCTCAAAGCGCTGCCCCGCCGGAATGGCTGCCAGAATGCGATCGCGATAGGCCGCAGCATCGGCGACGGTGCGCACTGGGGGCTTTAGGTTTGGCATGACGATCGCGCGGGCAAACTGGCGCACGGTGTGGGGTAGTACCGCTTTCAGCGCCTCGCCGTCGCGTAGATGTAGATGCCAGTCGTCAGGTCGGGTGATCGTAAGTGTTTGCATCTCCCGATTATAGAACTGCTAGTGCTTTGTGATGCTCTGAGGAGAGTGGCGCTCAGGGCGATCGCGCGTTGTTGGGAAGGGGCGATCGCCAAGATTGTGTCTGAATACTCCAGACATTGAGCTGGCACTCATAAGGTGATTAGTTGAGGCTCACTCTGGCTGCATAAGGGCGATCGCTTTCTCTTTGGTGATTGCAGTTGGCAAGTGCTGAGGCAGGCAGGTTATCTTGTGATTAATCTGTCTAGATAAGTTAGTGATTTTGGCAAGCTGCATAGTCCGAAAACTAGAGAGCGTGAACCTATGCCAAATAAATATGAAGAAGCTTTTCAAAACGCCCGTCAGTTGGCTAAAAAATGACAGTACCAGGCAGCGATCGACGAGTATAGCCAGGCGATCGCGCTGAATCCTGAAATGGTAGAGGCTTATGTTTTTCGCAGTGCTGCATTTGCCATGATACCTGGGCAAGAGCACCGGGAAATCGAGGATGCTCGTAAGACCGCAGAGATCTTGAGGGCACGAGGAGATGAGGAGAGAGCCCAGTGTATGGACGCACAGGCGGAATCCGTTCAAGGAGTGATCGAAGAGCGCGAAATGGGCATTGAGTGACGGCTTCTCGTGTAGGCTAGAGCACAAAACTCAACATTGGCAAGATACTCTCTTCATACGCTCCAAAGTAGAGAACACTATGTTTGCTTGTCGCCGTAAAGAATCTGAAAATATGCGGAAAGATTCTCGCTAATCTGCTTAAACAGTGTACTGTGTGAAAAAATCGACACAAGTAGAAAATGAAGGTTATATTGCCTTACACTAACAGTTAGAGATTAAAAACATTGAGAGAAACTGGCACTCTAGCCCTGCGTTGGGGCCGATGAGCATTGTTAGTCTGACGATGCGGCCTTAGCGGAGTTCATGCTTCAAGACCGCTATTATGCAGCCTAATCCCCGTTTGGGAAGTGCTCAGAAAATTGCTGGTTAGACATAAACCTTGCTCCAATAATGTTGTCGAGATCTCATTGCCACTACTTCAATGATGTGAGTTCAATATGGAAAAACGTAAAACAATATGCTTTTCTGTGCCGGTATCTACTCTTATTCATGCAGCTGAAGAGAAGTTGAATGTCAAAATTCAGTTCTCCTATGCTGAACTAATGGAGAAAATACTTGACGATAATTCTTCCATCCCATTGATTTCAACGAATAAAATCTTTGAAGATTTTTTTGGTGGTGAAGATAAGAAAGAAAGATTAACAGTGATTAAGTGCTGTTTTGAGCAAAAATTCTTAAAAGAGCTAGTTGAGAACAAGCAAGATTACACTACATTTGTTGGCTGGAAAGATGCTCTGTCTTTAGCACTAGACTCAGATTATTGGTGTCTTAATATTCCTGCCACCTCTCAAGAAGATGAAGGCAAAAATGAAGATGCTGAAAATTAAACCATTCACTAAAGCTTCTTGTTGGAAGCTACACTTGTAGTGATAGAATTTTCAGCTTGTGTTAGAAGACTCAGTATGCTGAATCATTGAAGTAATAACTTATCTGCCAGTTCCTCTCTCAAACGCTTTGACCCAAGATCAGTCAATCGATAACGATCGTTAGACAATAGCACAATCTGCCGAAATTGTGGTGATGACAATTTTTGGAGAGCCTTTGTTACGGAAGATGAAGAATATTGAGCATAGCGACCAATTTCATAGCGGCTAAAACCAATCTCTCCAGCGTAGTGAAGAAGAATGATAATTTCTTCATCGGCATTTAAATCTGTTCTTTGAACAATTAGATTGTCCTCAAACTTTCCAATACAAGGAACGTCAAATTGAAGTAACTCACGTATTGTTTTAGCTACTTTATCCCTGTCACCTTGCCAGAAGATACGAAGCACTTCGTTTATACACCAACGTATAGACTCGATTACAAATTTTGAGTCCATATGATTAGGAGTATAGTGTGGGCTTATATGTACAGCACCGCGTTGGCTCCTAAATTTGTAGACTGTACGCAAAACACGTGTAAGGTGAAGTGCATTCTGTCGAGGTTGCATAGTATGTTGAACTTGATCATTCTCGATATACTTGCAACAATCGTCAAACGATTTAGAGTGGTTAAGATTGCCCGAATCGATATGATACAAAACTCTAGCAAGAACCTCACAGAACTGTCCTCCATCTAACTCTGCTGGTTCCCAGTCGCACTGAATGTATCGTCGCTCCATGGAAATAAATTCATCCATGAGTTGATTTGCAAGTAAGCAATCAACTGGAGGTGAGATACTTTGAACGATGAAGCTTCTTTCGGCTAACGCCATACATTAACCTCGTTTTTGATGAGCAATATGGTTTTAGACTAGTTAGCTTTGTTCAAGTGCTTTGGATATTAGTTCTTGAGCGCGTTTCTCCCCTTCCTGAGTTAGAAACCAAGCTGAGGGATTTTTAGTGGCGTCTTCAGAAACTAGAGCAACTTTGCCATTAGAACCTTTTGCTTTACCAAGATCACGATTGATGTAACCAGTCTTGAGTTGACCAGACTGGCGAAAATGTTTATTGAAAGTTGTAGAAATTTCCCTGCCTGTTAGCTCAGAAACACCAGCCTCTTTAGAAACAACATACAAAAGCCAAATTGATTTATTAGCAGTAGTCCAATCTTGTTGAGGGATCCCCCACTTCATAGAATCATGCTTCCAATCAATCGCAACTACTGAGTTTTTGCGGCTCGACGCTGATTTTGCAGAAGTTGTAGAACGTCGTCGGTTAACTTGTTTTCTCTGAGGTTTTGATTGTGATTCGAGTGTAACTTGAGGCAAAGTTTTATCCTCAATGATTTCACCCTCAGCTATTCCTGATGCTGGAAGTAACAATCCAGACATCTGTTGTCCTACTGCTTGAGCCATCAAAGGGACATCTTCCCGACTACCCTCGATTTCCAGTTCAAAGCCGGTCACTTTCAATTTAACCTTGAACTTATTAGCCACAAAGACCTCCTATGAAATTACTAAGTAACCAGTAACTAAACAAAACTTGCTTAAAAGTCCCAAGCTAATACGCTATATGTAGCTATTTGGACAAGCTAAGCACTATCCGTAGTGTTTAGCTGATCTTAACCGTGATGTACTGAATATTTGTCTAGAAAATGATTGCGAGAAGTACGGATTCCCGTACTTTTAAGAAAAAATTTTGGTAATGACAATATGCACGACCAATTTGTTCTATGAAGCTGTGCTAGGTCACCTTGATGCCGAACGCTGCATAGAAATCCTCTGCACCGGAACGCTGCAAGTGAGTTAGCTTGGTGTTTGAGCTTTCCTGTGTCCGGTGAGCTTGGTCGTTTGAGCAAAACTGAAACTTTATCTGTCGGTACCAAAATGCTGAACGTGGGATGATTTGGTTGCGAAAGCTGCCTGCAGCGGGTGAACTTGGTCGTTAAAGTGCTCTACCCAACGGCTCTCTATTTCAGCTTGGTGCGTATGCCAAAATCTGCGGTAGTGTGTTGACAGCGTTTTCCTACAGGCTCGATTCAAATGCCTGGTATGCAGATTTGGGAGGGCGCTGTCATTCGCCGTAGAGCAAAAGCAGGTGATGTATGGTCCAGCAGATTCTTCGGATCCGGCAAGATACTTTGTTCAAGCTGCGACCTGAGCCTGGGAGTACCCTGGCCGCCGAAGAGATCTATAGCGTGAAGGCGGGTACGACCTACGAGATTCAGTCCTATGCCTACGCTGACGCCAATGGCCCCTTTGATGGCCATATTAAATTTGCCTTAAAAAATACGAGTATTCGCAACCTCAACACCTGGTTTGTTTACAACCTCCACGTCCAGGTGGAATTTGACGGTAAGGTTGTCTATCCCCAAGAAGATCAAGAGAACTTACCGGTTCTCTACGTCACTCGCGACACGCTCCTCAAGCGCCGTCCGCTTCAGTCGTCGAACTTGTCCGCTGATGAAATCTACGAGATCAAGAGCGGCACATCCTATAGCCTGCATTCCTATGCCTATGCAGACGCTCAGGGAGACTTTAGTAGCCATATCCGATTTGCGCTGAGGTACGAAAAGGACTATCTGCGCGGCCTGAGCACTTGGTATATCTACGACCAGCATGGCTACATCGAGTATGACGGCCAGGTGGTTTATCCGCCAGAAGACCCAAACACGCCGGTTCTGCGCATCAATAGCAATACTCTTTTTAAGCGGCGTCCGCTGGACTCCTCGCAGCTAGCAGCGAGTGAAGTCGTGTCGGTGCAGGCGGGTACGGCCTTCAAGCTTCAGTCCTATGCCTATGCCGACAGCAGCGGCTCCTTTAACCGGCACATCAAGTTTGCGCTGAAGTACGAGAAGGACTACATCCAGTACCTCAGCACTTGGTACGTCTACGATGGCCATGCCCGAGTGGAGATCGGCGGTAAGGTCGTCTATCCGGTGCCGAAGCCGACGCCGCCCACGACGCCTTCGTATTCTGGATATAGCTTCCGGCTGCCGGGGAATGTCAGCACGTTCTACACGGATCAGCCGATTATTCCGGGGGGCAGCTTCACCTGGGGTGAGGCGACCAAGGATGGCACCCGAATTCCCGATAGCGTGGACATTGTCGATAGCATTATTGCGCTGGCGCGCCAGCTAGAGCGGGCTCGTCAACAAATCGGCCAGCCTTTCCTGGTGAACTCCTGGTATCGCCCACCGGCTATCAATGCGGCGGTGGGCGGCGTGTCCAATAGCCAGCATCTCTACGGCAAGGCGGTGGATCTCCAGGTCAATGGCTACAGCGGTCGCCGGTTAGCCAATGCGGTGATGCTGTGGTGGCCGGGGGGCGTGGGTATCTATAGCAATCTGCCCGATGTGCTGCACCTGGACATTGGGCCGCGCCGCGTGTGGGGCTTCTAAGGATGTCTGGCTGAGGTTGGGCTCAATAATCCCCCCAACCCCCCTTTTGGAAGGGGGGCTAGAAGCTGTAAGGAGGGTGCTAGAAGGGCACGTCGTCCAGGTTGGGGGGTGGCGTTTTCCAGGTGGCTGTGTCTTCGGCGGCCTTTGGCGTGGCGCGGCGGGGCAGCTCGTAGACTGGAGCAGGCTTGACCAGCTCCAGTTGCTGGGGCTTTTTGGCTGCCCAGGTGCTGCCGCGTCGCCGCTCTGAGGTGCGCTCCTCGAGGGTGTCCTCGGTGACGACTTCGTAGAGAATGGCCTGCTTGTCCGCTTGTTTGCCCTTGCGCAGGACTCGCCCCAGGCGCTGGATGTATTCCCGGGCGGAGCCGGTACCCGACAGCAGCACTGCTACCCGAGCCTCGGGCACATCGACGCCTTCATTGAGGACGTGGGATGCGGCGATCGCGCGGTACTCGCCGGCGCGGAAGCGCTGCAAGATTTCGTGACGCTCCTTGACCGGGGTTTGGTGGGTGAGGGCGGGGATCAAAAAGGCCTCGGAGATGCGGTACACCGTGGCGTTGTCGTTGGTGAAGATCAGCACGGACTCGGGGTGATGCTGGCCCAGGAGATCGGCCAAGACCCGCAGCTTGCCGTCGGTGCCGAGGGCGATCGCCTTCGCTTCGTGGTGGGCCAGCATGGCTCGGCGTCCAGCGGGCGATCGCGCACTTTCTCGAATGAAGCGCTGCCAACCGTCCAGGCTGCCAAAGTTGATTTTGGCCTGGCGCAAAAAGGCGTTGCGCTCCGCGATGCAGGCGTTGTAGCGATCGCGCTCCTCCTGGGACAGCGTCACCTTGATCTGGACGATCTCGTGCGCTGCCAGGGCCTTGCCGGCCAGATCCTCCGCCGATCGCCGGTAGACCTCCGGCCCGATCAGCACCTGCAAGTCTTCGTGGCGGCCGTCGGCTCGCTCCGGCGTTGCCGTCAGGCCCAGCCGGTAGGGGGCGATCGCGTACTCGGCGATGACGCGGTTGAAGTCGCTGGGCAGGTGGTGGCACTCGTCAAAGATGATCAGGGCGTACTGGTTGCCCAGGGACTCGGCGTGGATGGCGGCGCTGTCGTAGGTCGAGACCAAAATGGGCGTGCGATCGCGCGAGCCGCCCCCCAGCAGCCCGATCTCCACATCCGGGAACGCCGCCAGCAGGTGGGCGTACCACTGATGCATCAGGTCCAGGGTCGGCACGATGATCAGCGTGCTGCGGGGCGTCGCCTCCATGGCTAGCTGGGCCAGATAGGTCTTCCCCGCCGCCGTCGGCAGCACCACCACGCCCCGCCGCTGGGCCTGCTTCCAGGCCAGCAGCGCCTCCGCCTGGTGGGGGTAGGGCTGCATCTGGGTGTGGGGCGTCAGGTCCAGGGCTCCGAAACCGCTGGCCGCATCCTCAAAGTCCACCCCTTCGAGCTGGAGCCGCTCCACCAGCGCGCGGTAGTAGTAGGCCGGGATGCGAAAGCGCTCCACCCGATCGTCCCAGGTCGCAAAGTCAATCCAGGCCCGACCCCGGGGCGGTGGATGCAAAATCAAAGTGCCGCGATCGAAGGACAGCGTAGAAGTTCGAGCCATGGGTCTGGGGCGTGAGCGTTTCCTCTGACTGCCTCTAATTTTCCCTCGAAAGCTGGCAGCGTGGGCGATCGCGCTTCTTTGGCTGCCTAAGTAAATCCCAGCTTTGACTGACCGTAGGTTTTGAAGCCTCTAAGATTCTCAGTGTTTTCTCGGATAAACATCGGCACAATAGGAACTCACACCATCAGACGTTTCGATCTTGCCCAAGCGGGCCTAAGGCTGCGATCGCCTACTATGTCGTTATTTCAGCCAAAAACCTCGGCTTTTGAGAGTCGTTAGATCCCCATTTGCGCCGATGTAGCATAACTTCTATCTAAAGTGTGAGGTGAGCGCTCCGCAAAACGGGAAACAATGAATTAGGTGCTTCCTTTTAATCTATTTTTTGAGCCTTTGAGCTGTGTGTTCTTCCCAAAATTTTCGGATTCTTGTTGTCGACGATCTCAATGATAATTTGTTTCTCTTACAAACCGTTTTAGAAGCGGAAGGCTATGAAGTTGAGACAGCAGACAGCGGCAAATCTGCCCTTGAGAAAATCGAAAAATCCCCGCCTGATTTGATCTTGATGGACGTGATGATGCCAGGGATGAATGGCTATGAAGCGACTCGAAGGATTCGCCAGAATTCTGATTTGCCCTTTATTCCGATCGTGCTGGTGACTGCCTATGAAGATGTTAATGAAGTTCAAGGATTAGCCCTGGGAGCGAACGACTTTATTCGCAAGCCAATTCAATTTGATACGTTGTTATCCCGGGTTGAGGCTTTTTTGCACTTTAGTCAGCCAAAATGCTCATCTGGCGGTGTTTGAATCCATCTTGGCGACAGCTGTTCCTTGATGGCTGTCGAGACTTTGAAGCTGCTCTGTTGGCGATCGCCCCCATTGCTGCAAAGACTAAACCTTGGCCTTGATTTTCCTTGTTTTCGAGTTGAAATAGAGCTAGAAATTGGCAGAATTTCTAGCTCTATTTCTATAATCTGTCTTTTGCTTCAAATTTCATTTTCTGCTTGTATCTATATTTTCTAGAAAAAATATTTTGATGCTGATTCCCTTCTGAGCTGAACAAAATTTGCTCAACCTTCTTGGCAGACAGGGTGCACCGGTAGCGGGAAAAGGTGAATCAGTGATCGCCCCTGTGGTGGTTTTTAGGGAGGTGGTTTGGGAGCAAATTTTTGGCCACCAGGTAACAATATTTGTCAAGATAGACAAAGGAATGTCTAAAAAGTGCTTAGATGCACTGAAACACCTCGCTTCCTATGTTTCTCTCCAAAAATAAAACTTGGAAGAAACGGCAGAGACTGTGTTCCAAAATGGCTAATGGAGTGCCCTGCGATCGCAAAAAGAGGGCCTAGCTGGCATTCCTAAAAAGATTTTGTTCCCAGGCGTGAAAATGATCGGCATCTCTCACAATCGCTGGAGCTCTGGGGCGGCGGTCTTGATCGCTGCCGCTGCGCTGGCGCTGCTGTTTCCGGGGGTTTGGCACTCGCTGCTAACGGCCAATGGGTTTATTCCCCATGGCCACTGCTATCTGTGGCGGCCGGGTCTGGTCTGGCTCCACGTTATTTCCGATTCTTTGATTGCCTTGGCCTACGTGATGATCTCGGCGACCTTGGCCTACTTGGTTTACAAGACTCGGCAGGAGATTCCCTTTCACTGGATGTTCTTGGCCTTTGGCTCCTTCATCGTGGCCTGTGGCGGCACCCACGCCATGGAGGTGTGGACTCTGTGGCGGCCGCTGTACTGGCTGTCGGGAGCGCTCAAGGTGGTGACGGCGATCGCCTCGGTCACCACGGCCAGCGTGCTGCCTTTTTTGGTGCCTCGGGCTCTGAGGCTGATGGAGACCGCCAAGCTGTCTGAAGAGCGGCGATCGCACCTTGAGACGGCCAATCACAAGCTGGCGGCCCTCAATGACCAGCTCAAAGAGATGGACCAAATCAAGACCCAGTTTTTTGCCAATGTGAGCCACGAGCTGCGAACGCCCCTCGCGCTGATTTTGGGGCCGCTGGAGAAACTGCTCCACCAAGGCGGCCTCAGCCGCGAGCAGCGTCAAGATCTCGAAATTGTCGATCGCAACGCTCGCCTGCTGCTCAAGCAGGTTAACGATCTGCTGGATGTCTCCAAGCTGGAGGCGGGCCGGATGACGCCGAACTATGCCCCAGGCGACTTGGCCCAGCTCGTGCGCCTGAGCGCGGCGAACTTTGACGGACTGGCCGCCGAAAAACGCATTGCCTTCACCCTCGATCTGCCGGAGTCCCTGCCCGCCCAGATCGACGGGCTCAAAGTCCAGCGAATCTTGCTGAACCTGATTGCCAACGCGTTCAAGTTCACCCCCGGTGGGGGCACGATCGCCTGCTGCCTGACCACCGATGACGGACAGGCTCCGGCCACTCGGGCGATCCTGTCGGTGCGCGACAGCGGCCCGGGCGTGCCTGTGGAGCTGCGGGAGACCATTTTTGAGCGCTTTCGGCAGGGCGAGGGGGGGACGACTCGGCGCTTTGGGGGGACGGGCCTGGGGCTGGCGATCGCCAAGGAATTTGCGGAGCTCCAGGGCGGCGCGATCGCCATCAGCGATGCCCCCGAAGGCGGCGCCCAGTTCACGGTAGAGCTGCCCCTGATGGCGCCTCCGGGCGCGCGTCTATTCTCGACAGCAGACCTGGCTCCGGCTGAAGAAATGGCAACGCTGATGATCGAGGAGCTGCGGACCGTTGCGGCGATCGCTCCCCCAGAACTGGCCACTAACCCCAGCAAGCCCCTCGTTTTGGTGGTCGAGGACAACCTGGAGATGAATCAATTTATCTCCACGACCCTGGCCCAGGAGTATCGGGTGGCGACGGCGGCCAATGGCCAAGAGGGCCTAGAGCGGGCGATCGCCTTGCAGCCAGATCTGATCTTGAGTGACGTGATGATGCCCTATCTGAGCGGCGATCAGCTCGTGCATCAGCTCCGCACTCACCTGGCCCTTGACAGCACCCCGATCGTCATGCTGACCGCCAAAGCCGATGACGACCTGCGGGTGCAGCTGCTGCGCCAGGGAGCTCAGGACTACCTGATGAAGCCCTTTTCGGTTGAGGAGCTCCAGGCCCGCGTGGGCAACTTGGTCGCCGTCAAGCGGGTGCGCGACCTCTTGCAGCAGGAGCTCGCCAGCCAAAATCATGACCTCGAAGTCCTGGTCGAAGAGGTCAGCCTGCGACGGCAGGAGCTGCAGCTGGCGCTCAGCGCCTTGCAGCGGCAGGCCGAGGAGCTCGACCAGGCCAATCGCCTCAAGGACGAATTTTTGGCCATTGTCTCCCACGAGCTGCGGACGCCGCTGAACGCGATTTTGGGCTGGGCTGAGGCCCTGCGCACTCGCAAGTTTAGCGAGGCGATCACGGCCCGCGCCCTGGAAACCATCGAGCGCAACGCTCGCTTGCAGACCCAGCTGATCGAGAATCTGTTTGACATTTCTCGCCTGCTCCAGGGCAAGCTCCTGCTCAATAAGCATCCGGTGGATCTGCGCTCGGTCCTCAAGGTGGCGATCCAGCGAGTCCAGCCCGAGGCGGAGGCCAAGGCGATCGCCCTGAGCACCCAGATAGCGGAGACGATGAATCTGGTCGTGGGAGACGGCGATCGCCTCCAGCAGGTGGTCGAAAACCTGCTGCTCAACGCGATCAAATTCACCTCTAGGGGCGGGCGCGTCGAGATTCAGCTCGATCAGCAAGGGGCCAGCGCCCAGATCCGCATCAGCGACACCGGCCAGGGCATCCGGCCTGAGTTTTTGCCCTACGTGTTTGACTACTTTCGCCAAGAAAATAGCTCCATCACGCGCCAGCACGGGGGGCTGGGGCTGGGGCTGGCGATCGCGCGGCAGCTGGTGACGCTGCACGGCGGCGAAATCGAGGCGGAGAGTCCCGGCAAAGATCAAGGGGCAACCTTCACCGTGACGTTGCCCCTCAGTCCTGCCGTGACGGCTGCCCCAACCTATTTGCGCTGATAGGTGCTTAGGAGATCGGCGATCGCCGTCACCAGCTCTGTGGGGTCCACGGGCTTGCTCAGGTGACGCTGAAATCCAGCGGCGATCGCCTGTTTTTGGTTGCTTTCCCCAGCGTAGGCCGTCAGGGCGATCGCCGGGGTGTGGCTGCCCTCCTCCGGCGATCGCGCCCGGATCTGGCGCAGCAGCATGTAGCCGTCCATGTCCGGCATGCCGATGTCGCTCAGCAGCAGGTCCGGCCGGAACCGATTCACCTGCTCGAGGCCCGCGATCGCCGAGTTCACCGCCGTCACCTGCGCCCCCGCCTGCCGCAGCACAAACGTCAGGTAGTCCCGCGTGTCCGGGTCATCGTCCACGATCAGAATGCGCCGCTGGCTCAGGGGGGCCTGGAGGGACGCGCCGATCGCGGGCTCCTGGGCGGGCGGCTCTCCCCCGGCATCCGGTGCGCTGAGCAGGGGCAGGCGAACCCGGAAGGTCGCGCCGTGCCCTTCCCCCAGGCTCTCGACCTGGACAGTGCCGCCGTGCAGCTCCACCAGATGACGGACGATGGCCAGCCCCAGCCCCAGCCCCCCAAACTTGCGGGTGGTGGCGCTGTTTTCCTGGCGAAAGTAGTCGAAAACATGGGGCAGAAAATCTGCTGAGATGCCCTTGCCAGTGTCGGTGACGGTGATCTGGGCGTAGCGGGTCAGGGGGGGCTCGGCTCGGTCGGCAGGCTGCTCCCCGGTCTCGGAGTCGCACTGCGCTAGGCTCACGCTTACTAGGCCACCGGGCGGCGTGAACTTGACGGCATTCGAGAGCAGATTCCAAATCACCTGCTGGAGACGGGCCGGGTCTCCCAGGATGTTGCCCACGGCGGTGTCGAGCTGGGTGTGAATCTGAATCGATTTGGCTTCGGCTGCGAGGCGGACCGTTTCTAGGGCGGCTTGCAGCGTGGTGTAGGGATCGACGGAGACGGGGTGGAGGCTGAGCTTGCCGCGCAGAATCCGCGAAACATCGAGTAAGTCTTCGATCAGTTCTGCTTGCAGCTTGGCGTTGCGCTCGATGGTGGCTAGGGCTGCGCGGGTTTTGGCCTCGCTGAGCTTGTGGCTTTGGAGGAGCGTTGCCCAGCCCAGGATCGGGTTGAGGGGCGATCGCAGCTCGTGGGACAGCACCGCCAAGAATTCGTCTTTGATTTGGTTAGCCTGCTCGGCGGCTTCTCGGGCAAACTGCTCCTGCTGGAGCACCCGCTCGCGGTTGCGCTCTGCCTGCACCCGCTCGTGGATGTCGGTAATGTTGCCAATCCATTCGCGCACCGAGCCGTCAGGATTGAGCAGCGGCACGCCCCGCACCTTGAAGTGGCGATACTCCTGCCGCGCTGCGTGCCACATGCGTCCTTCGGCGTGGTAGGGGGTCCGCTGGGCGAGGGCCTGCTCCCACAGGGCCATAACCTCGGCCTGGTCTTCGGGATGGATCGCCTGGAGCCAGCCAAAGCCCTGACTGTCTTGCCAGCTCTGGCCGGTGTACTCCTCCCACTGAGGCTGGGGTTTCGTGAAAGCTCCCTGGGCATCGCTCACCCAAACGAGGGCGCTGAGAATGGACGTCAAAAGCCGATAGCGCTCTTCGCTCAGGCGCAGAGATTCCTCGGCCTGCTTGCGATCGCTGATGTCGATCAGCAGTCCGTCCCAGACCTTGCTGGTTTCGGTGACCTCCATCCGCGACTGGCCCTGAAGCCACTTGACCTGACCGGAGGGCGTGATCAAGCGGCCTTCCCACGCCCAGTCAGCTGCCTCGGCAACGGCGATCGCCACCGAGCTGTGGAGCGAGGCCCGATCCTCGGGATGGATCAAAGACCACAGCGCATTGGGATTTTCCAGAACGGTCTCTGGCTCCAGCTCTAGCAGATCCCGCGAGCCAGAGCTCACATAGGTAAAGCGATCGCCCGCCAGCTCCTCCGGCTCATAGCGGTAGACCATCCCCGGCATATTTTTCACCAGGGTCTGGTAGCGAAACTCACTCTCGCTCAGGGCGATCTCGATTCGCCGGCGATCGGTGATATCTAGGACAATGCCGGTCATCCGGATGGGCTGCTGCTCAGCGTCATAAAACGTTTGGCCGATCACCGTCACCCAGCGCTCGCCCCGCTCCGGATGCCAAATCCGAAACTCCACATTCAGATTGGCCGGAGCCATGAACGCCTTGCGAACCGTTTCATCCACGCGATGGCGATCTGCCTCTAGCACCGAAGCCAGCCAGCTCTCATAGGACGGCTCCACGATCGCCGGGTCGAATCCATAAAGCAGATAGTATTCCTCTGACCAAGTCATCCGATTGTGCACAATGTCCCAGTCCCAGACCCCTGCCTGGGCTGCCTGCTGAGCAATGCGCAGCCGCTCCTCGCTCTGGCGCAGCGCCTCCTCCGCTCGTTTGCGCTCGGTGATGTCACTGACCAGCGCCACAAACCCCTCAACGCCTCGCGCCCCAAAGCGCGGCACATAGGTGGCGTGAATGTGGCGAGTGCCGCCTTCTTGGTAGGGTGTTTGAGCTTCAAAGGAGACCTGCTGTCCGGCCAAGACCCGATCCACGTAGGGGCGAATGGCCTGGTACGCCCTCTCCCCCAGCACTTCCCAGAGCGTCTTGCCGTAGACCTCCTCTGGAGGCCGGCCAAACCACTCCTCATAGGTCCGGTTATTGAACCGGTAGCGCTGCTCGGCATCTACAAAAGAAATGAGAGCTGGCACAGCATTGGTAATCAGGTTTAGGTCGGTTTCTCGCTTGTGCAGCGCCGCCTCGATGAACCGCTGCTCGGTGACATCGCGCCAGCAGCTGATCGCGCCGATGATGTCTCCCTGGGCGTTGCGCACCGGGACTACGTTCGTACTGACGCGGATGCGGGTGCCGTCGGGCCGCTCAATGATGCATTCTTCATCGCGCAGCATCTCGCCGTAGCGGGCCGCTCGGTACAGCGGCAGCTGCTCGGGGGATGGGCGCGTCACGCCATCGGGCAGAAACAGGTTGTAGAACTGGAGGTGCTCCTGGGAGGGCATGCCGATTAGGGCCTCGTTGGGGCGGCCAAGCCACTCCTGGGCCAGGCGGCTGTTGGCGATCAGCGGAAAGTTGGGCGGTCCCCCGGCGATCGTGATGCCTTCGGGAACGTGCTCGAGGAGCATGTGCAGCAGACTCTGGGCGTATTCGGCGGCCTGGCGGGTTTGGTGACTGTAGAGGGCTGCGGCCGTGAAATCTGCCAGACTCGTCATCACCCGTAGATCTTCAGCATCAAAGCGCCGTCCCGGGTCATGGGAGACGATCCAAATCACGCCCAGGGCCTGCTCATTGGAGATCAGCGGCACCATGAGCGCTTCGACGATGGGGGTGGTGTCGCTGCGGATGTGGGTCCAGTAGCGCTCGGGATAGGTGTAGAGCTGGGGCGATCGCTGCTGCAAACAAAAACCGCAGGGACTGTTGTCGTAGGGGATGCTGTTGTGCTCTTGGTGGGCCAACTCCCCGGCGATCGCCGCCCACCGAAAGATCGCGGCTCCATCTCCATCGGTTTCTAGAAGGCTGACGCCTGCTGTGCCCGCCCTGCAGAGATTTTTGGCAAGGGTAACCAGCGTCTTTAGCATGGTTTGGGGCTGCTCTACGAGCTGGCGAGCCAAGGTCCGAAAAGCGTCATTCTCAGCCTGCAAGTTGGGAGTCTTTCGGGGACGATGGAACAGTTCTTCGGTGATCAAAACATCGTCTAAGCTGGCTGGCTCCATCTCAAGCCCCATGATTCCTTATTCCTCTCCAAAGCAGGTCGTTGTGGGTGAATCTTTGCCCTGAGAGATCAGGGACTTGGATTGTCAAAAAGAGAAAGATGATCCAAAACCAAATTTTTGCTGAAAATTTTTTGCTTTTAAAAAATCCTTAAGTCTATTTTTATGAAGCCAGGAAATTTTCTTGGTTCTCAATCGATGAGGCTTTCAGGCTAATCGAAATCAGTTTAAAGATAATCTAAAACTCAGCACGATTGCGAAGGAACTTGGTTAGAGAAGCTACCGGAAGAGCCTGCTCTCAAAGCTAGGTACTATGGCCTACAAATAGAGAATAAATCTCTAGAAGCGGCCTGGAGAGATGCCCGGATCGATTTGAGAATGTCTGGCTAAAATCAGAGACTGGCGAAAAATTTATTCTCTTAAACTTAATTTTGCGTTAATCGAAAAATATGACATGACTAGGTCAAAAAGCACGCTAACTTCTCTCACTATAAGTAGCGATAAATTCTAAATACTGTCTTTAATTATGACAAAAATTTATAGTGATGATCCCAAAAAGATTGTGGATGGATTGAGGGCGATCGCGGCTGAAAGGAGACACAAGCAGCCGCATGTGGAAGCAAAATAGCGCAGACGGAAGTATCCCCAAGGCCGATGCCAGAATTTGCGCGGGGCGTGCGGGGCGATCGCGGGAGCCGTGGATCTCGGCTTTGCCTTCCGGTGCCCTGGATATTTCGCCGCAAACATCTATCTTGGGAGGCCTTGGCAGCTCGGGAGAGCTTGCTAGCATGACCGTAACGGAGCGGTGCCAGGAAATCAGCCTCTACACAATTCCTGGCCTGGGTAAAAACAGCAGTTTTGTCCCCCAAGCGGAGCGTGCATGAAATCCGAAATTCTTGAGCTACAGGGCCGGCAGTTTGTGACGGCGGAGCAGTGGGCGATCGCAGACTGGCCCTGCGTCCTCGAGGGCCAGCCCCAGCCCACCATGACCATCAAAGAAGACGACATTTTTTTGATCACCGACACCCTGGGCAATATTGCTGGCTGCGTGGAGGATGACCAAACCACCAACATGGGGCTGTTTTACAAAGACAGTCGCTATCTAAGCCGCCTGGAGCTGCAAATCGAGGGGCGATCGCCCATTTTCCTGAGCAGTAGCGCCGCTCGGGGGTTTGCGCTGTCGGTCCTGTGCGCCAATCCCCGCCTGCCCCACATTCCCCCCGAGACCATCGGCATCCAGCGAGAGCTGGTGATCAATGCGGGCTTGTTCGAAGACATCGAAGTCAGCAACTACAACACCGAGCCGGTGGAGCTCACCCTCTCGTTGAGCTTCGATGCGGACTTTGTGGACCTGTTTGAGATTCGCGGCTTCGGGCGAGAGCAGCGGGGCCGGCTGATGCGCATGCTGCCTCCCGGCCTGACCCTAGAGGAGGTTTTGTCTCGCCAAACCCTAGAAACCGATCGCCTCGTGCTGGCCTATCAGGGACTCGACGGCGTGCTGATGGAGTCGCGAATCCACTTCAGCCACACCCTACCGAGCTACTTCAAGGGGCAAACGGCGGTGTGGCATCTGAAGCTCGAACCCCAGGCCAAGCAGCGCCTGGGGTACCGCCTGGCGCTGCTGAGCCATGACCAAAACACCGCGACCTCAGCGCCCAGTACCCTCACCCAGGCCCTGGCGGCCAACATTCTCGATGAGCAGGAGTGGCAGCACCAGATCGCGCGCATCCGCACGGACAACGAGGCCTTCAACCAGATCCTGGATCGGGCGGAGCAGGACGTCTATTTGCTGCGCCAGAGCTTTGAGCAGTCGAAGTTCCTGGCGGCGGGGGTGCCGTGGTTTTCGACTCTGTTTGGCCGCGACTCGATCATTGCGGCGTCCCAGACCCTGATTTTGGACCCGACGATCGCCCTAGAAACCCTGTCCCTCTTGGCCCGATTCCAGGGAGAAAACCATGATCCCTGGCGAGACGAGGAGCCGGGCAAGATTCTTCACGAGCTGCGCTTTGGGGAGATGGCTCGCTGCCAAGAGATTCCCCACACGCCCTACTACGGCACCATCGACGCCACGCCGCTGTGGATCATGCTCTATGCCGAGTACTACGCCTGGACCCACGATCGCGACACCCTCGATCGCCTCTGGCCAAACGCGATCGCCGCCATGGAGTGGATCGACAGCAGTCTGGATGACCGGGGCTACCTGTCCTACGCCCGCAAGTCCAAGCGGGGCCTGGTCAATCAGGGCTGGAAGGACTCGGGGAACTGCATTGTCGATAGCAAGGGCCATCTCGCCGAGGGGGCGATCGCCCTGTGCGAGGTCCAGGCCTACGTCTACGCCGCCAAGATTCGGCTCAGCCAGATCGCCCGCCTGCGCAAGGAGCACGAACTGGGCGATCGCCTCGAAGAAGAAGCCCGCAGCCTCAAGGTCCGCTTCAACCGAGACTTTTGGCTCGAAGAGGAGCAGTACTGCGCCCTCGCCCTCGATGGCCAAGGCCGCCCCGTCGACAGCATCACCTCCAACCCGGGCCACTGCCTGCATCTGGGCATCTTCACCCCCGAGAAGGCCGACAGCGTGGCCGAGCGGCTGATGGCGCCGGATCTCTTTAGCGGCTGGGGCATCCGCACCCTGAGCAGCCAGTCCCCAGCCTACAACCCCATGGGCTACCACGTTGGGTCCGTCTGGCCCCACGACAATGCCCTGACGGCCCTGGGCCTGCGATCGACGGGGCACATGGCGCCGGCCCTCGAGGTGGCCCAGGGCATCATCGACATGACCCTAGAGCAGCCCTATCAGCGCCCGCCGGAGCTCTTTTGCGGCTATGAGCGCCTCACCAACAACAGCCCCGTGCAGTACCCCGTGGCCTGCTCGCCCCAGGCCTGGGCCACCGGTAGCCTATTCCAGCTGATCACGCTGATGGTGAACCTGGTCCCCGACGCCCCGGCCAACAACCTGCGCATTCTCGACCCGGCCCTGCTGCCGTCTCTCCAGCGCCTGTCGATGCAGAATCTGCGCATCGGCTCGACGCTGCTGGACCTGGAGTTTGAGCGATCGGGCGAGACGCTGTCCTGTCGGGTGGTGAAAAAGCGGGGCAACCTGCGGGTGGTGATCGAAGCGTAGCCGGGAGGCGCGATCGCGCCAAAGCAGCGTATCGGGCAAACCCAAGCCTGACCCGATACGCCGCCGATGCAGCGTTTAAACAAGTAATGAATTCAACTAAGTCGCGAGAGTCCCCATCCCTCTTCAGGGTAGGGAGGAAGAGCGGAGTGTATTGGGGGCTCAATGCCTCCCAATACACCCCAATAAGTTATGGTTAGAACAAAAAACTTCACGCTTTAAAAATGCCTCAAGTCCTCACAGTGTCTTGCAAGCTAGAAGTATTACCGCAACAGGTTGAAAAGCTTGATGCGGTCCTTTCTGCCTTTGCAAAATGCTGTGAGTTCGTGAATGCTCAGACTCCCGAGAAACTGACTAATCAGATCGCCGTTCAGTCCCTGATTTACAAAGAGGCTAGAGCACACTCAGGCCTGTCTGCCCAGATGACCATCCACGCCATCCGGCGGGTTTGTGCCAATCGAAAGACAGCCAAGCAAAAAGGAAGACCCGTCAAAGGATTTGCTCCCACCTCAGCCACCTATGACGCCCGAACATTCACCTTCAAAGAATCCGGCTGGATAGTCAGCCTGACGATGTTGAAAGGGCGAGAAAAGTTCAGACTGCATATCGGCAACTACCAAAAGCATCTCTTGCAGGGCCAGAATCCCAAATCAGCCACCCTGGTCAAACGAAAAGATGGCAGCTTCTATCTGCAAATCCAGCTAGAGTCTGAGCCCCCTGAGATTTCAGAGACAGACGAAGTATTAGGTGTAGATCTGGGACGAACAGACATCGCCTGTACCTCTGAAGGTTCAAAGTTTAGCGGCAAGGAGGTCACGAAAGTCAGAGACCAGTACAGTCGTGTGCGAGCTTCGCTGCAACGCAAAGCGTCCAAAGGCACAAGATCTACTCGCAGACGAGCGAGACAGGTCTTGCAACGGTTGAGTGGACGAGAGCGAAGATTCCAAGCATGGCTCAACCACACCATCAGCTATCGACTGATCCAGCAAGCAAAAAACAACCATCAAGCCATTGCTCTAGAGGACTTAACCGGCATCAGAGAGCGCACCAATCAGATGCCCCGCTCCAAGACAGAGCGCAGACGCAGCAACAGTTGGGCGTTTTATCAGCTACGCCAATTTCTGACCTATAAGGGCGTGAAGTTTGGCGTCAGCATCCGGTTTGTGGACCCTCGCTACACGTCTAAGACGTGCCATTGCTGCAAGGTGATTGGCAACCGGCAGGGCAAAAAGTTTGAGTGCTTGAACCAAAATTGCGGCTGGATTGGAGATGCGGATGTGAATGGGGCAAAAAATATTGCCACTTTGGGGCGCATCGTAAACGCGCCTAGAGGCTCCGAGATGATGTCTTGCTCTTTGCAGGATGTCGTTTTGAGGGCTACTGAAAGCTCCGTCCCTCTTAGGGCGGGGTAGTTTACTAAATGGGGTTTTGGGAATCTCGGCCTAGGCGACGCGCCGGGGCGATCGCCGCGCTGGCACGGACACCGCAGTTTCTCCGAGAACCTGGCCATAGGCCGCTTCGTAGCCATCCACCATGCACGCCACGCTGAAGCGATTCAGCACGTGATCTCGGCAAGCTTGGCGCTGGAGGCTAGACACCTGGGCGATCGCCGCCTCCATCTCCGCCAGGCTCTCACAGACAAATCCCGTTTGTCCGTGGACGATCACCTCGGGCACCGCGCCCAGATTCATCGCGATCACCGGCGTCCCGGTGGCCATGGACTCGATCATGACCAGCCCGAAGGGCTCGCGCCAGGTAATGGGAAACAGCGTCGCCACCGCACCGCCCAGCAGTGCCGCTTTTTGGTCGTGGTCCAGCTCGCCTAGATACACGATCTGATCCCCGTCCAGCTGAGGGGCGATCGCCTCCTCAAAGAAAGCCCGATCCACCACATCCACCTTGCCCGCCATCTTCAGTTTCCAGCCCGTTTTGCGGGCCAGCTCGATGGCGTGATGGGGGCCTTTTTCCGGCGACAGGCGACCCAAAAAGGCCAGGTAGGGCTCCCCTTGGGGCTGCGCACAAAAGGGATAAGCTCCAGCGTCAATGCCGTTGTAGACATTGCTGGCGTAGTTCAGTTCTGGGCCGCCCTCGCGCTGAGACAAACTAATGCTGATATAGGACTGGGACCGATAGCGATCGAACACCTTGGCGTTGTCTGCCGAGAAGCGGCCGTGGAGGGTGTGCATCGCTGGGGTCTTGAGCAGATGGGCGATGGGCAAAGCCGACAGCCCCGTGTGGAAGTGGATCAGGTCAAACTGATCGGCCAGATCGCCCACGCTGGCCAGCTGCAAATATTCGTAGATCCCGGGTTCCTTGACCGACGGATCGAGGCGAATCGCCCGGGGCACGGCGGAAATCAGCTTAGCCTGGGTTTCGGAGTCTCCCGACGCAAACAAGGTGACCTCGTGGCCGCGCCGCACCAGCTCATCAGTCAGATGGGCAACCACCAACTCAATGCCACCGTAGCCGGGAGGCGGAACTCGCTCCCATAGAGGCGCAACTTGAGCAATCCGCATACAACGTGAGACCTCACAAAAAACGAGAGTAGGGGATAGCGCCTGTCATGGAGGGCCCAAGCAGAGATGCTCTGAGGCCTGCCCATGACAGCGATCCCGATTAAAGGAACAGGGTGAGAGGACCAGGGTTAGGCAAAGCGGGAGTTAGAGAGAGGTGTAGAAAGAGGTCGAGGCGGGGCTGCCGGAGCCAGCGCTCGGCGCGTGATGGCCATTGTTGACAAAGCGCTGAGCCATCACCTGCCGGTAGACCGCTTCGTAGCCGTCCACCATCTGCTTGACGCTGAAGTGGGTCAGCACGTGCTCGCGGCAGACCATTCGGTCAAGGCTGCCAGCCCGGGCGATCGCCGCCGGATAGTCCTCCAGGCGATCGCACAGGAACCCGGTCTGTCCATGGCGAATCACCTCCGTCGTCGAGCCCATGCGCATCGCGATCACCGGCGTCCCGGTGGCCATGGACTCCACCATGACCAGCCCAAAGGGCTCGCGCCAGGTAATCGGGAACAGCGTCGCCACCGCGCCGCCCAGCAGGGCCGTTTTTTCGCTGTGGGTGACTTCCCCGAGATACTCGATCTGCTGGCCGTCGATTAGGGGCTTAATTTCGGACTCGTAATAGCCCACGTCAACGGGGTCTACTTTCCCGGCCATCTTGAGCTTCCAGCCAGCTTGACGGGCGATCGCGATCGCGTGGTGCGCCCCCTTCTCCGGCGAGATCCGCCCCACAAAAGCCAGATAGGGCGACTCATCTGGCTGGGCGTGGAAGGGGTACTGGCTGGTATCAATGCCGTTGTAGACCGTCGCCGCGTAGTTTAGGCCGAGACGCTCCTCTCGCTGAGCATCGGAGATGCTGACAAAAGGCTGGCGACGAGCGTGGACAAAAAGCTTTTCGTTGTCCGGCGTGAAGATGCCGTGCAGGGTATGCACTGTGGGCGTCTTGACGAGCTTGGCGTAGGGCAAGCCCGCACAGCACATGTGAGAGTGAATGACGTCAAAGTCGGCGGCGCGATCGTAGACGCTGCTCAAGTGCAGCATTTCATAAATGCCGTACTCGCGAATGCTGGAGTCTAGGCGGAGCGCTCGGGGGTGAACCGACGACAGTTTGGCGGTGGTGATGGAGTCTCCAGAAGCGAAGAGCGTGACTTCATGACCCCGCCGCACCAACTCTTCAGTCAAGAGGCTAACGATGAGTTCAATCCCACCGTAGGCAGGGGGGGGAACTCGCTCCCATAGCGGGGCTACCTGTGCAATTCGCACTGTGAACCTCCTCGTGATCGGTAAATTGAATTAGGTTCAGGTAGACAGCTGTCAAGCGTTGCAACGCGCTGAAATCTCTCGATAGCGTCCGAGAGGGGACGAAATGCGATCGCATTCGTCGCAATTTACGTCAAAGTTTACGAATTCTCTTGCGGGTGTATCTCATCCTTACGATGGAAAGACGATGAGAGGGGCACTGCTGCTCATTGTTGCCTCAAATTTCCAAGAATTAAGAAACGTGAGGAATTTGCTAAAGGTTTTAACACCCTTATTCCCAGTTCTCCAACTGACTTTTTTGGGCCTTTTGAAAGAGTTTTAGGGAGTTTTGCGGCCTTTAGTGGTGCTTTCAGGGCATTTGCGCTGAGAAAGGCTGGAAATCACCGGATTAGACCGATCGCCGGTCAAAAAGGCTGCTAAAATCCGTAGATTTATTGGCAAATTCTGGCTAATTGAGCGACATTAAGACTTTTTTCAGTTCTTTATTCGCCCAAGCGCGTCTCTGCTCCCTCAGGCGCGCCCACAAGCCCCGCTGCAAGGCAGGCGGTCCCGTAGGCGGCTTCGGTGTGGGGCGAGGACCGCACCGGCACCCCCAAATAGCGCGATCGCATTTCGGTCCAGACTGCGTTGCGCGCACCGCCCCCCGCCGTGTACACCCGCTGGACGGGCGAGGCTCCGAGGGCGCTCAGCCGCTCGTAGGCGCTGGCTTCGATGCGAGCGATCCCCTCCAGCAGCCCCTGCAAAAACCGGCGATCGTCTGCGGGGCGGGGCGTCAGCCGGGGCAAAAGCCGGGGATCATTGTGGGGAAAGCGTTCCCCCGGCGCGAGCAGCGGGTAATAGTCTAGACCGCTGTCCTGGTGGGGATCGATCTGCTGGGACAACAATGTCAGGGTTTCATCATCAAAAAAATGGCGCAGCACGGCTCCCCCAGTGTTAGAAGCGCCCCCCACCAGCCAGCGATCGCCCAGGCGATGGCTATAGATGCCGTAGCGCGGATCGTCGACGCGGCGATCGCTCACCAGCTTGACCACCAGGGTGGAGCCCAGGGAGGTGACGGCCTCGCCCGGACGTTCAGCGCCGCTGGCCCAAAAGGCGGCGATGCTGTCGGTGGTGCCCGCGTAGATTTGGCACTGGGGCGGCAGGCCAAAGCCCTGGGCGATCGCGCCCTGGAGCGGACCGATGGGATCGCCGGGAGCCAAAACGTGAGGCAGCCGCAGCCCGGGCATGAGAGTGTCGAGGGCATCGGTGAGCCACTGGGGATAGGCCAGGGCCGCCACGTCGTAGCCCAGCTTCAGGGCGTTGTGGTAGTCGCTGATCCCCAGCCGTCCGTGGAGCCAGAAGCTCAGCCAGTCCGCCTGGTGCAGTAAATAGATCGACTTTGCGCCAGTTGTGAGGCCCTGGCGGCGCCACCACAGCAGCTTGGCCAGGGACGAGGTGGCGCTCAGGACAGTGTGGCCCGCTGGAGCGATCGCCCGCACGTGGTCAAGCACCGTTGCGCCTCGGCCATCGTTATATAGGATGGGAGCAGCCAAGGGCTGACCGGCCCCATCGCACAGCAAAACCGTCGAAGAGGTCCCATTGAGGGCGATCGCCGTGATTTGCTGGCGAATTTCTGGCGGAAGCTGCCCCAAAAGGTCAAATAAAGCGCTTTTCCAGCGCTCGGGGTCGGTGATAGCGGATCCGGTGAAGTGGCAGACGGCTTCTGCCCGGAGCGCGCCTGCCCCATCCAGGGCGATCGCCCGTGCCCCCGACGTCCCAAAATCAAACCCCAGCGCCAGCGCCATCCCGTTGTCTTCTCCGTTGCTCAGCTTTCACATCATCTCAAAGCGAGGCCTTCCATGGTCCAGTCTCCGTCCACCATCCTTTATGTCAATGGCCTGCGCGGCAGCGACAGCGCCCCCGGCACCGCCAGCGCTCCCCTAAAAACCGTGAGCCGCGCTCTGGCTCAGGCCCGCGCTGGCGCAGTGATTCGGGTTGCTCCGGGCACCTACCGCGCCAGCAGCGGCGAAACCTTTCCGCTGGGGGTGCCCGCTGGGGTGCAGGTGGTCGGCGACGAGGGCAGTCAGGGCAGCAGCGTGATCCTGGAGGGCAGCGGTCTCCGGCCCACCCTGGACGGAGACCAGCAAATCACTGTGCTGTTGGGCGATCGCAGCGAACTGCGCGGCGTCACGGTGATCAATCCCGCCACGAGCGGCACCGGCGTCTGGATCCAGGGCAACGACGCCCCCACCCTCGCCCACTGCACCCTCAAAAACTGCCAGCGCGAAGGAGTGGTTGTGACGGGCAATGCGCGCCCCTTAGTCCAGAACTGCGTTTTTGTGGCCAATGGCTCCTGCGGCCTGGCCATGGATCGCAACGCCAAGGGCGAGCTGCGGGAGAACCGCTTTCAAAATACGGGCTACGGCGCTTCCCTCAAGGCTGACGCCGCGCCGCTGCTGGTGGGCAACAGCTTCACCGAAAATCGCTCGGGCCTGGTGCTGGCCGGAGAAAGCCGCCCGGTCCTGCGCAACAACCGCTTTGAGAACAATCGCGAAGCGGGCCTCGTGGCGACCCAAATGGCCCTGCCAGATCTGGGCCAAGGCCAAGACCCCGGCGGCAATTTCTTTCGCGGCAACGGCGCGCTCGATCTGCACAATGCCACCACGCTGAACGTTTTGTCGGTGGGCAACCACCTCAACCCCACCCGCGTGAAGGGCAGCGTCGCCTTCGAGGCGAATCAGATTTTGGTGCCCAACCCCAGTCTGAGCCCGCTGCCAGCGCCGTCGTCGAGCCCCACCCCGGCCCCGAGCCCCACGACGCCACTGCCCACGGCGATCGCCTCTGGATTTAGCGATCTGCAAGGACACTGGGCGGCGGGGTTTGTCCAGGGCTTGGCGAGTCGGGGGTTGGTGAGCGGCTTTGAAGATGGCACCTTCCGGCCCAATGAGAAGCTGACCCGCGCCCAGTACGCGGCGCTGGTGTCTCAGGTGTTTGATCAGCCGCTGGTGCTGCCGGAGCCGAGCTTTGAGGATGTGGCGGCGGACTTTTGGGGGCGGGGGGCGATCGCCAAGGCCAGCCGAATGGGCTTTGTGTCGGGCTTTCCGGACAACACCTTTCGGCCCAACCAAAACCTGACCCGCGTCCAGGCTGTGGTCTCTCTGATCAGCGGTCTCAAGCTGACGGGCGGCTCTCCCAACTCGCTGCTGGTGTTTGACGATCGCGCCCAGATCCCCAGCTACGCCGCCGACGAGGTCGCCGCTGCCGTCGATCGCCGGATGGTGGTCAGCTATCCCAATGTGGCCCAGCTCGATCCCCTGCGAGACATCACCCGCGCCGAAGTCGTCGCCCTGGTCTACCAAAGCCTGGTGGTCCAGGGGCGGGTGCCAGCGCTTGCCTCTCCCTATATTGTCCAGCCGGACCCCGTCAGCCCCACCTTCAGCGACATCGAGGGGCACTGGGCGGCGGACTTCATTCGCGCTTTGGCGAGCCAGCGGCTGATCAGCGGCCTGCCCAACGGCACCTTCCAGCCCGAGAGCACCATGAGCCGAGCCCAGTATGCGGCCCTCTTGGCCAAGGCTCTCGACCCGGCGCCCCTGCGGCCCAGCCTTGAGTTTCAGGATGTGCCGGCGGATTTCTGGGCCTACGGGGCCATCGACCGAGCCTATCGCGGCGGCTTCCTGGCGGGGGTTTCGGAGAGCCGCTTTGCGCCGAACCGGACCCTGCCGAGGGTGCAGGTGATCGTGAGTCTGGCCAGCGGCCTGAATCTGCCGCCCGTTGAGGAGTCGGTGCTCGATCGCTTTGGCGATCGCGCCCAGATTCCTGGCTATGCCCGGGCTGCCGTCGCCGCCGCGACCCAGGGCCGCCTGGTGGTGAGCTATCCCAGCGCGGACCGGCTAAGCCCCAATCGAGACGCGACCCGCGCCGAGGTGGCGGCCATGGTCTACCAAGCGCTGGTCTATCAGGGCCGCCTAGGGGCGATCGCCTCTCCTCATATCGTCACCCCCTAATCTTTCTCGATCTTGATCCCCAGAGCCTGGGACTTGATCCCCAATTTGTTCTTGCTTTCTTCGAAATGCAGCAGAGCGGCCCGTAAACAGCCGTTTTGTTGCATTTTTTAATCAAAATCAACCAAACGCTAAAGCTTCTCACAATTTACTGTGCCCAAGACCCTCCCTGCGAGACAGCTAAAAAGACAGGAAACCTTGACACAGTCGCTGAGAAGCCCCGCATTTCTTCCAGAAAAACTTCTCATTTTTAGAGCATTTTATTTACCTTTTATTATGAGATTTAATGATTTTTGTTAAGATTATTAAATTGACAGGCGACCAATCCCCCTTGTTCTGGAGAGAAACGACATGGCACTCACTCAGCGTCTGAGCGGCTGGACTGCCCTCGCCCTGCAGCCCACCTTCGCCCCGAGCTATCTATCCCAAATCGGCTGGACTGTTTTGCGCCTCGTGGTGGGGATCATGATGATCCACAACGGCCTCGATAAACTTGGCAACATCGAAGGCTTTGCGGAAGCCTACGTGAAAGTCATCGGCTTGCCGTTTCCCATCTTTTTTAGCTATTGCGCTGCCTACACCGAGCTGATCGCAGCTCCTCTGCTGGCGCTGGGTTTCCTGACGCGACCGGCTGCGGCGGGCCTCTTTGGCACCATGCTGGTGGCGATGTACCACCATGTCCTGGTGGCGGGCTTCAGCATTCCGTATCTGGAGCTGTCGTCCATCTATGCGGCCTGCTTCCTGTTTTTCCTGATCAATGGCGCGGGCCTGTTCTCCGTTGACTCGCTCCTGAGCGGCTGGCTCAGCGCTGCGGTCCGCGACACCCAAGACAGCCAGCTCCGCTCTCTAGAAAAGTCCTATCAAACTTCGGAAGTGGTTTCTGAAAAATAGGATGGTGGTGCCGTCCCGGCTCGCTCGGATGCGCTGTTAGCAGCGACTTCAGAAAGACCTAGTTAAAACCCAAAACAAAGGGGTTGTCGATCACGCGGTGATGACAACCCCTTTTCTTGTAGTGACATTTGGGTCTGAAGGAAGCGGGCGATCGCCCTTTAACTTTGTCGTGAGTCAAAACTCTGCGTCGTGCCACAGGTGCTGATTGCTGCGGGAGCCGCTGCGGTGTTTCTGGACGGGGACAACGGTCAGGACATCCCGGTTGAGCAAAATTTTGATTTGGTGAGCGAGGCGCAGTTGAGCGATGGGCTCGACAAGAGAAGATTGAGCGGCGATCAGTGCGTTGGCTGTTTCGAGGTCGAAGCATCGAACGTTGAAGGTGCCCCACCAACGGGAAACCTTGCATCGGCGCAGGGGTTGCAGTTGCTGGAGCGGCTGCGGATCTTCCCGATAGAAGTCGAAAATAAGCTGAGTTAGCTGGGAATAGAGATTCATAGTAAAGGGTTCCGATAGCGGATCTAGCGCGGAGGCCAAACCGCACCAAGCTCGCGAAACGCCTGGCTGTTGGTTGCTACAGTTTCATTGAAGCGCATGTCTTTTGCCCGATGCTCGGGCCTGAAAAAAGACTTAATGGCTGTTAGCGGGACTTGATATATCGAAACGTTTGAAAAAGTCTAAAGACCTTGATGCCACAAGCTTTCTGGCGATCGCCCCACCCAAAATTGTGTAAAGATCTCGTACCAATTCTTAGGAAAAGTTAGGCCTAAAAAAGGGCGATCGCCCCCAGCACCCTATTCTCTATTCTCTAAGCTTAGGATGCAGTACCCAAAAAATTGACTTCCTAGGCTAATTGTTTCACTAACGCTTTCAGGCTCCGCGATAATTTCACGCACCTGATGATTTAGCAATTTCTTAGAACGTATTCAACTGTTAATTTAGATTATGTGTATGAAAATATGAAAATATCCTGAAAGATGCTTACTACTTAGTACAAACAATATACTATGAAAGAATAAGCTTATTAAGCTCTAATTCTTCAGTAACATGCGAACCTAATTCTGAATATTTGTTGATTTAGTTATCTTGGGAAAAACTTTTTTGTCTACCAATGACTTGTCTTTTAAAGATGCTAATTTTAACAAGGTTGAAATGACTGCCAGAGCGAATTTGTGATATATCTATTCGTAGTTAAGCTGTTTTTGTTTTAGAGGCTTTGCTTATGAAGTTTTCATTGCAAACAATAGCAATCATTTGTGGAATGCTAACTATAGATATCATGATGCCATTTAAAGTCTTATCGCAAACTCCAACTTGTCCCTCTTTTGGAGTTACTGCCCCAATGTCTCCGTTTCCTAAGAGCCAAGTTAACCAATTAGTTGGTGGTACACCACAAGATGCAGGAAGAAGATTTGAGGATTTTTCTCGAGGCTCATTATATTTTAACAGCAATCCACCAGTCCTAAATAATACAAGAGCATTTCAATCACCTGCACGACAGCAATTTGCTGGTATACCTAATGTAGTACCTGATGTTGTATTACCACTTCTAGTTGTAAATCCAAGTGGATCCCAAATCTTCGTTGATAGCGTGTTTGATGAAGTAAAGGCAGTGATAGGTACTCGCTTACCACCCAGTTATGAGAATCATCAAATTCGCGGGCACATAGATCATTTAGGCAATCTCAGCCCTGCTGGTGTTTCTACCTTGAGTGGATCAATACCAGAAATTACTTTTATTACTACGTCTGATATAAGCGCTATCAGTCAATTAACAATACAACTTGCTGCTAATGAGGGTGTAGCTGTTTGGCATGCGATAGGGTGTTATGAGAATGTTCCAGGTCGTACAAGAACTTATGCTCAGGTAAGTGGATCAATCCTGCTTAATCCATGGGTATACCTTTCGGGACTGTCAATTCCACTCTCTCCTCGCAATCCCGGAACTCCAGTGTTTTTTCCATAGGCCTATAATTTAAATGTCACTCTTTATTCGAAAGCCAGACAAAATTTCACTACAAGGAGCCAGAGGAGTTTGCAGCTATGACACTAATCTGAGAATTATGCTTGTTCAGGCATCAGTTAAATCAGTTGCTCAAGTTTTTATGTCATTAAAAAATATGAATATTTGGGAAAGTAATGTATACGGACGTGAAATTGAGATTAGGAGAGATAGTACCTTTGTTTTTCGATTAAAAGGACACCCTTGGAGCTTACTATATGTACCTTACTTTTCACTACAGGAGATCGATCCAACTAAACTTAGTATTCAAGAAGTAGAGGAAATACTATATTCTCCGTTAGAGTTAAAAATTAATTTATTAGAAGCAGATGCTCTAAGAATTTCAGAACTGTTACGTACTTGTGTGATTTTCTATTCAGCAAGCGATACATTTGGACTTACTGAATATTACATTTATAAAAATGGTGTACTAGAAGAAAGATTCTTCTTTCAAGAAGGATTATTAATTGAATTTCAATCTAATTATAGAAAAATTCAGGCTAAAAACATAAAGAATATATATAAATTTGTTGATGAATCTATCCGTAATAAAGACGCGTATATTCCCTCGATTGATGTTATGGAAAGCTTTAACATTGGAAAAAAAACTTTCTTGAAAATAGATGGATTGGCATCTGATCAAATTGAACAAATGGATTACATAGGACGATAACAAGGAAGGAAATTGTGAATGAAAACTGACTTCACAAACAGGCTTGAATAATTACAGAGATTGAAAATTAACTCTTGCTATTAAAGACACTGTGCCAATCATGAAAAGATGTAAGAGGCATACTAAATGAAGTCAAGATTAGTATTTATATCATTAGCAGTGACTCTAAGTTCTACACTTGCTATTTTCTATGCTGTAGCTAAAGCTCAAGAACAGCCAGGTTGCTTTATTATTAACTCGTCTGGGCAGGTGAGTGATTTAGGAAATCTATGTAATTCAAAGACTAGAGAAGGTGAAGATATGCCAAATAGATATGAAGAAGCTTTTCAGAACGCTCGTCAACTGGCTAAAGCAGGACAGTATCAGGCAGCAGTCGACGAGTATAGCCGAGCTATTGAACTTAATCCTGAAATGGTAGAGGCTTACTCTTTTCGTAGTGCTGCATTTGCTATGATACCCGGTCAAGAACAAAGAGGAATTGAGGATGCTCGTAAGGCTGCAGAGATTTTAAGAGCACGAGGAGATGAGGAGAGAGCTCGATGGATGGACGCACAGGCCGAATCTGTGCAAGGAGTGATTGAAGAGCGCAGAATGGGCATTGAGTGATGCAGCTTGCGTAGGTCGAATTGGGGCACGAAACTCAATATTCATCAACTTTAGCCAATACTAAGCAACTGCTACCTACAGGTATCAAACACAGGTTAATGATACGACACTCACATATACTGACCGTCAAGAGGTTATCGACTCTGATTCAAGGCTGCCAGCTGGTAATAGATACTGTTAATTTACTGAATTGTCTATAAAGTGTTGTCTGGAGCCTAATGCGTTTAAGTCTCAATGTTTAGACTTCGTTATTACAAATTTGTCATTACTCTAGAGTTCTACCTTTTCTAAGGCAGATAGACTGGCTATGGCTCCCTCTTCAGCGCTAGAAAATTCATTAACACTATTAAAATGTGTATTGAGTAATACGGTATGCAAAACCTACTTGAAAGAGTTACTGTCAATCCTCGCCAATGTGGTGGTCGTCCTTGTATTAGAGGAATGAGAATTCGCGTGTCAGATGTTCTAGATTTATTTGCAGTGGGTCTTAGTGCGGACGAAATTTTAGAAGAGATGCCTGATCTTGAAGCAGACGATCTAAAAGCATCACTTCTGTACGCTTCTCGCAAGCTGAACCACCCAGTTTTATTGGCATGACAATCTGGGTAGATGCACACCTGCCTCCGGCCATAGCAACTTGGATTACCAACACCTTAGGGGTCGAAGCAATAGCCTTACGCGAGCTTGGGTTAAGGGATGCCGAGATCTTGAAATCTTTGAAGCGGCTAAAGCTCAAGAGGCTATTGTGATGACCAAAGATAGTGACTTTGTCGATTTGGTGGATCGACTAGGTGCGCCGCCACAGATTATTTGGTTGACCTGTGGCAACACTTCCAATGCCAGACTGCGCGAAATTCTGAGCAAGACGTTACCTAAAGCTTTGGAACTCTTAGCTTCTGGCGAGACGCTAGTAGAAATCAGCGGAGACTAACTGTGCAGGCTGCGTTAGGAAAAACAGTGTATGGCGAAGGGTGAGTGAGCTACTGGTCTTCCTGCTCTGATAGGCTTTCTTCGATGGTTTTCCAGCCGGTAGCGGTACATGCGCCGGGTTCGTTTTGGGGGAGGCTGCACCAATAGTTTTGGCCGTCGAAGATCACGCCGTCGGCGATCGAGGTGAGGTCCTCGATCGGCTGCCAGTCCTGTTGACCCATCTCGTCGTAATATCGATAGCGATCGCCCGCAACTTCTAGCCCCTGGCCCGTGCTTCCTACACCATAGAAGCCGTCCGCGATCGCAGGTCCTGAAGGTTCATAAAGCTCAGATTCACAGAATGTTTCCTCTCCGGTGCAGTTCTGAGCAAGCTCGCCATCGGCTCTGAGACGATAGATTTTGCCTTCTTTGAACAAAAGACCCGTTTGATCGGGAAGAATGATGGGATTCGAGAAGACGCCTTGATACTCGACCAAACTGCTCATCGTGCCGTGGCGTTCAATTGTGGTCGTACCATCCTGCTCAATGGTGACAGATTGCCCCGTACCATTCCCCCCATAAAAATTGAAATATCGAGTGCCGTAAAAAGGCGGGCCGTCAGGAAAATCCTCTATATTTCCTGATTCGGGGGTGGTCCCTTGGACCAGAGACCAGCGCCAGAGAAACCGCTCTCGATTGTTGCCAGAGCCATTCTGAATCGTAGAAATGATCAGCATTTGGCCGCCCTCATTGATAAATTCAAAGCGGCAAGGCCCTAGACCTGTTCCGGCGCAGTCTTTAACTTCTTCATAGCCGAGGTCCAGCAGCTCTCGGACCGTCGCGTCATTCCGATTGGGCTCGTCGCCCTCGAAATGCGTTCGCCATCCCAGGTCGAGCAGGTAGTTCCGCACTTCTTCGTAAGGCATCCCTTCCTTGAGCCCAAGCCGATCTAGATCGCGCTGAAAGGCTTCGCTGGGACTGAGTTCTGCGACGGTTGTTGCTGGGGAACGAGTAGATTGGCGCTGGGCGATCGCCTCCGATTTGTCCGCTGCCTTGGCCTTCACGCTGGCCTTCGCGTCAGGCGGCCTTTGGGAACTAGCGCTGCTCGCACATCCGGCGATCGCGAGACTCGCCAAGCTCAACAAAACTGCTCCGGCAAAACGAGCGGAAAAGCGTGCAGAAATTCTCAACATTTTGGACTCCTTTTAAGGATGAGGAAGCGCTGATGAAAGCTAGATTTAGTCAGCGCTTCCGAATGACTTTGGCTAGATCGCTTGGACGGTTTCTTATTGCTCAGAAAACATCACTGACTTCATCAAATCTGAAGCAACGCCAGTTTCCACATAGCTGGCATACTCTTGCAGCAGCGTTGGGGTAACGACAAGGTCGTTACCCCAGCGAGATTCCCAATCGGGATTCGCCTCGTAGATGTCGGCTAGCTGCCTTAGGCCGCCGATCAGCTCCGAGCGCATGTCATCCGGCAGGCCGAGGAACATCTGGCCCAAGGCTTCTGGATCGCGGGCGTCTACTGTTGGCTGGTCGCGGAAGCTGAGGCTGATGAGCAGGCCCACGTAGTTTTCGTAGGGCTCGGGAGAAGCGGGCTGCGTGGCCAGGACTTGGCGGTAGAGCTCGAGGGATTGCTCGGGGCCGCTGTAGTCCTCGATTAGGCGGTTGGCGATCGCCCAGTTTTTCTCAGTCTCTGAGCCGAGCCGAGCCGTGACCTTGCAGCCGTGGGAGGCGGGGTCTGCCAGGGGCTGGTCCATGGGAGCTGAGCCTGTGTCGCCCAGGGAAAATCGCCGCAGCGGCATCAGCTGATATTGGAAGTCTCCGGACTCCTCAATCTCGATCACGAGGCTCTCGCTGTTGGGCGTGGGGCGGATCGTGCTGCCCACTGGGCTAAAGCGACCGCCGTCAACCATCTCTGGATAGCAGGCCTGGCGCTCGCCCGGTGGGGTCTCCAGGGTGAGGACGACGATGTCTCCCGCCGAGGCCGAGAAGGTGTGCCGCCCCTCCCTGTCGGGCTCAGTGGACGCCTCAAAGCTGACCAAGGCCGGTGGGGTAAGACTGAGGCCCGGAAAGGGCGTCGCGGCGATCGCCGGCAGCACAAAGGCCAGAGACAAAAGCCCCAGTTTGGAAACTGACGTCATAGATTGGTGCATCCTTGGAGTCCAAAAAGTGCGCAAGAGAAGGAACAAAACGGAAGACAACGGGTTTTTTGAAGTCTTCGGCGTCCCATAGCAAGATTCCGCAAAGGGGCAAAAAGTGCCGCTGAAAGCAGCCCAGATCTAGGCGTAGGTAGCCAGGGTGTGCAAATGGGCGATCGCCGCTGAGACCGTCACCGGCAGGTTGTAGCCGCCGCCGTGGCACGAGAGCACCGGACAGCCCGATCGCCGCGCCAGCTCCAGCGCCATCTGGGTGAGCCGACAAAAATCGTCGTTGCTCCAGCCCGTTGTTTGGGCGCCGCAGTCGTCTTTGTGGGAGTCGTAGCCCGAAAAAATCGCGATCAGGTCCGGACTCCAGGGCACCTCTTCCAGGGCCTGCTGAAACACCTGGAGGCTTTCCCGCCCTAAATAGAACGCTCCTGTAATCCCCTCTTCCTCGAAGACCTCTACCGGAAACCCCTCCGACACGACCGGAATATTGCAGTGACCGACCTCTTTTGCCGTCGTCGTGGTGCCAGCTTTTAGGTCGGAGGCTTTGGTCATGTAGAGATCAAAGGCGCTGTGAATACTAATGCAGTAAACCGTCGCGTCATGGCTAAAAATTTCCTGCGTCCCATCCCCGTGGTGAATGTCCCAGTCCAGGATCAAAACGTTGCTAAATCCCTGGGTCTGGGCGTAGCGAACTGCCGCCGCGAGGGGATTGAGCAGACAGTATCCATGGCCCCAGTTTCGATGGGCGTGATGGCCCACCATGCTAAAGCAGTAGGCCCGCTCTAGATACCCCTCTTTCATCTGATCGATCGCCTCCATCATGCTCCCCAAACCGTAGAGGTAGCCCGGTAAACAGTGCTCTAGGCCCTCACACTCGATGCTCAGCGGCGGCAACCCTAAGCTGACCGCATCCAGGGGTTGTCCTAACGCTTTTTTGGCCAGTTTATGCAGGTAAGCCTGACTGTGAACCCGTAAATAATCGGCGATTCGAGCTTTGCGTAAAGGCAGCTCGGTGTTATCTGAAAATGACTGCTTAATGGCTTGCCGAACTTGGTTGTAGTAAGTAAAAGAATACTTTGTGAAAGAAATTTCTTGAAATGGCTTTGATGTGAGAAATGCTTGAGGGTGAAAAGAAGTAGCAAGCTTCATTAATGCTCCCTCAAGGATAGTTTTGCTTAATCAAGAGATTGATGGTTTCTAAGCTGTGTTGTCTGAATATGTTAACCTCGCTAGCCTATCTGTTGGCTTGAGGGACTTCTTTCTTTTGATTTCAGATTTCCCAGTCCGCAGACAAGATTTACGCGGCTTGGAACCAGGAACAGTGCAACCGAATTGCAAACAAAAGGGCCTTAATTCTAAGTTCTGTAATGCGATCGCAGCTGTTAGAGAACGACCAGCTAGATTAGTGAACATCTACACAATCTGGGTTCCAATCAGCCGATTGATCCCAGTAGGTTTGAACCAATAGGAGATATCCCTATGGATGGGCAGTTGTCTCACGCGATGTTGCCGCAGCCGACCCATGATGAACTGGCGCGACAGCAGTTTGTCCACAGCCTCAAGCAGTATGTAGCGACTCGCGTTTCTCCGGGTAATCGCGCCATTTATGAGCAGCGCCTCAAGCCAAAGTTTGAGCAGGAGCACCAGCGATCGCCTGAAACGCGCCACGAAGTGCGACAGCTAGGCAATGAACGACCCCTTGCAACCATAGGCTTACCCATCTGCCCAATCGTATGCTACTGGGCGATCGCCTGCACCAGGCCATGGCCCAGGTCGAGCGGTTAGCCAAAGCAGCAGAAGCCTCACGCCATAATCTTTGATTTGGCGTTGAGATGAATGCGAACGAACGAACGACACTCCTCTGACCTATGCCGCAGGTCCGAGCAGGGGAGATGGAGAAAACGAGCAAATCTCTCATGATGCAAAACGGGTGTGAGATAATCAGGCTAAGGGTTTGAGCTAATCGCCGCCCTGAAACTTGAACCTTGACAACCTGGAATATGGGGTTCTGCCTAGAAACAGACGATTCGTTGTCGCATCTGTGGGCAGGTAAAATTCCAGCAGTACCAAGGAGAGAACAACACTCTTTGTATTGTTCCGGTGCGGTGGGGCATCCCGTATCGTCAATAAAGCTCAGGAAACGCCCGATGGGATACCAGGGGTCACTGAGAAGCCTACGCTGCATACGTCAGTATCAGCGTAGGAGTATGTCACGACAGCAACTAGCCCTGGTTTATCTTGATCTGGACGGCTTCAAGGCAATTAACGATACCTATGGTCATGAAGCCGGTGACCAATTGCTGGTGACTGTCGCCCAGCGCATGAAACAGACTCTGCGCGAAGGGGATACCATTACTCGTTTGGGGGGCGACGAGTTTGTTGCGGTACTGCTCAATTGCAACCAAGGCTCCAGTGCTGCCAGTTTTCAGCGTTTGCTGGAGGCAGCATCCCAGCCCGTGCAGTTAAACGGATCGGTCATGCATGTCTCCGCTAGCTTGGGGGTGACCTTTTACCCGCAGGCTAACTGCGTGGATACTGAGCAACTCTTGAACCAAGCCGATCAAGCCATGTACCAGGCTAAACTGAGTGGCAAAAATCGTTATTACATCTTCAAACAAGATGGCATAGACATTGCCGCCCCTCTTCTTCAGATCTCTGTCCCCCAATCTTGGGCTAACGACTAATGGGTAGACCAAGGTTTTCCTGTATAGCTTTGAATACTGACAGATAAGCTTTTAGCTGCGCCCCCACCAATCACTCAAGCCGCATAAGATCGAGCTGAACCGCAACGCCGATTTGCGATCGCCGTGCGGTTAACAACAGGTTATGTTGTCCGCTATAGTGTCCCCAAGCACTAACATTTGATGTCAATAGAAAGGGGCAAACTATCGCGCTCACCGGACGTAGATAACCTTTGCAACTCAACCAACGTTTTGCGGCGTTCCGGTGCAGCGCGGTTGTTAGACCGATTTATCGCAACTCTACCCTTAATGATTATGATTAGTAAGGAGGACTTTAGAGACTAATACATGGATGATCAAGAGCTGACGGCACTTCTAGGTGATCTTGAATCTGATAGAGTTGAGCGTAAAGCGTCAATTTCAGACGGAAAAAAAATTAGACAGGCAATTTGTGCTTTTGCTAACGATTTACCAAATCACAAGAAGCCTGGAGTCCTTTTTGTGGGAGTTAACGATGATGGGACCTGTGCTAACCTGCCTATTACAGACGAGCTTCTTCTAAGCCTCTCCAATATACGCTCTGAAGGAAAGATTCTGCCGTTCCCAGTACTACAAGTTAATAAACGTACTTTAGGTAACTGTGAGTTAGCCGTTGTTATTGTAGAACCGTCAGATGCTCCTCCAGTTAGATTCGATGGACGGACATATATTCGAGTTGGACCCCGACGCGCAACAGCAACACCTGAAGAAGAACGTCGCCTTAATGAAAAAAGACGCGCAAGAGACTTACCTTTTGATTTGCGCCCTTTTATTTCCGCTTCTATTGATGATTTAAATCTGGATATTTTTCAACGCGAATATTTGACATCAGCATTAGCACCAGAAGTGCTAGCTGAAAATCAGCGGTCTTTAACACAGAAGCTAATCTCATTACGATTTGCGACTCCAGAACCGGATTCGCGTCCAACTAGCTTGGGTATTTTAGTGGCTGGAAAAGAACCTAGGCAGTTTATTCCAGGATTTTACATTCAATTTGTCCGCTTTGACGGAACTGACCTAACCGATCCTATTCGAGACCAAAAAGATATTAGTGGTTCTCTTACCGATTTACTACGTTATGTAGATGAAGTTCTACAAGCCAATATTTCGACAGCTTCTGATATCACAGCGCAACCTGTAGAAATAAAGCAGCCTGATTACCCTATCGTCGCGTTACAGCAGCTTGTACGAAATGCTGTCATGCACCGTTCATATGAAGAAACCAATGCTCCGGTGCGGGTTTATTGGTTTAATGATCGAATTGAAATTCAAAGTCCAGGTGGATTGTTTGGACAAGTGAATCGTCAAAACTTTGGTCAAGGTGTTACCGATTATCGAAATCCTCATTTGGCGGAAGCAATGAAGAACCTAGGATATGTTCAGCGCTTTGGTATAGGAATTCCAACTGCTCAAAAGGAATTGAAGAAAAATGGGAACCCCCCAGCAGAATTTGCTATTGAGGATTCATATATGTCAGTTGTGATTAGGAGGCAACCATGACCGCACCAATTATTGCCTTCTTCAATAATAAGGGAGGAGTTGGAAAAACATCCCTTGTCTATCATTTAGCTTGGATGTACTTTGATTTAGGGCTAAAAGTGATAGCAGCAGATTTAGATCCTCAAGCTAATTTAACAGCGGCTTTTCTGGATGAAGATCGATTGGAAGAGATTTGGGAAGGGAGCAATGCCGGTAGCTTTAATACCATCTTTCGATGCGTCAAACCCTTATTAAGTGGTATTGGTGATATTGCAACTCCGAATCTAGAAAAAATAGAAGATGGATTAAGCCTTTTGATTGGTGATTTACAGCTATCTGGATTTGAAGATGAATTGTCCTCCCAATGGTCTGATTGTCTTGATCGCAAAGAACGAGCATTCAGAGTTATCTCGGCTTTCTGGCGAATATTGAGTCAAGCAGCATCTATTAATAGTGCTGATATTGTTTTAGTTGATTTAGGACCCAACTTAGGAGCAATTAACCGAGCAGCTCTTATTGCCTCAGACTACGTTGTAGTTCCTCTCTCACCAGATCTTTTCTCATTGCAGGGACTCAAGAACCTCGGTCCAACCGTAAGACGCTGGAGAGAAGAATGGAAGGAGCGTATCCCAAAAAACCCAGTCTCAGATCTAGCTTTACCAAAAGGGAAAATGCAACCTGTTGGCTATGTTATTCTCCAGCATGGTGTTCGATTTGACCGTCCTGTAAAGGCGTTTCAAAGATGGATTGAACGAATTCCACACATTTATAGTGCTGAGGTTCTTCAAGAACCAAATGAAACCACTTCAACGCAATCAATCGATCCAAATCGTTTAGCATTACTTAAACACTATCAAAGCTTGATGCCAATGGCTCAAGAGTCTCATAAGCCCATTTTCCAGCTTAAACCAGCTGATGGAGCGATCGGTGCTCACATTGCTGCTGTAAAGCTAGTGTACTGGGATTTCAAGGATCTAGCTCAAAGGATTGCTGATCGGACGGAACTATTTTTGCCCAACTCCCAACTCACTCTCGAACCAGAATTGAAGTAGCTCAAATACATTGAGGGTTTGGGGTATCGGTCTAACTATTAATAGACGGAATTTTTCCGCCTAAGATCCCAATAGCGATAGTTAGGCAGAATGATCCAGCCTATGTAAATTACTACTTATATAGAGTATTTCTGCATAATACGTCGTTTGAGCTGATTAGCGAGAATCTTTCCGCATAAATTCAGATTCCTTACGGAGATGAGTAGATGTACTATTGAATACACAGTGCATCTACTCATCTCTATGTAGCCACTTCCTAAAAAATTGCTGGATCCGGTGCAGGATGCAATTCGCCTAAAGCACTACGATTAGCGACCTGAACCATAGAAACCTGAACCGCCCTTTTAGTGCAGGTTTTTATAACGATGATTCTCACTCAAAATCGCTTGAATCAAATTATGGCTTTATCTATCTTCTCGTCAGTTTTTAGAGAACCTAGCTCAGCAGTATTTTTAAACTAAAATTCAAACATCATCAGAAAATTTGCGTGTGCCCTCAGCACCAAGAAATAAAGCAACAAATAACCAAAGATAAAAGTAAATTTGCTTAGTAGCAACACAACCCAACAAAAGGGCTTGAAAGTGTAAATGGTGCGACTTAACTTCAAATAAAAGGGCTTTAATTCTAAGTTCTGTAATGCGATCGCAGCTATCAGAGAATCACCGGTTAGATTAGTGGACATCTGCACAATCTGGTTTTGAACTAGCCGATTGATCTCAGTAGGTTTGAACCATCAGGAGATGTCCCTATGGATGGTCAGTTGCTTCACGCGATGTTGCCGCAGCTAAACCATGATGAACTGGCGCGACAGCAGTTTGTCCACAGCCTCAAACAGTATGTGGCAGCTCACGTTTCTCCAGGCAATCGCGCCATTTATGAGCAGCGCCTCAAGCCACAGTTTGAGCAGGAGCACCAGCGATCGCCCGAAACGCGCCACGAAGTGCGACAGCTGATGGAGCAAGAGCCCTTTTACCGGATGTGGGGCGCTCTGCGGCGGACCACCCAGGAGATGATGTGGGAGTCCGTCAACCTCAGCGTCGAGCGGCAGCTGCCCGAACTCATGGCGCGATCGCAGCAGCTCCAGGCCCAGGCCGTCGGGTCTTTGCGGATTGACCCAGCCTTTCAGGTTCCGGCTTATCACACGGCGGTGGATATCCATTGCATGCCGGGGGGCTACCACAGCGAAGACCGGGCAGACGACATCGCGGCGGGCGTCACCTACGATCGCGGCGTCTATCTCTATGCCATGGGGCGTCTTGGCCCGCTCAACGACGGTATGGGACAAGCCGTGGTGCAAAACCATCTCAAGGTTCAGCATCCCGATCTGCAACCCGCCAAGATTCTTGACCTGGGCTGCTCTGTGGGCCATAGCACCCTGCCTTACGTGGACGCCTACCCCGAAGCTGAAGTGTACGCCATTGACGTGGGAGCGCCGGTGTTGCGCTATGCCCACGTGCGGGCCGAGGCCCTCGGGAAACGGGTGCATTTCTCCCAGCAAAACGCTGAGCACACCGACTTTGCGGACGAATCCTTTGATTTAGTGGTCTCCCACATTTTGCTGCATGAGGCTCCGCCCAAGGCGATCGCCAACATCTTGCGAGAGTGCCACCGCCTGCTGAAGCCGGGGGGCTGGATGGTCCACGCAGAAGCGCCCCTCTACCAAGCCATGGATCCTTTCTCGGCCTTCATGTTTGACTGGGAGACCCGTCACAACAATGAGCCGTGGTGGAGTGCGATGCGGCAACTGGATCTGGTGGCCCTGACGGTCGAGGCTGGATTTGCGGTGGAGCGAGTGGCCCAGACGGCTGCGCCGATGGCGGTCGATCCAGAGCAAGCTCAAAAAGGTGGCTTTGCCAGTCGAGGGAGTTGGTATCTGTTGGTCGCGCAAAAATAGCTGAGGCGAATCTATGACGAAAGTTGCGAAGGGCAAGCGCCCCATCTATTTCGAAAATTCAGAGACCGATAAGCTGCTGGCGATCGTGCTGGCTCTGGCGGAAGAGGTGTCTGTCCTGCGCGATCGCCTCGATGCAGTGGAGCGGCTGGCCGAGGCCAAGGGCCTGCTGTCCCAGTCCGAAATCTCCGCTTACCAGCCGGATGAGGCAGCAGCCAAGGAGCGCGCTCAGCAGCGATCGGCTTACGTCGAGCGCATTTTGCGAGTTGTGGCGGCAGACCAGGAGGCGATCGCCCCCAAGTCCTAGGCTGGGAGACTCACGGGACCGCTAGCGAACGCCCAAAAACTTGTGGGTCTGGAGGCTAACGCGCCACTGGGGATGCTGGAGCACGTAGTCAAAAATGAGCTGCTGGCTTTCGGGGGTGCTCCACTCCGGCTGCAGCAGCCGCAGCGCGCTGGCGGGCACCTGAGCTGCCTGTTCTTCGGCCCAGGCAAAGTCTTGGGCCTGGGTAATGACCACTTTCAGTTCATTGACGTGGCAATAGACGCTAGGATGCGGAGCCTTGAAGGGTTTGGGGGAAAGGGTAACCCAGTCTAGGTGACCGCTGAAGGGATGGGCACCCGAGGTTTCGAGCTGGACCCGCAGACCGCGCGATCGCAGGGCCTGGGTGAGGGGGCCGAGATCGTGGAGCAGCGGCTCGCCGCCCGTGATCACCGCGATCGCCGGTCGAGCCGCGATCGCCGCTGACGCAATTTCTTCCACGGAGTGCTGGGGGTGGCGCTTGGCGTTCCAGGACTCCTTGGTATCACAAAACCAGCAGCCCACATCGCATCCCGCCAGCCGCACAAAGAATGCGCTGGTACCGGCCCAGTGGCCTTCTCCCTGCACCGAGTGGAACATCTCTACCACAGGGTAGGTGAGGACCTCGGTCTTAGTCATCGTCTTCGTACTCAGCCCAGGTGTTGGGAGTTTCGGAGACTGCCACCTTCAGCTTGATGCCTTCGGGCAGATCTTTCTTGGTGCGATCGTAGATGTACTGGGCGATCATCTCCGCCGTGGTTTCGTACTCTGGCGGCATCACCTCATTGAGCACGCCGTGGTCTAGGCCGCCCTTGGTCACGTCGCGCTTAGCCCAGCGCAGGGTCCGAAAGTCCGCCACCATCACCGGATGGGGGCAGTACTGGGAGGCGTGGAGCTGGTGCGAGGTGGCCTCGATGCGCACCCGATAGGTATGACCATGCAGACGACCGCAGGGGCCGTCATAGTCACGGATCTGATGGGCACTGTCGAAGGTGAACTCGGTCACCAGCTTCCACTTGGGCATGTTGGCGGTACTCAAAGAAACATTGAACGGCGGGCGATCGCCCCCAGGCGCTGCGCGAACTACTCGCCCGTGATCGAGAGACCCTCAACCCACACGCGCGGGCTCACCCCATTGGGCGTGAGTTCGGCCTCTGGCTCCACAAAGAGAATGGATTGTAGCAGTTCCAGAAAATCTCCGGCAACTGTGGCCGACTCGATACTCACGCGATCGCCCTTGTTGACCAGCCAGCCATCAAAGGGCAGCGAGAAGGACCCCTGAAGGGCATTGACCCCCGCGTGGAGGGCCGACACATCGTCGATCAGCACCACATTCTCGGCTTCATCGAGGCTGTAGGTCGTCTCTGCCGGTGCCCCCACCACATGGTAAAAATGCGGACTCACGGTCACCTTAGCGCCGATGTTGGCGTGGCCGGTGGGCTGGGCCTGCATCCGCTTGGCGGTTCCGGCGCTGTGAATGAAGTTGGCTAGCACGCCGTTTTCGATCAGGGGGATCCGGCGGGTCGGCGTCCCCTCATCGTCAAAGGCTTCGCCGCCCACGTTGGCCGGGTGCAGCGCATCGTCATAGACCGACAGCAGGGGAGAGGCGATCGCCTTGCCCAGGGACTCCGGCGTCGAGAGGCTTTGCTTATCCAAAATGCTCTGGGCATTGAACAGATTCGAAAAAGCCCCCAGCAGGCTCAAGAAAGCCTCCGGCGAAAAGACCACGCGGTACTTGCCCGAGGGGATCTTGTCGTAGTTGAGGTGGCTGATGGTTTTTTCGGCGGCCTCCGTCAGGCAGCCTTCCACATCCAGCGCATTCAGGCCCCGGCTGATCCGAAAAGCGCCCGCGCTGCGGGGCTTTTTGCCCTCTTCCTCGGTCTTGCTGTAGAGATAGATGGACGCGTAGGACCCCACCTCGTGGCGCTTGGCTCCCTCACTGTTGAGATAGAAGCGCTCCACGTCCCGCTGGGACAGGCCATTGTAGGGAACCCCGGCGATCGCCGGGTGAGCTTCCGTCAGGCGCTTCTCGGCGTCGACCAGCTTCTCGATCAGCTGGTCGACCGGGGCGGGCGCGACCCGCTCGTGGGCTGGCACCTCGATCGCCACTGCCGCCTCCGGACTGAAGTCCGGCGCGTGCTCCCGAATGCCAAAAAAGCTCGCTTCCTGAGCGGTTTTCAGCGCCAGCTTGAGCCCTTCTGGATCCACATCGGTGGTGCTGGTCACCCCCACCTGATGCTCGTCATTCCACACCCGCACGATCACGCCCGAGCGATTGGACGCTTTGACCTGTTTGGGCTCTCCCTGGTCGACCTGCACACTGGTCTCGTCCACCGAAGACCCACACACATCGAACTTCTGGATGCCCAGCGCTTCTGCTGCGATCTGGGCCTGTTTGGACAACTCTTGAATATCTAACACTGCGCTCTTCCCTAGAATCTCTGCACAATTGCTTGCGTCTATCGACCGCCCACCGTGATGGAATCAACCTTGATATGGGGCTGACCCACGGTGACATAGATGCTGCCGCTGATGGAGCCGCAGAAGCCCGCCGCCAGACCCAGATCTTGCGAGCACATAGAAATTTTGTTCATGATTTCCTTGGCTTCGCCGATCAGGGTGGCGCCCTTGAGGGGCTTGGTGATCTGGCCGTTTTCGATCAGGTAGGCCTCATCCACGCCGAAGTTGAACTGGCCCGTCGCGCCGACGCTGCCGCCGCCCATCTTCTTGCAGTAAATGCCTTTGTCGACGGAGGCAAAGAGGTCATCCAGGCTGTGGTCACCGGGCGCAATGTAGGTGTTGCGCATCCGGGACGCCGCCGCATAGGCGAAGCCCTGGCGACGACCGCTGCCGGTCCGGGGATGGCCGGTGCGCCAGGAGCCAGCGCGGTCCGACAGGAAGTTCTTGAGAATGCCGTTTTCGATCAGCAGGGTGCGCTGGGCGGGCATGCCCTCATCGTCCATGTCGATGGTGCCAAAGGCATTGGGCGATCGCCCTTCATCCCAGGCGGTCAGGCTTTCGTGGGCGATTTTCTCCCCTTTCTTGTCAGCAAAGGGCGTGGTCTTGCGCTCAATTTGCGTCGTCTCCAGTAGGTGACCGCAGGCCTCATGAAAAATCACGCCGCCAAACTGATTGGCCATGATGATCGGGTAGGTGCCGGATTCCACGTAGTCGGCGTAGAGCATTTTGCCCGCGGACTCGGCGACTTCCTCGGCGTTGGCGCCGTAGTTCCAGGTGCGTAGGAAGGCCGGATCATCAGTGCTGCCGTCGCGCTTGCTGATGGAGGAGCGGTGGGCACCGTCGGCGCACAGGAGGCTACAGCCGACGGACTGGGTCAGGCGGATGTCGTGGGCGAAGGTGCCGTCACTGGCCGCGACGAGCACCTCTTGCCAATCCCGGAAGTAGGCGGTGCGGCGAGACTGGGCATGGGTCGCTTTCTGGCCCAGGCTGGCATTGGCCGCTAGGAGTACATCGCCCATCTCGCTGATGGGGCTGCACTCGGGCAGCCAGACGTCTTTGCTGCGCAGGACGGCGTAGTCTCGCAGCGGCTCAAGATTGATCTCGGGAATGTAGGCGTTGGGGCCGGGCAGGTGCAGGCCCAAGATCGAAAGGCCCTTCTCGAGGGCGGTTTTGAGGCCGTCGAAGGAGAGGTTGTTGGTGCTGACGTAGCAGTCGGCTTTGCCCCGGAAAATGCGGACTCCGGCCCCGGTGGACAGACGCGGCGAGATGCTGGTGATCAGCTCGTCTTCGGCCAGGGCGCTGATGTAGTTGACGCGCTCCAAGAAGAACTCCACGAAGTCTGCGCCTGCCGCGCGGCCCAGGCCGAGCAGGGTGGAGAGGGGAGCCTCCCAGCTGCTATCGAAGCGATTGGGGGTGGCGTCGTACTGGAGGGTAGGCAGTTCGCGAGAGAGCAGAAGAGTCGGCGGCATGAATCGCGTCCTTTGCTAGCGCTAGGAAGACAGTCAAAGCAAAACCAAAGCAAAGGCGATCGCCTTCTGAAAACCCTTTCAAGGGGCGATCGCCTGCATTTCTCAGTCTAGCAAGGGTCTCGGAAGGCTGGGGGAGACGCTCTGAGCGGGGACATTGGACACTCCCAGGAACGGGTGTCATACTACAGGTGTAGTACATGCTGTCTAAATTTCCTAGGAGCGCTTAACAATGCCCACCATGATGAGAACAAGCACCACCGACATGGAAGTCACTAGCATCCGCCTGGAGCGCGAGCTGAAGGACAAACTCAAGGAGCTAGCTGGCCACCAGGGCTATCAGGCCCTGATTCGCGACGTGCTGTGGAGCTACGTCCAGCAAAAGTCCGGTGACTATCGGCCTCAGTTTTCCCAAGATGAAATTCGCGCCAGCTTGCCGGCCACTGCCCAGCGCGAGGAGCAGTGCGTGTTGACGGGCAAGCGCATTCGCCCCCAGGAGCAGATGTGGCTGGGGTTGACGACGACGGGGGATCTGGTGCCCCTGAGTCTGGAAAGTTTGACCCGTTAACTCCTGCGCTTCGATCGGAGTTGGCCAGAGAATTGTTGCCTGTGTCAGAGGAGCGCAAGGGCTGCTCCTCTGACTCTGCGTGACGAAGGTGAAACCGAGGGGGTGTTCGCCGGGTGACCGACAAAAGCGATCGCCCCCGAGGCACAATGGGGCTGTAGAAACCTTGCGGAATGTTACAGCCATGGCGGCACTTCTTTTTGACCTGGACGGCACGCTGACCCATACCGATCCCGTGCACTTTCGGGCGTGGCAGGAGCTGCTGCGGGACCATGGCCTCGAGATCGACGAGCACTTCTACCAAACGCGGATCAGCGGCCGCCTCAATCCGGTGATCATGCAGGACCTGTTTCCCCACTACGATGAGGCGACCAGCACGGCCTTTGCCGATCGCAAGGAGGTCTATTTTCGGGAGCTGGTGGAGACGCTGCAGCCCATGGCGGGGCTGCACGATGTGCTGGGCTGGCTGAGCGATCGCGCCCTGAAAACGGCGGTGGTCACCAATGCCCCGCGAGAAAACGCTGAATTTATGCTGCGGGGGCTGGGCCTCCAGGAAACCTTTGGGCTGGTGGTGCTGGCGGCGGAGATGCCCCAGGGCAAGCCCCACCCGGCCCCCTACCGCCACGCCCTGGCCCAGCTCGGGGAGGAGCCTGCGGGGGCGATCGCCTTTGAGGATTCGCCGTCGGGGATTCGCTCGGCGGTGGGCGCCGAGATCTTTACCGTGGGCATCGCCTCGACCCACGACCCCGATCATCTCTACGAGGTGGGGGCGCATCTGGTGGTACAGGACTTCACCGATCCGCGCCTAGCCGAGGTGCTGGAGCGGCTCTATCAGGACAAAGCTTTGACGCTGCCTTCGAGGGAGACGGCGATCGCCCGCAGCTGATTGAGCTGTTCGCGCTTTTCTTCGGCCTGGAGGCGGCAGGTGCGCTTGCGCAGGAGAGCCGCCCGGGCCACCTCTTCCTTGCCCTGGCGCAGGGCGGTTTCGGCGACCTGCTGCCACTGGGCGGCCTCCCGCACGGCTGCCTGGTAGGCTGGCTCGATCTGCTGGTGGGTGGTGCGCAGCTGCTCTAGGGCCTCCTGGAGCAGGGCACGGCTGGCCTGCGGATCGCGGGTAGCGGCGGCGCGGCTGGTGAGCTGGTGGACGCCGTAGAGCCCGAGGGCGGCGATCGCCGGGGCCGCAAAGGCACCCCCCAGCAGCGTTCCTCCCAGCACGCCCCCCGCAAAGGACACCGACAGGGCACTGTTGATCTGGTCGCTGCTGCTCTGGCCCGTTTTGCACCAGGTCGCGAAGTGTTCGCAGTTATTGAAAATGACGCTGTAGTCTCGTTCGCCCAGGCGGCTAAAGGCCCGCTTGAGAACCACGTCGGGCGGGTCGCAGCGATCGTAGACCCGCACCAAAATCTCATCGCCCCGCGCAAAAAAATCTCGCGTGGTGCGAACGATGGATTCGCCCTCTTTGTAATGGATGACGGTGCCGTCCCCACAGTCGATGCCGTGGTGGGTGATGAAGCCGTAGTGGCGGTAAACGTAAAGGTGATCTGCGCGTGCCATGGCCAGGAGAAACGTCACGAGCGAGAGGGGCGATCGCCCCTTTGCACCCCCGTTGTAGCACGCGGCGACCGGCAGCCACGGGACGGGAAACCCGAAGGGACCGGTACGGCTGAATCTATTCGCTATCGGGCTGGAGACTTTTCTCCGCGCCAATGTGGGTCAGGCCCTCTCGCAGCGATCGCTCCAGCGCCTCGGTGAAGCGATCGGCCCGATCGCGATCGCGCTCTCCCTCAAACTGGCGGCTGTAGAGGGGCGGCTGGATCTGGATATAGACCTTTGCCCGGAAAAAGGCCCCCGGCTCGTAGCGCAGCGCGATCGGCACCACCGGCACCGACTCCGAAAACTTGGCCAAAGACTCTGCTTGCAATACCAAGCGCGCGAGACCCGGCTTGAGCGATCGCAGCACCTGGCTGCGCACGATTCCCCCCTCTGGGAACAGCACCACCTTGCGCCCTTCCTTCAGCAGTTCGATGGTGCAGCGCAGGCTTGAGATGCCCGGCTTCGCCAAATCCACCGGGAACGCCCCCAGGCGCTCGATCATCCAGCCCTGCACCCCCTCAAACTGATTGGCATTGGCCATGAAGCGCAGCGGCTCCACGCTCAGCAGTCCCACGAGGAGCGGGTCCCAGCGGCTGAAGTGCTTCGGTGCCAAAATCAACGGGCCTTCTAGGGGCAGATGCTCGATCCCTTCGATCAAAATAGCTCGGAAATAAAAGCCCAAAAAGAGCCGATGGATGGGAAAAATGACCCAATAAAACCAGGTTTTGACGTTTGTTTTGCTCAAGGGAGAGGTTCCTATCGCGGGCAGGATCAAGGGAGCACTGGCGCTCCCTAGGGGCGACTTGGGCGAGGAACAGTCAACCTATCCCCAGCCAGCAGAGATCAGCAAAGCGCGGGAGAGAAGCTGGAGTTTTGGGGCTGACCACCCAGCGAAAATTTTGGCGTGAGGTCAAGAACCCGGTCGCCCCAGCCAGTCGCCAAACCGGTTTTGGATTGTAGCAAATCCTGGCAGACGGAAGCGCGGAAAATCCGTCTTGCAAAGAGCCAAAAAGCCTGCCCAAAGCGCTTTGGCCCTAGGCGCTTTGGCATTGGGGGCAATAGTAGCAGCGTCGCCCGCCCGCGTCGATTTTCTCGATCGGTGTCTCGCAGACAAAGCAGGGCTGACCGTCGCGGCCAAAGACCCAGTGACGATAGAGTCGGCGGGGCTGGCCGGCTGCCTTGAGAGATTGTGCGAGGGTGAGGTCGTTGGTGATGCCGCCGGTTTCGTAGGACTGGCGCGGCAGGGCGATCGCCCCCTCGGCGAGGCGCGCCATCTGGTCCGGGGTGCAGTCGAGGGGCCGCCGCGCTGGATGGACCCGCGCCACAAACAGCACCTCGCTGCGCAGATAGTTGCCGAGGCCCGCCAAAAAATGCTGATCCAGCAGCAGGGTGGTCAGACGCCGCCGCCGAAACTCTGGAGCCAACAGGCGATCGCGCACCTGCTCGGGCGTGGTCTCAGGATTCAGCACATCCGGCCCCACCCGCCCCCAAAACGAATGGGTCGCCAGCTCGGCGTCGGCCAGCACCTCGATGTCCGACGCGCTGTAGAGGAGGGCTGACTTCTGGGCTGTGTGAATCGCGAGGCGAAGCTGCCGGTTGGTCGGGGGGTAGTCCTGGGCGCGCCGCACCATCCACTGACCGTAGAGCTGGTTGTGACTGTAAATATTCAGGCCCTGGGCGAAGCAGATCAGCATCCCTTTGCCCTTGGTCTCGACTCCGCGAATCTCTTGGGTGACGAGCTTGGTTTCGTAGGGCTTCAGGTGCTCGAAGGCGAAGAAAATCTCTGTCAGGGGCTGGCGGGCGATCGCTCGCTCGACTTGGTCTGCGGCGCGCCGAATTTCAGGACCTTCTGGCATGGATGCACGGTGGGTGGCAGCAACCCTAGCTTGCCAGGTGTCCCCGGCGGGAGCAAGGGACGGAAAAAAGGGGGTTCTGCGTTTGTGCAGAGCCTTAACGCAAATTAATGTTGTTAATTCAGTAAATATACTGAATTTTGTCCGCCATGGATAAATAGAGATGGTATTAAAAAGAACTACTAGTGTATCCGTGGCCCCACCAATGAACACCCAACCTCGCTTCACTGCTCAAGCGGTACAGCAGCACTTGGCCCGCCTCGCCAGTGTCTTTCTCCAGCGCTACGCAGCGGGCGATCGCACCTTCAGCAAAGCCGTCTTTAACAACGGTCGACTACAGGTGGTTGCCCCCAACCTGAGCTACGTCAATTTCAGCCATCAGACCCTGTCGCGCATCTCTCTGGCGGGTGGCATCTTGGAGCACGCCTGTCTGCAAGCCTGCGACCTCAGCTACTCCGATCTGAGCAAAGTGAACCTGCGATCGGCCAATCTCCAGCAGGCCAACCTGAGCTATGTCAACCTCAGCGGGGCTGACCTGACCGGGGCCAATTTGGCGGGCGCTGATCTGGCAAACGCCAACCTCCAGGGAGCCAAGGTGTCCGTGGCGGCGCTCCAGAGCGCTGTGCTTTTTGAGACAGTGCTGCCGGATGGGCGGGTCTCGGGCTGAGGCAAGTTTAGGAGGCGCTCGAGGACGGTTGGCGGCCCGATAGGGGCGATCGCCCGCTAGGAACTCCAAAGGCTCTGGGATAATAGGCCTGGGGAACCCAGTGAAGCCCTTGGCTCCCGCGGCTGGGGAGGCGCTTGGGAAAATTCCTGCTAAGCAATCAAAACCGTCGATAACGAGCGTGAATTCATGACTGTGGGAACTGTGAAGCCGGGGCCTCGCCTCACCGATCGGCTCATTAATGGCGTTTTGGGAATTCAGCCGCTGTTTAACCTGATGCGGCAGCGAGCGCGCACCATGATGATGCGGCGGGCGGAGTCCATGGGAATCCACTGGGAACAAGAAGTGCAGACGCTGCTGTCTCGGGGCGGCTCAGCGGCGATCGCCCCGGAATGGGAGCAGGAGCTGGCAGCGGTGACCAACCCCGCAGTCCGCTATCCCGACTATTATCTCAAGAACTTTCACGCCTACGACGAGGGCAATCTGGGCTGGCTACCGGCGGCGGAGGAAGAGGTGGCGGCCTACGCGGTGCACTCGCGCCTGTGGCCCGACGCTGGAGTCGAGGGCGATGCGCGGATGCGCCGCAGCTACCATGAGGTGCTGCAAGCCCAGATCGCGGAGCCGCCCCGACGGATTTTGGACCTGGGGTGTGGGGTGGGCATGAATGCCTTTGCGCTGCAGCAGGTGTATCCCGAGGCTGAGATGACGGGGCTGGATTTGTCGCCCTACTTCTTGGCGATCGCCCGCTACCAGGCCCAGCGCCGCCAGCAGTCGGTCACCTGGGTCCACGCGCCCGCTGAGGCGACGGGACTGCCGGACCAGTCGTTTGATCTGGTATCCACCTGCTTGATGTTCCACGAGCTGCCCCAAGAGGTGTCGATCGCGATTTTCAAAGAAGCTCGGCGACTGCTCCGCCCAGGCGGCCACCTGGCCATCATGGATATGAACCCCCAGTCTGAGGTGTACGCCAAGATGCCGCCCTTCATCTTGACCTTGCTCAAGAGCACGGAGCCCTATCTCGATTCCTATTTCGCCCTAGACATGGAGCAGGCCATCGAAGCGGCGGGCTTCACACGGCCCACGCGCACCTTCAACACACCCCGCCACGTCACCCTGGTGGCCCAGGCGATCTAGCGCCGGGTGGCAGTGCTGGGGCAGCTGGCCTGGGCCGTGATTCCGCCCGCGCTCTTTTGGCTGTACTGCGAGGGGCGCGGGCAATCGCCAACTTGGTGGCTTGGGGCGGCGGGCCTGGTGGCGGGCTGGCTCCTGGCGGGGGGCGCCTTGCTGGTCGGCCAGCGCTGGAATCTCGACTTTATGGCCTTGGCGAGGCGATCGCCCCTGGGATTTCCGGGGGTGTTTTTGCTGGGGACGGCCCTGCGCCAGCTGCTGGCCGTGGGGCCTATCGAGGAGGGCGCGAAGTTTCTGGGGGCGCTGCTGGCCAGCGCGGCCCTCGCTCAGCTCCAGAGGCGATCGCCTGCGACGGTCTTTAGCGCTGCGACGGCGATCGCCTGCGGCTTCACGGCCCACGAAACCTGGCTCTACTTGGCCAGCGGTCAGGCCTCAGCCTTCGAGCGTCTCCTGGGGACGCCGGTGCACGCTCTGTTCGCAGCGCCCTACGGCTACGCCTTGGCCATGGGAGGGGGCGGGCCGCTCCTGGCGGGGCTACTGCAAGGGATTGGCTTTCACGCTCTGGTCAATTGGCTGTCGTCGACGGCTCGCTTTCCGGAGACGCGGTTTTTGAGCTACGGCTTTTTTCCGCTGCTGGTGTGGCTGTTTTGGCGCTTCGAGATGCTGCAACGGCGATCGCGGGACCGGGTGCCCTTGACCCTGATTTCGGGCCGGACTCGGGCTGAGCGCTGGTGGCAGCGGGGCCTGGTGGCGTTCGCGCTGGCCCTGGGGGGAAACTCCCTGCTGGGGGTGCTGCTGCTGGGACGGGCGATCGCCTCGGCGGGCTGGGGTGTCTTGGAGGGGCGCTGGCTGCTGTTTCTCAGTCGGGACGTTGTTTCGGCGCTGCTGGCCTGGGGGATCTGGGTGTACCTGCGCCGCACCGCCCGCCGCCGCCACCTTCCCTAGGGGCGACTCTGGGGGTCGAATCTTGGCTACTGAATCTCGTCGCTGAGAATGTCCTGGAGTTTCTGGTCTTCCGGGAGCTCTAGGAAAACGCGATCGCCTTCGTCGAGGCCTTCGAGCACCTGGATTTGGTCGCCGATCGAGGGGCCGACGGTAACCGGCTTGAACACGGCCTGATTTTCGCTATCGGGGACCAGGACGCCGGTTTTGCCCTCTTTGGTGACGATGGCGACGGTGGGCACCACCAGAGCATTTTGGAGGCGATCGCCCAGGAAATTGAGGTCCACATTCATGCCCGAGAGCAGCTTGTCCTGGCCCTCATTGAGCTGGACCCGCACCTCAAAGGACGTCACGTCCCGCTCCCGCACCGCCGCCGGTGCCACCAGGCGCACCGTTCCCTGAAAAGCCTCGTCTGGATAAGCATCGGCGATCACTTCGACGGGCTGACCGGGGCGAATCTGGCTGATGTCCACCTCGGGGACCCGGGCCAGCACCTCCAGGCCCTCTGCCAGGGCCACCACCGATGTGGAAGAGGCGGACTCGGTGGCAGACGCAGAGGTGGTCGGCGTCACAAAGGATCCCGGATCGGCGTAGCGCTGGGTGATCACGCCGCTAAAGGGGGCTCGAATCAGGGTGTCTTCTTGCTGCACCTCGACGGCTTGCAGCCGCCCCCGAGCTTCGGCGACCCGGGCTTCGGCTTCGGCGATCTCTTCGGGGCGGCTGCCGTTGCGCAGCTCTTGGAGGCGCCCTCGGGCTTCGGTGACGCGGGCTTCGGCCTGGGCGACGCCGGCCCGAGCGCTGCGGGCTTCATTGAGCACTTCATCGAGGCGATCGCTCGAAACGGCGCCCTCTTCTGCCAAATACTGATTGCGCTCAACCCGTTCATTGGCCAGGTTCAGGCGGCTCTGGGCTTCGGCGACTTGGGCCTGGGCCTGCCGCACGGCCGCCTCAGCCTGGGCGATCGCCTCGCTGCGGGTGCCGTTGCGCAGGCGCTCTAGATTCGCCTGGGCCTGAGCGACAGCCGCGCGCGCCTGCATCATCTGGGCTTCGATGTCGTCGCTTTCCATGCGGGCCACGATTTCCCCCGCAGAGACGGTGTCGCCCTGCTCCACAAAAAGCTCGGCGAGACGACCGGTGGTTTTGGGGCTGAGGTTGACGCTGCGCTTGGCGACCACGGTGCCGCTTGCGCTGATGCGGACCGTCAAGTCCTCTTGGGTCACGGGGACCGTCAGGCTGGTGATGTCGGTGGCGTCCTTGGGACGTTGCAGCGCCACGATCGTGACAGCGGTGCTCCCGACGATGCCCAGGGCGAGTAGACCCACCAGCCAGGGCATCGGGCGTTCGATTTTACCAATCAGAGGAAGCTGCATGGGTGCCAATAGAAGGGCCAAAGTTGACCCTTTGTTCTAAGACTACGGTTGCGTTTTTGTCAATACCCTCCCCTGAATGGGTGATTCGAGCCGTGACACAAGGGTCAACTCTCTTGAGGGGGATCACGCTAAGTCCATCCTAGCGAGGCTGGAGCGTGGCTTGGCGGTAACTAGTAGCGGCGAAGCTGGTCGGCTTCGGTGAAAAGCTGACGGCAGAGGCCTGCTGTGACGATCGAGGTGGTGATGAGATCGGCGGCGGCCAGCATGAACATGATCAAGATTTGGTAGGAGGCGGCATCGAGGGGGTCAGCGCCGCTGAGGATTTGGCCGGTGATGATGCCGGGTAGCTTGACGATGCCCACGACCAGCATGGCGTTTAGGATCGGAATCAGTCCGGCCTTGATGGCGTCGCGACGATAGGCGGCGACGGCTTGCTGGGGGGTGGCTCCCAGGCTCAGACGGGTTTCGATTTCGAGGTGGCTACTGTTGATGGTGGTGGTGAAGCGTTCTCCGGCGATCGCGGCGGCGTCCATGGCGTTCCCCAAGACGATGCCTGCTAGGGGAATCAGGTACTGGGGCTCGTACCAGCTTGCGGGCTGGAGAATCAGCAAATTGGTGTACGCCAAGATAAAAACCGTGCTGACGGCCATGGACAAGCCCACCAGGGGCAGAACGCGAGGAATTTTTTTGCTGATCCGGTTGCGAGCGACGATGGTGGCGATCGCGCCCATCACCAGAACCACGGCCAGAATGGCGAAGGGGTTCTGCCACGCAAACACGATGGCCAGAAAGTAGCCCACCACCAAAAGCTGCACCACTGTGCGCCCCGTGGCGATCGCCAGATTCACCTCCAGCCCCAGGCGCTGCCACGCCGACAGTCCCAGGGCGATCGCCATCAGTCCCAGAGCCCACACCAAATCGATCGGGCTCAGCCGAATCAGTTCTTCCATAGATTGTTTTGCGCGGTCGTTTTGCGCTTCTGTCGTCAGAAAAGCCCGCGAAGGCCGAGAAATCGCGATCGGAGCGTTGATGTCAGCATAGCGCCTCAGCTTTTCGTGACAAATCTTTAGAATCGGGGACGCTTTCTCACAGCGCCCGATTTTGGCCAGATTGCCGCGGCTAGAGGGCCACAACAAGTCCCGAAATCCTGGCTTTTGCGGGCGATCGCCCGCGCCAAAGCCTGCGGGCTCAGGGGCGATCGCCCCCCAAAAAATTGGTATCAAGCAACACAATCGGCGCCCTAGCGTGGTCTTAATATCGCAGTCTTGGGGCTTGCACCGCCGTGTCACTGCCCGCAAAACGCATAAGCAACGGGCTTTGCGCGGTACCAGGCGGAGCCTCGCATAGCTGAACGCGTGCAGCGATCGCATCTTGTGACATTTCGTGAGGAGAATAGCCGCGCTATGGTACGGCGAATTGGTCGGCGCAAATTTCTGATCTACGGTTCTGCGGCCTTTGGCACCAGCTTCTTGCTCAAAGCTTGTAGCACCCCTTCAAACACTTCCCCCTCCGGCGCTAGCCCCACGGCCAGCCCCGCCAGCTCCCCCGCCGCCAGCAGTGGCAACACCATCAAAGTGGGCATCTTGCACTCCCTCAGTGGCACCATGTCCATCAGCGAAAAGAGCGTGGTCGAAGCTGAACAGCTCGCCATCAAAGAAATTAATGCGGCTGGGGGCGTCCTCGGCAAGCAGATCGAAGCGATCGTCGAAGATGGCGCGTCGGACTGGCCCACCTTTGCCGAGAAAGCCCGCAAGCTGATCGACCAAGACCGAGTGGCCACCGTGTTTGGCTGCTGGACCTCGGCCAGCCGCAAAGCCGTCTTGCCCGTCTTCGAAGAGAAAAACCACATGCTGTGGTACCCCGTCCAGTACGAGGGTCAAGAGTGCTCGAAGAATATCTTCTACACCGGCGCGGCTCCCAACCAGCAAATCGAGCCCTCGGTGCAGTGGCTCCTCGACAACAAGGGCAAAGACTTCTTCTTGGTCGGCTCTGACTACGTTTTTCCCCGCACCGCCAACAACATCATCAAGGCGCAGCTCGCCTCCCTCGGCGGCAACGTCGTCGGCGAAGACTATCTGCCCCTGGGCGGCGTCGAAGTCGCGCCCTTGGTGACCAAAATTCGCCAAGCCCTGCCCAACGGCGGCGTCATCTACAACACCCTCAACGGCGACAGCAACGTCGCTTTCTTTAAGCAGCTCCAGGGCGCCGGCCTGACCCCGGACAAGTACCCCACTATGTCGGTGAGCATCGCTGAAGAAGAGGTCAAGGCCATTGGCGTCGAGTACCTCAAGGGTCACTACGCAGCCTGGAACTACTTCCAGACAGTAGAGAGCCCCGCCAGCCAGAAGTTTGTGGAGGCCTTCAAGGGTGAGTACGGCAGCGATCGCGTGGTGAATGACCCCATGGAGGCCGCCTACATCATGGTCTACCTCTGGAAGCAGGCGGTCGAAAAGGCAGGGACGGCAGACGATCTGGAGAGAGTGCGCGCGGCGGCCCTCGGCCAGACCTTCGATGCGCCCGAAGGCCCCGTAAAGCTCAACAACAACCATCACCTGTCCAAGACGGTGCGCATTGGCGAAGTGCGCGATGACGGCCTGTTTGAAATCGTCTACGCCACCGATGCGCCGGTCGATCCGCTGCCCTGGAACCAGTTTGTCGCGGATACCAAGGGATTTGCCTGTGACTGGTCCGACCCGGCCAAGGGCGGCAAATACAAGGTTTAGGGCGATCGCCCCTGGGGTGGGAATCTCCCACCCCTCTGTTTTTGTGTTGGCGAAGGTCGAGGAGGAAGTTTGCTATCTGCTTATTTGGAGGCTATTTTCAGCGGGGTCAGTATCGGGGCCGTCCTATTGATGGCGGCTCTGGGGCTGGCGATCGTGTTCGGCCTGATGGGCGTGATCAATATGGCCCACGGGGAGCTGATCATGCTGGGGGCCTACGTCACCTTCTTGGTCCAAAATGGCTGCAAGGCCCTGGGGGGTGTCTGGTTTGAGTTTTATATTGTCCCGGCCTTGATTTTGGCCTTTGGGGTGACGGCGATCGCCGGTCTGCTCCTGGAGCGCACTGTGATTCGGCACCTCTACGGCCGCCCCCTGGAGACGCTGCTGGCGACCTGGGGCGTGAGCCTGATTTTGCAGCAGTTTGTGCGCAGCGTGAACTGGCAGCTGGCCATCGGGCTGGCGCTGTTCAGCGGCCTATTTTGGGGCGGGTTGGCGGTGTTGGCCCGCCGTCCCAACTATGAACAGATTCGCCAGTGGGCGATCGCCCTCTTGCTGCCCCTGTCGGCGGGACTTGCTTGGGCCGTCGGCGCTTTTCTGGGTCAGGCCTACGCGCCTGCCATGGTGCGGCCCTGGTTCGGGGCCCAAAACGTGGCGGTGACGGCCCCGCCCTGGCTGCTCAGCGGCCTGCCGATCGCCGATTTTCGGCTGCCCTACTACCGCATTTTCATCATCGTCGTGACGGCGATCTGCGTTGCGGGCATCTACTGGTTCTTGCAGCGATCGCGCTGGGGCCTGCGGATTCGAGCCGTCATGCAAAACCGCAGCATGAGCGCCTGTCTGGGCATCCCCACCCAAACCGTCGACGCCTTGACCTTCTCCCTCGGCTCGGGCCTAGCGGGAATCGCGGGCTGCGCCCTGAGCCTGCTGGGACCGGTCGGCCCGAACACTGGCCAGAGCTACATCGTGGACACCTTCGTGGTGGTGGTGTTGGGGGGCGTCGGCAAGCTGATGGGGACCATCGTCGCGGCGATCGCCATCGGCATCGTCAATCAGCTCATCAGCGCCGGAACCTTGGTAGCTGCCTTCCAGCCCTTGGGCGCAGTGGCCGATTTCTTCGATGTGTTTGACTCGCCCAGCATGTCCAAGGTGCTGGTCTTCACCTTGATTGTGGTCTTTTTGCAGTTCCGACCGGCGGGCTTTTTCCCGCAAAAGGGACGGACCGTCGACGCCTAGGAGCCGCTATGACCCAGACTGTTTACTCCAAACCCGAATTTTTGGGCATCAACTGGCGCAGTCAGCGGGGCCGCTGGCTGGAGGTGGGCATCGTGGGGGCGATCGCCCTCCTGCTCGTGGTCGTGATGCCCTTGGTGCTACCCGGTTTCCGCCTCAATCTTTTGGGCCGCTTCTTGGCCCTGGCGATCGCGGCTTTGGGCATTGACCTCATTTGGGGCTTCACGGGCCTGCTCAGCCTTGGCCACGGCGTCTTTTTTGCCCTGGGCGGCTACGCCTTCGCCATGTACCTCAAGCTCCAAAACCCCACGGGCTCGGGGCCGCAGATTCCCGACTTCATGTCCCTCTACGGCGGCGCCACCGAGCTTCCCTGGCTCTGGCAGCCCTTCCAGTCGTTGCCGCTGACTCTGCTGGCGATCGTGGTCTTGCCTGCGCTGGTAGCGGCGGCCCTGGGCTATTTCGTGTTTCGCAACCGGATCCGGGGCGTTTATTTCTCGATCTTGACCCAGGCTGTCACGATCATTTTTCTCAACTTGTTTAACGGCCAGCAGCAGCTGATCAATGGTGCTAACGGCCTCACAGACTTCAAAACGATTTTTGGGTTGCCGATCAGTGAACCCAGCACCCAGCGTGGATTTTATATCGTGACGGTGGTGACGCTGGCGGGGGCCTACGCTCTGTGCCGGTGGCTGACCAGCGGCCGCTTTGGCCGCTTGCTGGTGGCCATTCGCGACGATGAGAGCCGGGTCCGCTTCTCCGGCTACAACCCGACGGGGTTCAAGCTGCTGGTGTTTGCCGTTTCGGCAGCCCTCGCCGGGGTCAGCGGTGCCCTGTACACCCCCCAAACCGGCATCGTGACTCCGGGGGCGCTGTCCATTGCTTTCTCGATCGAAATGGTGATCTGGGTGGCGGTGGGGGGACGGGCGACCCTGGTCGGCGCCATTCTGGGGGCGCTGCTCGTGAATTTTGCCAAAAGCCTGCTCAGCGAGCGCTTTGAGGAGGTGTGGCTGTTCTTCCAGGGGGGCCTGTTCTTGGTGGTGGTGATGGCGCTGCCCCAAGGCATCGTGGGCTGGCTGCGGACCGACGGTCTCCAGGGGCTTCAGGGACTCTTGGGCCTGAGGCCACGGGTCATGACCTATCCCAGCCTGGAAACCGATCCGGAGGTAGAGCTTGAGCGCCAGCAGTTGGGCTCGGAGGACTGAGGAATACAGCGATGGATGGCAAAATTCTTGAAATTGAAAATCTCAGCGTTGTTTTTGACGGGTTTCGAGCCCTCAATCACCTGAATTTCTCCATGGATGCCGGAGAATTGCGAGTGATCATTGGTCCCAATGGTGCCGGGAAAACGACGTTTCTGGACGTGATCACTGGCAAAGTCAAGCCCACAGAAGGGCGAGTGCTGTTTCAGGGGCGCAATCTGCGATCGCTCTCAGAGCACCGCATTGCGTGTCTGGGCATCGGCCGCAAGTTCCAGACGCCCCGGATTTACCTCAACCTCACCCCGCGCGAGAACCTCGATCTGTCCTGCAACCAGGACAAGGGCGTCTGGGGGACTCTCTGGCGGCGATCGCCCCAGGCCGAGCGCCAGAGCGTGGCCGAGCTGCTGGAGATCATTGGTCTTTCTGCCAAGGCAAATCTGCCGGCGGGGCTGCTGTCCCACGGCGAAAAGCAGTGGCTCGAAATTGGCATGCTGCTGGCCCAGTCCCCGAAGCTGCTGCTGGTGGATGAGCCGGTGGCGGGCCTGACCGATGAAGAGACTGAGCTGACCGGCAGCCTGCTCATTTCCTTGGCAGAAAAACACTCCATCATCGTGATCGAGCACGACATGGAGTTTGTCCGCCAGATCGCCCGCAAGGTGACGGTGCTCCACGAGGGCAGCGTTCTGTGTGAGGGCAGCATTGACGAGGTGCAAAACGATCCCCAGGTGGTCGAGGTTTACCTGGGCAAAGCCGAAGCCCATCAGGAGGCCGCATGAATCCTTCAACCCCGTCCCAGTCCTTGCCCCAAGCTGCCGCCACCATCGCGACCGCGCCTTCGCAACCCATGCTGCAAGTTTCGGATCTCAATGTCTACTACGGCGAGAGCCACATCTTGCGCAATGTTGATCTGAGCGTGCTGCCGGGGCAAATGGTCTGCTTGATTGGCCGCAATGGGGTCGGCAAAACTACCCTGCTCAAAACGGTCATGGGCCTCCTGAGCCCCCGCAGCGGCAAGATTGTCCTGGATGGTCAGTCCATTGTGCGGCGATCGCCCGATCAGCGAGCGCGTTTGGGCATTGGCTACGTCCCCCAGGGCCGCGAAATCATTCCTCGCCTGACCGTGCTGGAGAATCTGCTGCTGGGCCTGGAGGCGCGCCCCCGAGGCCGCCAGCAAAACACCGTCCCTGAGGAAATTTTTGAGCTGTTCCCGGTGCTCAAGACGATGCTGGAGCGCATGGGCGGCGACTTGAGCGGGGGACAGCAGCAGCAGCTGGCGATCGCCCGAGCCATGATGGGGCGGCCTCGCCTGCTGGTGTTGGACGAGCCCACCGAAGGCATCCAGCCCTCGATTATCTTGGAGATCGAGGCGGCGGTACGGCGAATCATCCAGACCACAGGAATCTCGGTGTTGCTGGTGGAGCAGCATCTGCACTTCGTGCGCCAGGCTGACTGGTACTACGCTATGCAAAAGGGCGGCATTGTCGCCGCAGGCCCGACAGGAGAACTGAGCTCTGAGGTCGTGCAGCGTTTCTTGGCCGTCTAGTCTCAGCAGCCCCGCCTCGGCAGTCTGGGCGGTGACCGGGGACAACCGGTTCATTGGCCAAGTCTGCCCAGTGAGCGACAAAAATGCGATCGCCCCTAGCCCACGATGGGTGATGGGGCGATCGCGCTTTAACCCTGGATTCGCAGCAGTTCTTGACGAATGCGATCGCGCAGCGCCGGATCTTCCCGCTGGCGGCGCGTCAAATCGTTAAATTGCTCGTTGGTGAGACGATACTTCTCGTTGACGATGTCTGCTGAGTCTGCGTTGAACTTGTTGCAGATCTCCTGGACTTGTCCGGGCAGGCCGCGGCGGCTGCACACGTCATCGGGCACCGAGCCCCCCATCAGGGGCTTCACCATTTGATAGTAATAACTCCGCTTTTTCTCGACCTCCCACACCGCCCGAGCATAGCGGCTGATCAGCGAGCTGTCCTGGGCATAGGCTGCTGACTGGCCAATTTCTAGGCGCCCCAGATTGAGGGTCGGGCCGGCCGCCAAGCCAGCCCACAGGCCCATGGTCGAGAGGCTGCCAACTAGCAGGGACTGCGCCAGTCGGCGATAGAGAGAACGTTGAGAAGCACAGCGCGATAAAGTCATCATGGCGATGAGTGGCAAAAGAAACAGAACTTGAGTAGCACTCTGTCAGAGGTAGATGGCAGGCACTTAGATGCTAGACAGACGGAGTTTCCGTCTTTCCACTCCCGCTAGGCGGGTGGATAGATCTAGGTAGTGTGAACTGTTTTGGTCGAAGGAAGTTCCGCAACGTTCCAGACAATCGCGATCGCAGCGATGGGCGGAGGGCAGACAGCAGTGCAAATAATCCTATCGTGTCCCCGGAAGACTTTTGGGTAGATGTGCCGGATTGGGGTTTCATCCCAAAAGACTGCTGCTGGTTGCTACGGTACGGAGCAAGTCAATTTAGTCTAGTATTCTTTTATACCAAAGCTCCGGTTTTGTAGAGCTGGCACAGCTCAACGACCTTAGTTTGGAGCAGCGTGAGTTCTTCGGCACCCCGCTTGAGGTTGACTTCTAACTCCAGCAGGAGCGGCAAAGTTTGCTGGAGCTGGGTGAGAGAGAGCGATCGCACTTCTTGCTGGAGGAAGTAAATCCGCTTGGGGTTGGAGACTTCGGCGGCCTGGGCGATCGCCCGCTCGTCTCGCTCTCCCTCAGCCATCATCAGCTTGACCCACAGCCACGTCCGAAACTGTCCAACCAGCGTCGCGACAATTCGGAGGGCGGGCTCGTTTTGACCCAAGAGATCGCTCACAAGCTCCAGCGCCCAGGGCGTATTGCCCTGACGAATGGCCGCAGCGAGCTGCAGGCTGTTTTGGGTACTGGTGGTGATCAGGGCGGCGACTGCGTCAACGTCGAGGGGGCGATCGCAGCTCTGGCTAAAGAGGCGCAGCTTCTCCAGCTCGTTGTAGAGCTGCCGGGTGTTGTTGCCGACGGCCTCCGCGATCAGGTCTTGGCTGGCCGGCGTGAGGGCTAGGCCCAGATCCTGGGCCGCTTGGCGGACCTGCTGCACCAGGCGATCGGTTTTCCAGGGCGGGATGGCGGCGTACTCCTGGATCTGGGCGTGCTGGGTGAGCAGCTTGGTGGATTTGAGGCGGCCGTTGGGCTTGGTGCGGCCAGTCAGTAGTAAGGTTGTTGTCTCGGGAATGGCGGACAGCGATCGCTCGAGCTCTGTGTACAGATCCTCCGAGCAGCTCTGGAACAGGGGCGTGTCCACCAGCCACACAAATCGGCCTCCGCTGCCGAAAGGAGGCGTAAGGGCTTGATTTAGGCCCTGAATAACGCTCTCTAGCTCGTCTGGCGGAATTTTGTCATAGTTAAAGCTAGCCCATTGGGGATCAAGGGTGCGATCGCGCAAAGCCTCTACAGCTCGGCCCAGCGCAAAATCATCTTCTCCCCAGTAAAGGTAAATCGGCATGAAAAGTCGTTGGATTTTAAAGGCGGTTGAACTTGGACGATAACTATCAAACGTACGTAAACCGGGTGATTCGTTTAACCCTACCCGAAACCTATCAATCTCAGCTCCAAAGCATTCAAACCTCTATTAAATTTAGGCCATCGGCTCCCGGCGAACCCAGGCTGCCTGCGGAGTTTCCAGGCTATACGATCGCGACGCCTCCCTACGGCGAGGATGGCGCATCGACGGATCTATACGAATCCCTAGTTCTGTGCCAAGAAACCCTGCTCAAGCAGCTGCCCGAGGGCTTGCTGACGCCGGTGCCGCCGAGTAGTTTGCACCTAACGCTGGCGGACCTGATCTGGGATGGAGACTATCGCAGCGCGATCGCAGATGATCCTGACTTTGAGCGCAAGCTGCGCCAGTATGTGGCCCAGAGCTTCGAGCAGTATCGCCAGATGCAGCTGCGGGGCCAGGTGATTCGCTGGCAAGTGCTGGGCCTGCTGGTGATGCCGCGGGCGATCGCCGTCTGTCTGGCCCCCCGGGAAGAGACCTCCTACGAGTGGATCGTGCAGCTGCGGCGCCTGATCTACCAAAATCCCAGCCTGGTTGCCCTGGGCATCGAGCAGCAGTACCACTTCACCGGTCACATCACCCTGGGCTACTTTGGCGATGTGCCCTCTGCCCTAGAGCAAGGCTCACCGGAGGCAGCGGCCTTTGCCCATCCCCTGGCCGACGTCCTGACGCAGATCAATCAGCAGTGGCAGGAGCAGGCCAAGGAACTGCACATTCAGCGGGTGGAGCTGCGGAAGTTTGATGACATGACGCGCTACTATCGCGAACCCGATTGGCCGGTCCTGGAGTTTTGACATGGCCTGGGCGCCCCATCCGATTTTGTTAGAAAGCTTTGCGACGATCGATCGCGAAATTGGGGAGCACACGCTGTCCCCAGAGGAGTACGCGATCGCGCGTCGGGTGATTCACAGTACGGCGGATTTTGAGTTTAAAGATCTGCTGCGCTTTAGCCCCAGGGCGATCGCGATCGCCCTGGAGGCGCTGGCGGCTGGCACCCCGATCATTACAGACGTGACCATGGTGCGCCAAGGCATCGCCACCATGGTGGGGCAAACCTTCCAAAACCCCCTGATCTGCGCGGTGGAGGAAGCCACGGAGGCGCTGCCAGGCCGCACCCGCACAGAAACGGGCCTGCTGCGCTGTCTAGAGCGCTTTCCCCAAGGCATCTATGTGATCGGCAATGCGCCGACGGCCCTGCTGGCCCTCTGTGACTCTCTGCCGACGGCCCCCGTTGCCCCCGCCCTGGTGATTGGGGCGCCGGTTGGCTTTGTGGCGGTGGTGGAGTCCAAGGCGGCTTTGGCCCAGCAGGGGGTGCCGCAGATTCGGGTGGAGGGCCGCAAGGGAGGATCGCCAGCGGCAGCGGCCATCGTGAATGCGCTGCTGGTGCTGGCCTGGGAGCGGCGATCGCCATGATGCCGGTGCAGGTTGTGGGCCTCGGGCTAGACGGTGCCCAGGGGCTCTCTCCGGTGCTGCAAAGCCTGGTGGCGAGCGCCAAGCTGCTGGTGGGGAGCGATCGCCATCTGGCCTACTTTCCCGATCATCCGGCTGAGCGCCTCAGTCTCAGCGACTTTCACAGCGCCCTGGCGGCCATTGTCCGGGCTGCCGAGGCCGGGGTGTCGCCGATTGTGGTGCTCACGTCGGGCGATCCGCTCTTTTTTGGCTTTGGCCGCGTCCTGCTGAGCCATCTGTCCCCTGAGCAGGTGGCGTTTCATCCCCAGGTCAGCTCCATGCAGCTGGCCTTTAGCCGGATCAAGGTGCCCTGGCAGGATGCCCGCCTAGTCAGCGTCCACGGGCGATCGCTGGAGGCGCTGACCCAGGCCCTCCAGCAGGGAGCAGAGAAGCTGGCGGTTCTGACAGATCCGACGAATAGCCCAGGGGCGATCGCCCGTCTGCTCACCTCCTTGGATCTGCCCTGGCAATACGATCTGTGGGTGGCCGAGAGCCTCGGCGGCGAAGATGAACGAGTGCAGCAGTGGCCTTTGGCAGCGGCTCAGCAAACGACCTTTGCACCGCTGAATGTGGTGATCTTGCTGCGCCAGACCCAGGCCCCAGTTTTGCCGACGGCGCTGCCCCTGCTGGGAATCCCGGATGTCTATTTCGCCAGCTTTGCCGATCGCCCGGGCCTGATGACCAAGCGAGAAGTGCGCGTCCTGGCCTTGGGAGAACTGGCGCTACCGGCGGACACGATCTGGGATGTCGGCGCGGGGACGGGCTCAGTGGCCATCGAAATGGCGCGTTTGGGACCCGCCAGTCAGATCTACGCCATCGAAAAAACGGCGGCGGGCGTTGCGCTGATTGAGGACAATGCGCGCCGATTCGCGACGCCCCAAGTCCGGGCGATCGCGGGGCGCGCGCCCGAGGCCCTGGAGGGCTTGCCCGATCCGGACCGCGTGTTTATCGGCGGAAGCGGGGGGCAGCTCCAGCCCATCCTGTCGGTCTGTCGCGATCGCCTGCGTCCCGGTGGGCGCGTGGTGCTGGCCCTGGCCACCCTCGAACATCTGGCTGAGGTCAGCGCCTGGAGCCGAGAGCAGGGCTGGCATCAGCGCTGTTTGCAGGTGCAGCTGGCTCGCTCCACGGCGATCGCCTCCCTGACGCGCTTCACCCCCCTCAACCCCATCACCCTGGTCACCCTCACAAGGTCCGAGCCCTCTCCCCTCTGACCAACGCTTAGCAGGTTCCGGCCAAAACGCGATGGCCCGCCTCAACAACGAAGCGGGCCATCTCAGCGCTAGATCTTGAAACTGTCATGGTCAGGGCTCTAGAGCATTCAACAGAGCTCTTAAAACAAAAAATCTGATAGACCAAGCCGCCAAATCACAGCGCCGGTCCCCGCCAAAAACAGCAGCCCGGTTGCCCCGGCCAAGGGCTTGTTGCCCAGGCCCGTCAGCCACGGAGAAACTCGGTCTGTGTAGTGGATGCACTGGAGCGTGTCCAGCGTGGCCATGGCCCAAATCCATCCTGCGTGCAGGCCGATCGCCAAGCCCAGATTGCCGCCGTTGGCCCAGCGCGCCACCACCAAAATCATGCCCATGAGCCACAGCCCGGGCACCTGCGGTCCGGTTTCGCGCCAGGGGTCCCACACCAGGTGGAGCACCGCAAAAATCAGACTGGCGATCGCCGCCGACAGCCAAAACCCATAGTCCGTCTGGAGCTGGTTTAGCAGAAAGCCCCGGAAGATGGCCTCTTCCGTCAAGCTGACCCAGCTTCCCAGCACCAGCGTCGGCAAAACGACGCTCGCCAGCGCCCGCCCCAGGCTGGGTCCGTCTGGCTGCCACTGCCACCCGATCCAGCCCAGCGATCGCTGCACGCCAAATAAAACCCCAATGCCCAGCGCACCCAATCCCAAGCCAAGACCCGCTGACCCAAGGGTCTGGTAGTTCCAGAGAAGGCCCAGGTCAGCCCACGTGCTGCCCTCTACTTGCTGAGCGCCATAGAGCACGAGGGGAGCCAGGAGATACAGGGACGCAACCAGCGACAGCTTCTGGTGGGGTGCCAGGGGAGTACCCCATTGCCACTGCAAGCGCGCCGCCAGCGGAAATGCGATCGGGAGCCAGAGAGCAACCCAAGCAGCAAAAAAGAGGCTGATACGGGCGATCGCCGGAGCCGCCAAAAAAGACGTCTCTAAAAGCTCAAGCCATCGATCAAAACGAGCCATGAAGTGGAGGAGCAAACATCAACCCCGAAGTAGTGCTCTAAAGCACATTTCCTCAAGGTAACTACTGCCAAACGAACGCCTTACCTATCAAGGAAAGAATACAAAACATCAGCAAAAATTAATTTGCTGTGTCTTGTAACCTGACTTCCAAAGCGAAACAATTGGCTAAGTTTATTCGTCTTCAGAGTCGTCATAACCCCCGAAATCATCTTGGCTACTATCCACCTGCTTGAGGTGAATATGCTTGTAGCCCAGCTTGATTTCAAACTCATCCCCAGGCTTGAGACCCATGGCCTGAGTGTAGGTCGCACCGATGACAATCTGACCATTTTTGTGGACGCTGACTCGGTAGGTCGGTTCACGGCCCCGACCATCCTTGGTGCCTTCTGGGCTCAGAGGAATGCCCCGAGCCGCCAGCAGAGCGTCATAAAAATCTGTCAGATTGACGCGAGTTTGGCTGTTCTTAGTAGTGGTGTAGTATCCACAGCGCTTAGCAGTTTCTCGACGCGGTAAGTGCGACAGTTCTTTTACTTTTTGAAGCAGCGCTTTACCCGTTAGCGGAGTTGTTGCGGTTTCTGTCATCGTCTCTAGAGTTTCGTCAAGCTTTTCGAGCTTAGTATATGCCTAAACTTGAAGATCGGCTTTATAAAATATATCTCTAAAATTCTCTTTCGTGCCAATGTTTCTCGAAAAAGTTTTAGAGTTTGCCTAATTTTATCTATATAGAAAGTTTTATATTAGCTAAAGTCTTCCTCAACACGTCTCTTTATTAGCGCGATCAGCCTAATTTTTATCCGGGGGAATAGCCCGAATCAAGACGTGTAGCTCCGATACTTTACACTATTTCCTTGCTTTGTCAACCAAAATTTATGGCCTGATCTCAGGAAAGTCAAAAGAAGCGTACTGAGAAAGAACGGTAAAAACTTCAACAAAATTGAAGGGCGATCGCTGGCGGACATTCTGATTTAGTTCGCGTTCCTCTTGAGGAGAAATTGACAGATTTAGACCAAAGCCACCCTTGAATGCTCGGCGTTCCGAAGGTGCTAGAGCGGGAGATGCCACAGCTTAGGCGATTCTCACAGCAGTTTACGCCCTAAGGGCGATCGCCGCTGAAACCCCTGTGGCAATGTCAGGAATCAACCAATTTTGGTCCATTCCTTATGAGAAAAAGCGGCGAATTCCTGACGACCTACCTGAAACAGTTCTGAAATTCTCTTGATCCCCAAAAGTCACCGACTACACTAGAGGCATTACCAACCAGACCGCAGAAATTTGTCTTCCCAACGGCTCGCTTCAAGGTAGTGGTTTCTTCCTATGGAAGTTCTCTTCAAGATCGTTCGCCAAAGCCAAAACTCCGCGCCTCAAATTCAGACCTATTCCCTCGATGTCGATCCGGGCAACACAATTTTGGATTGCCTTAACCGGATCAAGTGGGAACTAGATGGTACTTTGGCCTTCCGCAAGAACTGCCGGAATACGATCTGCGGTAGCTGCGGCATGCGGATCAACGGTCGGTCGGCGCTGGCCTGCAAAGAAAGCGTGAGGAGCGAACTCGATCGCCTGTCCCACGGGGCTTCTGGGGCTGCGGCTCCGACTATCACGATCGCCCCCATGGGCAACGCCCCCGTGATCAAAGACTTGGTGGTGAATATGAGTGGTTTCTGGCAGGGCCTCCAGGCGATCGACCCCTATGTCAGTACCGAGGCGCGCCGGGTTCCGGAGCGCGAATTTTTGCAGACGCCCCAGGAGCGCGATCAGCTCAATCAAACGGGTAACTGTATTCTCTGCGGAATTTGTTATTCCGAGTGCAATGCGCGGGAAGTGAACCCGGAGTTTGTGGGGCCTCACGCGCTGGCGAAGGCTCACCGGATGGTGGCAGACTCTCGGGATGACCAGACCGAAGAGCGCCTGGAGCACTACAACCAGGGAACAGCGGGGGTTTGGGGCTGTACACGCTGCTACTACTGCAACAGCGTCTGTCCGATGGACGTGGCGCCGATGGAGCAAATCAGCAAGCTCAAGCAGGAAATTTTGGCGCGCAAGGATGATCAGGCGAGTCGCCCGGTCCGCCACCGCAAGGTGCTGGTGTCGCTGGTGAAGGAGGGGGGCTGGATTGATGAGCGGCGCTTTGGGGTGCAGGTGGTGGGCAACTCGTTTCGGGATTTGCGGGGGCTGGCTAGCTTGGGGCCACTGGGCCTGAGGATGCTGGCCCATGGCAAGTTTCCGCTGAGCTTTGAGCCGTCCCAGGGGGTCAAAACGGTGCGATCGCTCATTGAATCGGTTCAGGCCCAGCCGCTAAACTCAAAAGAGGGGCCGTCGTAGACGCCCCAATGGTTATTTTGGGAGTACTGAAGCGATGTCCACTGCACCTGAGCAAGCGCCACAAACTGGAGAGACGCCACCGGCTCAAGAACCGGCGTTTGGGTGGACGCCCTACGCAGAAATTATCAATGGCCGCTTTGCCATGATTGGCTTTGTGCTGTTGCTGGTGCTCGAGTGGGTGACCCACCAGGATATTTTCACCTGGCTGGGTTTGCGCTGAATTCGCTGCTCGCGATCTGAGGCTCTAGCTGATCTAAAGATCCAGGCAAAATAGGCAAAAGGCTGACGTCTACTCTGACATCAGCCTTTTGTTGTGGGTTAGGGGCGATCGCCGCCTTTACTTAGTATTCAAATTTATCGTTGGTGCCGTCGTCGTCTTCGCTGGCGCGGCTGACGGGCCGATAGTCCACATAGTCCGAGCCGCCTGAGTTCGTTTCGGGCGATCGCGGCTCGCCGTAGTCCTCAGAAGAGCGCGATCGACGCGGGGGCCGAGCAGGAGGAGAGTTGCGGCTGCTGGATCGGCTGGTCAGGCTGCGCTGACTGCGAGAGGGCCGAGGCTCATCATCCACCTCTTCGTCCCACTCTTCGGGAGCGGCCGGGCGCTCGTCTAGGCGAGGGCGGCGACGGCTCGTTGGGCGTGAGGCTGACCGAGAGGTCGCTGGACCCAGGCGATCGCTGGCAGGACGCCGACGAGGAGCTTCATCCTCATAGTCCTCATCCCACCCCCGAGATCCGCGGATGCGACGCGCAGGGGGCTGATCGTCCAACGGACTCAAGTCATTGTCCAGTTCTGCCCGGTATACCCGACTGACAGGTCGCTCGTCATCCACGATGGGTGTGTTGCGTTTCGCCTGCTCTGCGGTTACGCTCCGCAGGCGCACACTTTCAAAGGCAAAGAAAATTGCCGAACCCCCCAGCAGAATTTGGCCAAACTGCATGATGGGGTCAAAGCGCCAGCCTTGAAAGAAGAAGATTGCGCCGCTCAAAAGCGCAACGGCAGCAAAAAAAATGTCGTAGTCACGGGCGAGTTCAGGCCGCACGGTGCGAACGGCGTACAGGGCAGCGCCGCCGATCACCAGTGCAATACCGACAATACTCGCCAGATTGAGATTGAAGTTGACCATCAGCCCTCTCCTTTGTCGGTTCTATCTTAGCGAGTTGGAGATGAAATCTCCACGCTTGCATGGTAGAGGTCTTGGGGTTGGGGACTCAAGCAAAGCGCGCAAAAATGAGTTTTGGATTCCCTTTTTTGCTGCGATCGGCCATGCTTGATCCCCAAAGATCAAAGCTCTGATGCTATGTACTCAGCACCAGAGCTAGGCAATAGAAGCAGTCCTTACCAATCTTGATCTCAAAAGAAATTGTGCTGGCAGTTTTGCTTCCTGAATATAGTTCAAAAAAATCCTATGAACGCTGGATTTTATCTTTCTGGCTAATAAAGATCAGGCCAACCGTGATGGGAACAACAACGATGACAAGGCCCAAAACTAGACTCCAGATAAAATTGGCCAGAGATGCGGTCATTTTCCTTAAATCCTCTCTTAACACAACAGCTGGTTTTGCCTGCTTCTTATTTTAATATCACCCGCGCCCCTCTCCTGACCAGCTAGAGCCTTCTTTGGGAGGAGTCTCGCGAGGGGGCGATCGCCGGGCGCTAGAATCAGAAACAGTCCCTTAAAGCATTTTCAGCGTTTTCTAAGCGTAATTCTATGAATGCCGCAGTTGTCTCGACCTGGATTCTAGGCCCGCTCTTGGGTTTGATGATTTTCCTGTCTATCTTTCGAATTGTGCTGACTTGGTATCCGCAGGTCGAGCTCAACCGCTTTCCGTTCAATGTGGTGGCGTGGCCGACAGAGCCCTTTTTAGGGCCTCTGCGCAAGCTTATTCCGCCCTTGGGCGGCGTCGATATTGCGCCGATTCTGTGGGTCGGAATCTTGAGCCTGGTGCGCGAGATCCTGCTGGGTCAGCAGGGGTTGCTGACCATGATGGCGCGCGTGCAGTAGGGGCCTCGCTGCTAGAACGTTGCTCGAGGTTCTGGGCTGCGCAGCAACCAGGCACCCACGGCACAAGCCCGTGGGTGCCAATCAGACTGAATCCTGCATCATTTGCAGAACGAAGTTGGTGTAGACCTCGCCCTTGATGAATTCTGGCCGCTCCAGAATGCGCTGGTGGAAATTTAGCGTGGTGGGCAGGCCGGTGATCGCACACTCTCGCAGGGCGCGACGCATCCGGGCGATCGCCTCCGTCCGATTGGGACCCCACACGATCAGCTTGCCAATCAAAGAATCGTAATAGGGCGGAATTTCATAGTCCGTATAGACATGGGAGTCCATCCGTACTCCCGGCCCACCCGGCGGCAGATAGCCGCTGATGCGACCAGGATTCGGGCGGAAATTGTAATCTGGGTCCTCGGCATTGATCCGGCACTCGATGGCGTGGCCGTTGAGCTGGACCTGCTCCTGGGTAAGAGAAAGGGGTTCTCCCTGGGCAATCCGGATCTGCTCGGCAATCAGGTCTAGCCCCGTGATCATCTCCGTGACGGGGTGCTCCACCTGGATGCGGGTGTTCATCTCCATAAAGTAGAAGCTCCCCGACTGATCCAGCAGAAACTCAACCGTACCCGCCCCCACATAGTTAATTGCCTTGGCTACGCGCACCGCTGCGTCGCCCATCTTGGTGCGTAGCTCAGGGGTGAGGACGGGGCTAGGAGCTTCTTCTAGGAGCTTTTGGTGACGGCGCTGGATCGAGCAGTCCCGCTCACCTAGGTGAATCACGTTGCCGTGGCTGTCGGCTAGAATCTGAAACTCGATGTGCCGGGGCCGCTCAATGAACTTCTCTAGATAGACCCCCGGGTTGCCGAAAGCTGCCTCGGCTTCTCCCTGAGCCGCCAAGAAAAGCTTGATCAGCTCGCTCTCTTCTGGCACGAGGCGCATCCCTCGACCGCCACCACCGGCGGTCGCCTTGATCATCAGGGGGTAGCCAATTTGACGCGCGATCTCGAGAGCCGCTTTTTCATCTTCGACGAGGCCATCGCTACCAGGGACCGTCGGCACGCCAATGCGCAGCATGGTCTCGCGAGCTGTAGATTTGTCGCCCATGGCCCGGATATTGTCCGGAGAGGGGCCAATAAAGCTGATCTGGTGATCGGCGCAGATCTCGGCGAAGCGAGCGTTTTCGGCCAAAAATCCGTAGCCCGGGTGGATGGCCGTCGCGTTGCGCGTGAGGGCTGCGGCGATGATGTTGGGGATGTTGAGATAGCTTTTGCCGCTGGGCGGATCGCCGATGCAAACCGCTTCGTCAGCCAACTGGACATGCAGGGCATGGCGGTCAATCGTGGAGTGAACGGCCACCGTTGCGATCCCCATTTCCTCGCAGGTGCGGAGAATGCGCAGGGCAATTTCCCCCCGATTAGCAATCAAGATTTTTGAGAACCGCATTTTCCAGTCTTTTTAGATGTCGATGAAGGAATGGTTGGGTTGAGTGATCCCAGCAAGCTGTTGGATGGAGTGGGTTGGGGGCGATCGCGCCTGGTTTCCACGGGCTGCCTTCCAAAGACACTCTGGCCCTGGGAGCAAGACAGCCGAGGGAAGCGAAACTGCTCAGCCCTGGAGATTTGACAAGGCATCGGATCGCATTGCCTGTGGGAATTCACGCTGGTTTGGCCCGGTAGCTCATCCTACCACGCAGTGGTCGGCAACTTGCGCTCCCGAAAACGAGGGTGGAGGCGATCGCCCGACTTTTTGGGTCGGGGGTATTGCATTCTTTGGATAATCGGCTATGCTTGTAAAGCGACACGATTCGCCGCTGGCGAAAATTTGTTGTGTCTCCCCACGCGGATGTGGTGGAATTGGTAGACACGCACGCTTGAGGGGCGTGTGGCGTTAGCCTTGCGAGTTCGAGTCTCGCCATCCGCATACTTCTGCAAATTGTCGAAAGCTCCTGGTTATTGCCGGGAGCTTTTGCGTTTGGAAGCGTTTTGGGTTTGCTGAAGTGCCAGAGCATCAGGTGCCTCTCAGCAGCGAACTGAAACTTGCAAGGGGGTTTTCCCGGAAGACCCTTTGCAACTAATTTGGGGCAGCTTGGGGTTTAACCTCTGTAATTTTGCTGAGAGAATTTGAGTTGCCTGGGAGGATTCCAGGTAAGGTATAGATAGCCCGCTGCGCCCAGATCTGCTTGCGAGTTGTCCTGCCTTCGGTCATTGCTAGTCTCCGCTTGTTGCTCTGACCTATGACCCCTGAAGTTCTTCAACATCTCCTAGATGCGTGTCAGGACAGCGAATTTGTCGAGGCGCTGCTTCGCCTTTTGCGCGATGGCCAATCTGATGAGGGCTTGGGTGAAGTTTTTTTGACGCTGGGGCCGGTGGTGGAGCGATTGCGTCAGGCGATCGCCATTACCGATGCGCGCCGACACGTGGTGGCCTGGAATCGAGCAGCGGAGGAGTTGCTCCAGTGGCCCATGATGGAGGTGCTGGGGCGGCCTTTGGATCGATTTTTCCAGGCCTATGCTGCGCATCGGGATGGTGAGCGACTGCTGACGTGGTTGGCTAAGGGGACGGGGTGGTGCCAAGGCTGGATCTTGAGGCGTCAAGACGGTACGCCGGTGCCGGTACAGATGATGCATTTGGGGTTTCATGATTTTGCGGGAGATCTGACTGGCTTTTTAACCGTTTTGGTGCCGACGCAGGAGCTACCGGAGGCGTCGCATCTGGCGGCTGTACTGCACCGGCGAGAGGTGCCTACTCCGGCGGATGTGATGAGCTACCTCGATCGCCCGGCTGTGCATTTCAAAGATGCGTTTATGGCCTTGGATCAAGCGTTTCGCGTGCGCTTTGTCAGTGCTGGGGCGGAGCAGGTCTTGGGGCGATCGCGTTCGGATCTCCTGGACCAAAACCTGCGATCGGCTCTGGTAGGCCACTTGACTCCTGAAACCCTGGCGGCCTTGCAGCGGAGCATGGTGGAGGAGGTGGCGATCGAAATCGAGGAGTTTTGTCGCCTGCGGCAGCGCTGGCTCTCTATCTATATGTATCCGGTGGCGGGGGGCCTAGAGCTGTATCTCCACGACATTACGGAGCAGCGGCGGGTGCGCCACGCCCTGGAGGCGAGTGAATACCAGTTTTGGCGGCTCGTGGAGACGATGAATGAGGGCTTTGCGATTTGCGATGCGACCAATCAGCTGCTCTATGAAAATGAAAAGCTGCGGGAGATGCTGGGGGGCGATCGCAGCTCGCTGATTGGGCGATCGCTGCGGGACTACTTGGCCCCTGAGAGTCTTGCGGTCTTCGATGCGCATCTTGAGCAGGTGCGGCGCGGTGCTCGGAGCGCGGTGGAGCTTGCCTGGAGCAACGATAGTCTAGGCCAGGTCTACACCATCCTCTCGACGGTGCCAGCGGCGGATTTTGGCGAGAATCAGCGCCACAGCTTTCATATCCTGACGGATATCACCCAGCGCAAACGGGCTGAGCAGGCCCTCCATCAACAGGTGGAGCGCGAAAAGCTGATGGGGGCTGTCATCCAGCGCATTCGGCGATCGCTCGATCTCAACACCATTTTGTCTACCACCGTCTCGGAAGTTCGGCAGCTCCTGGCCATGGACCGCGTGCTGATTTGCTGTCTGGAGGAGGACGGCAGCGGCAGTGTTCTGGTGGAATCGGTGGGGCCGGACTGGCGACCTATGCTGAATACGCAGCTGGCCCAGGGGTGGCTGCGTCCAGCCACCTGGAAAAGCTTTCAGCAGGGGAGCGTGCAGGCGATCGCCGATGCATCAGCGGTGGCGCTGAGCTGGGGGCAGAGCGCCGGTCAAGATGATTTTCAGATTCAGGCCAGCCTGACGGCGCCGATCTTGGTGGGCGATCGCCGGTTGTGGGGCCTGTTGATGACCCATCAGTGCAGCAGCACCCGTCAGTGGGACCCGCTCGAAATGGATCTGCTGCGGCACCTCGCCAGCCAAGTGGGCATCGCTATTCAACAGTCGATGTTTTATCAAGAGGTCCAAACCCTCAAAGCCGACCTAGAAGTCCAGGTTCAGCGACGAACCGCTCAGCTTCAGCAGTCCCTCGACCACGAAGCGACCCTCAAGCGCCTGACCGATCGCGTCCGCGACAGCCTCGACGAGCACCAGATTGTCCAGGTGGCTGTCCAGGAAGTGGCCCTCGTTCTCAAGGCCAACTGCTGCAACGCGGCCATGTACGACCTCGAGAAAGGCATTTCGACTATTTGCTATGAGTATGCGGCCTCCATTCCGGGGTCCCAGGGCCGGGTGACGCGCTTGGCCAACTTTCCCGAAATCTACGCCCAGCTTTGCGACGGTCTGTATTTTCAGTTTTGCTCGATTACGCCGAACCCGGTGCGGGGCCGAGTCGCGATGCTGGCTTGCCCCATGTTTGACGATCAGGGCGTGCTGGGGGACTTGTGGCTGGTCAACCACCAAGACTATATGTTTAGCGAACTGGAAATTCGCTTCGTGCAGCAAATCGCGAACCAGTGCGCCATCGCGCTCCGCCAAGCGCGCCTGTATCAGGCCTCGCAGGCCCAGGTGCAGGAGCTCGAAAAGCTCAATCGCCTCAAGGATGATTTCCTAAGCACCGTCTCCCACGAGCTGCGCACTCCCATCTCGAATATGAAGATGGCGATCCACATGCTCAAGCTGGCGCCTAGCGAGGCTAAACGAGAACAGTACCTGGACATCCTCCAGGCTGAATGCCACCGCGAGTCGGACCTAATCAACGATCTGCTCGATCTCCAGCGCCTTGAGGCGGAGGTCTATCCGAGTACCTGTCAGTCGGTGGATTTGGAGACGTGGCTGCCGACGCTGGTACACCCCTTTGAGTCGCGGATTCATGGCCATCGGCAGCGGCTCAAGGTGGCGCTGACAAGGCCCCTGCCGGTGGTGACCTGCGATCGCAACAGTCTAGAGCGGGTGATCGCAGAACTGCTCAATAACGCTTGCAAGTACACGCCAGCGGGCGGCGAAATCCATTTTTGCGGGCGGCGATCGCGGCGAGCCAGTCCTCCAGGGACTGCCCTGCTCATTCTGTCGGTCAAAAACCAGGCTGAAATTCCCCCCGCAGACCTAAACCGGGTTTTCGAGAAGTTCTATCGCGTGCCGAACGGGGATCCCTGGAAGCAGGGTGGCACAGGATTGGGGCTTGCTCTGGTCAAGTGTTTGGTCAAGCAGCTCAATGGCACCATCCGCGCTAGCAGCGGCGGCGGCTGGACCACCTTCACGCTGCAACTGGTTTTGACCCTTTTCCCAGAATCTTGAGCGGAGGCTGGGGGCGTAGGCGTTAAGCCACGGCTTCCGGTAGGCTCTTGCTCTGGCAAGCCGGGATCTCAATGATGAACTCCGTGCCCCGGCCAGCCTCCGAGAGGCACTCCATTCTGCCGCCGTGGCGATCGACCACGATCTGATAGCTGATCGAGAGACCGAGTCCGGTGCCCTTGCCCACGGGCTTGGTGGTAAAGAAGGGGCTGAAAATGTGCTCCTGGACGCTGGCGCTGATGCCGGGGCCGTTGTCGCGAATGTGAATGGCGATCGCAGACTCGCTGAGCGATCGCGTGGTGATCGTGATCTGGCTGGGCTCCTGGGCGATCGCCTCCACAGAGCGCTCACTATCTCGCTCCTCCAGCGCATCGATTGCATTGGACAGCAAATTCATAAAAACCTGATTGAGCTGTCCCGCATAGCATTCCACCTTGGGCAAATTGCCGTACTCTTTCACCAGCTGAATCGCTATCTGGCCCGCCTTTGCCTTCAGGCGATTTTGCAAAATCATCAGCGTGCTGTCGATGCCTTCATGGATATCCACCGCCTTGCACTCCGACTCGTCCACCCGCGAAAACGTGCGCAGAGACAGCACAATCTGCCGAATTCGGTCGGCCCCCACGCGCATTGACGCTACCAGCTTGGGCAGATCCTCCGTCACGAACTCCAGATCCATCTCCTCGATCTCTTCTTGGATCTCTGGCGGCGGCGTCGGATAGTGCTGCTGAAACTGCTCAATAAGATGGAGCAAGTCTTCTACGTACTGGCTGGCCGGGGCCAAATTGCCGTAGATAAAGTTGATGGGATTGTTGATTTCGTGGGCGATCCCTGCAACCAGCTGTCCCAAGCTAGACATCTTTTCGCTCTGGACCAGATGCGTTTGGGTCCTTTGAAGATCGCGCAACGTCTCCTCAATGCGCTGGGCCTGCAATCGCAGCGCCTGCTCTGACTCGCGCAGCGCCATCTCCGCCGCCTTGCGCTGGGTAATGTCGTGCATCGCCACCACAGCCCCGAGGGGTTGCCCTGCCGAGTCGACGATTAGGCGGCCATTGGCCAGGAGCGTTCGTGGCGTCCCCTCACGCGGCGCGATCACCATTTCGGCATTCTCGACGACTTCGCCCTTGAGAGCCCGAAACAGCGGAATGTCCTCCATGGTCATCGGGCGACCGTCAGGCCGGTAGAGATTGTAATATTGCGACCATTGATCGGGGGGCAGGGGCTCGGCGGGCAAGCCGTGAAACTCTCGAGTTGCCCGGTTGAACAGGTTCAGTGTGCCGTTGGCGTCGCAGGCGACGATGCCGGCCTCGACGCTTTCGAGCATCGCGCTGAGAAACTCGCGCTCTTTCCGCAAGTCGGCCTCGATGCGACGGCGATCGCCAATTTCGGTCCGCAGCTGCGACACGACCTTCGATAGCTGCGTTGTCTGTTCTTTTACCTTCTGCTTGAGGGTTTCGTTGGCTTGCTGGAGAGACACCTGGGCCTGCTTGCGCTCGGTGATATCCATCCAGACCCCCAGGGTGTAGATCTTTCCTTCACGCTCTACCCGATCGGCAGTCATTTGGGCTTGCCGAATATCCCCCGATCGACAATAGATAGACAGCTCTAAACACTGGGACGAACCCACCGGCGCTTGAGAGAGCCCCAGCAGCATTTCGGCCTCTCCCGCTGGCAGCACCAGCAGATCGTCGAGCAGTTGACCTACAAGATCGCTGCTGCTCCAGCCGTAGAGCGCCTCAAAGCCTGGATTGGTTTGCAGAATTCGTCTCTGGTTGTCCAAGATGCAGAGAGCAATCTGAGCGCGATCGCACAGGGTCAGGATCGCATCGCCCAGCTTCAGGGTTTGCAGCGCTTGGGAAAAAGACGAAGGAAAAGAAACCTGCTTCATTGTGCGAGAGGAGTTGGAAGAGCGTTGATCACCTCAGCTAGAGTTCGCCATCAACCGAAAACACACACACATAGTTCCCAACCACTGCGCCCGGACAACCCTCGTTTGAGTAGTTGAAGTTTCATCGAACCCCAAACTCCAGTTTTAAGCTGCTGTCAAAGCGTAGAAAGACGCTTGATTTTGTAGAGCCCCCGAGGACTTGGGGGGAAGCAGCACTGAGCGCTTGTGGGCTCGAACCGCGAGGAGTCAGGGCTGGATGCCTTTAGCAGAAGTTATAAAAAGTCTTGCGGCTCCATTCTCCTTTCCAAGGTACTGCATCCTTTTGGAGTCTGGAGAAAAAACTGCCCCTCCTTGGCCCTGATTTCAGTGCTCGAAGGATGGAGGGACGATAACATACTCCCCAAAAACAAACTGCCCCACAGCTTGGAGGCTGCGGGGCACAGGGACAGTTAAACGCTACGTACATTCTGGTCTCAGGATCCTGGAGGAACGATCGCCCTTGTGCCGATTTTCACAGTGTCCACAGACTGTCCACTCCCGAGACACATCCCAAGGCGTATCAAAAACCGTAACTGACGCCACCTCCATCGACCCAGGCGATATCGTGAAAACTATAGAACCTCATGCATCTGAGCCAGCAGCCCTTCCCAGGCTGCTTTTTCGTTGGGAGCGCGTTTCACAGAACGTGGGTCAGCACCCACTGAATGTTGTAGGTGGCCCAGCCAGCCCCCAACCCCGCAAAAGCGATGACAATGAGCAGCCAAAAGGATTGGCGCTCGTTGAAGCCGCCGGTTTGGAGATCTAGGCGGACTAGCGCTTCGGAGGCCACCAGGACCAGCAGGTAGGCGAAGACGTGGATCCAGGTGAGCATGACCACCACCAAAAATGCCCCGCCCACGGCGGCGACAAAGGAGGTCAAGTTGCTCTTGAACCACTGATTAATGATGCGCTCGAGGGTGCGCAGCGGGGAGGTGGTAATGAAAGCGAGCATGACCGCCAGTAGCTCGGCTGGCAGCCACAAAGCCCACCAGTGGTGGGCAATTTTGATTTCTGCGATCGACCAGCCGAAGGTGCCGTAGGCGATCAGCATTAGCAGGAGAGAAACCCAAGGCAGTCTTTGTAGAAACTGGAGTACAGCGGGCATGATGGAACGAAAGCAAGAAGGACGCTAAGTCAAAGATCTGTGGCGATCGCCTGCACTGGGCAGGTGGGGACACACTGTTCACAGACGATGCAGCGCGATCGCGTGAAGGTCAGTCGGAAGGTCTTGGGATCGAGGGTGAGCGCCTCAGTGGGACAAACCCCCGTACACAGACCACAGTGTACACAAATTTCTTCGTCGATGAGAATTTCGCGGCTAGCGAGGGAAACCCCGATATCCTGCGATCGCAGCCAGTCAATGGCAGCATCGAGTTCATCAATATCCCCCGACAACTCCACCACCAGCTTACCGATTTGGTTGGGAGCGACCTGGGCCCGGATGATGTTTGCCGCAACGTTGAAATCTTTGGCCAGGCGGTAGGTTACGGGCATATGCACCGATCGCCGAGGAAACGTAAGCGTGACGCGTTTTTTCACAAGTTGGGCAGCGAAAACTGTAGCTAGCCCTAGCTTAGCACCGGGGTTCCTTCCCCTGGCCTAGCCCTTGGGAGAGAGCCGTGATTTCCAGCAGAAACTGCCTATACCGAAAGAGATATTTATACCGGGTCACTTTCGGAATCCCTGTAGACTGGTTTTCAAAGATTGCTCCTTAAAATCCCCAAAAATCCTTAGAAACGACGATGAGTGACATCCGTGTTGTCTTGATTGAAGACCATGACCTAACGCGCGTGGGCCTGCGTACAGCGCTCCAGCAGCGGGACGGCATTCAGGTGGTGGGAGAGGCGCCCAATGCGACGGAGGGGCTGCGAATTCTCAAATCCGCGCAGCCGGATGTGGCCGTGGTGGACATCGGCTTACCGGATATGGACGGTATCGAGCTGACTCGCCAGTTTCGCGAAGGGGCAGTCGAGGGCGATCCGGCCACGAAGATTTTGATTTTGACCATGCATGACAATGAGGATGCCGTGCTCTCTGCCTTTGCGGCGGGGGCCGACTCCTACTGCATGAAGGATGTCAGCATTGACAAGCTGATCGAGGCGCTCCATGTGACCCACGAGGGCAACGCCTGGATCGACCCGGCGATCGCGCGCATCGTGCTGAGCCAGAGCCGCAAGGTGCCGGAGGTGACGGTGCCTGCCGAGACGAAAACCATCGCCGCCGATGCGGGCCAGCCAGAAGAGTACGAGCAGATCCTGGAGGCCTACCCCCTGACGGAGCGAGAGCTAGAAGTGCTCGAGCTGATCGTGGCTGGATGCAGCAACGCGGCGATCGCCGAAAAGCTCTACATCACGGTGGGCACCGTCAAAACCCACGTCCGCAACATTCTCAACAAGCTCTGCGCTGATGACCGGACCCAGGCAGCGGTGCGCGCCCTGCGATCGGGCTTGGTGGAATAGCGCTCTAGCCCTGAGTTTGCCAGGCTGCCAGGGCCGAAAACGTTGACTCTAGGCTGTGGTAGGCCGATTCGTACAGGCGAAACAGCTCCCGGTAGCGCTGAGTGCGATCGGGGTCCGGCGAAAAGCGTTCGTAAATCGGGGTAAAGGACTGAACCGCCGATAAATCGGGCAGCCAGCCCACAGCGTGCAGGGCGAGCAGCGCTGCCCCCCAGCTGCTGGCGTCGTAGACGGCCGGGATCGCCACCTCAACCCCCAGCCCGTCGGCCAGCATCTGCTTCCAGAGGGGCGATCGCGCGAAGCCCCCAGCGGCCCGCACCTCCGAGACAGCGGTCGGCAGCGGCAGCGTCCGGTAAATGGCGGCCAGATTCAGCACGATGCCTTCGAGGACGGCCCGGGTCAGGTGCGATCGCCGGTGATGGGACGCCAAGCCGAGAAAAGCGCCCCGAGCCGCCGGATTCCAGTAGGGCGATCGCTCCCCGGTCAAAAAGGGCAAAAACAGCAGGCCCTCCGCCCCCGGCGCGATGGAGGCTGCTCCGGCAATCAGTGCCTCGTAGGCATCCTGACCCGCTTCGAGGGCCGCCATCACCTCCGGCTGAGCGAGCTGATCGCGAAACCACTCCAGCACGACCCCGCCGCTGTTGGAGGCGCCGCCGACCACCCAGCGATCGGCGGTCAGGGCGTAGCAAAAGGTGCGCTGGTGAGGGTCGGTCTGGGGCTGGGAAACCGTGGCCCGCACCGCCGCGCTGGTGCCGAGGGTGATGGCGACCTGGTCAGGGGCGATCGCGCCCACGCCGAGGTTTGCCAAGACGCCGTCGCTGGCGCCCACTACCACTGGTAGATCGGCCCGCAAACCCAGCGTCTTGGCCCAGGCGGCCGTGAGGCCCCCAAGACAGTGGGTGGTCGGCACCAGTTCGCTCAGCTGGACTGGGGCAATCCCGGCGATCGCCAGCGCTTCGCGATCCCAGGCGTTTTGCCGCAGGTTAAACAGGCCAGTGGCCGAAGCGATCGACGTGTCGATGACCGCTTCGCCGCAGAGCTGCTGCAACAAGTATTCTTTGATAGAAACAAATTTGTGCGATCGCCGGAAGATCGCCGGCTCAGCCTGCTGGAGCCACAGCAGTTTGGCCAGGGGCAGCATGGGATGGAGCGGCGTGCCGACTCGCTCGTAGAGGGCCTGGGCCTGGGGCAACTGGCGCAGGGCCGCTGCCTGGGGGGCGCTGCGGTTGTCGGACCACAGGATGCTGGGGGTGAGGGGGCGGCCCTGGCCGTCGAGGGCGATCAGGCTGTGCATGGCCGAGCTAAGGCCGAGGGCGATCGCCCCGGTCGGTGCCAAGTTTGCCTCCGCGATCAGGGCCTGGACGGCTCCTAGGGCTCTGGCGACAACGGTGTCAGGATTTTGCTCTGCCCAGCCCGGCTGGGGGACCCGTGTTTCATAAAAAGCGACTTGCCGACCCAGCAGCTCGCCGGTGGTCGAAACCGCGATCGCCTTGGTGCTGGTGGTGCCAATGTCGAGCCCAATGCAATAGTCCATACCAAGCGTTCTAATTCGATCGTTTTCTCCCTGATCAGGGCGGACTTTCAGCGAATTCCTAGACGGCGAGCCTTCCAAGGGCGATCGCAGGACCCCACGGCACCCTGTAGAGTGGTAGGGGTTTGGCTGTGGTGCATCCCCAATTCCCGCGATCCTCTCGATCACCCTGATCAAGACCATCAAGACAAATTAGCAATCAAAACAAACCGGTAGACCTGGGTCGGTAGTTTGGCCCAGAACCTGCTCCGATGTATTGACAACTACCGGTCTTGGCCCTTGAGATTCGCTAGATCTATACAGCGGCGCTCCCTTTGCCTCCTCAATCCCTATGTTGCCTTCTGCTTGGAGAAACGGCCTGAACCTCTTTTTGGCTCGACAACAGTCCTCGATTTCTTTGCTCACGGCAGCTAGCCTGAGCTTGACGATTTTCCCGGGAAGCGCGATCGCCCAAGATCCAGCCACCGATGTCCCCCAGCCCCTGCCAGCCCGGAGCTGTGCGGCTCCAGCGGCGAAACCCCTGGCCGTCCAGCAGGCAGCCTCCCAGATCATGGAGGTCGCCACCTGGGTCAATACCCCCATCAACACCGTCGAAGCGATCGTGCGCAACTGGGGGCCGCAAATCATGGCCCTCAGCACGCCGACGGCGTGGCCCCAGATCAGCGATCGCGCCCAAAAGGCCAAAGTCCCCATTCTCATGTATCACGACATCCTGCCCGAAAAGCAGGTTTTTTTTGACGTGACGCCCGAGGAATTTGAGGCCCATCTCCAGCTGATCCAGGCCAGCGGCGCGACGCCCATCAGCCTAGATCAGCTAGTCACCCACCTGCGCACCGGCATTCCCCTCCCCGAAAAGCCCGTCCTGCTGACCTTTGATGACGGCTACAAGGGCCATTATCAGTACGTCTATCCCCTGCTGAAAAAATATGGCTATCCGGCGGTCTTCTCGATCTACACCGACAAGATCGACAAGCAGCTCGGGCGCTCCAGCATGACCTGGGACGAGGTGCAGGAGATGGCAGCCGATCCCCTGATTACCATTGCCTCCCACAGCGTTTCCCATCCCCGCGACCTCACGCAGCTGGAGACGGCGGACATGGAGCGCGAGGTGAAAGCGTCCAAAGAGGCCCTTGAGGCAAAGCTGGGACGCCCCATTCATTACTTCACCTACCCAGAGGGCCACTACAACGAGGCGGTGGCTGATGCCGTGGAGGCGGCGGGCTACCGGGCGGCCCTCACGATGGACGACTGGGATGAGCGCTTTGCGGGAGAGTCCGAGAGCCTGCTGGCGATCGCCCGGTTCGGACAGTCGCGCATCCAAGAGGTCGTGGCAGAGGCCTGGGGCGGTCCGTCGCTCCCCCGCTGGACCACGGGCTTCAACTTTGGGGCGCCGGTGGAGCTCACCCAGGCTATCTACGACGACGTGCCGCTGACGCTGATTGCGGGGGGACGACCGATCACGATTCACGCCGACAGCCGCTACCAAGTGCCCGAAATCCTGGCGGGAACTGAGGCGATCGCCGGTGTGGACGGCGGATTTTTCTCCCTGGAGTTTCTGGACTCCAACGTCATGATCGGCCCGGTCTACAGCCAGAGCACCGGCAAATTTGTCCCCGGCAACCGGGGCGAAAACCCGAAACTGCGCAACCGCCCCCTGGTGCTCATTGGCCCGACCGCCGCGCAGTTTTTGCCCTTTGATCCTGATCGGCACAACACCTTAGAAGGCCTCCAGGCTGAGATGCCCAATGTCACCGACGCCTTTGTTGGGGCGGCGTGGCTGGTCAAGCAGGGCGTCCCCCAGCCCCCAGAAAGTTTCGGCAGCCTGTTTGACTTTGATGCTGAGCGGCACCGGGCTTTTTGGGGGATCAATCAGGCGGGCCAGCCGGTGATCGGCGTGTCCCATGAGCCAGTGGACTCGGTGTCCCTCGGTGAAATGCTGGCCGAAGCGGGCCTGCGCGACGCCATCATGCTGGACTCAGGGGCCAGCACCTCCCTGGCCTATCAGGGTGAGTCCCTGGTCGGCTACGAGCCGCGACCGGTGCCCCACGTGGTGGCCTTGGTGCCGCCCGCGGGTATGGCGGCCGCGCCCCAGAGCTCCGAGGACTGCGTCATGGCCGCTCGCTAGAGCAACCTTTCCCCGAACGTTTCTTGCGATTTGTTTTGCCCCTTGGGCCTTGAGTGCCGGAGGGGCTTTTGGTTGGCGAGACTGCGGTCTTGCTGTCTGGGGCGATCGCAGGGATGATGCGAAAAAAGTTGCAAGCAGCAAAAAAGGAAGGTTCTGTGACAGCACGCGCAACCTACGAAGCGGAGGGCGATCGCCATCAGCTAACCCTGTCCAGCGGGATCAGTCTGGCCTATCGGGAATGGTCGCCGGGAAAAACGCCGGTTCTGCTGCTCCATGGCCTCGGGGATCATGGGCTGGTGTGGGCCGAGGTGGCCTCGGCCTGGGGCGATCGCTATCACTGCGTGGCGCCGGATCTGCGGGGCCACGGCGAAAGCAGCAAGCCCCCCACCGGCTACCGCTGCGAGGACATCATTGCCGACCTCGAAGGACTAATGGATCATCTGGGCTGGTCCAGCGCCCATGTCGTGGCCCACTCCTGGGCGGCCAAGGTGGCGGCAATCTGGGCTCGCCAGCGATCGCCCCGTTTCCAGAGTCTGGTGCTGGTGGACCCCTTCTTTATCGGGGCGCTGCCGGGCTGGCTGAAGGTCACCTTTCCCCTGCTGTACCGAGTGCTGCCTTTTTTGCAAACCATGGGGCCTTTTCCCAGCTACGAAGCCGCCGAAGCCAAGATTCGGCAGCTCAAGCAGTATCAGGGCTGGAGCCCCTTACAGCAGGCGGTCTTTGCCCAGGCCATGACCCAAAAAGAGGACGGCACCTGGGGCAGCAAGTTTGTTGTCCAGGCGCGGGATGAAGTCTTTGAGGACGTGATGCAGGTGGCGGGCCTGACGGAGCCCCTGGCGGTGCCGACCCTGTTTGTGCAGCCCGAGCAGGGCCTCAATCGCCGCGACTGGCAATTCAAGCCCTACCGCACCTACTTGAGCGATCTCACCTGGGCGGTGGTGCCGGGAAATCACTGGGCGTTTTTGGTGGAGCCGGAGCCGTTTGCGGAGGCTGTGGGCGGGTTTTTGGCCGCGCACTAGGGATTGAGGCAGTCCAGCTTGCGCTGAATCTGCTGCCGCAGAGCCGAGTCCTCGATGCGCTGGAGGGTTTGGCTGGCGCTGCTGCGATCGCCCAGATCGCGGTAGAGGAGGGCGATCGCCTCATACAGACTGGCGCGATCGCTGGGATTTTCGACCTCCAGCTTGCTGATCACGTTGCCCTCGCTGTCGGTGTCGACCCGAACAACCATCATCTCTGATTCAGAACCGGGGATCTGGGCCGTGGTGGCGAGGGCGTCGGTCAGGGTTTGGCGGGCGGCCTCGCTTTGGTTCCCCTCTCCGTAGCCGCGCGCGATGCGCACCTGAAGACTGGCGCGGTCCGATGGCCGCTCGATCTGGGTGGCGGCCTGACGGGCGAGGTCATAGCGGGCTGTTGTGGCCAGCTGATTGCTCACTTCCCAGAGCTTCCGCTCGTCCTGGTGTTCCTTGAACAGTCGAACTACCAGGGGGAGCGCTAGGTCGTATTGCTGGGCGTCCATCAGGACGTCGCTGACGGTGGTCAGCCCGTTGGCCTGGGCGCTGGGGTCGGGATTGCCAGTTTGGAAGGCGGCGACGGCTAGGTCCAAGGCCTGCTCAGCTCGCTCGGTATTCTGGGCTCGGCGGGCCTCCACCGCAATCAGGGCCAGGGCGCGGGCGCGCGGCAGGGCCTCCGGGAGGGCCTGGGCGGTCTGGATGACGTAGTCGTAGCGCTGGGGATCGGGGTTGCCGCGCAGCTCTAGACCGGCGGCGATCGCCCCGCTGACCATGAGTTTTTCCCAGGATTCGAGGGAGGGGAGCTGGAGGCTATCGGGGGCTTTGCCCGCGGCGATCGCGCCCCGCACCGCTCCCAGGAGCGCTTTTTCGCGCAGGAAGGGCCGCTGAATCAGCACCGCTAGCTGGGCTGCTAGCTCGTAGTCTCCCGCCTGGATCAGGCGATCGCTCTCGGCGGCCAGCCCGAACTCCACGAAGTCATCAAAGTTGGCGATGGCCGCTTGGGCGGTGGCCCGCAAATCCGCCAGGGCCTGGTTTTGGTCAGCGGTTTGGCCAGTGCGGCTATAGGCCTGGGCCAGGGCAATTTGGACGACTAGGCGGCGATTGGGGTCGCCAATGCGGGGCAGGGTGGGGGCGGCCAGCTCCGGCAAGCCAGCGGCGGCGGCCTGCTGAGCAACCACGGAGAGGGTGTATCCCTGGTCCTCGGCCTGACCGGCGATCGCCAGGGCCTGCTCAAACAGCGATCGCGCTTTGGCCGGCGATTGCTGGGCCTGGTTCGTACCCAGGGCGGCCCAGGTGGTGGCTTCGATATCCCGCTGGGCTGGCTCGACGGAGCGAATGCGCTCGGCGATCGCCTGGGCGGCGTCTAGCTGACCGCGATCGCTGTAGCTCTGGGCCACCCCGCGCAGGATGCTGGCGCGGTAGTAGGGCACCAGCTCGGGCTGCTGGGCGATTGCCAGGGCGGCTTCATCGCGCTGGAGCTGAGCGAGGCCCAAGGCGATGGGCTCTAGGGCTTGGCTCTGCTGGGCCGGATTGGGCTGCTCGAACTGCTGGACCCACTGCTGGGCCGCTTCAAACAGGGCGATCGCCTCGGCCGTCTCCCCGAGGGCCTGGTATTCCCGGGCGATGGGCGTGAGGACCTGAGCTTTGAAAGCGGCTCCCTGAACTGCGTTTGTGATTTGGCGAGCTTGGCTGAGGGTGGCGATCGCCGCCTCTCGCTGATCCAGTTTTCGGTAATAAGTGGCAACCTGGGTCAGGGTTTGGGCCTTGACGCGGCTATGGCCCGAGTCCAGAGACAGAATGGTTTGGCGGACCTGCTCGAGGGTCTCTAGGGCGGCCTGGCGCTCCTCAGGGGTCTTGGCCTGCTCGACCAAGCGCCCCAGCGCCGAGGGCTCACTTCCCTCGCTAACCAGCACCGAGTTTTCGATAAAGGCCGCCCGGGTAGCGCGATCGCCCATCTGGCCGAGGTCTCCAAACCCTTTGCGCACTAGGGGAGCTGCGGCGAGCAGCGCCGGGGGATCCTGCTTCAGGAAGGCGATCGCTCGCTCAAAGCGATCGCGCAGGCGCTCCTCAGTTTGCTGCTGGCTTTCGGCTGCGCAGCTCTGGGGGGCAGGCTCAAGGGATTGGGCATGGCTGGGCAGGCTGGGCCACCAGAGGGCGATCGCCATTAGGCTTGTGAGCAAAGTGCGCGATCGCCAGCGCCCGAGAGAAGCGTGTTTCATCGAAAATTCCTTGCAGGGGGAGGCAGCGGTCAGGATGCAGCAAACTTCAGTCGTGAGGCTTGGGAATCACCGAGATAGACCCGGTGGGGATGTTAACGGGGACTCACTTGCAGATTCTCAAGGATTTGGCCAGCCTGGGGCGCGAAACCGTCGCCAGCATCGGCGGGATAGTGCACCGTTGCCGTGAAGGCCTGACCATTCATTTCCCCGACGTAGACAGTGCCCATAAAGTTTTGCTGGTCGTTGTAGTCTGCCTCAAAGTCCACGCGCTGCTGAACCCAGGGATAGGCGCGCGGCCCATTGGTGCTTGTCACATTCCAGCCGTTGGTCTCTACTAGTCCATTGGCCCCAGAGACGCGCTCCTCCATCTCGGCGACGCTGCTGTTTTCGCGCGGCACATAGATCTGGACGTAGGCGTTTTCTGGACCTTGGCCCGAAAACTGAATGCTGGTGCCTTCCCCGGCGCTGGTGGCCCGCACCTCAAAGGTTTCCTCAGCGTAGTAGGTCGTCATGGGCACGCCCGGCTGCTCAAACAGCTTCAGCGTCACGTCCTGCTGGGTCCAGGGATCTTTGACCGTCTGGGTGCTGGGGCGATCGCCCGCCGTCGTGGCCACGGGGCTAGGGCTAGAAGCGCCCGGCGGAGAGTCGATCGGTTCTGGGCCAGCGGGCGCGGTGGGGGCACAGGCGATCGCGCCCAGTCCCAGGGCGATCGCAGTGCCAAATCCAAGCAAAAACTTCGAGGTGACCATGGGATGGGAGATTCGGTGAGTGGGAAGTGAGTGGGCAAGCGAGATGTAGCGGGCCATCTCCTGGGCTGTTTTCCAGCCATCAACTAGAGAAGGCCCCAGATGCTAGCGGCCAAAGCCAGAACTAGCGGCTAATGCGGCTCCAGGTTGCGATGATGTCCCGGAGGTTGGTCGGTAGCTGATCCGCGTTGATGTCGGTGTAGCGCAGCGTGCCCGACATGGTGCTCAGAGACACGCTGAAGTAGTCCGCTGCGCCCGCCGGAGCCGGGTAGTCCAGCCCCACGAAGTTGCTGTAGCCCAGCTCTTGGATCTGGCGAACGAAGCGCTCGACCTCCTGAGGCGAGAGCTGGCGAATCGTCTGGGGCGCAGAGCGAATGGTTTCACCCACCAAGAGGCTCACTACGCGACCATCATTCATCAGCATGATCTGCCGCGTTTGCCCCGCGAAGCCGCCGCTCGAGATGGACTGAAACACCACTTCATCGCCCGGATTGGCGGTCCGCTCCGCCTCTGGCAGCAGACCCGGCACGACGCCCTGCCCCTGAAGCTGGCTGGCCATCTCGTTGAGGCGAATCTCGGTCGCGTCCTGGTTCGTGTGATAGATCAGCACTTTTTGGCCATCGGTGACCACGGCCCGCCAGCCAAAAATCGCGATCTTGGTGCAGGCGGTTTCTGGTCCGGTGCTGATGCCGTAGCAGCCGTCCCAGACGCGGGACTCCACGGCGCTGATGCCCAGGCGATCGACGGAGACCCCGGCATCCCGAGCCGCCTGCTCTAGAATCCGCTGAGCTGCTTCTTCGGAGAGGCGATCGGACGGGCCGGGCTCCGTCGGCAGCGGGGGCTCTTGGCGAATGGAGCCCCCGCCGGCGTGAATCCGGTAAAACCAGGTTTGGCTGCCGTTGGTGATCTCAACGCGCCACCCCGGCGTCATGGCCGCTAGGCAGAGCTCGACCGGGCTAGGGATGCCCAGACAGCTATCGGACCAGATTTCGGCGGTGGCGCTGACGATGCTCAGGTTGCGGCGGGCAATCCCCAGATCACTGGCGGCCTGCCGGATCACGCGGCGACTGAGCCGGGAGGGCAGGCGATCGCCCTTGGGCTTTTGGCTGATGACGGTTTGGCCGGGCTGGGGCTGCATCAGGGGGACAGCAGCGCTCGGCAGACCCGAGGTGATCAGCATGCCGCCCGCGAGGAGAAATGCGGACATCATGCGGGAAGCAGAGAGTTTCGTTGAGTTTCGCATGGGAGTTTAGATGCCTTCTAGTCAGATGGGACAGGCCAAAGGGGTGTTGGACCTTGCACTACCGTAGCCAGGCTGATCAGAAAATCTGGGAGCCGTTACAAATTCGGAGACAAAAAAGGGCGATCGCCCCCAGCCATGGTGCGAGTGAATCCCTCACAGCGAGCGCCTTAAAGATCTATTTCTAACGGATGATCTTCTTGAAAACCTGGCCAAATTGCCTAAAAGCCGGTGGTTTCTCGACCGATTTCTATCCGATCGCCTCATCCTTTGATAGATGCCAAGAGGGGTGAATGATCAGATGCTGTAAACATCAAAAGAAAACGATTAATTTGCTCAGGAGAGTTCATAAATGACGGATCAGCAAAAGAAAACTTCTCACGAAAACAACGTTTCTAACGAAACTTACGATCCTCATATCGTGCCTGCCGAAACGGCTGCTCGCATCGAGCGAGAAGGTCAAAACTTCAAGCAAAAACCCGACCATGAAGACAGCATTGATACTGCGGGTGGCTACACCATGGACCGTGAAGGTCTGATGAATAACTACGCCATCGAGCCGGAAATGTATGTAGAGACGCCGGGCGATCTGCGCGCAGAAGAAGACGCTGAAAAAGCTGAGCGAGAAGAAGAATTAGCAGAAATTCAGGAAACCGACGAAGACGGTAAGCTGACCATGAAGGGAGACCGGCGCGGCAAGGGGCCAGGCGTCATCTAGAGCGGCTAAACCCCCGTGAAGGGCGATCGCCCTTCACGAAACCCTTCACCGATCCAGGCATTGTCAGCCGAAACTCGATAGCCCTCATTTCTGAGTGTTGATCTCTCCTTTGTCAGAAGAGAAAAGCCAGAGATGAGGGCTATTTTGGGGATTTTGAAGTGTCGATGAATAGATCAAAAATCAAGGATGGCGATCGCCCTCTTAGAGCGAAAAAAATTAGCCCTGGGTCTGGCCTGAGTCAGGGCGATAGGCCAGACTAAAATACTCTCGGTAAGCACACACGCGATCGCCCTGCAAATCAAAGGAAACTGCAACTTGATTGTTGTAAGCTTGGCCCTTTAAATTTCCTTGGGACGCGAGCTCAAAAACTACCGTTGAACCGCTGTAGGTAATGCGCTGTATTTCTGTTTCTAGACCCCCTTCAAACAGGTCCGAAACGTATTGAAAAAACTCGCGAGCGCGATCTTTGCCCACATTCACGCCCTGAAAGGCTCCGGCAGGAAAAGTGAAGGTGAAGTCGTCCGTCAGAATTTCGAGGAAAGGCTCCCAATCGCCGGTGCGCAGTCCCTTTGCAAACCGCTCGAAGGCTCGCTTTCCATCTTCTAATACGACCTCCGGGATTACCGTCATTCGTTTGGCCTCGGTGCAGCTTCGTGACAAGACTCTAGGGTACTGTATGCCATCTGCAAAAATTTCGCCTCCCGGCTAAATTATTTTGCGCCTCCATCGGGTGAGCGGAAGCGGAAATCAGTCCTTGGCGCGGCTGGTGACGATACTTTGCTTGGCGGCCCACTGGCCGATGTCCTGGCGACTAAGGGCAGCGGCCATGAGGTCGGGGAACTGGTCCGGCGTGCAGGCAAAGGAAGGGACGCCGAGGGCGGCGAATTTGGCGGCGTGGTTGTGGTCAAAGTAGGGCGCGCCGTCGTCATTGAGGGCGAGGAGGGTGATGAACTGGACCCCCGAAGCGGCGATCGCCCCCACGCGCTTGAGCATTTCCTGGGGGTTGCCGCCTTCGTAGAGGTCGCTGATCAGCACCAGCACCGTTTCCTGGGGCTTGCGAATTAGGCCCTGGCAGTACCCCAGCGCCCGGTTGATGTCGGTGCCGCCGCCCAGCTGCGTCCCAAAGAGGACCTCGATGGGGTCTTGGAGCATCTCGGTGAGATCCACGATGGAGGTGTCAAAGACAACTAGCTGGGTTTTGACGGCGGGCAGGGACGCCAGGACGGCGGCGAAAATGCTGGCGTAGACAACGGAGGTGGCCATGGAGCCGCTTTGGTCCACGCACAAAATAATGTCTCGCAGGGCCGATCGCTTGCGGCCAAAGCCGATGCGGGTTTCTGGAATGATGGTGCGGTACTCGGGCTGGTAGTGTCGCAGGTTGGCCCGGATGGTGCGCTGCCAGTCGATTTCGTTGTGGCGGGGGCGGCGGTTGCGCAGGGCTCGGTTGAGGCTGCCCTTGACGGCCTGCTCCATGGGACTGGAGAGCTTGCGCAGGAGCTCATCGACCACCTGCTGTACCACGGCCCGAGCGGTTTCTTTGGTTTCGGTGGGCATGATGCTGCCCAGGGCGATCAGGTTGGCCACCAGATGGACGTCGGGCTGGACGGCCTGGAGCATTTCTGGCTCTAGGAGCATCTGCTGGAGGTTGAGCCGCTCGAGGGCGTCCTGCTGCATGACCCGGACGACGGAGGTGGGGAAGTAGGTGCGGATGTCGCCGAGCCAGCGGGCAACATTGGGAGCGGAGCCGCCGAGGCCGCCCTGGCGATCGCTCCCCAGGCTGCGGCGATCGTAGAGGGCCTCCAGGGCCAGATCCATGGCGCGATCGCCCTCACTGAGGCGATCGCCTGAGCCCTCGCCCTCGCCGGGACCGCCGCTGCACAGACTGCCTGCGGCATCGCCGCCCAGGATCAAGCGCCAGCGCCGGAGTCGTTCGTTTTCGTCCATGAAATCTTTCCAAAAGAGGGCAGGTCGTCAACCAAAGCTAGGGAAACCGGAGGCCGAGAAGCTGGGCCACCAGGGGCAGCACCGCATCGGCGCGATCGCGATCGAAGGTCGCCTCGTCAAAGCGGGCCGTGGTCTGGGGGCCGCGGGCCAAACCGCCCTGCTGGATGCGATCGGCCATTTGGCGGCGCTCGCCGATGGGGAAGGTCGTAAAGGTGCGGCGCAGCAGGGGCAGCAAGGTCACAAAGGTCTCAGCGCCCAGGGAGATCACCCAGCGATCGAGCACCTGCCAGATCGCCTCGTCGTGGAGCAGCATTAGGCCGCTCCCCTGCAAGAATCCCTCCACCCAGGCCGCTGCGTGGACCGGCTCGACGGCCACCGACAGCGCCAGCCCCATGCGGCGGGCGGTGTCCTCGGGCGAGAGCAGGCCATCGTCGAGGAGCAGGCGACAGCAGCGGCCCGCCAGCAGCCCATGAAGGGTTTCCTGGTCCGCCATCTGCTGGAGGAGCGATCGCCACGTGCTGAGGTGCTCTTCGTTTTGCAGCAGCTTGAGGGTGCTGTGGGTGGTGATCAGATGCTTGAACATCTCCAGGGCCGCCGCGTCGTTGAGGGAGGCGCAGGCCAGGGGCAAGCCGATGCAAATCCGCACCACCAGCCCATCGACGACGTGGGACACGATGCGGGTGTCGGTTTGGCGCACATCGCTGTAGCGCAGCAGATTGGCCAGGGGCGGCAGTGCCCCCATCAGGTGGACCACGTCGCTGGCGACGGCGGCCTCCTCCTGGAGGCGCTCCATCAGGTGGGTGGTGGCCTCGGGCAGGGCCGCCAGCAGGACCTGGTCGAGGAGCTCAGTCAGGCTGGGCAGGTTCGGCGCGGTGTCGGCGCAGTGGGACGCGTACTGGCTGGCCGCTTCGTAGAGGTTGGTGCCCCACTGACTGGCCTCGATGAAGGCGATCGCCAACTCCGGTTTCCAGTCCAGCCGCCAGGCTTCCTTGAAGGTGCCTTTGCTGCTGGTGCGCTGGCGATCGCCCCAGGGAATATTCAGCAGCCGCAGCCGGTGGAGCAAATAGGACCGCTCAAGGCCCGTGGGCTGGCGCAAATCCAGCTCTAGGGGCTTCTTGGGTTCGGTGCGATCGGGCAGCTTCAGGCGGCGCTGGAGTCGCCGAAAGTCTTGCAAAATCGGCACCATCGGGGTTTCCGGCGGCACGTGCCCCAGGCGATCGCTGATGATCAGGCCCTCGTGGATCAGGCGCATCGGCATGGCATCGCCAAAGCACAGCACCGTCTGGGCCGCTTCGTTGAGCTCGTCGAGGCTGGGCAGCGGGCGATCGCGCAGGGCCGCCAGGGCTTCGGCGAGGCGCACCGCCTCGATCACGCTGGCCGACGAAGCATCCAGATCTTCGCGTCGCAGTCGCCGCGCCACCTGGGTCAGCCAGCGCGTGGTGATCTGGTCGCGGGCCGTCCACAGGTGGTGGTACCAGCCGGGGGCGTGAATGCCGGCGCCGTAGCCGCTGCCCAGGGCCAGCCGGCCATAGGTCCAGGGCACCCAGGTCGCCTCGACCTTGATTTTGGGCAGGCCCTTGAGCAGGGCGCTGTCCTGTTTGGCGGGGGGCAGGGGGCTGGCCAGGGCGGGCACGTGCCACGCCCCGCAAACGATGGCGATCCGCTGGAAGCCCTCTTTTTGGGCCTGACGCAGGCTCTGGCGCATAAACGCTTCCCGCTGGGCTTCTCGCAGCTCCTGGGGATCTGCCGTGGTGGCCGTATCCACCGTGGGCAAAGGGTGATCGCGCTCTAGGGTTTGGCGCAGCTCGGTAATGGCTTCCTGAATTGCCAGAAAAACATCGGTGCTGTCCTGGCGCTGCTCCACCAGCGCTTCCCACCACTGCTCGCTGTCGGTGTAGCCCGCCGCTTGGGCCAGCCAAAAGAGCGGATCTTGGTGCAGGGCAGGGGATTCCTCACCGGTTTCGGCGGCGGTAGCCTTTGGGTCATCGGGCGTGTCTGGCGATGGCTCGCTGGCCTCGGCGGCGGGCTCGGTCGGGGGCTCGCCCTCGGGGGGCGCTTTGGCGGCCCGCAGGGCGAGCTGGTGGGTTTGGGGCAAGTCGATCATCCGCACGGGAATCTGGTGCTTCAGGCCGTACTGGATCGCCTGCCACTCCGGCGAAAAGACCGCAAAAGGATAGTAGGCCGCTGCTTGGGGAGACTCCGGCGCGTAGACCAGCAGCGCCACCGGGGGACGCATACCGGCGATCGCTGCCAGCGGCAAGACCTCATTGGCTTCTGGGGGGCCTTCGATGAGGATCACGTCCGGCGCCATCGCCGTGAGCGATCGCACCAAGCTGCGGGCCGACCCGGGGCCGTGGTGCCGAATGCCAAAAATCTGTACAGACTCAGCCATGGGCGTGGGCTCCTTGGGGCAGGGAAAGGGCGCTAGGACAACTCACGGCAGGCCCGATAAATGTCTTTCCAGCCGTCGCGCTCCTTCACTACGGCCTCCAGGTACTCCTTCCAGACCACCGTATCCTGGACGGGGTCTTTCACCACGGCACCCAGGATGCCAGCGGCCAAGTCCTCTGCTCCCAGTCGGCCATCCCCGAAGTGCGCCGCCAGCGCCAGACCGCTGCTGACCACCGAAATCGCTTCGGCGGTGCTCAGGGTTCCCGAGGGCGACTTCAGCTTGGTTTTGCCGTCTTCGGAGACGCCGTTGCGCAGCTCCCGAAAGATCGTCACCACCCGCCGAATTTCCTCCAGGGCCGGGGCCTCGGCGGGCAGCTCTAGGGCTCGGCCCAGGCTTTCGACCCGCCGCTGCACGATGTCTACCTCTTCGTCGCTGGTGCTTGGGACCGGCAAGATCACGGTGTTGAAGCGCCGCTTGAGGGCGCTGGAGAGCTCGTTGACCCCCTTGTCTCGGTTGTTGGCGGTGGCGATCAGGTTAAAGCCTTTGCGGGCCTGCACTTCTTGGCCCAGCTCGGCGATCGGCAGGGTTTTCTCGGAGAGCACGGTGATCAGCGTGTCCTGGACGTCCGCTGGAATTCGGGTCAGCTCCTCCACGCGGGCGATCTTGCCTGCCTCCATGGCGTTCATCAGGGGGCTGGGCACCAGGGCGGCCATGGAGGGGCCTTCGGCCAGCAGTCGGGCGTAGTTCCAGCCGTAGCGGATGGCCTCTTCGCTGGTGCCTGCGGTGCCCTGGATCAGCAGGGTGGAGTCGCCGGTGATGGCGGCGGCTAGGTGCTCGGAGACCCAGGACTTGGCGGTGCCGGGGACGCCGTAGAGCAGCAGGGCGCGATCGGTGGTGAGGGTGGCGATCGCCACTTCGATGATTCGGGTGCTGCCGATGTACTTGGGCGAGACCACGAAGCCGTTGTCCAGGGTGCCGCCCAGCAAATAGGTGGACACGGCCCAGGGGGAGAGCTTCCAGTTGGGCGGGCGGTGGCGGGTATCCACGGCGGCGATCGCCTCCAGCTCCTCAGCAAACTGGGTCTCGGCGTGCTGGCGCAAAACAGCGGTGGCGGGCTCAGGGGCGGGTTTGGCTTTGGCTTTCGAGGTTGGCATGGTGTTTAGAGGGTAAGTGGAGGCAAGGGAGCAGGCAGCGGGGTCTCTAGGGGCGATCGCCAAAGGCGTGGTGCATCTCTTGGCGAAACTGGAGCATGGCCACAAAGTTTTGCATTGGCTCGATCCAGTAACCGTCAGAGCGCCCCTCCGCCGCTGTCACCAAGGTCAGGGCATCGGCGATCACCTCAGCGTCGGGCGCCATGAAGCGGGCGAATTTTGGCAGGGTCATCCGCATTTCCCAGTGAGTGTGCTCGACGTGCTGGATGTAGTGGGCCATGCGGGCGATGATTTGGCGGCTAAAGCCAGCACTCCAGTCGCGGCGGTACTGGGCCGCCCACAGGAAGTGGGCGTTGTCGGCGTCGGGACTGGCCGGGGTGCTCTCAAACCGCTGCATTAGCCAAGCTTCTCGGCGATCGCTCGGCAGCACTTCGGCCAGTCCGGCGGTTTGGGTGGCATCGAGGCGATCGCCTGCCCCCGTGAGCAGGGCTTCGGCCCAGGCGGCGCTGCCCTGGCGCTCCGCCGCCAAGGCTAACCCCGTCAAAAGCGGGCCTTGCCAGTCGTGGTCGAGCAGGGCGCTGACGATGGCCACCGGCGGCGCGCTCTGGCTCCAGAAGGTCAGGGGAAGGCTGCCCACCAGCTGCTGGAGCCACCAGGCCTTCTCGCCCTTGCCGCTGGGGGGCTTGGGGTCGAGGCCCTCGCGCTGGAGGTCGGGGCCGCAGGCGGTGGGCGGAGTGACCGCGATCTGGGGGCGATCGCCCCCGAGCGTCAGGCGGAGGTGCGATCGCCCCCGCTCCACCATGCGGTGACAGAAGGCCGACCCCGGCAGCCGCACCAGCAGGTCTGCCGCGACCCGTCGCACGTCTTTGCTGCGATCGTCTAGGGCTGCTTCCAGGAAGCCCTCATCCTCGGGAGACAGGCCCACCTGGAGGGTTTCGAGCAGCTTGGCGCGATCGCGAGCCATTTCAGCGCCCCAGTGAGCGGCCAGGTGCTCGCGCGCCAGATTGGGAGCCTGGGACCGCCAGAGCCGCAGCAGCATCTGCCGGGTGGTGCGATTGCTCGCGGCCCAGACCTGAACTAGATCTGGCGGCAATGTGTTCGCCTCCAGGCCGCTCCAGTCTGCGGCTGCGTACTCCCACTGGGGATTTTGGGCGGCTAGCCATCGCCCCCGCTTGCCAACCACGTGCAGCAGCTCCTCTCGCAGCGGGCTGTTGTTGCGGCCCTGCTCCAGCAGGTCTGGCAGCGTGTTCTCGGGAGCGCGCCAGCCGTGCTGGACCATGAGCTGCACCATTTCCGGCAGCAGATCGCTGTACGCGCCGCTGAGCACCAGCTCCAGGTGACGCACCGTAGGGCCTTGGCAGGGCGGCCACACTTCGGGCTCACTGGGGATCGGCAGGGCGGCTTGGGGGTTGAGGGAGGGGCGCTGACCGGCCTGGCGATGCAGGGCGATCGCCCCGGCTGCGCTCAGCACGGTGTGCTCGGGCTGGACCGGATCGAGCTGGGCGATCAGACCCAGCAGGGGGTCCTCCGAGGTGGGTCGCTCGACGCCCTGGCGCTCTGTGCCCAACAGAGCAATGCCCACGAGGGTTTCCCAAAATTTCACCGAGTGCTCCTTCTGCGGAAGTGCTGCATGGGTTTGTGCCCTAACATTGCCAAAACTGTCCGTGGGCCCAGGTGCTCAGGGGCATCAAGACCGACCCGTTCCACTCGCCAAAAACGGCGACGGGATGGCCGCCGCTAAAGGCCAACAGGTGCCACGGACGGATGAAGCGGGGGCTGAGCTGCGCCACGGTGCCTCCGGCATCCCGCAGCCACCAGGTGCCGTCGTCCTGGAAGGGAATCACCTGCTCCAGGCGGAGGGGAAACTGCTCAAGCCAGGGGTTGCGGGCGATCGCCTGACCGTAGTGGGCGATCGCATCGGCAATGGACGTGTGGCCCGCCATGGCCGTCAGGGCTTGCAATTCGCCCTGGCGGGCCTTGATCACGCCGCGCAGGGGGTAGTTGCTGGGATAAAACACCACCTCCGCCTCGATCTGAGAACCCGGCACCAGACTGGTGTCCAGGGGAGAGTTGCCGTGGGCAAAGCTCAAAACTAGCACCGGGCGATCGCTGGTTTGGCCCCAGAGCCACACCCGCTGCACCTTCATTTGCCGCTCCTCTTCCTCAACCTGCTTGCCCAGCACCTGCCATACGTCCTGACAGCTCTCGGCTCCCGAGTCTGGCTCAGCGGCGATCGCCAGCAGCTCCTCCTGGTTCTGGGTCCAGCCCACCAGCGTCCGCAGGTCGGCCTGCAGCGGCGCTGGGTGCGCCTCAAGGCGCTGATACCCCACCACCAGCAAATACAGCTGGCCCAGCTCTGCCAGCAGCCGCTCGGTCCAGCCCGTCCCCGAGTGGGCGATTCCGGCCAGTTCTTTGAGCCGCCGCGCCAGGCCCGGGGCCTGGGCATCCACCAGCCGCGCCGCTGGCCCGTCCCAAAAGGCGTAGGGCTGGCTCTGGACGCTGCCCAGGCCCTGACGAATCAGGTCATGCATCCACAGCGTCAGGTCCTCGAGGCCAGCCCGAATCTTGGCTTCCCGCTTTTCAACCCGTTTCGCCTGGGCAGCAGGGTCGACGGTGGCGGCTTTCTGCTGCTTTTCGGCTTTTTTGACCGCTTGCTGCGATCGCGCCTGGATCCACTCCGCCACCCAGGGCGGCGGGTCGGTCTCCGCAAAGGCAGAGGCCTGACTGGCTAACAATAAAAACAGCCCAAGTGCGTGTTTACACGGAAACTTGCGGCTGGGGCAGCTACAGCGGAAGGCTGGCTCTTGACAGTCGATCTGGGTGCGGTAGGGGTCTTTGCCGCTGCCCTTGCACTCGCCCCAGATGATATCCTCCGCCCTGCCCAAGCCGCTCCACTTCTGCAAACTGGCAAGTCCCTTGCCGTTTTTGGTCGAGCTTGCGTCGGGCGAAAGGGCCAAAATCTGTTCTGCGGTCCAGCTCACCATAGATGTCCTGCATCGAACAGCGATCGCGTTTGTTCTAGCAATCCCTGATCGCCTTGTGCTCTAACGAGCAAACAATCTTGATATCTTGCGGAATGCTGGAATCTAGCTGATTTTCTAAAGCCCAATTTCTCCGGACTCCCAGGAGCTAGCGGTGTAAAAATCAGCCAAACCGCTGACAATTCGTCTAACGTGGGATCATCCTCAATGTCCTGCTAGGCGACTGGGCCTATAATTGCCTAGGCTAAGGAGTATACGAAAGTATACATATGCTGTCGGTGATGCAAACCCTCTAAGGTGTGGTGGCAGGAGTGAGGCAGGTTAATCACGTTCCGAATTCTGATCCCGACTCGACTCAGCGACGCAGGGATACCGACGCGACTTCATCGAATGCCCGCTGTGCGCCTGAGTCCTCATCTTCCATGAGCAATCCTTCCCGTCCCTCCCCCAAGCCCAAACCCGCACGCCGCTGGCTGCTGTGGAGCTGTTTATTTTTGATCACGGCTTCGGCCTCGGCAACGGTAGGGGCGATCGCCGCTCTGTTGGTGCCCCACCCGGGGGTTGGCCCGACCGAAAACTCGACGGCGGTCGCTGAGCGCGATGGCACGCAGTTTGGCTTGCAGTACCGCATCACGCGCCCCGTCAATCTTCTGATCATGGGAATCGACCGCGTGCCAGAGGCTCAGCCCGGCACTCCTGAGATGCTCGCTGGCCGCAGCGACACGATGCTGCTGGTCCGCGTAGAGCCCCGCAAGAAGAACTTGAGCATTTTGTCGATTCCTCGTGACACCCAGGTCAATATCCCAGATGTGGGCATTGCCAAGATCAACTATGCCAATGAGGTTGGCGGCCCGGAGCTGGCGGCTCGGGTCGTGAGCCGCACTCTGCATGAGGTGTCCGTCGATCGCTATCTGCGCTTCAACACCAATGCCCTGCGCGAGCTGGTGGACCTGCTGGGCGGCGTCGAGGTGTTTGTGCCGGAGCGCATGGAGTATGTCGATCAGACCCAAAAACTGACCATCGACTTGGAAGAGGGCTGGCAGACCCTCAACGGCGACCAGGCGGAGCAGTTTGCCCGCTTTCGTCATGACGGCAATGGCGATATTGGCCGAGTGCAGCGCCAGCAGGCTTTGGTGAAGGCGATCCAGCAGCGGATGACGAGCCCCAGCGTGCTGCCCCGCCTGCCCAAGATTATTCAGGTGATGCAGCAGTACATCGACACCAATCTCTCGCTGGAAGAAATCTTGGCCTTGGCCAATTTTGGTCTCAAGATCGAGAATCAAAGCGATATTCGCATGGTGATGCTGCCGGGGCGTTTCAGCGGTCCCAACGAGTTTGTGGCGAGCTACTGGCTGATGGATCCGGAGGGCCGCGATCGCGTGATGTCCCAGTACTTTGGCCAGAGCGCGATCGCCCGCGATGACTTCCTCGGCCAAGAGGGCGATCGCGACTTCGACACCCTGCGCATCGCCGTCCAGAACGCGACGGGACGACCAGAAGTGGCTGAAAAGGTAGCAGATTACCTCTGGGATCAAGGCATTCGCAACGTCTACATCATCCAGGACTGGCCCGACGATCTGCGCCAGACGCAGATCATCGTGCAGCAGGGAGACCTCGACGGCGCGAAGGCCCTCAAGCGAATGCTGGGCTTTGGCGCCGTTGAAGCGGCGTCTGTTGGCGACATCAACTCTGACCTGACGATCCGGGTGGGAGACGACTGGCTCGAAAGCCCCTCTGCGGACCTCCCGAGCGCCACGAAAGCCTCAGCAAACTAGATCCAATTAATCCAATTAATCCAATCAAACCGAAGAGAGGAGGGCGATCGCCCTCCTCTCTTCGGTTTAGTTAACAGGGGTGTTTTGGCGGGCTAAGTTAGCGACCGGCGTTTGCGATCGCCTCGATCTTCGCCTCCATTTCCTTCGGAATCACCCGACCCTCATCCTCAAATCCCACAATCTGGTCGAAGTTGAGGTAGCGGTACAGGTCAGCCTCCAGGGGCTCGATCTTCTTCGTCACGATCTCCAGGTACTCTTCCTGGGTCGGAATTCGGCCCAGCAGCGCACACACTGCCGCCAGCTCCGCCGAGCCCAGATAGACCTGCGCTCCCTTGCCCATCCGGTTGTTGAAGTTGCGGGTCGAAGTGGAGAACACCGTCGCGTTGTCCGCCACCCGGGCCTGGTTGCCCATGCACAGCGAGCAGCCCGGCATCTCTAGGCGCGCTCCCGACGCCGCGAAGATGCTGTAGTAGCCCTCTTGGCGCAGGATTTGCTCATCCATGCGGGTCGGCGGGCAGATCCACAGCCGCGCCTTAGCCGGCCCTGCTCCCTCCAGCACCTTCGCCGCAGCCCGATAGTGGCCAATATTGGTCATGCAAGAGCCAATGAAGACCTCGTGAACCGGGTCGCCAGCGCACTCCGACATCGTCTTGATGTTGTCGGGATCGTTGGGAGCGGCCACCAGCGGTTCGCGAATCTCATCCAGATTCACCTCCAGGACGTGGGCGTACTCAGCGTCTGCATCGGCCGACAGCAGGCTGGGATTGGCCAGCCACGCCTCCATCTTGGCGATGCGTCGCGCCAGCGTCCGAGCGTCCTGATAGCCCCGGGCGATCATGTTCTTCATCAGGGCGATATTGGAGCGCAGGTACTCCGCCACCGTCTCCTCGCTCAGCTTGATCGTGCAGCCTGCGCAGGAGCGCTCTGCCGTTGCGTCCGTCAGCTCAAAGGCTTGCTCCACCTTGAGATCCGGCAGGCCTTCCATCTCCATGATCCGGCCTGAGAAGATGTTCTGCTTGTTTTGCTTCTCGACGGTCAGCAGCCCCTGCTGGATCGCCACATGGGGAATGGCGTTTACCACGTCGCGCAGGGTGACGCCGGGCTGGAGCTTGCCGCTAAAGCGCACTAAGACAGACTCGGGCATGTCCAGGGGCATGGCGCCGATCGCCGCCGCAAAAGCCACCAGACCCGACCCAGCCGGGAAAGAAATCCCCAGGGGGAAGCGGGTGTGGGAGTCGCCGCCCGTGCCCACGGTGTCCGGCAGCAGCATCCGGTTCAGCCAGGAGTGGATGATGCCGTCGCCAGGCCGCAGCGCGACGCCGCCCCGCTGGGCAAAGAAGTCGGGCAGATCCTGGTGGGTCTTGATGTCCACCGGCTTGGGATAGGCGGCGGTGTGGCAGAAGCTCTGCATGACCAGGTCAGCGCTGAAGCCCAGGCAGGCCAGCTCTTTCATTTCGTCGCGGGTCATGGGACCGGTGGTGTCCTGGGACCCCACGGTGGTCATGATGGGCTCGCAGGAGGTGCCGGGCCGCACGCCGGGCAGGCCGCAGGCCTGGCCGACCATCTTCTGGGCGAGGGTGAAGCCGGTGCCGGTGTCTGCGGGGGCAGCGGGGCGGGTGAAGAGGTCGCTGACGGGCAGTCCCAGGGCCATGCGCGTCTTGTCGGTGAGGGAGCGGCCGATCAGCAGCGGAATTCGGCCCCCAGCGCGCACTTCATCCAGGATGGTTTCGGGCTTGAGGGAGAAGGTGGCGAGGACTTCGCCGCTCTCGCTCGTGATTTCCCCTTTGTAGGGGTGAATGGTGATGACGTCGCCGGTTTCCAGGCCCGAAACGTCGCACTCGATGGGCAGCGCGCCCGAGTCTTCGGCGGTGTTGAAGAAGATGGGGGCGATTTTGCTGCCGAGGATGACGCCGCCGGAGCGCTTGTTGGGCACAAAGGGGATGTCGTGGCCGATGTGCCAGAGGACGGAGTTGATGGCGGATTTGCGGGAGGAGCCGGTGCCGACGACGTCCCCGACGTAGGCCAGGGGATGGCCTTTGGCCTTGAGCTGGCTAATGGTTTCCAGGGCATCGGTCATGCGGGATTCCAGCATGGCCAGGGCGTGGAGGGGAATGTCGGGGCGGGTGGTGGCGTGGGTGGCGGGGGAGAGATCGTCGGTGTTGGTCTCGCCCGGCACTTTGAAGACCGTGACGGTGATGGTTTCGGGTAGGGGTGACTTGCTGGTGAACCAGTCGGCGGCGGCCCAAGAGTCGATGACTTGCTGGGCGTAGGCGTTGGTTTTGGCTAGCTCGATGACGTCGTTGAAGGCGTCGTAGACCAGCAGGGTTTTCTTGAGGGAGTCGGCGGCGCCCTGGGCGATCGCCGCTTCGGGGGACTGGAGCAGGTCCACTAGGGCCTGGACATTGTAGCCGCCCATCATGGTGCCCAGCAGCTCGACGGCTTCTTGGGGGGAGACCAGGGGGCTGGTGGCGCTGCCCTGGGCGATCGCCGTCAAAAAGGACGCCTTCACGTAGGAGGCCTGGTCGACTCCGGGGGGAATGCGATCGCGCAACAGGTGCAGCAACGTTTCCGCTTCGCCGGCGGGAGGATTTTTGAGCAATTCACACAAATCCGCCGTTTGCTCGGCTGTCAACGGCAGCGGCGGAATTCCCAGGGCTTCCCGTTCTGCCGCGTGTTGACGATACGCTTCCAACATCTTCTGCATTCTCCTTCTATAAGCACCAGTACACACTTGGCCTGTCTTGCCAATTCTTCACGGCTGGGATGGGCCAGACTGTCAGCCACGCTACGAGCGCAGCATTTCGCAGCAGGCCACAGCCTCCCCGGGGAGCATTTTGTAACTAAGTATTTCTATTCTGCCCTAGAGGGGCAGCGGATTACGGCGATGTCGAGGGGCGATCGCCCCTCAAGATCCAGGAGCCAGAGTCTCAACCGTCAGAACCTGGGGCGGCGTCGCGTCCGGCGGATACAGAAGATCAACGTGCACCAATCGGCGGGCATCGGGGGGCAGCGTTAGCTTCACTAGGGGCTCCCCTCGCTGACCGCGCCGCTGAACAATGTGCACAAAGCGCGTTTGGGGCCGATTTTGGTCATCGTTATAGCGTATCCGCACCGGTCCCCGGAAAAAGATACGCTGGGGCGGCTGGTCAAAGAACAGGAGCCCCCCCTCAATTTGCTCTTCTTTGATGGGGGTTTGCAGGGAGATCGTTACCGTTTGCGCGGTCTTCTGAGCATTGTGCAGCGGCAATGTCAGGCTGTACTCGATGCCGTAGTTGCCGTTGGCCAAATAGGCCGTGTCGGCATAGCGCGCCACCATGGGCGCACTTTGGATCTGGCCCGTGCCCAGGGTGCCTCGCTCCAGGAGGCTGAGGCCGTAGGAAATCGCCTGGCCCGGCGGCGGAATCGTAAAGTCTGTGGCGTTCGCTGAGTCGGTGAGCTGGGCCTTCCACAGGGAGCCCTTGGCCACGCCGGCCACCCGACCGTAGATCACCTGACCCGTCTTGGTGCCGGGCGTCGTCGGCGGGATGTCCCGCGGCCCTGCCAGATTCGCGGTCCGAATCAGGTTTTCCCACTCTGCCACGGTGGGGATGCGCTCGGTCTTGTCCGGGTTCTGGGGCGCAAACATGGCCAAACTCGCCACGTACACCGGCCCATTACTCCGCAGACGCAGCAAGGTCGATCGCCCGTTGGAGGTGGGAGTCACCTTGCCCGCCGGAATGGGCAGATTCATCAGCATGTAGCTCTCCCCGGGCGGAATGGTTACCACCGCTGGCAAGCCGCTCCGCAGGCGTCCGCGCAGGACATCGTTCATGGCGCGGCTGCCGGGGCCGGAGTACACCGTACCGAGGGGATCATCCACGTAGTCCGGCAGCTCTACAAACAAAGCGTCGGGCCGGGTGAGGTAGGTGGCTCCCTGCAAGACATTGAGGGTGATGGGGCGCCGGGTCGGATTGAACACCAGCAGGCCCTGAAAGAGCGATCGCGTTTCAGCCGGAGTTTCGGCTCGGGAAATGTGGTGGCTGAAGATGTCAAAGCGACCTTCGAGGGGCACATTGAGGTGCGCGTTTGGAAAAGCTTTGCCGCTGCCCGGAAAGGTCGAGAGCAAGATACCTTCGGTTTTGACGACTTCGGGGCTGTTGCTGTTGACCACAGGGACATCGTCGAGGTCGCCGGGCAGGGGCCGCACTTCCTGAAGCTGTAGAATTTCCATGGGCGGAAACTGGCTGTCTACGGTGGGTACTGCCTCCTGGGGACGCAGGATTTCCTGGGTCGGCAGGGGATCGAGTTTGGGTTTTGGCGCAGCAACCGGAACGATAGGGCTGGCTTGGGCCAAGGACAAAAGCGTCAAAAACGAGAGCATGGAACAAATGACGGCGATTGGGATACTAGAGAACAGGTCGCGGCGCTTGGGGTAAAGCTTAAACAAATCTTAAGCGGTCCCAGCGATAGATTTTGTGAATCTACCTTTGGCCGAGAAAACCCGAAAATTGTGGAGACGGGCGAGTGTAGTTCACCAAACACTCCGGATAATGCCTGATCCGCAAGGTTTTAGACAGAGTTATTGAGTGTTTCGCGACAGTTTGTACTCAGGGGGAAGACGCCCCTGATGGTAAGCGGTTCCACCATCACTGTTTGAAAGGATATTTCAGAGAAAAAGATGGCTGAGTTGAAGGCTGTGGAGCGACATGGGTTGAGCGGAGCCGGGCGATCGCGCCTGCTCGGTGGCGGCCTGTTGGTGGTCTTGGCGACTGCGGGCCTCTTGGCACCGGCGGCGGCCTTTGCCCAGGCTGGGCCGCAGGTGAGCCGTCAGTGTGAGGGCCGCCGCGATGACGGAAAGCTCAATGGTCGCGGTGTGTGCGTTTATCCCAGCGGCAATCGCTACGAGGGCGAGTTCAAGAATGGCCTGCGTCACGGCCAGGGGACGTTTACCTTTAGCGACGGTACGCGCTGCCAGGGCACCTTCGAAAATCAGCTGCTCAATGGTCGGGGGCAGTGCGCTTTTTCGTCGGGCGATCGCTACGAGGGCGAGTTTAGAAACGGGCGGCCCAGCGGCTCAGGGCTTTGGGTTTTCAGCGATCGCACGCGCTGCCAGGGCACTTTTACCAATGGCACCCTCAACGGCCGCGCCATGTGCGAATTTCCCAGCGGCAACCGCTACGAGGGCGAGTTCAAGGACGGCCAGCGGGAGGGCCAGGGAGCGTTCATCTACGCTGATTCCACTCGCTGCGAGGGCACCTTCCGGGGCGGCAGCCTTAACGGCATTGGCCGGTGCACGTTTCCGGGCGGCAACCGCTACGAGGGCGAATTCCGAGACGGCCAGCGATCGGGGCGGGGCACATTCACCTACGCCAGCGGTCCTCGCTGCGAGGGCACCTTTGTCAACGGCAGCCTCAACGGGCCGGGGGTGTGTATCTACCCCAACGGCGATCGCTACGAAGGCACCTTCAAAAACGGCCAGTATGACGGTCGCGGGGTTCTCGTCACCCAGGACGGCAAGCGCCAGCCGCTCAACTGGCGCAACGGGCGGCTAGAATAGGGGGCCTCCCTTACCCTGACGAGAAACTTGCTATGGCCTACTGGCTTGTGAAGTCAGAGCCCGACGTCTACAGCCTCCAGGATCTGGCCCGCGACGGCCAGACCCTCTGGGACGGCGTGCGCAACTACCAAGCGCGCAACTTCCTGCGATCGATGGTGCCGGGCGACCTGGCCTTTTATTACCACTCCAACACGACGCCCCCCGGCATTGTGGGGCTGGCCCAGGTGGTCGAAACGGCCCTCGATGACCCGAGCCAGTTCGACCCGGCTAGCCCCTACTACGATCCCAAGTCCAGCCCCGACCAGCCCCGCTGGCAAACGGTGCGTCTGGCCTTTCAGGCGGCGTTTCCGGGCCTGATTTCCCTCGACCAGCTGCGCCAAACCTTTGAGCCCGAGGAACTGTGGGTGGTGCGGCGGGGCAACCGGCTGTCGGTGATGCCGGTGCCGGAGGCGGTGGCGGCCAAGCTGCTGGCGATCGCCCAGTGCTGAGGATCTGAAGGAATGGAATCGGTGTGGCCAGCGCTGCGCTTGTCGATTCAGGTGGCCTGTTTGGCGACCGGGATCGTGGCCTGGGTGGGGGGCGCTCTGGGCTACTGGCTGGCGCGCGATCGCGGCCCCCTGCGCAGCCTCGTCGATGCCCTGGTGGCGCTGCCCTTGGTCCTGCCGCCCACGGTCACCGGCTTTTATCTGCTGGTGCTCCTGGGCCAGCAAGGGCCTCTGGGCCGCCTGCTCCAGCGGGTCTGGGGCTGGACGCCCATTTTTCACTGGAGCGGGGCCGTGCTGGCGGCGGTGATCGTCACCCTGCCCCTGATGACCCGCACCACCCGCGCTGCCCTCGAAAGCGTGGATGTTTCCTATCTCCAGGCCGCCCGCACCCTGGGCCAAAATGAGTGGGAAGTCCTGATCCGGGTCTGGCTGCCCCTGGGCTGGCGGGGCATTTTGGCGGGGGTGGTCCTGAGCTTCGCCCGCGCCCTGGGCGAGTTTGGCGCGACGCTGATGGTGGCGGGCAATATTCCGGGGTTGACCCAGACCATGCCCATGGCAATCTACGAGGCGGTGCAGGTGGGCAATGACGCGATCGCCTTTGCCCTGGTGCTGGTGCTCAGCGGCATTTCCCTGGCGGCCATCTTGCTCCTAAACGCCCTCGAAGGCCGCAGCCTGCCCTAGGACGAGCTGCCCGATCGCCGCCCCAAAACCTCGATCGCCGTTTTGAGGCGCAGCGGCAGCTCCACCATCACAGACACTTGCCGGTTGTGGCTCTCTAGCCAAATTTTGCCTTCAATGTGCTCCACTAGGCGCTCCACCAGCGCCAGCCCGAGGCCCGTTCCGCCCTGCTTCCAAGGATCAGCGGAGGGCACGCGATAAAAGCGCTCAAACAGGTGAGGCAGCTCCTCCTCCGGAATCTCGACCCCAGTATTGGTGATCGTGAAGAGAATGCCCTGGGCCTTCGGCTCCACCGCCAGAGAAATATGCTCCTCAGCGGGGGTGTATTTGCAGGCGTTGTTGAGCAGCTCCGTCAGGATGCGCTCCAGGCTGCGCGCATCGGAAATGAAGCCGAGGGCGTGGGACGGCAGGCTGAGCTGGAAGTCCTGCTGCTGCTGCTGAAACCGCGCCCGAAAGGACTCCAGGAGCGGGGGCAGCCACAGGGCAAGGTCGATGGCTTCGGGAATCAGGGACTGAACGCCGGCATCGAGGCGCTGGAGATCCAGCAGGTCATTGATCAGGCGAATTTCCCGATCGGCCTCGTTCTGCAAAATGCGCAAATAGCGCTCGGTGCGGCTCGTCTCGGGGGAAATGGGGGCATCAGGGCCGGCCTGATGGCTGCGCCTAAAAGAAATTTCGAGCATCTGAATCGCCATTTTCAGGTTGGTCATGGGCGTTCGCAGCTCGTGGGACACCGTGCTGAGAAAGTCGTTTTTGAGGCGGTTGAGGCGCTCGAGCTCGGCCACCTGGGCCTGGGCCGCCTGGTACAGCCGGGCCTGACGCATGGCGATCGCGCACTGGTTGGCGACTTGGCCCACGAGCCGCACCTCCGCCGCGCTAAAGGCCTCATCCTTGGCCTTGATCAGCCACAGGTCACCGATCACCCCCTGATCGTCCACCATGGGGCACGCCAGCACCGCGCAGCGCTCTTCGTCGGAGTTCCCCAGGGTGCAAAACTGCACGGCCTCCCCCTGGAGCAGGCACTCGTACACGCTCGGCTTGTCGGCCATCAGCAATACCCCCCGGCGCATGGAGGGGGGCTTGATGGTGCACTCGTAGCAGACCGTGGCGGTCTGGCGCGTCAGATCGTAAAGGCTGGCGTCGCAGCTTTCGACATCTAGGCCGGTGGCCAGCTCCTCGACGGCAGTGTGCAAAATCTGGTCTTCGTCCAGGCTGTCGCGCACTTTGTCGGTGATGCGCTTGAGCATTTCTTCGAAGTGCAGGACGCGGTGAAGCTGGGCGGTGCGCTCTTGGACCTGATATTCCAGGTCGCTGTTGAGCTGGCGCACCTGCTGACAGAGCTCGGACTGGTGGATGGCGATCGCCAAATGGGTGGCCAACTGCTGCAATAAATCCTGCTCGAGCACCTGCCAAGGACGGGGTCCAGAGCACTGGTGCACGGCCAAAAAGCCCCAGAGCGTGCGCGATCGCGCGCTCACCGAATCCTCGATCCGAAAAATCGGCACCACCAGCAGGGCCTGAATCGAAAACAGACTCATCAGGTTGGCGGACTCTTCGCCGAACTGGGCGAGGGCAACGTTGTCCACGGAGCGCGTGTGGCCCCGGCTGTAGTAGCGCATGGACTTGCGGTGGTCGGTCCACGCATTCCGAATCACCCAGCCCTGCATCGACGGGTAGCCCTCGGCCATGGACTCCACGACGACCTTACAGCTCTGGTCGCTGTTGATCCGCTGAATGATGACCCGGTCCACGGCCAAAAACTGCCGCAAATCCGCAGCGGTCTGCTCCAGAGTTTCATTGAGGTTGAGGGACTGCTGGATTCGCTGGGCCAGGGTGATCATCAGCCGCTCGCGCTCGGTTTGCTGGCGCAGCACACCTTCGGCGTGCTGGCGATCGCTGACTTCCTGCTGTAGCCGCTGCTCTGTCAGCCGGAGCTGGTCGAGGCGGCGATCGCCCCCATTCTGGAGTCCTGAGGCAGCCTGCTGGCGCTGGCGGATCGTCCCAATGCGGTACGCCAAATCTTCACTGAGCTGGGTCAGCCAGCTCATTTCTTCGGTGTCGAGGGGCTGGTGGGCGTAGAGCAGCAGCGCTCCCAAGGGTTCGGGCATCAGCAGCGGCAGGACGACGGCAATGGGACCCGTTCCAGATCCCGGGCGATCGCCCCAAGCAGACAACTGGGGCGATCGCGTCTGTAGCGATCGCTCCGCCAGCGCCGCTTCTGGCCAGATCAGCCCCTCCCCAAACGAACACAGACCGCTGGTGCTCCACTGGCTCACAACCTGGAGGCTTTCGACCCCGTAGCCGATCCAGGCCGACCGGTAGCCCCCCGTCTGCACCAAGAGACGGCAGATTTCTTGCAGGAGTGGAGCTTCTTTCTCCGCCCGCAAGATGGCTCGGTTGCAAGCACTCATGGCATGGATCGTACGCTGGCAAGACAAGGGAACAGGGTTAGGAATCATTGATCTTTGGGCAGGCAGATAGCGGCTTTGAGCAGACGAAGCAAAAGGAAGTTCCGGCAACAGCGCGATCTGCATGGTTTTTGCCGAGGAACCTAGCAGCGAAACCCGAGCCACCTGCCACAGGTCGAGAGCCTCAGGCGCGCCACACCATGCGGGTCGGTGTTTAGAGCTAGGTCGTCAGCACCGAATCCCTCGCAAAGGAGACTAGGGAATGGGAGGCCATGGAGGCAAACTTACGACACTGGGCCAGCTCAAGTCTTCTGTCACGAGATACAAATTACCGAGTTCTCTAGAGCCGAAGTGTCCTGAGCCTTTGGGGCGGCAGGGCTCAGCGGATCGCGCGTATTGTGCTGGGGGGCTGACTCGCGATTTTTGGCCAACAGAATTTTGGTCCATTGACCGGGGCGGTTTTGGGAACTGCCCAAGCTCAGGGTTCCGTCGTTGACGCCCAAAACCAACAGCAGAGCCCCAAGATCTACCCTAGGAGCGATCGCCCCGGGGACGCGACCCTCGGGCTCGGCTCACAGGCCGCTTTCCCAGGGACTTTAGCGCCGCTAGCTCTGGGGCGCTGAGGTCGCGCCATTGCCCCGGCGCTAGGCCCTCCAGCCGCAGGTCCCCGATGGCAAAGCGCACCAGACGCAGGGTCGGGAAGCCCACCGCCGCCGTCATCCGGCGCACCTGGCGGTTTCGCCCCTCGGTCAGCGTGATCTCTAGCCAGGCCGTGGGGATCTCTTTTCGGTAGCGGATGGGGGGCTCGCGGGGCGGCAGAGGGGGCTCCTCGGGCAGCAGACGGGCGATCGCCGGTTTGGTGCGGTAGTCCTGGATCGTCACGCCCTGCTGTAGCTGAGCCAGGGCCTCAGCATCGGGGCAGCGCTCCACCTGCACCCAGTAGGTGCGGGGATGCTCAAAGCGCGGATCGCTGAGGCGGTGCTGGAGACGCCCGTCGCTGGTCAGGAGCATCAGGCCCTCGCTGTCGCGATCGAGGCGGCCCACCGGATACACGTCCGGCACCGGGATGTAGTCGCTGAGGGTGCCGCGATCGCCTTCTTCGCGATCGGTGAACTGGCTCAGGACGTTGTAGGGCTTGTAAAAGAGCAAATAGCGGTGGGACACGATGATCTTGGCAACGGTGGCAGGGAAACAGCAAAGCTTCCAGTTTATCGCCTGCTCAGGGATCGCCTGCTTGACCCAATATCTTTGTGAGCGCTAGACCGGGGTGAGGTGGCGCAGGGCGACGACCACCTGCGCATATTCCTGCTGGGCGGCGGGCCAGTGGGTCTCGGCTTCGGCGAACTGGCCGGTGCGAGCGCAGGTCTCGAGGGCCTGGCAGTGGTGGCTGAGGGCGATCGCCCCCACGAGGCGACTGGTGGACTTGAGGGTGTGGGCGGCTTGCTGGAGGGCGGCGGCGTCTTGCTCGGCGATCGCCTTTTGCATCGCCTCCAGCAGGGTTGGCGCCTCGGCCAGATACTCCGCGATCGCCCCCAGCACAAAGTCCTCGCCCAGCTCGCGCAGCTCCGCCAGCAGCGCCGGGTCGATCGATCCCTCCCCAGGCAAGGCAGGGACCGCGATCGGGGACGCTAGCCCCACGCCGCAGCGGTTGAGGGCTGCCACCAGGGCGCTGATCTGGAGGGGCTTGCTGACGTAGTCATCCAGGCCCGCCGCCAGACAAGCTTCGCGGTCTTGGACCAGGGCATTGGCCGTCATGGCGATCAGGCGGGGCCGCCCGTGGGGCCAGCGCTTCAGGACGGCCTGGGTCACCGCGAACCCGTCGAGCTCGGGCATCTGCATGTCCAGCAGCACCACGTCATAGACCTGCTGCTCCAGCGCCTCCAGGACCGCTCGCCCGTGGTCCACCACGTCTGCTTCGTAGCCCAGACGCCGCAGGAGCTGGGTCGCGACTTTTTGATTGAGCCGGTTGTCGTCGGCCAGCAAAATCCGCAAGGGATGGTGCTGGCCCATCTGGCGATCGGCGCTCAGAGAAAAGACCTGACTCGGTCGGCGGCGGGTCCGGTCGTGCATCAGCAGCCCCACCAGCGCGTCGTACAGGTGGGACTGCTTCACCGGCTTCATCAGGACGCTGATGCCTTCGGAATATGCGCTGTCGGGGACGCCGCCTAGGACCTGCTCCGTGGGGCGCAGCAGCACCCCCGGCAGGCCCGGATCCACTAGGGATCGCAGCTTGGCCATCAGCGTCGCGTCGCTCATGGCCGACTGCTGGCAGGACACCACCAGCAGATCGCAGAGGTTGCCGCCCTTGACCCAGGCGATCGCCTCCTCCGGTGAGCCTAGGGCCGTCACTGCCATGCCCCAGGACTCCCCCTGGAGCACCAGCAGCCGCCGATGCACCGGATTGTCATCCACCACCAGCAAATGGCGATCGCGCAGTTGCAGCAGGTTATCGTCCTCCAGCGGCGCGTCTGCTGGGGCCTGCACCACCAGGGTGAAGAAAAACGTCGAGCCCTGATTGACCTGGCTTTCCACCCACATCCGGCCCCCCATCAGCTCGCTGAGGGACCGGCTAATCACCAGGCCCAGCCCGGTTCCCCCGTATTGGCGGCTGACCGAAACATCGGCCTGGGAAAACGCGTGAAACAGGCGATTCATTCGCTCGGGGGGAATGCCGATCCCGGTATCGCGCACCGAAAACTGCAGCTCGTACCAGGGATCCGTTGCCGCTGCCCAGGAAGGGGGCGATCGCCGCTGGGCTCCCGACGGCGCAAACAGCAGCCGATTCGCTCCCACCGACACCACCACCTCCCCTTGGTGGGTAAACTTGAGCCCGTTGCCCACCAGATTCACCAAGATCTGGCGCAGCCGCCCCGCGTCTCCATAAATCACCGACGGCACCTCCCCCGCCAGGATGTAGGCCAGCTCCAGCCCCTTTTCCTCCGCCTGCTGGGCCAGCAGATCCAGGGCCGCCTCGATCCCCAGCCGCAGCTCAAAGGGCTGAAGCTCCAGCTCCAGCTTGCCGGCCTCCAGCTTGGAGAAATCCAGAATCTCGTTGACCAGATCCAGCAGGGCGTTGCCGCTGCCGCGAATAATTTCCACAAACTGGCGCTGCTGGGGCGAAAGCTCCGTCTCCAGCAGCAGCCCTGTCAGGCCAATTACCGCATTCATGGGCGTGCGGATCTCGTGACTCATGGCCGCAAAAAACTGGCTGCGCGCTTGCAGCACCGCCCTGAGCTGCATTCGCTCATAAAAAATCACCGCCATGCTGGTAATGCCCAGGGTGTGCAGGGGCATGACGATGGGAACGCGGTAGTTTGCCAAGAAAAGGCCCGCGCTCAGCAGCCCCCAGCCCAGGCTCAGCCCGCCCCACAGCATCAGCTGGCGCTGGACCTTTTGGCGCATCAGCAGCAGACTGTAGAGCGGCCCCAGACCCAGCAGCAAAATCCCCTGCGCCCGGAAGCCCACGGGGCGCAGCCAGTTTTGTTGCAGGATGCTGGAGAGGGCGGCGGCGTGGAGGCTCACCCCGCTGGTGGGCGGCATCTGGTCGAAGGGGGTCGACAGGGCATCGATGCCAGCGGCGTCGACTCCTACCAGGACGATCTTGTTGCGAAAGGCCTTGGGGGGGACAACGCCCCGCAGCACCGCCTCAAAGGAGTAGTGGGGCGATCGCGCGACGGGGCCGGGCCAGTTGACCCACAGCATTTGCCGCACATTGGGGAGGGGGATGACCTCGGTGGTGAGGCTGTAGGCATTGATGGTGGCCAGGCTCAGGGAAGGGACGCCTTGGTGGATCAGGTCAACTCGGCGCACGAGGCCATCGCTGTCTTGCTGGCGGCGGATGTGGCCCAGGGCGATCGCCTCTTCGGCGAGCTCGGGCCGGGGGAACAGGGGCAGTCCTTGGTAGTCCCAGGCGCTGGCGAGGATGACGTTGCCCTGGTTGGCGATCGCCTGTCCCAGCGCCTCGTCGTCGGGAGTCGGCTCTGCCCACAGCACGTCGAAGGCGATCACGCTGGGCTGCGCTTCCTCTAGTTGCTCCAAAAGCTGGGTGTAGTAGGAGCGCGGCAGCGGAAAGCGGCCCAATCGGCTGAGGGTGGGCTCATCAATTTTGATAGTGACCAGCCGCTCATCCCACGGGATCGGGCCGCGCAGGCTGTACAGGACCCGGTCTACGGCGTTTTCCCAGGGCTGCCAGACTCCCAGTGCCCCCAGGCCGACCACCGCCAGGGACACGAGGCCGCCGGGCAGCGATCGCCGGACGCCCAGGGGAATATCAATCGGGTAGTGTTCTCGCAGGTGCTGCCACTGCTCGGACCAGGACGTGCCTGCGCCAGGGCGATCGCCCTGTTTCCGAAAGACCGTCCAGTCCCTAGGGAAGCGCCAGTTCATAGGTCTGACGCTTGCCCAAGGGTGTAATGACAATGGCGGTGATGCGACCGTTGCGCAGCGGAGCTTCCAGGCTAAATTGGCCGTCCGGCGGCACCACCTGGGGCTGGTCCTCGATCAGCAGCAGATTGACCGGGTCGAGTCGGCCCACGATGCGGGCGGCCCGGCCTCCCTGGGCCGACTCGATCTGCTGAAGGTCCAGCCGGGGATCATCCCGCAGGGGGACGGGCGGGGTCGGCGGCTCCCCGGGCACGATCAGGGTTTGCAGGTTGGCCCCTACGGCCACCGTTGCCCCCTCGGCTGAGGCGTCTACGCGGCCCTCCAGGGTGGCCACGCCGGTTTTGCCGTCGGGCTGCACGCTCACGCCAAACTCAGTTCCCCGCACGCCGCTCAGGCCAGCGGGCGTCTCCACCTCCAGGCGCGATCCCCGCCGATTGAAGGGGCGCACCCGCAGCCGGGCCTGACCGCCAGAGACCTGGAGGCGGGTCACGCGGCCCCCGTCGGGGGCCATGCGCATTTCCTGGACCCGCAGGGCGGTGTTTTCAGACACATCGATAAAGCCGATGCCCGTATCCACAGCGAGCACGCTGCGCGATCGCTGGCCGGTTTGCAGGCCGTCGCCCACCTGCTGGAGCCGCTGGCCCACCTGGCCCGGCAGCCGCTGGCCCCGCTGCAAAAAGGTGACCTGGCCCACCACTTGGCGCACCTCCAGCCAGCGATCGGGTCGGACCTGGAGCTCGCGCGATCGCCCTGCCGGGACGCCCACGACCGTCGCCGCTGCTAGGGTCAGGGCTGCGATCGCAACGAACGGCAACTTCGGACGAGACAGAAAACCCATGGGCGCGCCAGACGGTAAAACGTTAAGAAGACTGGGGACTGAGGACAGGAGCTGCCTGATTTTGCAGCAAGAGGCCGTATTCTAGCCCCTCAACTACAGCTTGATAGGATGCTTCAATGATATTGCCGGAGACGCCGACCGTTGTCCAACGCTGGTGGCCGTCGCTGGACTCGATGAGGACGCGGGTTTTGGCGGAGGTGCCCGCTCCGCCGTCGAGAATGCGCACTTTGTAGTCCGTCAGATAAAACTGGGCGATCGCCGGATAAAAGTTTTGCAGCGCCTTGCGCAGCGCCCCATCGAGGGCCGACACGGGGCCATTGCCTTCTGCGACTTCCAAAAACGTCTGGTCCTGGATCTGCACCTTGATCGTCGCCAGAGAGTGGGTCTGCCACGGATCGCTGCCCGGCACCATTTCACAGTGCACCTGGAACCCCAGCACCCCAAAGAACCGGGGGCGATCGCCCATGGCCTCTCGCATCAGCAGCTCAAAGCTCGCCTCTGCCCCCTCAAACTGGTAGCCTTCGCTCTCGAGGACCTTGAGGCGCTGGAGAATCTGGCGGCTGGTGGGGTCTTGCTTGTTGAGCTCGATGCCAAAGCCGCGGGCCTTGGCCAGAATATTGCTCAGGCCCGACTGGTCCGAGATGACGATGCGGCGACGGTTGCCCACAGTCTCGGGGGGCAGGTGCTCGTAGGTCAGGGGGTTGCGCTCGACAGCGCTGACGTGGATGCCGCCCTTGTGGGCAAAGGCCGAGAGCCCCACAAAGGGCGCGTGGTCGTCGGGGGCCAGATTCACCACTTCGCTGACAAAGCGGCTGGTTTCGGTCAGCTGGCTGAGCTGGTCAGGGCTGATGCAGTCGTAGCCCAGCTTGAGCTGCAAATTGGGAATCAAGGAGCAAAGATTGGCGTTGCCGCAGCGCTCCCCGTAGCCGTTGATGGTGCCTTGGACCATGCGCGCGCCGTCGAGGACAGCGGCGATCGCATTAGCGACGGCGGTCCCAGAATCGTTGTGGGTGTGGATCCCCAGGCGGGGGTGATCCGAGTCCGGCGCGAGATCCAGCGCTTGGCTGACAGCCTGGACGATCTGGGCGATCTCGTGGGGCAGGGTGCCGCCGTTGGTGTCGCACAGAACCAGCCACTCCGCCCCCGCCTCCAGGGCCGTGCGCAGGGTGGTCAGGGCGTAGTCTGGGTTGCGCTTGTAGCCATCAAACCAGTGCTCGGCGTCGTAGATGATCCGCCGCTCGCGATCGCGCAGATAGGTGATCGTGTCCTGGATCATGGCCAGGTTTTCGTCCAGGGTGGTCTTTAGCCCCTCGGTGACGTGGAGATCCCAAGACTTGCCAAATAGCGTGACCCAGCGGGTGCCCGCCGACAGGATGGGCTGGAGCATGGGGTCGGTGGCGGCGGTCGTACCGGGGCGACGGGTGGAGCAAAAGGCGACCAGCTCCGCCTGGGTGAGGGGATTTTCGTGGAAGTGCCAGAAAAACTGGATGTCCTTGGGATTGGCGCCGGGCCAGCCCCCCTCGATGAAGGGAATGCCGAGGCGATCGAGGCGCTGGGCGATCCGGAGCTTGTCGTCGAGGGAGAGAGACAGGCCTTCGCGCTGGGCGCCGTCCCGCAAGGTTGTGTCGTAAAGCCAGAGGCGACGAGGCGTGGAAGTCATGAAGCGTACCACGGGAAGCGATAAAGAGTACGGACGGAGACGGGCACTCACCCAGGGGCAGAAAAGGCGCTATCGAAGGCAGGTCGCCGGGGAACTCAGGCCCGCAGAAACCGCGACCGCAGCGGACAGCGATAGAATCAAAGACGGAATATTTACAGGGTAACTGGACAACGAAGGAATGCCTAAGGTAACCGCCCAGGGAAAAACGTTTGAGTGCGATCGCGGCGCGAATTTGCGCCAGGTATTGCTGCAAAACGGCGTGGCGCTGTACAACGGCCAAGCGAAGGTGATCAACTGTCACGGCATTGGCACCTGCGGCACCTGCGCGGTGGCCATCGAGGGAGAGGTGTCCGAGGCAAATTGGCGAGATCAGGCCCGGCGATCGCTGCCGCCCCACTCCCCGGCCCAAAATCGCCGTCTAGCCTGCCAAACGCAAGTTTTGGGCGACATAACCGTGACCAAGTACGACGGATTTTGGGGACAGGGAACGGCGATCGCCTGGACCCCGGAGGGCTAGACTGAAGGCAGCAGGCTGATCCGCTGGGCGTCTCGATCCCCTAGTCTTGGGTGCCCGAAGCCTCCCCTCGTTGCCCCCGCCGCGGCTGGGAGTGGTCTGTCAGCGGCGAACCAAGCAAACATTGTCATGAACTCCAAACAATTAGCGGTCGTGGTTTTTGTGCTGCTGGCTGGGTTCATCGGAGCCGCGATCGCCATTCGCTATCCCTCCCGCAACAGCGCCAACCAGATCAGCCCAAGTCCCGACCCCGCAGCGCCCCTCCAGAGCCCCGCCGCCAGTCCCGACGGCACGACGGTGCCCCGCGCCTTTGACAAGCTGCCCTCGGCCATGACGGCCAGCACCTCAGGGACTCAGCCTGTGACCTCCCAGCCAGCGACGGTGCCGTCGGTCCAGTCGTCCCCCGCCACAACGCCTCCCGCGAATCCCTCCCCGAGCCCCTCTCCCAGCCCTTCCCCGACGCCTCGCTCTAGCCCCAGTCCGCCGGGCGTCCGGGCTTTGTGGTAGGATTTGCCCCCGCAGTCGCGCCCTCGAAGGCTTTCCCTAGAACGCTTTCGGCGGAACTGGTGCGGTCTGCGCCTGAATTTCCCTGTGACAACTGCCCTAGGCCGAGATGAGTACAACGTGTGACTTTTTGATCATTGGTGGCGGCATCACCGGCTTGGCGATCGCCGTTGAACTGAAGCTGCGCGGCGCGGCGGTGACCGTCCTCAGCCGCAGCTTTGCTGAGGCGGCGACCCAGGCCGCCGCTGGCATGCTGGCCCCCCGCGCCGAAGGCCTCGAAGCGGGGCCGATGCTGGATCTGGGCCTGGGTAGCTTGGCTCTGTACCCGGACTGGGTCAGCAAGCTAGAAGAGGTGAGCGGCCTCGAGACGGGCTACTGGCCCTGCGGCATTTTGGCGCCGGTGTACGACGCGCCGAGCCAGGAGGACGCCGGGGACTGGCTCGATCGCGCAGCCATCGACACCTACCAGCCGAACCTCGGCGAGGCGGTGGTGGGGGGCTGGTGGTATCCCGAAGAAGGCCAGGTGGACAACCGAGCCCTGGCGCGATCGCTGCGGGCCACCGCCGAAGCCCTGGGGGTCGAGATTCGCGAAGGGGTGAGCGTGACGGCCCTCCAGCAGCGCCACGATCAGGTCACGGGGCTGCACACCTCCGCCGGACTGCTGACGGCCAACCACTACATTTTGGCTGCCGGTGCCTGGGCGCGATCGCTCCTGCCCCTGCCCGTCCATCCCCGCAAAGGCCAGATGATGGCTCTGCGAGTCCCCGCGACGCTGCCCGAGCTGCCCCTCCAGCAGGTGCTCTTTGGCCCTGGCCTCTATGTGGTGCCGCGCCGCGATCGCCGCATCGTCATCGGCGCTACCAGCGAAGACGTCGGCTTCACGCCCCACAACACCCCCGCTGGCGTCCAGACCCTCCTGGCAGGGCTGCATCGCCTCTTCCCCGCCCTAGCCGACTACTCCATCGAAGAGCTGTGGTGGGGATTTCGGCCCACGACCCCTGACGAAGGCCCCATTCTGGGGCCGAGCCAGTGCCAAAACCTGACCCTTGCCACGGGGCATCACCGCAACGGCATCCTGCTGGCCCCCATCACGGCGCGCCTGATCGCGGACTGGGTCGAAAAAGGCCACGCCGATCCCCTGCTGACGGCGTTTCGGTGGGACCGCTTCCGGTCGGCAGCGTCTCCGGCTGCCCCGACAATCTCTCCGCGTCCTGTGCAATTTGCTGAACCTTCTTCTTCTCCTATGCAAACGCTTCCTCGCTCCTCCGCTGCTCTGACCGATTCGCCCCTGGTGATTGCTGGGCGGACCTTCACCTCTCGCCTGATGACCGGCTCTGGCAAGTACCGCAACTTCGAAGACATGCGGGCCAGCATCGCGGCGAGCGGCTGCGAAATCGTCACCGTGGCGGTGCGCCGCGTCCAGACCAACGCGCCGGGCCACGAAGGACTGGCCGAGGCCCTCGACTGGAGCAAGATCTGGATGCTGCCCAACACGGCGGGCTGCCAAACCGCCGAGGAAGCGATCCGGGTGGCCCGTCTGGGCCGAGAAATGGCCAAACTCCTGGGCCAGGAGGACAACAATTTTGTGAAGCTCGAAGTGATTCCCGACAGCAAGTACCTGCTGCCGGACCCCATCGAGACCCTGAAGGCCGCTGAGCAGCTGGTGAAAGAGGGCTTTGCAGTGCTGCCCTACATCAACGCCGATCCGCTCCTGGCCAAGCATCTGGAGGATGCGGGCTGCGCCACGGTCATGCCCCTGGGTTCGCCCATCGGCTCGGGCCAGGGCATCAAGACCTTGGCCAATATTCAGATCATCATCGAGAACGCCCGGGTGCCGGTGGTGGTGGACGCGGGCATCGGGACGCCCAGCGAGGCGGCTCAGGCCATGGAGGCGGGGGCCGACGCGCTGCTGATCAACACGGCGATCGCCCAGGCAGCCAATCCGCCCGCCATGGCGCGGGCCATGGGACTGGCAGCGGAGGCGGGGCGGCTGGCCTACCTGGCGGGCCGAATCCCGGTGCGGGCGATCGCCAGCGCTAGCTCGCCGCTCACGGGCACGATCACCAGCTAGGGACTACTCGCCCGAGACCTGCACCCAGACGGTGCGCTGGCGGGGACCGTCCAGGTCCAGCATCAGGACCGACTGGTAGGTGCCCAGGCCCAAAGCCCCCTCGATCACCGGGATCACCTCGCTGGTGTTGAGGGTGATGGCCATCAGGTGGGAGTGGGCGTTGATGGGCTCATCGGGGGGCACGTCCCGCAGGTGCAGGTCGTTGTGCCGATAGCGATCGCCCGCCGGAGCCAGCTTGCGCAGATAGATCTGGATATCGTCTAGGAGCCGCTCCTCGTCTTCGTTGATGGTGAGGGCGGTGGTCGTATGCCGCGCAAAAACCAGCACCTGGCCATTGCGCACGCCGCTCTCTTTTAGAAGGCGCTGGAGCTGGGGCGTCAGGTTGTGAATCGTGATGCCGGGGCCGGTTTCGATCTTGAGCTGGTGGTTAACAATCGTCATGGTGATCGCAATGGTGATCGCAGGAAAACAAAAGCTGGGCGCGATCGCCGTTGGCAACGCGCCCCAGAGCCACCCTACGCCATTCCCCAGCACCAGAAAATCCCTGGCTCAGGCTTCCTCCGCCAAGATGGCCTGAATGCCCCCCACCAGCCGCTGAATGCCCTCGGCGGCGGTGTCGCTTTGCAGCGCGCCGTAGGCCACCCGCAGGTAGCAGCCCTCCGCCAGCCCGAAGGTGCTGCCCGGAATCACCGCCACGCCGTGCTCTCGGATGAGCCGCTCAGCGACGACTAGAGACGGCAGGGCCGTGGGGACTTTTAGGAAAAAGTAGAAGGCTCCCTGGGCCGGGGCGATCGCGCACTGGTCCTTGAGGGGAGCCAGCAGGTCCAGCACCCGATGGCGCACCGCCGCGATCGCCTCTTGATGGGGCCGCCAGTAGGCCTCTCCCGCCTGGAGCGCCCCCAGGGCCGCATACTGGGACACCACGGGCGGACAGATCAAGATCGTGTCCTGAATTTTTTTGACGGGGTCGAGCAGGGCCTGGGGAATCACCATGTAGCCGATGCGCCAGCTCGCGAAGCCGTAGACCTTCGAGAGGCTGTAGAGGGAGATCGTGTGGCCGCTGCTGTCTGGCAGGGAGGCGGGGGAGCAGTGGCGGACGCCGTCGTAGGTGAAAGCGTCGTAGGCCTCGTCGCTGATGTGGTAAAGCCCGCGATCGCGACAGAGATCATTCACGGCCCTCAGGGTCGCGGGGGGGTAAACCGCGCCGGTGGGATTATTGGGCGAGACGGTGACCACGGCCCGGGTGCGGGGAGTGATGGCCCGGGCGATCGCCTCGAGGTCCGGCTGGTACTGGGCATCGGTGGGCACCAGGACCGGCTGGCAGCCCGCCATGGTGATGGCCATCTCGTGGTTGAAATAGTAGGGCGTCAGCAGGATCACCTCGTCCCCCGGCGCAGTGATGGCCAGCAGGGCATTCATAAAGGCCATGTTGCCCCCGGCGGTCACCACCACGGTGGTTTGGGTGGCCTCGCCCACGGTGATGCCATTGAAGCGGGCCAGCTTGGCGGCGATCGCTTCTCCCAGGGCCGGGATGCCCTCCACGGCTTGGTAGCGGTGGTTGAGGGGCTCTGCCAAAAAGTCGCTGATCCGGGCGATCGCCTCGGGCGGCGGGCCGTAGTACACCACCCCTTGACCCAGGGAAATCGTGCCGGGATGGGCGCGAATCAGCTCCCCAATCACCGGAATAATCGGCGACTGCACCGCGTCCATGCGAGACGCCATCGGCAAAATCCTCGTCACTGCTGCCCCCTAACCCATCAGCCGTTGATATTCGATCTTGATGCACGCATCCATCACCAGGATCAGCCCCGCCGCGATCGCCCGCTGAGCCGCCTCGGGATGGGTCACGCCTACCTGAGCCCACACTGCCGGAGCCTGGATGGCGATCGCCTCGGTCACCACCTCCGGCAACAGGGGCGATCGCCGAAACACATTCACCAGGTCCACCGCCACGGGCACCGTCGCCAGCGAAGGATAGCAGGGCTGGCCGTCGATGGTGCTCAGGGCCGGATTAACCGGATACACCTCGTAGCCCACCCGCCGCAAAAACTGGCCAATCTGATAGCTGGGGCGGCTGGGCCGATCCGAGTGGCCCACCACCGCGATGGTGCGCGTCTGGGTCAGCAGTTGCCGCATTGCCTCGTCGTCCATGGCGTCCTCCTCTGCCTTCTTGCTCCCTGCTGCTCTCCAAATTATCCAGGGTGACGGGGGCTGAATCGCCCTCACCCCGCTTTTTGGGGCAAATGGCGCAAGATAGAAGGGTCAACGACTCCAAATGACTCTGAGGGTTACATGAAACGTCGCTGGTTTCTATCTTGGATGGGCCTAGGCTTTTTGGCGAGCTCGCTGCCCGTGGCCGTGGCCGCCTGTTCGCCGGGGGAAACGACTGCCTCTGACGCGACCGGAGGCGCAGAAGCAAATGGTGCTAGCCCTGGGGCGTCGGCGGGCGCAGCGGGGGGCTTTGTGGCCCTGGGCAGCGTGGCCGATCTGGACCAAAAAGGCTCCCTGACCGGCAGCGTGAACGGCAAGTCTGTGGTGGTCGTGCGATCGCCCCAAAATGCCAGCGCCGTCTTCGCCCTGGACCGCGCCTGCACCCATCGCGGCTGTGACGTCGAGTGGAAAGCGGATCAAAAGCAGCTGGTGTGTCCCTGCCACAACTCGATCTTCGCGCCCGATGGCCAAGTGACCCAGGGTCCGGCGACTCGCCCCCTGCCCACCTACACCGCCAAAATCGAGGGCGATCAGGTGCTGGTCCAGGCCTAAGCCCTGGCCTCAAAACAGGCTCAGCTGGTCTGGCTCGGGCTCAGGAGCCTGTTCTGGTTGGTTCCAGGGAAGCGGCGGCACCGGCACCTGCTGGGCCTCCAGCATTTTCTGGAACCACCGGGCCGTCCCCGGCGAATACACTTCTTCGGGGCAGTGGACAAAAAAGTAAACCTCGGTGCCCTGGGCTAGCCAGTCCCGCACCCGCGTCACCCACTCCGCCAAAAAGTCCTGGTTGCGGGGGCGATCGGGGTGACTGATGAAACGCACCAGCGCGAAGGGCGCGGTCACGGCGGGCTGGAGGGGCAGCTTGGGCTTGCGGCGCTGGGAGTTGGCCTGGGGGTCGTCGCTGCCGCTGTAGATGGCCCGAGTGTCGAGAATGACGCGGCCTACGCCGTGGGACTGGAGGAGCTCATTGAGTCGGCGATCGCCCGCTGGGGTAAACCACTGGGGATGGCGCACTTCTACGGCGAGGGGCGCAATGCCTTGGGGCCACGCCGCCACGAAGGCGGCCAAGTCCTCAAACTGAGCGGGACCGTAGCTGGGCGGCAGCTGGGCGAAAAATGGTCCTAGCCGCTCGCCCAGGCCCGCCATGCGCTCGGCAAAGGCGATCGCCTTGGTCATGGCCGGAGCCAGCAGGCCGCTGTGGGTGACGTCTCGGGGCACTTTGAGGCAAAAGCGAAAGTCTGGCGGTGTTTCGGCGGCCCAGCGCGCGACGGTTTCTTCGTTGGGCACGGAGTAAAAGGTCGTGTTGCCCTCGACGGTCAGGAGGCGATCGCCGTAGAGTCGCAAAAAATCGCTCGCCCGACTGCCCGCCGGGTAAAACTCTCCCACCCAGCCCTTGAAGGCCCACACGGCACAGCCCATTCGAAACTGCATGATGACTCCCGATCGCTACCGACTCCATTGTCTCGCGATCGCGGCTCTCTATCCTGCTCCTTTCGGCCTAGCAATTTCGATTCGAAATACTGCCATCGGGCATAGTCGTTTTACACAGTTTCGCTCCCTCCAGTAGCGCCCCTTTCAAGCTCGCGCCGTCGAAAGTTGCGCCGCTCAAATCTGCCCCCGTAAAATCAACTCCCGGCAGCCCCACTTCCCCCACGACCGTGAAGCCCACCCGGCTAAAGTCTGCGCCCGCAAGATTGGCATTTCTGAAACTTGTATTGTCCAAGGCGGTGCAGCTTCCGCCGCCGCAGCTAAAGTCTGCGCCCTGCAAATCCGCCTCATCAAAGTTCGCGCCGGTCAGGTTTGCCTGCCGCAGTACCGCCTGTCGCAGCTTTGCCCGAGTGAAGGTGGCATCGCGCAAATCAGCCGCGCCCAGGCTGCTAAATTCTAAGTTGGCCCCAGATAGGTTTGCGTTTTGGAGTTTCCGCAGCGCTAAATCTTGATTGGATAAATCGCATTCTCGACAGTGATTGCTTCTTCTGTCGAGAAAGTCTTCTTTGATTTCTGCGGGATCTTGAGGCATCAAAAAAACTACGGCTGGCAGAGTGAGAAACCCAGCTAGATAACCCAGGCAACCCATCCCTAAAGAAGAGCGGTTGAGCCACGAAGCTTTTTGCTGATCGCCTATTTTGCTCGCAGAGTCTTGATTTGCCATCGCTGATTCAATGAATTTGAAAGGGCACCTCTACTGATCCATCTTCGATGAGGAAGATTTTGGATATTGCATCCTTGATGAGATGCGAAATTGAGGAATTTTTTTCTTTAAATTTGGCCCGTCAAATCCATCTATAGATAAGGTTGAAATGATTGATAGAGCACTTTTGAAGATTAGTAATCACTATCGGCAACGCAAAGCCCTTGGCATTTGATGCCATTGGTGGCTGTTCTTAGGCAGTGGCGACACAGGATCTTCTCTGCGCTTGACTCTGGCGGGCGGCTATTTTCAGTTGTCTCTGTTGGGTTGTGGTCAGCCCCTGCGATCGCTTCTGGTTGATTCATGCTGTCTCGTTTCTTGAATCTATACAAAGTAAATTATTTTAAACCAAAATTCTCAGCATCGGTCAAACATCCGTTGCTGATGAGCGCTATGCATCACGGGTCTCACTAAGCGTGACGATTCAAAATAATAAAAAAGCGATCGCCTTCAGAACAAATAGGCGATCGCTTATGAGTCAAGATATAGCCGGTGTCTAAGCCTTTCTCCTGGTAGGCGAAAGGGGCCGACTAATCACGCGACAGACTGATTGTCAGCGCTGTATCGCACAGGAATTGAGATCAGAATCTTCGTTCCTCTGCCCACCTCAGAGCTAATCTTCATCGATCCCTTGTGCTTCTCGATAATGGCATAGCAAATCGATAGGCCTAGACCTGTTCCTTTGCCAACCGGTTTGGTTGTGAAGAAAGGATCAAAGAGCCGTTTTTTGACCTCCTCGGGCATGCCAGCGCCATTGTCCATAATCTCGATTGTCAGAGCCTGATCGTCTTTGAGACCGGTGCGAATTCGAATTTCAGGATGATAATTTTCGTCCTGGTGACGACGCTCTTCCATCGCGTCAATGGCATTGTTCAAGACATTCATCAAAACCTGATTCATCTGGCTCGCATAGCAGGTAACTCTCGGAAGCGTCCCATAGTCGCGAATCAAAGAGATGGACGATCGATGATTTTTCTCTTTCAGTCGATGCTGCAAAATGAGGAGCGTGCTCTCGATCCCTTCGTGGATATCAACGGGCTTCATTTCGGCCTCATCGAGCCGCGAGAAATTGCGCAGGGACAGAATAATTTGACGAATTCGATCCGCCCCCAGCTTCATCGATTGCAGCAGCTTTTGGAGATCATTGCGCAGAAACTCAAAGTCAATTTCTTCTAGCTCTGCGGCGATCGCCTCGTGGGGCTCTGGGTAATAGTGCTGGTACTGCTCTACCAGATGCAGCATGTCTTTGAAGTACTCATTGGCGTGGGCAATGTTGCCATAGATGAAATTAATTGGGTTATTAATTTCATGGGCGATTCCAGCTACCATCTGGCCGAGGGAAGACATTTTTTCGGTCTGAATGAGCTGCGTCTGAGTTCGCCGTAGTTCTTCGAGGGTGCTGGAGAGCCGCTGATTTTTTTCGTGGAGTTCCTCAGTTCGCTGCTGGACTTTATTTTCAAGAGTGCAATTGGCATCTTCTAGCTGAACTTTGGCAATGCTGAGATTGTGATACAGCAAAGAATTTTGCAAAGAAATAGCTGCTTGCACCGTCAGAAGCCGCAGGATTTCCAGTCGATTGCGGGTAAAGGCACCAGTTGTGAGATTGTTCTCAAGATAGAGAATGCCAATCAGCTTGCCTTGGTTGTGAATCGGGGTGCACAACAAACTCTTGGGCTGATGCGTCAAAATATAGCGATCGCTGGCAAAATTGGTCGCGCTTCGAGCATCATCTAAAACCAGGGTTTCAGCGGTGCGAGCGACATAATTGATCACCGATTGCGGGATACTGCCGCTGCTCTCAGCAGTCTCCTTGGACAAGCTTTCCAGCGATACCTCGGTAGAGGCCGCAGAGAAACAGTTGAGGCTGCTTAGCATGACCGTTGATTGGGTATTGGGCGTCTGCTCCGCCGCAATGACCCATCGATCTTCGTGGCGCAAAAGCAGAACACAAGTTTCCGCTCCTGCATTTTCGAGGACTACTTTAATCAGCGTTTCTAGCAGTTTCTCAAGCTCAATTTCGCCAGAAAGAACTTGAGATGCCTTCATGACCGTTGCCAGATCCAAGGCCTCAGACATGGTCGAACTGCTGCGATCGCTCCCCGTTGTCGTGGTGCGAACTCTGACCGGAGTTGTGCTTTCTTCGGGTTGCAAAACCGAAGTCAGAAGATGGGAATAATGCTGCTCCAAAAACTTGACTTTGGCGATCGCTCCCCAGCGAACATAGTCATAATAGGCATTGGCTAAATAGGCCTTGGCGATCGCCTCTTTTTCCCAAGTTAGATAGAACTTGGCTGCTAGCTCATTGGCTAGTGCCTCCTCTTGCAAATACTCATTAGCTTGAGCATCGGCGATCGCGCAGTCATAAAGATCGACCGCCTGGGCCATCTGCCCGAGAACCCGCATTTCCTCTGCCTGAACTAGTTCGTATTTATGCAAATAGTTAGCGGGTGAATGGTACGCCCACTTTTTGAGCTTGACCTGATTTTGGGCAACTTTTCCAAATAAAGCTGCCTGATCCTCAGGTGCTGCTTCTGGAATTTGGGCGAGGGCTGTCAGGGACTGATAGAAACAAAAGATGGGAATAATGCTCTGACCCGCGACTCCGGCTAAGCACTGTTCGGCTTTACCCGCGAAATGCCAAGCCTGGGCATAATCACCAAACAGATAGAAAAGCTGTAGCTTGCAGAAGTAAAAATGCATCAAGGTGCAAACATCATTTGCCTCAAGATGCAGTGGCAAAATCGTTTCTTCGCTGTACGCGACCCCCGTAATTTGGCAAGGATGATCTGATTGACCCTGCAAGTTCAAAACAACTTGTCGATACAGCTCATTCCAATAGAGCGTACCGGTCTGCTTCATCTGTCGGATCGCTTCGCTGTAGGCGGCGATCTCCTGTTGCAAAATAGAAAGATCTCGCCCCATAAAGTAAGCTGCATAGGAACAGGTCCTGAGAGAGTAGGCGGCAAACTCAAGATCTCCTGTTTCTAGACCCACTGAGTAGGTTTCTAGCAGGGGTTTGATCGTATCTTGAAGGTGATCTTTCCAATGACGAACTAAGCCATTGAAAGTTTGAATTGTTTTGGTTGTAACTGCCTTGGCAGACACTTTTGACAGTAGATCAGTTCCTAGCTTGCCAAACTGATAGCCTGCCTCGATATCGCCTAAGACCTCACACAAAATCAAGCCATAGCTTGCGTAGGCAAAGGCAGAAAAGGGTGCGTTGCCGTCGTGAATCGATAGATAAATCTGTTGACTAACAACTAGCAGAAATAGCTCGGGAACCACTTGATAGGAAAAGGCCGTAATGCTCGCTAAGATTCGCATCGCTGCCAGCGATCGCGCCTCGGTCATCATCGGCAAATCAATCAGTTCCTCAATTGGCCGGTCAGCCAAAATTTGATTGATTCTCTCGAGGTCTTGCTGAATGTCTTGCTGCGTTGGGTTGAGCGGTAGACTAAAGCCTAGCTTTTCCAGGAAGCCTAGAGCGATCGAAACTGCTTCTAAAGCCTTGTTTTGGGCTCCAAAGGACTGAATAATTGCATCATGCACTTTGACCTGATCTAAGGCTGTTTGGCCATGAATAATGACTGGATTGGCAAAGATATTGACCTTCTCAAACCGCCCATCTAGATAGGCTGCTTCGGCAGCATCTTCATGCAAGGTCAGCGCTAGCTCGTAGTGATTTGACCAAGCATTGTCTGACAAAAGAGAGATTCCGCTCTGAAAATATTTGATGGCTAGGGTGTAAGCGGTTGAGCTCTTTGCCTTTTGACCGGCGATCGCATTTAGCTGAGCGAGCTGATGGCGATCGCTATCATTCTCAATCAGCTCCATTCCCATATTGAGCTGATTGACGATCTCAAAGATTTTTTCCTCCCACTCAGCAACCGGAATATTCCGAAGCAGAAGCTGCCCCATGGCCTGATGGGTTGCCTGCTTCTGGTCTATGGGAATCAAAGAATAAGCAGCTTGCTGGACACGATCATGCAAAAACTTATAAACGCAAGATTCGGCCTCTAGACTTTCAGAGAAGGCGTTTGAGAAATGGCTCTGGTTGACCTCTAAATGACCAGCTTGGCTGCCAAAGTCTTCTTCTTGAAAGAGCTTATAGCTATCTCCCTGAGGCAAAATCAAGTTCTCTTTGAGAGCAGGCCAAAGATCTTGAGCAACCTCGGCTAAAGATCGTTCTGAAACGATCGCTAAAGTCGATAGATCAAACTGATTTCCGACACAAGCGGCCAGCTTTAGAACCTCTTGAGTTTGAGTTGGTAGCTTCTGAAGCTGAGCCGCCACAAACTCGACCACATCTTCTGTGAAAGATAGGGTGCGAATATCGCTTAAGCGCCATTGCCAGCAGCCACTGCTGTAGTCAAACGTGATGAGCTTATCTTCATAGAGAGACTTGAAGAACTGGCTGCTAAAAAATGGATTGCCCTGAGTTCTTTGATAAATCAAATCCGTCAGCAATTGGACATTCTCTGGCAGCTCGCTCAATGTTTCTGCAACGAGCTGATTGAGATCCTGGCCACTGAGAGGGGATAGGGCGATCGCACGAATGCTGACCTCGGCCTGACGCAGCATATCAATCGTGAGCATGAGGGGATGGGCCGCCGTCACCTCATTGTCCCGATAAGCGCCAATGACTAGCAAATAGTGGCTATCAGCCTCGCTCAGCAAAAGCTGCATCAGCTTCAGAGAAGCAGTATCTGCCCACTGCAAGTCATCCAAGAAAATCACTAGGGGATGCTCTTGAGACGTGAAGACCTGAATGAACTTTTGGAAGAGTAAGTTAAAGCGATTTTGAACTGCGCTGCCGCTCAGCTCCGAAACGGGCGGTTGCGGACCAATGATCTGCTCTAGTTCAGGAATAACGTCAATAATGACCTGACCATTCTCCCCTAGGGCCGCCAAAATTTTGCTCTGCCACTGCTCAATTTGGCGATCGCTTTCTGTCAGCAGCTGATCCATAAGATCGCGCAGTGCCTGTACTAGCGCAGAGAAGGGAATATCGCGCTGAAACTGATCGAATTTCCCTTTAATGAAATATCCTCGCTGGCGCACAATGGGCTTGTGCACCTCATTGATAACGGCGGTTTTGCCAATGCCTGAAAAGCCCGAAACCAGCATCAGTTCAGTAGCGCCCTGCTGCACCCGCTCGAAGGCGTCCAGCAAAGTATGAACTTCTGACTCCCGCCCGTAGAGCTTTTCGGGAATCACAAAGCGATCGCAGACGTCTCGCTCCGCCAGCGGAAAAGCTTGAATACTGCCGCTGTGCTGCCACTGTCGTTGACAAATCTCTAAGTCGTGACGCAGTCCCAAAGCACTTTGATAGCGATCTTCAGCATTTTTGGCCATCAACTTTCGGACAATATCCGAAAGAATGGCTGGCACCTCTGGATTGCGATAAATAATGGGAGCAGGCTGCTTTGCAATGTGGCAGTGCACCAGCTCTAAGGGATCCTCTGACTGGAATGGCAAATGACCGGTCAGCAGTTCGTAAAATGTCACACCCAAAGAATAAAAATCAGTCCGATAGTCGACTCCCCGGTTCATGCGACCGGTTTGCTCCGGAGAGACGTAAGCTAGGGTGCCTTCCAAAACGGCTGGACTCGTTGCAGTTTGAGTTTCTCGGAGCAGTCTAGAAGCGATGCTGAAATCTGTCAGCTTGACCTGCCGAGTAACGGGATGAATCAGAATGTTTGTGGGCTTAATATCTTTATGAATAACCTGATGCTGATAAAGCCCATCTAGAATAGTAGCGATCGCGATCGCAGTGTCGAAAAACTCCGCCAGCGATCGCACTTTACCATCCACCAAAAAATAGTCTCTGAGGGGAATTCCCCCAAAGTCTTCCATCACCAAAGCGAGGCGATTTTGATAATGCTCAAGGCTGTAGGGACGAACAACCCCTGGCAGATTTAGATACTTGACGAGGGTGTACTGGTTTTTGAACTGCGCAAGCTCAGCCAGACTAGGGTAGAGATTTTTGAGCAGCTTAACGACTACGGGCATCTGATCGCTCTCACGACACCCGCGATAAACCAACGTTCTAGAACTGCTGTAAATTAACTCGTTGAGGGTATAGCCGGGAACACTGATCAACACGTCCATCATAAAGCCAACTTTTCAGGGAACAGGGAAGCATAACGCCGTAACCAAAATTCATAGAAACTCAGGAGTTGTGTAATACATTACAAATAAATCCCCTGGGAAACATCAGTTGAAACAACAGATTTTAACTAAAAGAACCTATCTTTAGACTTTTGACTGATTCCTTAAAAAAATAAATTCTAAATTCATAGAAATTTGCCCCCTAAGTTCCAAAAGGAAGCTAGAGGGCAAATAAAAATCGCTAAATTTTCGGTAGCCGATTTGCTGGTTTTATGCAGCGTTTACAGGCGATCGCAAGGGTTCTTGGCGAGAATAAGTTTGGGCGTAGACCAAAAACTCCTGCATCAACTCATTGAAAAACTCAAATCCCCGCTCCACCACTTCCAGCGATCGCTGAAAAGTCTCTTCCGAGACCTCGAGATTGCGCAGGGTCTGCATGGAGTCAGGCATGTGAAGCGTGTGGGTGTTTTCTACTTGGTTGTGGCACATGCCAAAGTAGCGCAGCTCTTGCCCCGTTGTTGCCTGGAGCTGAAGCGCGATCGGCCGGGTCGCCCGAAAGAAAACGTTAGCCGTCACCTCGGCAACTTCGATCGCGACCAGCTTGAGAATTGGATCATCTCCTTCGGTGTAGCGCTCAAATCGGTAATACATAGAGCGCGCCACCCGCGTATGCTGGCTCCAAATAAACTTCAAAGCATCACTAAAGCGCATGGAATAGTCGATGCCCAGCTTCTCCAAATCTTCGATGAGCCACTGCCAATGAAAGTGCTCTTCCTCGGCATGCTGGTTGACCATCGCTTGGAGCGGATCGGTCGTGGGTTCTTGCTTAAAAACCCGGTTGCACAGCTCACCAAATTCAAGGGCAAGCGGCGCAATCACCGGCGCGAATGAAAGCTTTTGGTAAGGATCAATTTCAGGGTCTGCTAAATACGCAAAGAAGGGGTGTTGCGCATACTCCTGATTTTTCTGCTCGATCAGTTCTAAGATGGCCTGCATTCGCAAATTCTCCAGATAAATAATTCGATCGTTTTATGCACGCGATACTGTCATTAGAGAGAGCTCGCAAAACCTCTAATGAAGAGCGTGAAAAGTAGGTAATAAATCTCCTAATTCTCTGTAGCTACCTGTAGCAAATGGGTGAAACTGTAGAGGGGTGATGCGTTAAATCTTTTGCTCCACAGAAAAGGTTTTAGCTTGAAATCTTTACTGAAAGAATCCGTGGAAACACGATTTGTTTCCATTCATGAAGGCTGCTGCCTCCTGGCCAAGCCCTTAGGAGAATATCCGAGAAATTAGCTAGTTCAGCCAGAAGCCTCACGTCCATAATCTCTGATTTGGCGTGAGATGAAGGCGCGTTTATGGCGGGGCAGTCGGTGAACCATGTTTGAGGCGAGAACCTACCAGCCCCGTCATGAACCATCTCTGTCGCCTCAAATCAGAAAATCATACTCTCCAGCTAAGTGGATGTATGCTGAAAAATCTCACCCAGTAAAACGTTTAAGTGAGAACCGCTTACCAGCACCGATTGCGTCCAACCTCCAGTCAAGTCGCCTTAATGGGCGAGTGGCTGGAACTCTTGCGCAGACAGTACAACTATCGTCTTGGTGAGCGGTTCTCTTGGTATGAACAAAACCGCTGCGACGTCACCGATTGCCCGCTAATTTGCCATCTGCCAGAGCTTCGAGAGAATCCTGACTTCTACTCTCAGAAACGAGACCTGGTGAACTCCAAGGCTCTGTTTCCGGAGTACCAGCAGATTTATTCTCAAGTGCTGCAAGATTGCATTGGTCGGGTGAAGAAGACCTTTGACCGCTGGCTCAGAGGAGACTGCAACGGCAAGCGAAGCGGTAAACCTCGGTTTAAGGGAGTAAACCGATATCGCTCATTTACTTTCCCGCAAGTTAAACAGGACTGTATTCAGGGCAAGCAGATCAATCTCCCCAAGATTGGCTGGGTGAAACTAATCCAGCATCGTCCCTTACCGGAAGGCTTCAAGATCAAGACCGCCACCGTCAGCTACAACGTCGATGGCTGGTATGTGACGCTGAGTCTTGAGGACGCATCGGTTCCCATCCTCACGCCTGATAGCCCCAGTCTTGAAAATACGATGGGGATTGACCTGGGCTTGAAGTCGTTTTTGGTGGACGACTCAGGGAAAGAGGAACCTATCCCCCAGCACTACCGCAAAGCCGAAAAGAGCCTGAAGCGGTTGCAGCGCAGTCTTTCACGCAAGAAAAAAGGCTCCAATCGCCGGAAGAAGGCGGTTAAACGCGTTGCCAAGGCGCACCTAAAAGTCTCAAATCAGCGCAAAGACTTTCACTACAAGACCGCAAACAAGCTTTTATCCAAAGGAAATCATGTTGCTCATGAAAAGCTGAATGTTCGAGGCATTGCCAGAAGCAAGCTGGCGAAGTCAACTCATGATGCTGGCTGGGGCCAGTTCCTGCAAATTCTGGCAATCAAGGCTGAAAGAGCCGGGTTGCTAACGATTGCGGTGAATCCCAGCGGTACGTCTCAGAACTGCTCTGGCTGCGGAGTCAAGGTTCCCAAGACACTTCAGGACAGGCTGCATACCTGTCCTAAGTGTAGGTTGATGCTGGACCGTGACCACAATGCAGCGATCAACATCAAGTATTTGGCGGTAGGGCATTCCGTCAATAAAGCTCAGGAAACGCCCGATGGGTTACCAGGGGTCACTGAGAAGCCTACACCGGATACGTCAGTATCGGTGTAGGAGTATGTCACAAATTGGCTGGAGTGAACATAGCTGATCCGTAATATTTCTGGCCTGGGCTGTGAGGTGTGTATGGTCAAGGTTGTAATGATGGGGCTTTGGGGACTGGTGGGCTGGATGCTGGCGATAGGCATGCTGCCGGTCGAGGCGGAGGAACTGGAGGCTGTCCGGGAGGAGGCCCAATCCCTTGGGGAACCCAGGACGTCAGAGCCCCTAGAGCAGATGATGAGCGTGTCTCAGCTCAAGGATGTAGAGCCGACGGACTGGGCGTTTCAGGCGCTGCAGGCGCTGGTGGAGCGCTATGGCTGCGTGACGGGGTTGCCCGACGGGACGTTTCGGGGCGATCGCGCCCTTGGACGCTACGAGTTTGCGGCGGGCCTCAGCGCCTGCCTTGACTGGCTGACCGAGCGGATCGACACTCTGGCGGACAAGGACTTTGTCTCCCCAGGGGATCTGGCTACCCTTCGCCGCCTCCAAGAAGAGTTTGAGGTTGAGCTGACGACCTTGCGAGGCCGGCTGATCAACCTGGAGGCGAGCACGACGGCGCTAGAGGCGCAGCAATTTTCGACGACGACCCGGCTCAATGGCTTGGTGTTTTTCAACCTGACGGGGGCGGGTGCCGGGGACGAGGTGCAGGCGGAGGGACCGAGAGTCTTTTCGGCGGCCCGCGATCCGGGCACGGGCCAGCCCGTGGTGCGCCAGGTGGACGATCCGGAGATTACCTTCAGCACCTTGGCGTGGCTGACGCTCAATAGCTCCTTCACGGGGAAAGACAATCTGCGGCTCAACCTGGCAGTGGGCAATGGCGATTCGCCCGCGAATCAGTACGTGTCAGCGGGGCTCTACAACACCTATGGGGTGCCGTTTACGGACCAAGCGCCCAGCGCGCCTAATGATGTGGTGGTTCGGGATTTTGAGTATCTGTTTCCGGTGGGCGATCGCCTGCGTTTGGTGGTGGGGCCGCGGATCAACTGGTATCGCTACTTTGATGAAAACGCGTTTACGCTCTTTTTGAACGGGGCCAGCAGCTTCAATGCCAGCGGTGGAACGCTGGTTAACGCAGTGGATCGAGGCGCGGGTGCGGTGGCGCTGTGGCCCATTAGCGACAAAATTCGCCTGAATTTTGGCTATCTGGGCGAAAATACGGAGTTTTTGCCAGGTAGCGTTTTCAACTCGTCCAGCAACCCTCAGCAGGGGCTGTTTGGCGGTACTTATACGGCTACGGCGGAACTGGTGGTTTCGCCGACTCCTCGGGCAAATCTGCGGCTGCTCTATACGCGATCGCGCCTCCAGCAGATCGGTGGCTTGGTGGGGGGCGCGATCGGGGAGCCGCTGCTGGGGCTGGCGGACGATGGTCTGGGCGGCCCGCTCTACAGCAGCACGGCGGATACTTTCAGCGCCAATTTTGACTGGCAACTGGGCGATCGCCTCGGGCTGTTTGGCCGCTACGCCTACGGCAGCACGAATATTTTTCCCAAAAATGCAGCTTTGGCAGCGGGCGAGGTCAATGCTCAGTCGTTCCAGCTCGGCTTGGCCTTTCCGGATCTGGGCAAGGAGGGAGCGCTGGGAACGCTATCCTTTGGGGTACCGTTTGATGTGCTGGAGGGTCGTCGGTATCTGGTGTCGGGGGGCGGCAACGGTGGCGCCCAATATGAGGTCGAGGCGACCTATTTTTACCCACTAACGGAAAATATCGCGATCGCCCCTGCTTTCTACGTCATCGGCAATCCCAATAATTTTGATGACAATCCGACGATTTTTGTCGGTAATTTGCGAACTCAGTTTAGTTTCTAGGCTCTATTCGCTTGCAAAGGGCGATCGCGCCGGCTGGCGACGACTAGCTAAAGATTGCTAGCGATCGCTGCCTGGTAAAAATCGCGAACATGCCCTGAATTCATGCTTGCCCTGCTGTTCTTGACCACTGTTGATGAATACTGACCATGACGCTTGTAACCCGACTGCTCCAGGCCCACGAAATTTCCGATGCCGATCGCGTTTTTCGGCTGGCCTTTGGGACGTTTCTCGGTCTCCCAAATCCCCAGGACTTTATGGGAGATGCGACCTATCTTGAGCACCGCTGGCACATGGACCCCAGCGCTGCTTTTGCGGCGGAGAAGGCTGGCAGACTGGTGGGCTCCAATGTGGCGGTTTGCTGGGGAAGTTTTGGCTTTTTTGGCCCCTTGAGCGTGCATCCGGACCTGTGGGATCACAGCATTGGCCAAAAGCTGGTGGCGGCGGTGGTCGATCGCCTCGATGAATGGGGGGTTACCCATGCGGGCCTGTTCACCTTTGCCCGCAGCCCCAAGCACCACGCCCTGTATCAGAAATTCGACTTTTGGCCCCAGCACCTGACGGTAGTGCTGGCCAAGGCGATCGCCCCTGGCCAAACCCTGGCAGATGAGGCCCGCTATACGCGCCTATCTGAGGACCAGCAGGCCGAGGCCCTGGCGGCGGCTCGCGCGCTGACCCACGGGCTCTACGACGGGCTGGATCTGTCGCGGGAGATCGAGGCGATCGCCGCCCACAACCTTGGCGAAGTCGTGCTGCTGTGGGATGAGGCCGGTTTGGCAGGCTTTGCCGTTTGCCACTGCGGCCCGCAAACTGAGGCGGGCAGCGACACCTGCTACATCAAATTTGCGGCGGTGCGCTCCGGCCCCCAGGCGAGCCAGAACTTTGATCGGCTGGTGCAGCAGTGTGAGGCCCTGGCCAGTGCCGAAAACCTGACGAAACTCAGCGCCGGGGTGAACACCGCCCGGGTGCAGGCCTACCGCCAGATGCTGGCGGCGGGCTACCGCGTCGAGCTGGTGGGCGTTGCCATGGAGCGCCTGCCCCGCTCGGGCCACAATCGCCCCGAGGTCTTTGCCCTGGACGACTGGCGCTAGAGGGCGATCGCCCCTAGAGCTTGCTGCTGCCCATCAGGTACAGCAGCGCCATCCGCACCGCCACACCATTGGTCACCTGCTGAGCGATCAAGCTCAAGTTGGGATCGTCCATCAGGTCCGAGCTCAGCTCCACGCCTCGGTTGACCGGCCCTGGGTGCAAGACCTGCACCTCGGGGCGGCAGCGCTGGAGGCGATCGCGCGTGATGCCAAAGCGCAGATGGTACTCCCGCAGGCTCGGCAGCAGATGCTGGGTCATGCGCTCCTTTTGCAGGCGCAGGGTCATCACAAAATCAGCGTCCTCCAGGGCCGCCTCCAGGGACCAGTGCAAAAACACCTTGCCCGATCGCCAGGGCTGCTGAGCCGCCATCTCCTCGTACATCGTCCCAAACAGCTTGGGCAGCAGGGTCGGCGGCCCCGCCAGATGCACCTCTGCCCCGCAGGCAGTCAGGCTCCAGAGATTGGAGCGGGCCACCCGCGAGTGCAAAATATCGCCAACAATGGCAATTTTCTTGCCCTGAAGCAGCTCGGGACGCGGATTTTGGGGGTCGAGGTGGCTGCACAGCGTAAACAGGTCCAGCAGCGCCTGAGAGGGATGCTCGTGCAGGCCGTCCCCCGCATTCAGGACGCCGACCCGCACCCCCAGCCGGTCCATTTCCGCCGCGATCGCCGCTGGCACCCCCGACTCCTTGTGACGGATCACCATCATGTCCGTCCCCATCGCCAGATAGGTCTTGGCCGTATCCAAAATCGTTTCGCCCTTCGACAGCGACGAACTGCCGGGCGCAAAGTTGATCGTGTCCGCCGAGAGCCACTTGGCCGCCAGCTCAAAGCTGCTGCGGGTGCGCGTCGAAGGCTCAAAGAAAAGGTTGGTCACCACCTGACCTTGCAGGGCGGGCACCTTTTTGGTCGGCCGAGCCATCACCTCCCGGAAGCTGGCGGTGGTCTGCAAAACCGTCTCGTACTCAGAAACGGTGAAATCTAACAGGGAAAGAATATGTCGCCGATTCCAGGCGGGAGTAGCCATGTGTGCCGAGTGCATCAAAACATTGAGATTTGCTGTTCTATAAGATACTGGATGCCGCCTCCCCCAACGGCGATCGGCCCAACGATACACTAGATCTAGTCCCCCCTTCGGACTCCAAGCGGCTCAATCGGGTTGCAAGGGGCTGCTTCGCCCCCAAGCCTTCAGAAAAATCGCCTGATCAGGCGACCCCCTTTCACCCGCCAAAATCCTAGTTCTAAGCGGATTGGGCAGGCCTGAACCTGAAGTGACTGATCACAAACCTTTTAGAAGTTCCCTCTCGCGGCACTGATCAGCCTGGGGCCAACTTGGCACAATACTGCGCGAGGGTAAAGCCTCTTCTCTCATCACGCCCTTAGCGGCTCTTTTGGTATGAAACGGACCCATCTCTATACGTTTGGTTTTGCAGGACTGCTGGCTGTGACGCTGGCTGGCTGCGGCACTTCGCCCAGTGGCTTTGATGCCTCTCCTAGCAACAACGCCCTTCAGTCCTCCCCTGCGGCTCCAGCGTCCCCTGACTCCGATGTGCCCTCCCCACAGCCGGGCGCATCGCCCACTGCCTCTCCCGAGGCGTCGGCCTCTCCCGGTGCGGCGACCCGCCAGCAGCCGATGGCTGCGGCCAACACCGTCAATGTCATGGTCTATCAGGTGGATAGCCAGTGCGAGGCCCTGGTGCCGCAGCAGATGGCGGTGCCCCAGGCGGAGCCAATGGAGGCTGCGGTGGGGCGTGTGCTAGAGCAGAACGCGACGGCGGACTTTAGCGTGGCGGGCTATCGGGTGGATGTGGCCAATGGGGTGGCGACGGTGGATCTGCGCCTGGCGCCTGACTCGCGCCGCCAGTTTGAGTCGCTGTCGAGCTGTGAGCGCTTTGCGCTATTTGGCAGCCTGCGCGAAACCCTCACCCAAAATCCTCAGTGGAATGTGTCTGAGGTGGAGTTTACAGAGGGTGGTGAGGAGATCGTGCTGTAACGGCGCAGCGATCGCCCTTTCCTAGCGCTTCCCAACGCAAAACCCGGAGCCGTCTTGGCTCCGGGTTTGCACGTTAATGGGGCCTAAAAAACGCGAGGCTGGGCGCTAGAGGCGAATTTGCTTGAGATGGGCGCGCGGATCGCTGGTGCGGCTGGCGCGAATTTTCTCGTAGAGCTCCCGCTCGGTGGCGCTGAGATCCTTGGGCGGGGCGATCGCCACTCGCACGAGCTGATCGCCGCGCTGGCCGCCCGGTTTGGGCCACCCTTTCCCCCGCAGGCGCAGGGACTGGCCCGATCGCACTCCCGCCGGGACATTCACCGTCACGCTGCCGTCGGGCGTGGGCACCTCGATCTGAGCGCCCAAGACCGCTTCGTCGGGCAGGATCGGCACCTCACACACGAGGTTGTCCCCTTCGAGCTGAAAGAAGCCGTGGGGCTGAATTTGGATATTCAGGTAAAGATCGCCGCGCTGACCGTAGGGCGTGGCCTGACCCTTGCCCCGGACGCGCATCCGAGTGCCCTGCTTGATGCCGACGGGAATCCGCACATCAATGGTTTCGCTGCCTAGGCTGAGGCGCTTTTGCACGCCGCTGAAGGCTTCGCCGAAGGTGAGGGTGATGTTGGCTTCGCGATCGAGGGCTGAGGAGCTAGAAGTCGACTGAGCACCGTCGAAGCCGCCAAAACCGCCAAAGCCCGTGCCGCCGGGGCTGTGGTAGTAGCTGCGGCTACTGCTAGCGCTACCCGGACCGCCCATGCGCCCCAGCAGTTCGTTGATAAACTCGTCAAAGCTGCCGTAGCGACCAAAGTCAAAGTCAAGGTTGTTGAAGTCGCCCATGTTGACGCCGGCGCCGCCGGGCCAGCTGCCCTGGTCTGCCTGTTTCCAGTAGCGACCAAACTGGTCGTATTTTTGGCGTTTTTCGGCGTCGGAGAGGACTTCGTAGGCTTCGCTGATTTCCTTGAATCGGGCCTCAGCAGCGCGATCGCCCGGATTCATGTCGGGGTGGTACTGGCGCGCCAGTTTCCGAAAGACTCGCTTGATTTCGTCGGCGCTAGCACTCTTGTCGACGCCCAAAATGGCGTAGTAGTCCTTGAAATCCGTTGCGGCCATCAGCGCTCTCCCATAACGGTTTTTGTAAGGGTTTCTGTAGGGGCGGGACGGAGCCGGAGCGGCCCAGACACACCAGAAGAAATGATGACCCTAGATTAACAAAGGTTGTGGGGCCGCTGAGTTCGGTTGTGCCCTCGGTGGCGATCGCAATGTCCGTACTAGCCCTTGATCAGCGGCCCACGAGCGATCGCGCCACCCAGTCCGGATCGCAGCTCACCAGCAGCCCATCGAGGCCATCGGCCAGCTCGGGCGGCGCGCCCACCAGCTGCCGGTGCATCCGCACCACAATCTCCGGCGGCACCTGGCGATCGCGCTGCTGGTTGCGCCAGAGACACTGGGGCAGCGGCGTCGGCACCCACACCCCGATGACGCTGCCAAAGCCGACGCTCCGGGCGAGGGCGATCGCCGCTCGTCGGTCCTGGCGCTTGGCATTGGTGGCGTCGTAGATCGCGGCGATCGCTGATCTTTGGGAGGCGATCGCAGCTTGGCGCAGGCGGCGCTCCACCTCTCGCCAGAGCACCGGCCACGGCCCCTGCACCGCCGCATCGCCAAACAGGTCCCCGCGAATCTGGTCCGTAGAAACAACAAGGCTACCGGGAATTGCGATCGCGAGGCGCTCTGCCATCGTCGACTTACCGCTTCCCGGTAGCCCAATCATCAGCACCAGCCGTGGGGCCAAGCCTTAGATCACCGTATTGTCAGCAATCACTGCATTCTTGAGAATCACCACAATACCGCTGCGAATGTAGAAGCCCAAATCCTCGCGGTTGGCCTCCTCCACTCGGTCCTTGTTGATGATCTGGACATTGCGGCCAATGCAGGCATTCTTGTCCACAATGGCGCGGCGAATGATCGTATTCTCCCCAATGCCCATCGGCACCTTGCCATTGCTCATCCGCTCGCCCGACTGACGCTCCGAATACGGCTGATAGAAGTCCGCCCCCATCAGCAGCGCATGATCAATCACACAGCCTGCCTCAATGCGCGATCGCACCCCCAGCACCGAATTCTGGATCGTGCAGTTCTTGATGATGCAGCCCTCACCAATGATCGACTCCGTCACGTGGCAGTCCAGCAGCTTGGTCGGCGGCAGATACCGAGGACGCGTGTAGATAGGCGCCTGCTCGTCATAGAAGCTAAAGGGCGGCCGGGGCTGCTTGGTCAGCGCCAGGTTGGCATCAAAGAACGCCTCAATGGTTCCGATGTCCTCCCAGTACCCATTGAATAGGTACGCCTGGATGTTGTAATCCTTCGCGGCGCTCGGAATGATTTCCTTCCCGAAATCCGTCTCCTTCATCCCTTCTTGCAGCAGCTTGTGCAGCACTTCCCGCTTGAAGACGTAGATGCCCATCGAGGCAATGTAGGGCTTCTCGCGGGCTTCCTCTGGCGTCAGACCCAGCAGCGTCGTATCCACCGCCATCTCTTTCAGCGCGTCACCCTTCGGCTTCTCGCTAAAGGAGATCACGCGGCCCGAATCGTCAATCTTCATCAGGCCAAAGTCCGAGGCGCGGCGCTCGTCGATGGGCAGCACCGACAGCGTAATGTCTGCGCCGGTCTCGCGGTGACGCTCCACAAACTGGCGGTAGTCCATGCGGTAGAGGTGGTCACCCGAGAGGATCAGATACTCGTCGATGTCCCACTCTTCGAGGAGCCACAGATACTTCCGGACGGCGTCAGCAGTCCCCTGGAACCACTCGGGGCTCTCGGGGGTCTGCTGGGCCGCTAGCACCTCCACGAAGCCATCGGTGAAGCCCGAGAAGTTGTAGGTGCGGGCTAGGTGACGGTTGAGGGAGGCAGAGTTGAACTGGGTGAGAACGTAGATTTTGTAAATTTCGGAGTTGATGCAGTTGCTGACAGGAATATCGATGAGTCGATACTTGCCAGCAAGGGGGACGGCGGGCTTGGCCCGCAGCTTGGTGAGCGGGTATAAGCGTGTACCAGCACCGCCTCCCAGAATGATCCCAAGTACTTTTCTCACAAAAAACCTCTTATCTTCTGCCGGTCGGTTCCCAAACTTAGTGTCCGCCGACAGGGATCAGTTTGCAAGGGTCTTGGGAAAGATCTCCATTGTCTGTAATGTGGGCTACAAGCGGCACACAGCCTTGATCCCCCCACCAAATCCCCGATGGGATGATACCCACCGAGCGCCATCAGGCTAGAGGCGATCGCCTGTTCTCAGACAGCTCTGCAATCAAGCTTGATATCTAAACCCTATGCCTTTTAAGGAAGTTCACGCATTAACTCCATAATGGCGGAAACTGTGTGGCAATCTCTACATACTGGTCCTGTGCGGCAATGAGGAACTGCGTTAACTTCATCAAAAGCTTTTAGAGGTCTAGAGAATGTATTGACTATTTCCTGCTTTTCGCTTGAGGATATTGTTTCCCTGCTCAGAATCGCTCTAGCTCTGGCCAAACTCTCGGCATCTAATTCAACTGTAAAGTCAACATAGACCTTGCTTTGAATCTCGACTAAATCTTCTGCTGTATTACTTGAAAAATTATCAAGTTGAATTTTAAGCGTATTGTTTTCAGTAGTGATATTGATATCTTGATAGATTTTCTGAAATCTTCGCAGTATATATTCCTCTAGCCTTTCGGTGCTTTCAGTGGGATCAGGCATTGCATCCTCTCGAAAGCTTTCTTGCAACAGCACGAAAAGAGCAAATTGTATTTTGTTCATTGCCAATCCTTGTCTGAATTGTGTCTGAATCTGCAAAATTTAAGGCATTAGCCATTGTCTTAAATTTTACTTTGTTTTTAATGTTAGTATCGCGTCTATTTTATCCAGAGATTTGCGTGTTTTTTCTGATTTCTCAAAACGAATCTTCTCGTTCTTTCTGATGGCCCACAAGCGAATTTTTTTGTCATCTCGACCTGCGGAAACAGCAAAGGAAGCATCGGACGAGATTTGAACTGACGAACTTTCACTAATAAGAGTTCCGATCTGTACTGGATTTGAGTTTAGAAAGAATTTATCCTCGAGATTAAAAACCATAAGGTTCTTACTAAGATCAGAGATGAAAACCTTTGAATCATCAGAGCTGATAGCTGCATCAACAGCGCCAGCGCCAGCATTGGCCTTAAGCAGGATTGGTTCAGTGGATTTTGATAATCTAAGGTCCCAAAACCGCATAACGTCATTTTCCCCTATCGAAATCATCTTCTCACTGCCATTGATAAAGGCTAGAACGTAGACTGCTTTATCGTATGTCTTTGGAAGCGCTTTGCAAGATCGCTGAAGAGGTAATAGCTGACAAATGAATATATTCCCTTTCTCGTCGGCAACTGCTAGCTTATGACCTAATTTGTCAAATTCAACTTCCTTAATTTGTCCGATTGTCGGTATCTTTAATGAAATTGAATTCTTGTTTACCTGATCGTGATTTTGAATCCTGATATCCCCTCTGCTGCCGACGAATGCTAGTTGATTGTCAGGCATAAATTTGATGCCTACAACTGACTGCTGATTTCCTGATTTTGTATTTGGAAAGGGTGTAAAAGACCTTTCATCATTCCCTTGAATATTCCAAACCCAGACTGTGCCAGATTTGTCGCCTGACGCAATCAAATTATTGTCACTTGCTATGTCAATTACCCAAACGTCTTCTTGATGTTTCTCAAAAGTTTTGACAGGCAGTCCGTTAGTTGGGCTATCAATAGGCCAAACTTTAACCTTGCCGCCAACTCCCCCTGCTGCAATCAGTTGATCGTTGGGGCTAAGAGTTGCTTCAACCAGTACATTTTCATAAGAGAAATGATTGATTTCGCGAACTTCAGAAACAATTTTGAGTAGATTGGGTGGAGTGAGCGTGTTAGGCCCTTGTTTTTCAGCAATAAACTCTAAGGCTTTTTTTGTGTGTTGAAGGGCTTCAAGCTGTTCTTGAAACTTAAGAGCGGTCTCAGCATCGGTGGTTATGGATTGAAGAGTGGCTTCTTGGATCGAGCGGTTAACTTGTCGGATGGAGTGGATGATGGTGCCTGCTAGAACGAGGATCAGGGTGATAACCAGGGTTCCGGCTCGCAGTTTGGTTTGGCGGCGTTTTATCTCGGCCATCACCTTGTCTTCGAGAAGTTTGACCTGCTGCTGGCGATCGCGATCGCGCTTGTCCAAACTCCGCTGCACAAACTGCTCCTCTTCTGGCAACAGTCTCGGCTGCGTGCGCTCAATCCACTCCGCGATCTTGGCGAGGCGCGCGCCCGACAACAGCGCCTCTTCTGATTCCCCAAAGCGGGTCTGCCAAACGTGACAGTCCGTTTCCAGGAGTCGCTGGAGCCGGATGTCGTCGCGGTCCTCAGTGATCCAGTTGCGCAGGAGGTCCCACTCGGAGAGCAGCGCCTCGTGGGCGACCTGGACCCACTCCTCGTCCGCGATGATGAGGCGCTGTTGCTGATCGGCCAGCAGGCACACCATCTGCTCGATCCGCGCCTCAGGGGCGATCGCCCGCAGGCGCGCCCACGAAACGCGGCGGCGCGTGACCGTCTCGTTGTCCTCGCCGATCTGCACCAGCTCCTTGAACAGGCAGCGCACCAGGGCCTGATCGTCCTCCGAAAAGCTCCGATAGAGGATGGTGGCGCGGCGGTTGAGAGCGCCTTGAACCTTGCCGATGTCGTGGTACTTCTCGGCGGTGAGCTGGCCGGTGGGAGACTCCGCCTGCTCGATGCAGACCTGCCACAGCTCTTTGAGGGCGTATTGCAGGAGGGGCAGAGCGCCGGGCTGACCGAGCACATCCTGGGCGATCGCATTGATCAGGCCCTCTTCGAACTGGACCCCGTGGAGGGTCGCCGGACGAGCGATCGCCTGGTGAAGTTCGGCTAGGGTCATGGGCGTCACCATGTAAGCCGACGGCTGGGTGCGGTTCACCAGGGTGGCCGATTCGGGGTAGGTGGCGCAGCGATCGAGGAAATCCCCGCGAATCGCAATGATCACCCGGGCTTGGCTGCCCTCCCGCGTGACCTCGTCGGCCAGGAGCCTCAGCAGGCGCTGGCGATCGCTGTCTTGGGACCAGTGCGTAAAAATCTCTTCAAACTGGTCGATCAGCAGCACGTAGGGCTGGGGCGATCGCGTCAGCTCCGCGATCAGCCCCGCAATCTCGCTAAAGCTGTGAGTGCTCGGCATCACCAGGCGCGTGGACCACTGGCTGCTCCCCGGCAGGCGATCGCGCGCCAGCTCTGGCAGCAGGCCCGCCCGCAGCAGCGAAGACTTGCCGCAGCCCGACGGCCCGATCACCGTCAGGACCTGGCTGTCGAGGAGGCGAATCGTCAGATGGCGCACCGCCTCCTCGCGCCCGCAAAAATAGTCGGCGTGCTCTGGCTCAAAGGTGTACAGCCCCCGGTAGGGGTTGGCGGTCTGGAAGGGATGCTCTGAGGGGATGGGCTCTAGGGGCGGGTAGCGCAGCAGCGTGATGTAGCGGCCCCAGCCCATGCGCAGCGGCTCCTGGCCTGACTGGCGCAGGGTCCGGCCGACGCAGTCAAAGAGGCGATCGCCGCTGATATCGCCATTGATGTCCGCGTTTTCGCGATCGAGCCCCTTCAGCAGTGCCTCCGTGAAAACACTGTGCTCCTCACCATAGAAGGCTTCCTCGGTTTGGCGGCTGGCCGTGACGATGTAGTAGTCCCCGCTGGTGTTGAAGCTGGTGAGCTTTTGCCTCAGGAGGTCGTGCTCCAGAAAATGACCGCTGTGGCAGCAGTCCAAAAAGACCATCAGGCTGCTGAGCTGGGACTTGCCAATCAGCAGGTTGAACTTGTAGAGCGAGAGGCCGGGCTGCTGGGGGCTGTAGTCCGAAGTGGCCAAAAAGCCCGATCGCTCGTCGGTATCTGGGTCTGTCTGGGTGACGCCGTGGCCGGTGTAGTAGATCAGCCCTTCGCCTTGCTGGGCCTGCTCCAGCAAAAAGTTTTTGATCGTGTCGATCAGCTCTGGGGCGCTGACGGCGCGCTCCGCCACTTCGTAGCAGTTCTCGGCTGCTTTCCACTGAGCGGGGAAGCGCCGGACCACATCGAAGTTACCGTGACGCTCGAGGACCTGGGCCACCGCTTCGGCATCCCGCGCAGCATTGGGCAGAGAGGCGAGGTTCTGATACTGGCTGATACCGATGATGAGGGCGTAGCGGGGCATGGCAGGATGGCGTAAGGGCGATCGCCCAGAAGGCAAAGTGATAAATGCTACCCGCGATTCTAGCCACAGTTTTTTCTAAAGTCAGGGTTTTTTCTGAGCTACACTCAAACTTTTAAGAAACTTCATTAACCCCTAGACGGAGATTTGCAAACGCCATGGCCCAGCTTCAGCGCCTCGACATCGTTGGCGATGATGGTCAAACCATCGAAATTTTTGTGGAAGAAAAAGACGCCCCGGTGTTGGCGACCTCTCCCAACCGGGACGGCAGACCCAGTATGGGGGCCGGCAGTCCCAGCGTGAAAATGCAGCAGATGCAGCAGGTGATTCGCGGCTACGCGACCTATGCCCTGAACGCGTTCAAGGATTTTTCGGCGGCTGAGGTGGAAGAGATCACCCTCATGTTTGGGGTCAAGCTCAGCGCCAGTGCGGGGATTCCCTATATCGCCAATGGCACCACAGACAGCAATCTCGAAGTCCAGGTCAAGTGCCGCTTCCCAGCCAAAGACGGCTAGGTGCTGGGATATCTGGGCGCTTTGCACAGCAAAAACGCGGCGGGGGCGATCGCCCCCGCCGCAGGAATCGAGCCCGCTAGCCCCTAGGGCAGGCTGTAGCTAGCAACCCGCAGGGACAGGTCTCCCTGGGCCGGATCGCGCTGAAAAACAAAGGCTCCCTCGGCTTTTTCGCCCCCCGACAAAAAGTCAAACTGCTGCTCGCCGGTCTCGATGACTTCGCCATTCACGCGCAGTTCGGCGATCACCTGAACGGATTCGGCAGTGCCGCCGCCGGTGTTGGTGACGCTGAAGGGAATGTAGAACTGGCTCCCAGCTTGGCGCACCTCAGGGGTGATCTCGGTTTCGAGGACCGGCGGCTGGGTGTCGCCCGTGGCCCAAGTGTAGGCCACGAGCCCCAAAACGCTGGCGATGATCGCAGCGGCGATCGCAAAGCTCACCCACTCGGCAAAGGAGCGCTGGTGCTTGGCCTGGGAGGTCGAAGAATCAGAAGACTGGGTCATATCGCAAGGCGTCCGGCAGCGCCACCAATGGTTGCAGGCAGGCCCAACACAATCACGTTGCGGAGCCACAGCGACCAAGGATCGCTAAAGCTCAGCCGATGAAAGAACCAAAGCATCAGGGCTGAGGCCAAGAGGGCCACGATGTACGAGACGACGGTTTCGGTGCCCGGTCGCTGAAAAATGCCGGGCTGGGCGTAGCGCTTGGGCTGGTTGGTGAAGCCAGCGGCAAAAACCACGCCGTAGGAAATCAGCAGCGAAGTCAAAATGATGGCGATCAGCCACGGCGGCGAGGCAGCGGAAACCAGCATCGGCACCTCGTCGGTGGGCGCGATATTGAAGGCGATCATGACTGCCCCAATCAGCGTGGCGCTCAGATCAGCCAGGGTTTCGTGATAGTTGATTTCTACTTTGCCGATCGTCACAGTGGCGTCGGACTTGTCCCCCGAACCCTGGGAATCATCGTCGCCGTTGCTCAGGCGATCGCCGCTGAGGAGCGATCGCGCCAGGCTCACCCCCAGACCAAAGGGCGCTCCTTCGAGAATCAGCTTGCCCAAGGCTTCGTCTAGGGGCGTTTCGCCCGTGATCTGGCGCAGCAGCACCAAAATCACAAAGCTGCACGCCAAGCCAATGGCCAGGGCCTCGGTGCTCTCGGCGGCGGTCTCCATCCAGGAGCGGCCTTTATGCTTCCGAAAGCCTTCGGTCCGATCGATCAGGAAAATAACGCCGTAGGTCCCGATCAAGATCGCGAGCATCAGGGGCGGTTCGGTGTAGGAGCCAATCCACCAAACCTCCATGGTGTAAAGCAGGGGAATGCCAAACAGGAAGCCGCCTGAGGCACCGCGCACCAGCTCTTGGAGCTCATTGCGCCACTCTTGGCGGCTGCTCCGTTGGGCAAGGTGGCGTAGCGAAGGCCTCGGTTCAGCCAAAGCGGGATCTTCTTTCAAGGGTTTCAACGGGTCAAACGTTCACAAAAAAGTTGCGCCCGCTTTGCCAGGAGCTTCCCGTTTAGTCACGCAGGCGATCGCCTCCAGCGCTTCCCAGCGGAAAATCTGTCAAATTTGGGCTCAGTTACTTTTGATACCCGAAATTTTGGGCCAAGGCATGTCTCTAGAGGGTGATTGTGAGGCGAGGGGCGATCGCCGGATTTTTCTCTTTCTCAAAGCAACTTGTTCTAGCTAGCCCATTAAGCTCGCTTCAGCTCTGTGGGCGATCGCCGTACCGCAGCAGCGCCTCGATCGCGTCCAGGCGATTTTGCCACACCGTCACCTGGTAGCCGTTTTGCAGCTTGTGCAGGTGCATCCAGCTTGGGAACTTTGCCTGAAAGCGGCTCAGGGCCGCTTTGGCAGCGGCAACTTCAGCACTTGAGGGCGTCTCTTGGAGAGCGGCGATCGCCCCTCGCAGCTCCTCAGCCTGGGTGCGCAGCTCCGTCAGCTCCGGCTCGCGCAGCCAAAGCTGCTCCTGGCCCAGCAAAAAGCTCCACTCCCGCTGCAGGGCATCAAAGCGTTCGAGAGCGGCGCCGTAGGGCTGACGCTGGGGCAGCAGATCAGAGTTGCCCTGGGTCCGACTAAAGATGCCCTGGAGGGCCTCATCGAGATTTTCTGCCGCAAAGAGGGCGTAGCCCGCCGCTGCCTCATCTCGCAGCAGCTGGATTTGGTCGAGGGTGACTGCCGTGGGCAAGTTCAGCAGCCGAATCCCCGGCAAAATCAGCGCAGAGCCCAGATTTTCGGCCCCGAGCCAGGGCGTCGCCAAGCGCTCAAAGCGATTGGTATCCAGGGCATAAGTCATCGGGACCACCCAGTCGATATCGCCCCGCTTCGCCCAGGTTTCCCAGTGCTGCTGGAGCTTTTGGATCCGCTCGTGCTCCGACAGCGGAAAGACCGCCACTGACAAGATCAAGTCAGGCTTTTGACGCCGGAGCTGCTGGGAAACCTGGGCGACGAAGCTGTCAATTTGCTGCGTCCGGAACTCGGTCCAGCGCTGCCACAGGGCCTGATCGCGCGGCGAAATCGTCGTCGGGTCCACGCCAGTTAAGGTCTTGAACTGTGCCCGGGCGGCCTTGCCGTAGCCGTAGCTGCGATTGGCGCTGGGATCTTGGAACGGGTAGCGAATGTAGTCGAGCTGCACGCCGTCCACGTCGTAGCGACTGACAATCTCGCCCAGAAGACGCGTCAGGTAGCTGCGGACCTCCGGATTCGCCGGGTCCAAAAAGGGTTTGCCCTGACCGGGCGGAATCAAGCTGCCGCGATCGTCGTAGTTGGCCCAGTCAGGGTTAGCCGCAATCAGCGGCCCCGGATAGCTCGCGGGCAGATTCAGCAGGGCATTGTGCCGCTCATTGCCCGCCGCAAAGGCCCATACCCAGGCGTGCAGCTCCATGTCTCGCTCGTGGGCTAGCTTGACGGCGGCTGCCAGAGGGTCCCATTGACGAGTGAGGGGATTTTGCTGGGGGGCGATCGCGCTGGGATACACGGGATAGCCCGCGTTCACCGTCTCAAAGAAAACGGTGTTGATGCCAGCATCAGCCAGGCGATCGAACACCTTGCGCAAGCCTGCCTCGGAGCCGGCTTTGACGATGGTGCCGCGATCGAGCCACAGGGCGCGGACCTCTGGGTGAGCGCGGGGGCGATCGGTGGGGTAGTTGTTCCACAGGAGCTGACGGGCGCGCAGCCACTCGCTGCGGGCGGTGGCGTAGTCCTTTTTGGCCACCAGATCCGGGAAGGCTTTGGCGATTCGGCGCGCTTCTTGCAGGACGGCTGGGCCGGAGCCGTTGAGGGCGACGGCGGTGGGTAAAGCTGCCGCTAGGGTGCCCGCTGGCTCTGGATCGCCGGTGGCTTGGGCTTTGGGGCTGGCGGCAACGCTTTCGGGCCGCTCCAGGCTAATGGGGGTGTTGTGAGCGTTGGCTGCTAGCAGGGCGCTTTCGACCCGTCCCAGCAAATTATTGAGCTCCTGGCCCATGGCGATCGCCTCCAGAGTGGTGATCGGCTGGGAGCCGCGCTGCACCTCCAGGCCGGGGGGCGCTGACTGTTCCGCCGGATCGGTGATCGCCCCTGCGCCCTGCGCTCCCAGAGTGGTGGGTCGGCTGGGCGGCGCAGAGGGCGAAGGGGAGCGAGGAGCCGGCGCTGTGGCTTGGGCGGTAGGTGCTGGCTGGGGGACTGGCGTCGCTGCCCTCGAAATGCTGGGCGCTGTGGGGTTTGGCGGTGCGGTGACGGGAGCGGCTGCGGGAGTTGTGGGACGACTGGACGATCCGGCGGCGATGGGCGGCGTCACAGTCCCGTAGCGGGCGATCGCCGCCTTGAGCCAGGAGCTGTCCATGGCCACGCTGCTGGCGCTCTCTGCGCCCCACGTCCAGCCAAAGAAGGTCGCGCGGTCGGTGGTGACAACCGCTGGCGGGCGATCGCTCATGGCCCAGGTAGCGGCCGTTTGGCTGGCCAAACCCGTGGGAATCACCACCCCGCCCACGGCGGCGCGAGCGTTGTCAGTGGAGCTGGCCCAGGCGCTCACGCAGGGCTGGGTCGGGACGCAGTCCACCCGATCGAGCTTGGCGGGCTGGGATAGCGAAAACGCCCAGTAGCCGCCGAGTGCCAAGCGCAGCTGCTGGCGCACGTCGGGGGCAGACTGGGTGGCCACGGGACCGCTGGCAATCACCCGACCGCCCTGCTTGACCCAGGCGGCGATCGCCTCACTCTGGGCCGGCGAAAGGCTCTTGAGATTCGGCAAAAACAGCACTTGGACCCCGCCCAGATCCGACAGCTCGTCGAGATCCTGGAGCTCGAGCACCTGGTAAGGAATCCCGCTGGCCTGGAGGCGCGAGGTGATGCCCAGCCAGATTGACAGGTTCTCGGGGCTGCGAATCACGGTCAATTCGCTGGACTGGGCGATCGCGGGCATGATTCCTGTGCTGACACCCACAAGGAGGCCTGCCACGGCTCCTGTGACGGCCCGATAGACGGCGGCCAGTGGCGATCGCCCTAGAGCGGGACTTTTCACCCCCGAGCGGCCAGCCGCAGAGGCCTCAACGAAGAAATCACGCATGAAACATGGGCTCCTGACATCACAACGAAAGGTCAGCTCGATTGCCGTGAAAAAGCTGTCCGCCATTGGCGATATCACCCAGACTCGGGTGACGCCTCAATGACTGTTTTGTCTCGTCAAGCACCCCAAAGGCCCCCTGGGAGCTGTTTGGCTCAGCGGGGGTACCAGTCCTCAAAACCCGCCGTCGATCCTATGTCCCCGACGGGTCTCCGAAAACCGCGATGCGCCGCCCAGGACCCGCGATCGCTCCTAGTCGATCGCCTCGCTGACTGGGAAGCGATCAATCAGCCGAATAGCCTGATACGCGTTGCGGCGCATTGCCTCCGGCAGATGGGGCACGTGGGGCAGCTGGGACAAGAAGTCCAGGGTGCGGCGCAGCACCCGCACCACGTCCCCTTCATCCAGGCTGGTGTTGTTGCACAGCTCCACCCAGTCTGCTTCCAGGGCCCACTGCTCCACCAGCGAAATGAAGTCTTCCTCTAGCCAGATGGGCATCGCTACCTGATGGCGGCGCTGGAGCTGGAAGAGCTGGCGACGCAGACCTCGCAGGTCATTGAGGGCTTCGTCCACCTCAGGGGACGACGTGTAGCGCGTCCAGATGTCGGGGCGCGAAACCTCCGTCACCAGGGCCGCACAGGCCGCCGCAAAGTGATGCGGCTGCAAAGCATCGAAGGAGCCCGACAGCATGGCCATGCCCAGCCACAGCTCGTTGTCGCCCCGAATCGCCGCGATCGCCTCCCCGATTTCCGTTGGCTTGTAGCCGTGCAGGCAGCCAAAGGCTTGCAGGATGTCGATCAGGCTCAAAAACTCTTCCCAGTGGCGGTGAGACTGGCGATCGAGCTCTTCCTGGCGCTGATTGATTTCCGATCGCAAGGACGACAGCCGTCGCTGACGCTTCAGGATCGAAGCGCGATTGCGCCACTGATGGACCGGATGCGCCTCCAGCTCCTGCTCCAGTTCCGTCGCCCGCTCCAGCTGGCCAGAAACCTCCGGCGCCAGACTCATCAGCGACGGATCGTCAATGCCAACCGCTAGGCGCTCGCGCAGCAGCTCACAAATAATTGCTGTTTCCTCGCTGCTGCGGCGCACCTGACCCGGCTTGAGGGGAAGCTCCGGCGGCAGGACCAGATCATCCACGATCGCCAAGCGGGGAATCTCGCCATAGAGCGCCACCACATCCCCCGTGGTCACCACGTACCAGCGGTTGTCCTCGCCCAGGCACACCAGGTAGGGAAACTGGCCAGAGCCGTGGACCTTGGTCACCAAGACCGCGGGCAGGGGCGCAGCCTTGCCCTTGATGCTTAAAATAGTGCCCGCCACCGCGAACTTCAGCGCCTCGACCATGCCCTTGGTCCGTACCTCCTCGGCCTGCTGCTGCAAGATCTTGAGCAAGCGGCGCTCTTCCTTCAGGCGCTGACTGAGCTTTTCGTAGTGGGCCAGGGCATCCCAGTCCACCTCCTCTATCTGGGCCTCGAGCTGCTCGTACTCCGCCTCCAAGTCGGCGATCGCCCGCTGCTGGGGCTGCAAATAGAGCGTCGAGAGATACTGGCCAAAACTTCGCTCGACAAGCTCCCTGGCTTCATCAACGGAGTGGGTTTGCAGCAGATTGAGCACCATGCCGTAGCTGGGCGTAAACTGACTGACCAGCGGGTCGGCCTGGGCCGTCGCCAGGTAGGAAGCCTCCCGCGCCCCCTCAAAGGGCGTCTGGGCCGTCACCACATAGCCCATGGTGTCCATGCCGCGCCGGCCTGCGCGCCCCGCCATCTGCAAAAACTCTGACGGATTGAGCAGCCGGTGACCGCGATCGGTCCGCTTGCTGAGGCTAGAAATCACCGTGGTCCGGGCGGGCATGTTGATGCCAGCGGCCAGCGTCTCGGTCGCAAACACCACCTTCACCAAGCCCTGCTGGAACAGCTCCTCCACAAAGGCCTTCCAGGCTGGCAGCAGGCCCGCGTGGTGCGACGCAACGCCGCGATAGAGCGGCTCGATCTGGGAAACTCGCCCCACTTCTGGGTTGCGGGCCAAAAAGGCATCGACCTGCTCCCGCAGCTGTCGGGCCTCCTCAGGGGTGACCAGGGCCATGTCGCCGAGTGCCTCGACTGCGCGATCGCACCCCCGCCGGCTGAAGATGAAATAAATCGCCGGCAGCATGTCGCGCTCCTGGAGCTGCCCAACCACGGTGGTCACGCCAGGACACTCTTCCTGGGGAACCCGCTGATTGCCCCCCTTGCGCCCGCGACGGGACTTTGCCAGCTGGGGATTGATTTTCTTCTGATTGTTGTCGAGGAGCGGAAACAGCCCCTTGACATTGCTAAAGCCAAACTGCAGCGGCACCGGCCGAAAGTCTGAATAAATCAGCTCCGTCGGACCGTGCACCCGATGAATCCACTCAGTCAGCTGCTCACTGTTGGCCACCGTGGCCGAGAGCGCCACAAGCTGGACGTCTGGCGGGCAGTAGATGATCGACTCCTCCCACACCGTCCCGCGCTGGCGATCGTTCATGTAGTGGCACTCATCGAGCACCACCGCCTCCACGCCCACCAAGGAAGTTCCCACCTCCCCAATCGGCGTCCCGTAAAGCATGTTACGGAAGATCTCCGTGGTCATCACCAAAATAGGGGCGTCTCGGTTGATCGAAGCATCGCCGGTCAGCAAGCCGACATTCTCCGCCCCAAACATCTCACGGAAGTCTCGCAGCTTCTGGTTGGACAGGGCCTTGAGCGGCGTCGTGTAAAATACGCGCCGTCCGCGGCTCAGAGCCCGGTAGATGGCGTATTCCCCAATCAGGGTTTTACCGGAACCCGTGGGGGCACACACCACCACCGATCGCTCGGCTTCTAGAGCCGCGATCGCCTGTCTCTGGAAACTGTCTAGCTCAAAAGGAAATAAGGTATCTAGGTCAAGCTTCGGCAAAATCGCTTTAACACTCAAATGGCTGGAAACGAGAGGAGGACAACGGTTTCGGGAAGATTGCAGCGCTTGGTAGGGGGTGAAGATTCGCGCCAAATACGAGCCGTACTCGCGCGATCGCCCCTTGGTCACTGCGCCGCCCCATCATCAACTCTCAGAAACATGATACTGCGCCCTCCCAGAACCCTACCAAGCGACCTGCCAGCAGCCTGCAAGACACTCGTCCCCAGCTAGCGAAAACTTGCGAAAGTTACCGAGGAGGTGCGCCGTGAAGCCAGCGTAAGTTGGGCAGGCCCGCAATCGTCAACTTTTCTGATGAGGCGATACTCTAGAGAAGGTGCCAAGATGAAAGCACGGAGGCGGACTGCTGCCAACCCGCCCTTGGTGGTCCCTCAATTGGTGGCTTAGATCACACCGGAGCTAGATGTAATTCGATAAACTTAACGAGTAAGTTCCTCTCTAGAGAGTTGACCTGAATTCTTCTAGTGGAGCGGGTCGTCTACCTCGTATAACTCCCGTGGTTAGCCATCTTTGGCGATCGGTAACTTGTTAACTTTTGCATCACTCAAGCGTCTTTACCCCTTCTCTCTCTATCAGTCCCGGATAGTTTTCTAGGCAACACAGACACCTACCAATCGCCCCTCCCAAGCTATACCCGGAGCCTTGGCTGAGCGGCGACTTCGAAGTGAGCCCCGATCATCCCTTGTCGAGTGGGCCGCTTCCCAAACTCATTCCATGTACGAATAGCGAGGTTTCTGTTGTGAATCTCATGACGATGCTCGTGCGTTTGCAGAACGCGATGGGACGTATGGATTTGGCCAAGCAGATGGTGCTGCTGCCCGGCCGATCGGATCGCCCATCGTCTTTGCCGAGCACCACTAACCTGGTTGTCGGATACGACAGCTCTCCCCGCAGCCAGACGGCTTTGGACCTAACCCTTTGGATCGCGCATCAAACTCGCCTCGCTACTTCTGAGTCTTTGACGGTGCAGGTTGTGTACGTCATCGACCCTACCCCCAAGCGCCAAAAGACCCCAGCCTCGGCGGCAGAGCTGATCAAGGTCAATGGAGCTGCGAAGGCCGCTCGTCGAGCGGCGGTAGGCGCTTCAGCAGGCGCTGCGATCGCCTCTGCCAAGGGCTCCCCCCTCCCCTTTCTGACGCATCCTGAACTCCCCGTCGGTCAAGCGGAGCAGTTTGAGCACGCCGATCGCATTTTGTGGCAAGCTCGCTGCATGGCCGACGAATGGAGAGGCTCTCTCAAGACCCATCTTCGCTTTGGCTCGGTGGCCCAAGAGCTGCGGCAGGTTGTGGAGTCGGAAGGTGCCACGCTGCTGGTGATGGGTTGCCCTACCCGCGAACATCCCATGATCAAGGCCCTTGGCAAGAATTTCCCCTGTCCTGTGCTGGGAGTGCCCCACAGCCTACTCCATCCCGAGATGGAGGGCCGCTAGACTCAGCTGAAGTGTTTGGAAATACTTCTAAACACTTTAGGACATCTTGAGATATTTCGAAACAATTTAGAACACTTCGAGACTTGGCCGCGCCCGCCGCGAGCTAAAGCACTCAATCCCGAGAGATAGGCAATATCTCTCGGGATTTTGGTGTTGGGCCTTGGGACTCTGGCAGGGAGCGAAGGCTGGGACAGGCAGCGACGGCCTAGAGGCGGGGCAGCAGCTCTGGCAGCAGATGCCCCGGCAGCTTGCTGAGGGCTTGATTTTGTCCTTCGAGGCCCTGCTCAGCGTAGAAAGCGCGAACGGTTTGGATGACGTAGTTGAGGGCGGTTTGGTACTGGTCTGGTTTTTGCTGCCAGCCCTGGAGGGCGTGGAGATGGTTCTCTAGAGCGCTTGTGAGGTGCTGGGCTTGGGTGGTTTTGTCGAGGGGCTGTCGGGGGTGGGTGGCGAGCTGGTAGTGGGCGAGGCCGAGGTTGTTGTGGGTGGCGAGGGGGTCAAAGGTGAGCAGTGCGCTCTGGTTGAGGGCGGCGAGGTACTGGGCGGCGGTGAGGGCGGCTTCGTAGGCGGCGATCGCCTGTCGGTAGTAGCGCTTTTGGGTGTCGGGCTGATCCTTGGCGTGGTTGGCCAGGTGCCAGTAAGCGGTGCCGAGATTGTTCTGGGTGGCGGCGTAGGCGGTGGGCGTTTGGTCCAGGGTGCGGTGGCGCAGGGCAACCTGGTAGGCGGTGACCGCCTCGGCCAGCCACGTGATGGGGTCTTCGTACTGGGCCAGGTTCCAGTAGGCCGTCCCCAGGTTGTTTTGAATCATGGCGTGGTTGAGGGGCTGCTCGCTGGCGTCGTAGTGCTGCAGCGCCTCTCGATAAGCGGCGATCGCCCGGTGAAGGTTTTGGCCGGGCTGCTCATGCTGGGCGAGGTTCCAGTGGGCGGTGCCGAGGTTATTTTGGGTGGCGGCGTACTTGAGTGGGTCGTCGGCCGCTTGGCGATATTCCAGGGCGACTTGGTAGGCCTGAATTGACTTGCGCAGATTGACGGCGGCATTTTGCCAGCGGGCCAGCTCGCCATAAACGGCACCCAGATTGTTCTGGATGCGGGCATAAACCTGAGGCTGCTGGGCGAAGTCCACTTGCAGCAGGGCGATTTCGTAGGCCATGATGCCCTGCTGCAAACAGGTGATGCGCTCCTCAGGAGCCGACAGGAGCCGCGCATACATCCACTGAAAGTTGCCCAGGTCGTTGAGCAGGTCGGGCAGCAGCGGATCAAAGTCGGGCGTGACGCCCGTTTCGAGGATCTTGAGAGTTTGCTGGTAAGCCTGAATGGCCAAGTCAAGAACCGGACGGCTGCTGTCTCCCTGCTCAATGCGATCGCGATAGAAATAGCACAGGTTCAGATAGGCCGAGACGACCGTGAGAGGCGATGCTTGCTGCTGGAGCAGCTCCCGGATGTGGCGAACCAGCGACTGGCTTTCGGGGAGGGAGTCTGCCAAATCCAGAGCGATCGCCGCTGTCTCGTCCGCCGCCTCGGCGGGAGCCGCCACACCGTCGGCAGTGGTCGCGATCGCCGCGCTCTGGGCAGCCGCAGCATCCTGGGCAACGGCGATCCAGTCCGCTTCGTCGATGCAGCAGTCTGTGGCGGGAGACTCTTCGGCACCGGCAGCCCGGGCCGGAGCGATCGCTTCGGCCTCGGTGGCCCCCGGGGTCTCCGGTAATGCGCTGGGAGGCAGCAGGCGATCGCTGCTGGGGGCCTCGGCGGTCTCTGGATCTTCAGTGACCACCCGCACGGAGGTGGCTTCAACCTCCCGCAGGATGGCCGTCTCAGTTCCCCGCAGCGTGGCTAAATCTTGATTTAACAGGGTCAGCAGGCGATCGCGCTCGGTCGAAATCCTCTCCAGCTGAGCGGCCTTGGGCAGCCTGCCAGGACCGTGGAGCCCCCGCCGACCGCTGGACCCCTGCGGCCCTTTGGGAAAATGACTGTCCGGCTCGATGTCCCCATTGCCTGGGCTACCGGGAGAGCCGAGGGGTCGGGGGCGCCCCTTGCGGGGCGATCGCCGCATGGGATTGACTGGCATCGGCTCCCCAGCAAACTCAAACACCCCACTGCGCCAGCGCCAAAACTCCGGCGAAGTCTGCTGAATCAGGCGTAGCCAAGGCTTGGGAACCCAGATCAAAACGCTTGACTCCAGCCCAGAAAGCGTTTGGCCAACCCCCTGGAGATAGCTCAAAAACAGCCGCTGAATCGCGATCGGCTGTCGCGTCAGCTGCTCCACCCCCAAAATCTGAAAACACGGCGGCGGCGAACCCTGCTCCTGGCGCAAGACAGCGGCATGTTGGACCAGCCACTGGCGGATTTGGGCCATGGGGTTTGGGTCAGCCGGATTGAGGGTCAGGCTGACAAAGCGCCGGTACAGCTCAGCCTCCGGCGGCAGCCCCACTGCAGCGGCCATTTCCGGAGAAAGCGGCCCCGTCAGCTCCCGGTGCAGCATGACGGCCAGGTGGTTGCGCAGCTGCAAGTCGTCGCATACGGCGATCAGCAACTGTCGGCGCAGATTGAGGGTCAAGGTCAGCTTGAGGTGTTGATAGACCTGATGATTGAAATCAGAGACCGTTGGAGCCAGTGCATCCCGTCGAGTCATAGGTGCAAACGAAGTAGCGGGGGAACTACCCAAAGCCCTCGGGGGCGATCGCAGGCGTCGTGGTGGGTAATGTATTGTTCGCTGCGACCTCCGACGGGTCAGGACAGCCCCACGGTTGTTCGGAAGGCGATCGCCTGCTGGCCATTCCCCACCCCTGCTGATAACTCTGGGAAATTTGGGCTGGCTCTAACGAAGCAAAAGCCAGGCTAGGGTTTCCCCGGCCTGGCTTTCTGTGATGAATTTCACGAAATTCTTAAAAAATTCAGAATTCTTTAAGGTGATTCTTAACCTGCTTGAGAAGCGGAAACCGCTACAAAGACCAGACCGCCGACGAGCACAGCCGCTGCTGCTGCCCACAGGGCATACTGCGTCTTTTGCTTGCCCGAAGGAGGCTCTGCCACATACATCTTGGGCTCACTGGCGAAGTTGTTGAGGCGGCCGCCTTCTTCATTGGTGTAGGGCATGAGCAACTATCCTTATCCTGCTTGTTTTAACTAGTGTAACAAAAATCTTTAACCGTTTCCTCCGTAGAAAGTCATAAATCTTTACACTTCACTCAGACTTTTGGCTGAGTTTCTGGCCTAGAACTGAGCGCGCCTCGCATCTGCCTTTCCTGTGTTGGTTGCTGCTATGCAAAGCACTGCGAAAAATCCCCAGCGATCCATTGCAGAGAACCCAGAAACGTTCCAAACTTGCCAAGCGGCGCGCTAGTTTGGCAAGTGCTCAGGTAGCGGCGGCGCGGGCTGAGGGGGGCGAGGGAGCGAGGCTGCTCGGCGCTCAGCAATCAGCTTGGGCCGCAGATAGAGCTGCTCGACCAGGACCGACGCGCCTGCAAACCACGGCGGCACGATCACGGCGCCCAAAATCCCCAGTAGCTGCACCCCTCCCAAGACCGATAGCAGCTGATACAGCGGATGCACGCCCACGGAGGACCCCACCAGCAGCGGATCGAGGATGTAGGTCTCGACGTTTTGAATAATCACGAACAAAATCAGCACCCAAACCACCAACCATCCGCCCTGGGCAAGGGCGACGACGAGGGCCGGGATAGCGCCGAGAATGGGACCCAAAAAAGGAATCAGATTGGTGACACCGGCGATCGCCCCTAGACCGAGGGCGTACTGCGGCAACCCTAAAAAGCTCAGGCCCGCCGTCGTCGCGATGCCCAGCACCACTGACACCAGCAGCCGTCCCCGAATGTAGCCCCCCATCCGCTGACTGATCGGCCCGACCTGAGCCGCGAGGCGATCGTCCCAGGGCTTGGGGAAGAGGCGCACGAATCCCCGAACCAGCGTTTGGCTGTCGGCCAGCATGTAGCCCGCGATGAACACCGACAGCACCAGACTAAAAACTCCGCCCAAAATCCCCCGCGTGATGCCGTAGGAGCGCAGCACCACTTGCTGACTCGATCGAATCACCCAGTTGGTGAGGGACTGGGTGTCGAGGAGCTGGCGGATCAGCTCGGGGCGAGTGTCGCTGATGCGCAAGACCCACTGCTCAATGAGCGATCGCAGGGTTTCGGCGTAGGCGGGCAGCTGGCGGATCAGCTGCTCGATCTGCTCAAAGACCGTTGGCCCAATTACCAGCCCAACCCCAGTCAGGGCGAGGAAAATCAGCAAGTACGCCGAAATCGCCCCCAGCCACCGAGGCACGCGATAGCGCTCGGCCCAGTCCACCATGGGTGCGATGGAGGCCGCCAGCACTACCGACACCATCAAGATCACCAGCAGGCTCCGCAACTGCCACAGCACCACGAGCAGCAGCACCGACCCCACCACAGTCAGCAATCCCGAGAGAGAAAGCGAAATTCGCTGTTCAGACATACCTTCTAGGCCGCTCCGCGATCTCAACCAATCTCACAACCTGAAGACTAGTGTTACAGAGCAAACCTGACTTGCGCTCTGGCGATCGAAAGGTTTTTGGGGAAATCCCTCAATTAGTGGAGAAGTGAAGAGCTTGACTGCCTTAATGGCTAGTTTCTTTCCCCACTGCCAGCTAATCCAATGTAAGTACAGCTTTGGGAGCCGAGACAGATGTTTTAAAGTAACGTTAGAGGTAAAAAATCTCTTTCAAAAAACGTAAGTAATTGCTTACTAATTAATAAATTGATACTCCCTTCAATGTGCCAGGATTGTAGTGTGTGCAGCTCTACTTAGGCTTAAGGACATAAAACCTCCATAATCGTCTGACAAAGCTATCTAATAGGAAGCATTAACATAGCTAGTATTATGAGCTGGCTGTAGATTCAACATTACTGGTCAGAATATGATTCTAGGCTGGCCTGCAAGACATCAAGTCTGGGAGTGACCCATCTTTTATGCCAGTAACTTACTAAATCTCTTTGGTTGAAACTTTTCCAAACTACTCGATTTGTTTTTCCTAACAGATACTCTTGCCAATTCTCAGCCAGCGTACAACGGTAATATCCTCGCTGCCACCCAATGCTAAGCATTTCCTCTGATAATCCAAGCTCACGTAAAGCTCTTCTCAAGGTACGCATTTTCCAGTTTGGCCCTTGCCCAAATTTGTAAGTTTCAAAGGTATCTTCTTGAACAACCTGTCTGATTAGTTCCCAGCTACCATTAGCCGTTATGTGAAGATGGCTTTGCCCTTTCGTGTAATTTATAAATTCCCAATTGATCAAGCGGTTGTAAATTGATGATTTTCCAAAAGCTCCTAACGTATCAATATAAGCAAGATAAGGTTTTTTGTTTTCTCTGGTAATAACTGAAAAACTATCTTTATACTTTTGATAAAAATCTTTGCGAACTTTTGGAAACATTAAAGTGAGAGCAACTAACTTGGAGCTAAGAACCTGATTGTAAGGAGGAATAGCTCCAAGAATATAGGCAGTCATACAATTATATAGACGTTGTGTCTTTTGATCTTTTGTCCATCCAATAGATTCATCATCTCTAACACCCAAGCCAATAACAGGATCACAAAGACCAACGATGCCAATCAGTTTGTTATTCTGACGATCAAAGACAAAATATCGAATACGTCTACCATAACCAACCGTAACGGGAACAGACCAATGAGATGTAGCATATGCCCAAAGGCGTTGATGTTCATCTCTGGATTCAACTGTAACAAGGTAGGGATTAATTTTAGATATATCTATGTCTGATGGTTGTGCAAGATATTTCTGAACCTTACTCTTATATTTTTGGCCTTTTAAGTTTGTTCGCTCAGCTAATTTTCGCTGAACCTCTCTAAAGTCTCCAACAATAACTTGATGTTGCTTTTCATTCCATATAACTCCATAGTCTCTTAAGTTTTGAAGAATCTTTCGTTTAAGAGCTTGCTTTTGCTTTTCTTCCATCACGTTTTGCCTGAGAATTTATGAAGTACGATCCTCAAGCTGAATTAATCTTTGAATCTAGCTTCTGGGTATACTTTCTCCCCTACCAGCTTTTCAAATTCAGTAACTCGAACAGGAAGGGCAAAGGCTTGGTCTGACGAAACCATATAGAGATTACCGGCAATCGTCTCACGTTGAATAAAGTTTGAGATCACTCCATCATAGTTGATATTGGACTTCACAAGTGCCTTGATATCATCAGAGTTACCCATATGGAAGGAAAAGAAATTTTCTGCCTGAGTCCGGATTTCATCAGAAATTGCAGAAGGACGTTGCGTTACGGCGACTAATCCAAGTCCAAATTTACGTCCTTCTTTTGCAACTCTGACAAATGGATTGGCATTAGACTTAACGAACTCCTGAGATAAGACATTTTGAGCTTCCTCCACAAAAACAACGGCATTAACAACCTTCTCTATTTCATCTGAAGTAAAGTTTTCCTTGTTACTCTCAAATAGCTTACGAACTAAAATAGTTGAGATAATGCTGGCATCCATATTGTCTTTCAGCGACAAATCAACGATGACAGTTTTTCCTTCCTTTAAATATTTGAATACATCTTCTATAAGCTTCGACGTTCTAGAGTGTAAATTACCTTCATCGATCAGATGGCGAATCCTTTTTCGAATCGCCATGATCGTTTTTCGAGCAGAAACATCTTCTTTAACATTTCCTTTTGCATCTTTCTTCGGCTCACCAAAGAAATCAGAAAAGTCTCTGTAAAGGTTGCTTGGGGTTTCGACATAATCATCAATATTTTCAATGAAATTAGAAACACCGTCTTCATCAAGATATAGAAGAAAAGATTTCATTACTTCAGAGAAGCCTGCTCCGAAATTTAATATATCGCCCACTGCCAAGTGCTTGTGCATATTGAGAGCAACTTTGCCGCCAGAAATAAATCTTTGCTTTTTCGTATAGTCTTCCGGAAGTTTCTTGTCAGTGTAAACAACGACATTATTTCGAATTCGATCGTCATCAATGTCGCCCAAACCATATGTATGAGTGCCACGCAAGAAATACTCTCCATTTAAATCGAAAATTAACTTTCCGTATGACGTATCACGAGTCATGTGATAGAGGAGTACTTTAACAAGATTGGTTTTCCCAAAGCCAGATTGGGCGAAAACCATTGTGCGCTTGTTACGCAGCTTTTCGATCTCAAACAGAATTGGACCTTTATCTTTAAAGACAGTTTCTCCTACGCAGAGATATCCAATCTCAACACCATTTTCATTAGTTTTGTTGAGAATAAATTCTATTTCACGCTTGTTCAGATGCCTCGCAATGTACGAAACAACTGGCAATTTTCTTACAGCCGTTGTGAAGGAAATTGTAGAGCCACTGTCTGTAAACGTACCTAGAATTCGTACTTTATAGGTATAGCTAAACATTTTCTGCTTATCTCGCTCAGAAAGCTCTCTTTCTGCAATTCGAGCATAATGTACAGCAATTAAAGTTTTATCCTGTGACTTAAAAATCGGGTCTTCGTCATAGATTTCAGCCTCGACTCTTGCGAGATACTTTGTATTTCCCTCATCTTTCGGAGTTAGCACGATGAAATCACCAGTTTGCGGACTGGCTTTAGCATCCTCATAAGAGGAATAAATTAGTAATGCATCTTCAGTAGTTTTCTGACCGTAAAGAACGCCAAAATCAACCTTTCCCATAGTTCAATCTCTCCTAAAATCTTTCGTGCATATCTAGAAAAAGATTTTCGATATCAACATTGTCCATCCTTTGATCTCTGTAAAGAGAATATTTTAGGCGAGCTATAATTTCCTCTTTAAAATTTTTCTTTAGTGATATGAAATTGTGAGCTTCACATAACGGATAAGGATAGCCAAGAATATAATGTTCTTGAGTAAGGCGGGTTAATTCCTTAAATATACAATCTAGTTCTGTTCTATCTCTTGCAAAATTTTCTAATTCGATTTGGGGAATTGCATTGAAAATATTCGCATCTATTATGAGCCAGTCATAGTTTTGCAATTTTTCAACGTAGTCCAACCTGGCTGCAAAAAATAATCCAAATCCTCGTCCTCCGCGAAGGGATTTTTTAATAAACATATCACCTTGATATGCTGACTTAAGGATTACATCGGGAACCTCAAACCAACAACAAAGCTTTTTGCGTTTTGGATCTTTTTCCGTGAAGGGATACTCGTACTTAAGCTGATCTTGTAGATAGTTGTCTATCTGCTTGAATGTATAAGCAAGCTCCATTTTGATAGGAGACTGCTTCGTGACAGCGACTATTGTTACACCTTTTTCGTAGGCATATTTTCCTAGCCTCACTAAATACTTCTGCTTAACTTGCAAAGGACGTAGTGTGCCATCTCGTAAAATGAAATCTCCTGGTTTTGTTCCTGTCAAATCAATGACTTCCAAAATGAGGGCGATTTCTAAGACTTCTTGGCAAAATCCCAACAATGTTGATAGGTTTGTGCAAACTTGTTCTTTCTTATATGGAAAGATTTCTTCTGGCTTCTCGTTTAGAAAATTGAGTAGATTTTTTACAGGTTCTAAAGTTAAAAATTCATCGTAAATAGCGATCAGGTGATCTTGATGGGTAATCAAAATATTTTGTGGATAATATGCTTTACCTAGTATGACTGGATCATCTAGGGAATTCATCCGAATCTGTCGACCTCTATGAAAACAGATATACCCAGCTGCATAAATAGCAATGCATAAACCGTTATAAAACTGTTCACTGTTGTAGCTGCCATCGATTGCATAAAAACGCCTATTGCTACTGTCTATGTGATCAAAAGGAATAATCTCAAAAAATTGTGGAGTTTCTATATTTTCTTCATTTCCAATTACAGGAATACCATAATTTTTATTGCTTCTTGTATTGATATGTTTAGCCACTAACTCAATAGCACTGTCAGGTATCTCTTTTCTGAGCATTTTTAACTTTTAAAGCCTCTGTCTAAGGAAATTTTACTCGCTAACTTTAAAATAATTCCTGTCTAACGAAAACTTCACACTTTGGCTTTAATTTGTTGCTTTTAAGAAACATGATTTTAAGGCCTGCTAAGTGAATTGGGTATTCATATTTCTCGCCTCAGCCTTCCTACTTGTTTATGGAGAAGTGAGATAAAATCGCTGGCACTTAGTGGATGATTAGAGGGTGTAGGTGAAGTCTTTGATGATCATGCCGGGGACGAGGTTGCCGCCGAGTCTGCGGCTGTCGTAGGTGCCGACGTTGGGAATGAACTTTTGGAAGTCGGTGAGGGCAACGAGATTTTCACCCGAGAAGCGGCAAAGACTTTCATCGAAGCGAAGATTTGCCATGGGGGCAACGGTTTCACCGTCTTTGACCCAGAAGCACGCATAGCGGGTCATGCCGGTAATGCGGCTTGCGAGGCGATCGCCCTGCGCGATCGCCCTCTAGCACCCCGGTTCTACTTGCCGAATCCCTTTGCTCGACCAGTCGAAGCCGTACCTAGGCAGTTTTCCAGCTGCGAGAGCAGCCCCTCGCGATCGAGGTTTTGGCCAATCAGCACCAGCTGATTTTTGGGCGCGCCTTTCCACTCATCATCATCGAGGGAAAAACGCTTGCCGCTGAGGTGGAAAATGTGGCGCTTGGGGCTCTCGTCAAACCAGAGAATGCCCTTCGCCCGGAACACACTCTCGGGCAGCTGGTTGTCTAGGAAATACTGGAACTTGCGAATCGCAAAGGGGCGATCGCTCTGGAACGAAATCGACACAAACCCATCCACTGCCAGGTGATCGGAGTGGTGATGATGGTGGTCGTGATCGTGGTCGTGGGTGCAGTGGCCATGGTCGTGATCGCAGGCCGAATGGTCCTCGTGGTCCGCGCCATGGGCGTGATGCTCATGATCATGGTGATCGTGATGGCCATGATCGTGATGATCGTGGTCATGGTGATCGTGGTGATCATGGCCGCTTGGCTGCTGGGCCGTCTCGAAATACTTGTCCGACTCAAACAGGCCCACGCTCAAAATCAGCGGCAGCGGCACCTGGGACTGCACCGTCCGCACAATGCGCGCGTCCTGCTTCATGTCGCGAACCCGCAGCTCTAGGGCGTCCACGTCTGCTTCGTCCACCAGATCCACCTTGTTTAGCAAGATGATGTCGCCGTACATGAGCTGATTGGTGGCAGCCTGACTGTTGAACAGGTCAATGCTGAAGTTTTCGCAGTCCACCGTCGTAATGATGGAGTCCAGACGGGTCAAGTCCCGCAGCTCCGTTCCCAAAAAGGTCAGAGCCACTGGCAGCGGGTCTGCCACCCCCGTCGTCTCCACCACCAGGTAATCTACCTTGTCGTCTCGCTCCAAGACGCGATACACCGCATCTTGAAGATCGCTGTTGATCGTGCAGCAGATACAGCCGTTGCTCAGCTCCACCATGTCATCCGAGCTAGAGATGATCAGCTCATTATCGATGCCGATCTCCCCAAATTCATTCACCAGCACAGCGGTTTTGAGGCCTTCTTGATTGCTCAAGATGTGGTTGAGCAGGGTCGTTTTGCCGCTGCCCAAAAAGCCGGTGATGATGGTGACCGGAAGCCCGTGCTTGGGGACTTCCATCGCAGAAGATTGGTCAGGATTGACTGCTGATTGCATAGAGCGGCTGTCAAAAACGTCAGAAAGATAGAGGAAACGGCAACGGCGCGATCGGCCTGTGTGATGAGACGCTGATGAGTGCGCCGTTATCCTCATATTATTGCGGATCTGGAGAAGCGACTGGGATTGGGGCCTGGGGTATGCTGCACCCGCTGAGCAGAATTTCCGACGCCAGCCCGGCGCGATCGCCCCCCGCTCATGTCAAGCTAGTGGAAAGACCCGGCGCACCCTTCGGTTGCCGCCCCAATTTTCTTTAGCCTGTTCACTACGACCCATGACCCTAACGCTTTACAACTCCCTCACCCGCCACAAAGAACCCTTCGAGCCCCTAGAAGCCGGGAAAGTGCGGATGTATTGCTGTGGCGTCACGGTCTACAACTACTGCCACATCGGCCACGCCCGCTCCTACATCGTCTGGGACACCATTCGGCGCTACCTGGCGTGGCGCGGCTACGACGTTCGCTACATCCAAAACTTCACCGACATCGACGACAAAATCCTCAAACGGGCCAAGGAAGAAGGCTCCACCATGGAGGCCGTCTCCGAGCGCTACATCGATGCCTACTTCGAGGACATGCGTCGCCTGAATATCCTGGACGCGGACGAGTATCCCCGCGCCACCCACACCATCGACGGCATCAAGCGCCTGATCCACGAGCTAGAAAGCAAGGGCTACGCCTACGCCTCCGACGGCGATGTTTACTATTCGGTGCGCCACTTTGATCAGTACGGCAAGCTCTCTGGCCGCAAGCTGGAGGACATGCAGGCGGGGGCGAGCGGCCGGGTTGACAACGCTGATCCGGATGCCCCCAAAAAGCGCGACCCCTTTGACTTCGCGCTGTGGAAAGGGGCGCGGCCCGGCGAGCCCGCCTGGGAATCGCCCTGGGGCCAGGGACGTCCTGGCTGGCACATCGAGTGCTCGGCCATGGTGCGCGATCGCCTGGGAGACTCCATCGACATCCACGTCGGCGGCGCAGACCTAGTTTTCCCCCACCACGAAAACGAAATCGCCCAATCTGAAGCCGTGACAGGGCATCCCCTGGCCCGCTACTGGCTCCACAACGGCATGCTGAACATCGATGGCGAGAAGATGTCCAAATCCCTGGGCAACTTCACCACCATCCGGGACTTGCTCGACAGCGGCGTTGATCCGATGGTGCTGCGCCTGTTCTTCCTGCAAGCCCACTACCGCAAGCCGATGGACTTCACCGAAGAGTCTTTCCAGTCGGCCCGCAATAGCTGGGATACCCTGCGCGAGGGGCTGCTGTTTGGCTACGAGTACGGCGCAGCCCTCGGCTGGAGTGACGCGCAATCGGCGAATTTCGGGCAGCCGGACCCGGCCCAGGTACCGAGCAGCGACGCCGTGAGCCGGTTCCAGACGGCGATGGATGATGACTTCAACACGGCGGGCGCGGTTGCGGTGCTGTTCGAGCTGGCCAAGGAGCTGCGGCGCGAAGGCAACCTGATCACCCACCAGGGCCAGGCCGAGGCGAATGCCCAGACGCTGCGCGAGATTTGGAATACGCTGCTCGTCCTGGGTGACGTGTTGGGGCTGATGGCCAAGCCAGAGAGCGCCGACTCGGCGGGTGAGGGCCTGAGCGATGAGGCGATCGAAGCGCTGATCCAGCAGCGAGCTGAGGCCCGCAAAGCCAAGAACTTTGCAGAGGGCGATCGCATTCGTGACGAGCTCCAGGCCCAAGGCATCGTTTTGCTAGACCAAGCGGGGGGCGTGACTCGCTGGCACCGCGCCTAGGCGGACCAGTTCTCCCGGAAGTCTGCGTAGAGAGTGAGGCCGCCGTCGATGTAGAGGGTTTGGCCGGTGATGTAGGCGGCCTCGTCCGATGACAAAAAGGCCGCCGCCGCCGCCATTTCCTCAGCTTCGCCCACTCGCCCCATGGGAATGTGGGACGCGACCTGCTGCTCTTCTTCGGGGCGCTCGGCCCAGTCATTGATCGGGGTGGCCGTCGCGCCGGGACCAATGCCGTTCACGCGAATGCCTTTGTTGGCATACTCCAAGGCGAGGGTGCGGGTCAGGTTGCCCATGCCTCCTTTGCTGATGGAGTAGCTGAGATATTCGGGGCGGGGAATGATTTCGTGAACGCTGGAGACATTGAGAATGGAGCCGCCACCGTCTCGGCTCAAAAAGTGGCGCAGCGCCTCCCGCGAGCACAGGTAAGCGCCTCGCAAATTAATACCAATAATTTTGTCGAAACTGTTAGCTTCTAGCTCGTGGGAAGGGGCTTCTTTTTGAATGCCGGCGTTGTTGACCAAAATGTCTAGCCGACCCCATGCTTCAATAACGGTTTGAAACATTTTCGCGACGTCTTCTTCTTTGGAAACGTCAGCCTGAACGACCAGATCTCCGACGCCACAATCGCGAATGGAACCGCAAGTTTTCTGCACAGATTCGAGAGTTTCTGCGGCTTCATCGGCGCTGTTGTAATAGTTGATGGCAACATTGGCTCCTTCCTGGGCAAATCGAAGGGCGATCGCCCTCCCGATGCCAGTACTCGCGCCAGTAACCAGCACGTTCTTTCCCTGCAAGCCTTTCATCCGTCTCTCCTTGAGGGCGATCGCCCTTCTGACAATGGCTCAGGCACTGCCTTGCATTCGCAAGCACAGCAACCTCAGAGCTATTGTCGCTACACACCGCTAACTTATCCTCTATCGCAGGGAAGTTAAGAATACATTTGTCTCCATTTCAAATGGTTCACGAGATTTTGTATAAGAGTAAATTAAAATCAAAAAATCGTTTCAAATTAGAAATTTTCAACACATTTTTCTAATTCAATTTAGACGTTTACAAATTCAACAAATTCATGGACTCTAAACACTCCTTAAAAGATTCAAACACCGGAAGGTTGGCAACAATTCAGACGTTATGCCAGGATTGGTTGACCAAAGAGCGCAGTGTCATGAAAAGTCAGATTTTCAAGTTTACAGTTCAGCAAATTCAGCTCAGATAGTCATCTTAGAGCTCGATCGATCCAAATCAAGAATTAATCCATTTAAGTCCAAAATCATTGAAATTCTGCGGATTTAGAAGATTACATCGAGCAACAGCCAGAATCTCGATTTATATAAAATGTTTCAGTTTGATGACTACTCTTGAAATCTCCAGTTAGAGAGCTTAGTCTCATCTTAGATATGGCTGGTGTGGCAGCTTCTACTTGTTATGAGAATCACGCTTCTTATACTGCTAGCACTTTCGTTAACTGGATGCACAGCATTAATACCATTGGTACTTAAGCCAATACATATCGCCTCAGACATACCTGCTTCTACCATGCCTTGTGTTAAGCCTCAATTAAGGACTGATTCATCAGAGGTAGAAGCTAGGGAATCCGTTGTAACCGGGTCTGCGATCGCTTTTGCACTAAGCGACTTTCCACAATTAGAAGCAGAATACAAAATTTATCGAAATAGGGCTAGCAGAACATCAGGGGGGCGCTGGCATTTAAAGTACTTCTATGATGGGATTCTAAATCCTGATTTTTTTGGGGACGAAAAAGACGAAAAGAACTGGATCAAGGCAGAAGAAAAAATCCTCGAATGGATCAAGGCATACCCTGATTCTCCAGCTCCCTATATTGTCTATAGCGATTTCCTCATCAATCGGGCGTGGCATTTTAGGGGAGGGGGGTTTAAAGGCCAGGTGCCTCAGTCGGCATGGGAACCCTTTGAGGAAAACATTAACTTAGCGAGAGATATCTTAGAGAAGAGTAAGGAAATCGCTAGCGTTGATCCCAACTGGTACGTCAACATGCTAGGAATTGCTCGAGATCAGGGATGGAGCAAGCGATCCGTGAGAGCCTTATTGCAAGAAGCACTTTCTAAAGAGGCCTACTACCACGACACCTACCATGCGGCTTTTTCATACCTACTACCCAAATGGAGTGGTAGCGTGATTGAAGCGGAGCAATTTGCACAAGATGCTGTTCGAATAACGAGCCAGTGTGAAGGGCAAAGTCTGTATGCCCAGATCTACTGGACAGCGTTTATCGCCAATATTGAGCTAGGCTTTGATGCATCCAGCGGGATGCCTGTTCAGTGGGCGAAGATGAGCACGGGGTTTGAAGATCTCATTCAGCGCTATCCGATTCCCTGGTACGTCAACAACTATGCAAAATTTGCCTGTCTAGCTGGAGATCAACAAAAAGCTCAAGAATTGATGAAGCAGATAGGCAATAAACCAACAATAGAAGCATGGACTTATCGTCCAGAAGTTAACTTTTCCGCTTGCCAGCAATGGGCCTCTGCTTCGGGAGAGTTCACACAGGAACTTCAACAGTGAATAAAGAATAGTCTTAGGTTAGTGGTAGAAGCAGTAAATCTAGCGATTTAGAGTTAAAGAACAGCCCCTTAGAGACATCTCAGCTACGAATTAGGTTTTCTTGTTTGAACTCGCAGTAAACAGTTGAATCAAGCTCAGTAAATTAAGATCGCTCCAGTTGATGGCAACAGCGCTATCAATTCTTAATTCGCCTTGCTTTAGTTCAAGGTTTAGGAATGAGCCGTCTTCTAGGTTGTGAAAGAGGGCTTCGATGAGGCGAAGTTGCGCCACGGGGAAAGCGTAGTAAACCAGATTTCCGTCCAGGCGCACGCCCTCGGGCAGGGCTTGAGCGGGAATGTGTCCGCCTAGAAACGTATTCCAGCCTGCTATCAAAGTTCTATAGAGAAAAGATTCCGATTCTACTTGAGGTTTGTGAATGAGGCGAAGTTGGCCCTCGATGAGGTCGCCTTTGAGCAGGATCTTTTCCGGCGTGAAGTGAACTTTGAGCTTCACTTTTTGATGTTCAACGGTTGCGATTAGGCCTTCATCAGGAGCGATTTCTAACGCTGTCATTTGCTCTACTCGCTGAACCGCTTGCTGACACAATAGCTCTACGGTTTTGGGCTTGAGGATGATTTGTCGAGTGGCCGGACTGACAACAAGATAGTTTTCTGCTTGTTTTTGTAAAAGCTTGCCAGAGTTTTGGGCGACTTTTCCGAGCTGATTAAAGATGTTCATAGGAGCTGGCCTCTGTGGTCGTGATGACAGAAACGCACTGACTCGATCAGGGTTCCCGCATCCGGAGGCAACAGCTCCAACCAACGAAAATAATTTTGTCTCTCGACAGAAATTTATTCTTGTTTGAGGAAGGGCATCAGGTGCATCATGTAGTCTTTCTTGCCAATGGCCACGCCAGACATCCGAAGAATGTCATAGGTGGTGACTAAGTGAAAGTAGAAGTTGGGCATCAAGAATTCGTTGACGTAGTCAATGCCCGAAAGCTCTAGGGAAAAGCCAGGAGCTATCTTGTGGCAAGTAACTCCGTTTAGCTTTTCGTCTTCGGTGTTGATGCTATCAAGCAGAGACTGAGTATTTTTGATGTGGTCATAGGCCTGGGCGAGGGACGTCACTTCTGGGTTGAGATTGTCCATCGGTTTGCCGTCGCACCACAGGGCAAAGTTGCGCGGCTGATTGCAGGTGAAGGCGATCTGTGTGCCCAAGGGAAGCATGTCAGGCGCAATGCGTGCCTGAAGAAAAGACTCATCATCGTTAAAGTGAGTCTGAGCTACTTTTAATAAGTGCTCAAGAGTGGTTAGTCGGCGCTGAAAAATAGTTTTGATTGAGTTTAGTTGTTGGTTTGTCATAGTGACTTAGCTCTGTAGAGTTAGTCTTCCATTTTAGAACTAAAAGACATTAGTACCGCTTGATCAACTATTTGGTTAAAACAACTCTTGCCATTATCACCTTGTTCGATCTCAAAAGATATCAAAACTAATTATCTATGGCATAAAATGCTGATTTGATAAGTAATCCTATCTTGGCTTCTAGTTGTTAAAAATATTTATTCTTTTTCTAGTGACATCATTAATAAGAATCGAATAACATGGTAATCACTGCCTTTTGAAAAAGCCTTTCACTTACGGTAAATATTAGTTCAAAGTTATGACTGGAAACTCCTTCTTCGATGAACAAAAGGAACAATCTTTAATCAAAGCCAGAATTGTCGAAAAGTATTTCTGGGTTTGGGCGAAGGTCATTATCTCAACAATTAAGTCATCAAGAAAACCAATTCCAAATCCGAGAATTGCATATATTGATCTTTTTGCTGGTGCAGGGCGATATAAAGATGGCTCAAAATCAACACCTGTAAAGGTCTTGGAAACAGCTATTTCAGATCCAGATATGCAAAAAATGTTGGTATCAATCTTCAATGACGCTGACGTTGCAAATGTTAATTCTCTTCAGCAAGCAATAGATGCAATTCCAGGTATAGAGAATTTAAATTATTCCCCTCAAATATTGAATCATGAAGTAGGAGAAAAGATTGTTAAAACTTTTCAAGAACGAAGACTAATTCCCACTTTATTTTTTGTTGATCCTTGGGGTTATAAGGGGTTATCTCTCCAACTTATAAATTCAGTTGTCAAAAACTGGGGTTGTGATTGCATCTTCTTCTTTAACTACAACCGTATCAACATGGGTTTAGGCAATGACGCTGTTCGAGAGCATATGAGTGCGCTATTTGGAAAAATACGAGCAGAGCAAGTTCGTGAGCGATTAAGAGAGCTTAGTCCACAAGAACGTGAGTTAACTGTTGTGGAAGCAATCTGTGAATCATTACAAGAAATGGGTGGTCAGTATGTTCTTCCATTTCGATTTAGACATGAACTTGGAAATCGAACTAGCCATCACCTTATCTTTGTGAGTAAGCATGTCAAGGGCTATGAAATAATGAAAGAAATAATGGCTAAAGAAAGTTCCGATCAAATACAAGGTGTAGCATCTTTTGAGTATAATCCTGCGTCTCTTCAGCAACCATTTCTCTTCGAGCTTACTCGTCCTCTTGATGAACTAGAATTTATGTTGCTAGAGAAGTTTTCTGGCAAAACTATGAGAATGAAAGAAATCTATGATCTGCACCATGTCGGCAGACCATATATCAGCAAAAACTACAAAACTGCTCTCATTAACCTTGAAATCAAAGGCGAAATCACTGTTTGCTCACCTATTGGTAAAAAACGCCGGAAAGGTACATTCGCGGATAACCTAATAGTTACATTTCCAGTTAAGCAATGAGTTTTAATTTCTTGACAGTGAGTGGATTACTCCCCCATTTTTGAAGATGTTGTTGCCATACAGCAGGCATCTCATCCCAGATCTCATTATTAAGCAATCTGCCTCCTGCTTTTGGAGTTCTCCCTCCAACTTGTTTGAAGAAAAACGCAACTCCTGCATTTTGGCACTGATCCCGGATATCTTCTGCCCAAGAAATTTGCATTGGTCGATGTTTTTGACCAGATTCTCCACCCACAATGACCCAATCAATACCAGTCAGATTTAGCTTGAGTGCCCCTAGGAGTGGTTCACAAGAGACAAAGCGTACTGAAACGGGAACGCTGCGAAGATAGTCAAGACGTTCAGCGTAGCTCTGATTCTCAACTGATACACCTAACCAAACATTACGTGGAAAATCTAGTTTGGATGCTAAATCTTTCAGGCGTTCATGGCGTTTTGTGAGAATTTGATATATGTGCCAGGGTGTTGAATGAATAACTGAGAAAACTTGTTGAATGAAATCGAGGGGCACATCTTTATGAAAAAGATCACTCATTGAATTGACAAAGACTCGGCTGGGAGTACGCCAACGTAGTGGTTCTTCTAACCTTTCTGGATGCATAGTCAATGCAAATCCGTTAGGAAAGTTCTTAGGAAAACGCTGTGTGATGGCTTCAGCATAACAATGAAGACAACCTGGACTGACCTTGTCGCAACCAGTTATTGGATTCCAAGTTTTATCAGTCCACTCAATACCTGTATGTGTACTAGACATGTACTAACTCCGCAAGTTACATCCATGGCAGATGACACCTGCCTTAAAATTTGATAGTTTCTCTGTACTATAGCATTTTTGCACGTTCACTTGCCACTACACCTACACTAATGGATTACACGTGTAAATGAATAATTGATATATTGTTGTGTTAAATCTGAAATTTTAGATTTTCAAACAACTTAAGTTCGTTAAAGTAGTGCAAATCAGGTATGTGTTGCACCCATATCTGATTAAAATACAGAATATATCTCTGTGTTTGCAAAATCGTATATGTGTTTCACGTCGATAGATACATAATTAAGAAGATTATTGGATTAAAGTTAGAATATTTCTAGCTCATTAATCTATTGATATTTAGAGAAAAACATTATTAAGTCTTGATCAATTAGAAGGCGATCGCCTTCCTCTAGCCCACTCGTTTCCAAGGGCTCATTGTCACTGAATCAAGCTTTTGAGAAAGGCCAGTGTTGTTGGACAACGTCCCAGATGGAGCAGTCCCACCAGTCGATGTGAGAAACAATGAGGCCTTCGTCATTGAGCGTGAGTTCGCTGCGGCCTGAGATGGCAATGCGGGGCTTCCAGGGGAGAGGCGTGTTCCAGCTGAGAGTCCAGCGCGTGGTGATCAGGCGATCGCGCTGTTGGATGTCGTGGAGATCCATGCGGGCATTGAGAAACCAGCGCTCCATCAGGCCCACCATTTGCCGAAAACGCTTAATTCCCCGAAACTCGCTCAGTGGATCCTTGAAATACACCCCCGGATCGTAGAGTTCGTAGCGCTGATCGCGGGGAAAATGCTGATAGTCTTCCCGCAGCAAAGTCACAATATCCACTGCTTCACCCCTAGTCATTGACTTCCGGCCACAGACGCTCAAGCTGGAAGCGCCAAGCCTCCAGGATTTGCTCGCGGTACTCCGAGCCGCTGTTCATATCCCCCATCATGCCCTCCTCGTAGAGGCGATCGAGGCCTTGGAGCGTCGCCGCGAGGCTCTGGCCCTGCTGCTTGGCAATGCGAATAATTTGGCGAATCTGGGTATCCCGAAGCTGCCGAAACGGATCCGCTAGCCCTTCCTCTTTTAGCAAAATCAGGCGCTGGACCGCCGCCGCAAAATCCTCCGGGGCCAGGGTGGCGCGATTGTGCTGGAAAACCGCCCAGAGCGTGTCTTGGTAGAGGGCGTAGCGCGTTTCCTGGGTGCGATCGAAGTTGGCAACTAGCAGCTGCTCCAGGAATGGCCGAGCTTCGGTCGCGGGAGCGATCGGCACCAGCATTCGCAGCCAAGACTGGTCCTCGGAGAGCAAAATCAGCAGCCGAAAAGCCGGAGTTTCAACCTGCCAGAGCCCAGATTCCAGGGTTTCAACCGAGCTACCAAACAGCTCAGTGAGCGTGCGAGTAATGTCGTCAAGAAGCATAGGAGCTACCAAAAATGCCAGCGCAGAGACTCCGAGCGATCGCGCCTCAGGAGTTCTATCTCCTCAGAGTAGCGCCCCTCTCGCAAAATTCTACAGACTCAAACGAAACAAGAAGCACCATGCTTGCAGGTGTTACCCAGCCTTGGTCAGGCCGAGCCTTGCCCGATCGGCAGTGATCACCCTTCTAGCCGCAGGCTCTAAACCCCGTACAGCCAGGTCGATTGAAGAGCAACAATCAGCGCTAAAAATCTTAAATTAATTCTTTAACTTTGTCTTTTTGCTTTAGAGTTTCAACGGAGAGATTTGACAAGTTTAGCCAAAGTTTTTAATCGGCTATCTTTGATGAATTTGAGGATTTAAATATGAAAAACCAGTCGGTTGAGGGCGTGATTTATTCACCGATGAATCTTGCCGAACATGATTCTAAAACCGTCGCTGAACTAATTTATACCTCTTCTCCGCCACTGTTTCAGTTCACCTTTGGTTCAAGGGCGATCGAAATCCTGAGTCAGCTCGTTGAGCGATCGCACAATCGCTTCAGTCATCGTTATATTCGCGTTGCTGCTCTCTCGGAGAAAGTGATTGGAATGATTGTGCAAGTCCCCGCCGAGCAGCTGCACAATGAAGCAGATTATGAGCAGCTTTTCTCGCGATCGCAGCGTCTGCGACTCAAGCTAGCCAATGGGCTGATTTTGCGTCACCTTTTGCGCCATCACTATCCCGAAAAGAGCCTTTATATTGGCAATCTAGCTGTTGATTCTGCGTACCAAAGCTGCGGCATTGGCAGTCAGCTTCTGAGTCAGTGCATCGCTGGAGCGGAGCAAAATCATCAGGATCTTTTTATCAGTGTTGATATTGCGAATGGTCGAGCCCAAAAACTCTATGAACGCCTTGGATTTGAGCTGGTCGAGACCAAGGCGATCGGGCTGCCGGGATTAACCGTGGGGTCGCGGGTTCTGGTGCGATCGCCTCACGCCCACCAAACCACGCCGTAGCCCCGCTGCCATGTCGCTACCATAGAGACGACAGGCGAGTTTGAGCGCCTCTCTTCGTCCACTCCACGGCAACGCACCCATGGTTTTTGATCCTTCGAAGCTGCTGGCTTCCATCGATGTCCCTGCGGACTGGGTTGGTTTGCGCATTGTCAAGGCCCAGAGCACCCACCGATCGGTGCGAGACGGGCATCCCGAGGGCAACCAGCGATCGCACCAGCAAGGGGCCATGGTCGAAGTTCTGGTGGATGGCCAGATCGGCTATGGAGCCAGCAACGCCCTCACCCCAGCCAGCCTGCAGGCCGCCGCCCAAGCGGCCTATCACCAAGCTCGCGCCGCCAGCCCTTGGAAACTGCATCCCTTCAGCACCCAGCAGCGGCCTCCCGCCCAGGGACGCTACGCCACTGCCACCGCGAAACCCTTCGACGCGCTGACCCCCGGCGAGATCAACGAGCTGCTGACCAAGATTTGCCACACGCTCAAGGTCTCCGATCAAGTCGTCCACACGGTGGCCATGCTGTTTACCCAGGTGCAGGAGACCTGGTTTGTCAGCAGCAGCGGCTCCGAGATTTACCAGAGCTTTTCGCAGGTGGCCACAGACTACAGCGCCACTGCCCAGGATGGCTCTAGGGTCCAGCGCCGCAGCGACAACGGCTGGGCCGCGCGCTGCTACCAGGGCGGACTCGAGCACTTTCTTTCGGCGGATCTGTGGGCGCGGGTGCAGCGGATCGGGGAGCAGGCGGTGGAGCTTTTGGGCGCCCAGGAGTGCCCGACGGAGACGACGACCTTGGTGCTGGCGCCTGACCAGATGATGCTGCAAATCCACGAAAGCGTGGGCCACCCCCTGGAAATCGATCGCATCCTGGGAGACGAGCGCAACTACGCCGGGGGCAGCTTTGTCCGTCTGGCGGACTTTGGCAACCTGACCTACGGGTCGCCGCTGATGAATATCACCTTTGACCCGACAGTCGAGGGGGAGTTTGCCAGCTACGGCTTCGACGACACGGGTGCTCCCGCCGATCGCCAATACCTGATCCGCGAAGGGAAGCTGCTGCGGGGTCTCGGCGGCCTAGAAAGTCAGGGCCGCGCCCAGGTGGAGGGAGTGGCCTGCACGCGCGCGACGTCTTGGAACCGGCCCCCTATCGATCGCATGGCTAATCTGAACCTAGAGCCGGGCGATCGCTCCCTGGAGGCCATGATCGCCAGCATTGAGCGCGGCGTTTACATGGAGTCCAACTGCTCCTGGTCCATCGACGATCGCCGCTACAAGTTCCAGTTCGGCTGCGAATATGGCCGCCTGATCGAGAATGGCCGCCTGACCAAAACCGTGCGCAATCCCAACTATCGAGGCGTCACGCCCCAGTTTTGGCACAGCCTGACCCAGGTGGGTGATGCCTCGACCTGGCAAATCTACGGGACGCCCATGTGCGGCAAGGGAGAGCCCAATCAGGCGATCACGGTGGGTCACGGCTCGCCGGTGTGCGTGTTTTCAGACATTGAAGTTTTTGGCGGTGCGGCATGACGGTCACGAAACATTCCCAGGATTCCCAGGCGGCGGTGGCTCAGTGGGAGGCGAGCTTTGAGGCGCTGGTAGGGGCGATCGCCCCCCAGTCCGCCGACGAGCATATTTCCCTGCAGCTGAGCGCTGAGCAAAGTCAGTTTGTTCGCTTCAATCACGCCAAGGTGCGTCAGGCTGGAACGGTTACAGACGGCAAGCTGCACCTGAGCTTGGTGAAAAATCAGCGATCGATCACCTGCGAAATTCCTCTGACGGGCGATCGCGAGCAGGATCTTGCAGAGGCTCAGGGGGCGATCGCCCAGCTCCGGGCCGAGGTGGATCAGCTGCCGCCCGACCCCTACGCCGTGGTTCCCAGCGGCAGCGACACCAGCCACGATGTCCACGCGGGACACTTGCTGGCCCCGGAGGCCGCCGCCGATCGCATTTTGGCCGCCGTGGCCGAGCTTGACTTTGCGGGGCTGTACGCCGGGGGCGCGGTGGTGCGGGCCTACGCCGACTCAGCGGGCCAAAAGCACTGGTTTGTCACCGACTCCTACACCCTGGACTACTCGCTGTTTGCGCCGGACGGCCAAGCGGTGAAGGGTACGATCGCCGGTAGCCAGTGGGACGAAGCCGCCTACGCCACCCAGATTGCCGAAGCCAAAACCCAGCTCCAGCGCCTCGCCCAGCCGCCAAAGGCGATCGCCCCGGGCCAGTACCGCACCTATCTCGCGCCCGCCGCCGTCGGCGACTTGATCGATATTTTGTCCTGGGGCGGGGTCAGCGAAGCCTCGATGCGCCAAGGGGGCAGCGCCCTGGGCCTGATGCGCCAAGAAGGCAAACGCCTTTCGCCCCAATTCTGTCTGACCGAGGACTTTAGCTCGGGCCTGGTTCCCCGCTTTACCCCCTGGGGAGACGTCGCCCCGATTGCCCTGCCCATCGTTGCCCACGGCGAGCTGGTCAACCTGCTGATCAACCGGCGCACCGCCAAGGAATACGGCCTAACCGCCAATGGTGCCGGGGCTCACGAGGGCCTGCGATCGCCCCAGGTCCACCCCGGCAGCCTCTCCCGCGACGCCATCCTCTCGGAGCTGGGCACGGGCCTCTATCTGTCCAATCTCCACTACCTCAACTGGAGCGATCGCCCCGCAGGCCGCATCACCGGCATGACCCGCTATGCGTGCTTCTGGGTCGAAGACGGCGAAATCGTCGCCCCTATCGAAAATCTCCGCTTCGACGAAAGTCTCTACCGCTTCTGGGGCGAAAATCTCATCGCCCTTACCGACTTCCAGGAGTTCATTCCCAACGTCGGCACCTACGACAGCCGCAGGCTCGGCGGCAACCTCGTCCCCGGCATGGTCATCAAAGACTTCACCTACACCCTCTAAACGTTCGGAAATGGGGGGCTAGGCGATGAGTTTTGTAGAAGGCGATCGCGCTTCAAACAGCCCCTCGCAGTGCCCCCAATCTTTCCTAATGTTTTGCCCCCACACCTATGATTGCTGTTCAATCCCAAACCATTCCCACCGCCGACCAGCTAGCCCAAACCCAGGCCGCCATCGACGCCTATATTCGGCGCATTGACCAGAGCCCCTACCGCCGCGAGGGCGCCTATCCCTACTACCGATTTCATCCGGCGGGCCAGCCCATTCGCGGGACGGTGATGCTGTTTCACGGCTTCAGCGCCAAGCCCCACCAGATGTGGCGCCTGACCGAGTATCTGTTCCAAAACGGTTTTAACGTCTACCAGCCCTCGATCGCGGGGCATCCCTTCGTGCCGCCGACGACCCAGTGGCCCCAGGTGGACCTGCGGCTTGAGTATGCCGAGCCTCTGCGCCAAAAGGTGCAGCAAGACCCGGTGTTGCAGACCTTTTTCGCCAATCTCGCGGCGAATCCCGACGGCTTTTCGAAGCCCAGTTACCACCAGCGTCTGGCGCTGATTGCTCGCCTGATGGCGATCGAACCCAAGCTGCCCGACATCATCCGGGCGATCGAGAAGACTGATGATCCGGATTTCGATCGCTACTTTATCTCCTCGCACCTGCGCTATCGGCAGGACGCGGTGGAGCGCTTGCAGGAGCTGGACGCTTTGCCCGGTCCGATCTTCACGGTGGGGCTCTCGGTGGGCGGCGCGGTGGCCCTGGGCCTAGCGGCAGCGCGTCCCGATCGCATTGACAAGGTCGTTGCCTACGCCCCCCTGCTGAAAATCTTTGGGGAAGATCGGCGGCTCTACGTCAATCTGGCCGGACCCCTCGACATCAGCGAATCGGGCTGGGACCCGAGCCTGCGCTTTCCGGTGGGCTGCCTGACGGCGGCGGACCGCTTTGGCAGCGACTACGTGCTCGATCGCCAGTCCGTCAGCACCCTGAGCCAGATTCCCACCTGCCTGATCCTGACTGAAAACGAGGACGCGGCGGACATCGAAACCAATCAAGACTTCTTTAAGCGCTTGGGGGGCGATCGCCAGGGGCACCGGTTCTTTATGTATCCGGCCCAAGACATGGTGCCCCACCCCATGGTGGACCCCACAGAGGTCAGCCAGGGCATGAGCAACCGCTTCTGGCAAAGCCTCTACCAGGAAACCTTCCGGTTCCTGACTGAGGGCGAAATCTCGCCGGAAAATCTTGAGAGCCTGTCGCCGTCGCCGGACCTGCCCCCGGTGCCGCCGGTGGCCTAGCTTCTGGTGGCAGCCTGACTCGGGGCGATCGCCTTTGGCTGGATGCCCTCCTCGGCCAGGAGGCGAGCCAGCTTGTCGCGAAACTGCCCAAAGGCATAGCGCTCCATCACCGCCTGGCGCAGCGCCTCCGGCTGATAGAGCAGCGGATTGGGATAGGTGCCTTGGAGAAGCTGCCGCAAGCTCGCCTGGAGCTCGCTTAGGTTGTCGGGGTCGATGAGACAGCCCAGAGCACCCCGCTCTAGGGGGTCTACGGCCCCGTCCTGATTGCCCGCGAGGGTTGGCTTGCCGCAGGCCAGCGCCTCCAAGTACACAATGCCAAAGCCCTCCCCCTTGCTGGGCATGGCGAAGACATCGCACAGCCGGTAGTGGTCGGCCAGCTCTTCGTCAGCAATGAATCCCGCCAGCGTGACCTGCTCTGCAATGCCGAGTTCGGTGATCAGGGCCTCGATGCGCGGGCGATCGTCTCCCTTGCCCCCCAGGATGTAGCGAATGGTCGGAAAGTCGCGGCGCAGCGCCACCAGCGATCGCAGGATTTGCTCATAACCCTTGTAGGTGGCAGATTTTCCTAGACGCGTGATGGTCAAGATCACCGGCTGGTCGGGCTGTAGGCCGTAGCGCTGCAACAAATAATCTGGCTTCGGACCGAGCTGAAACTGCTCCGGATCAAAAGTATTGGGCAACACGCCGACCTGGCCTGGGTCGAGGGGCTGCTCTCGCAGCAGGCGATCGCGCGTGTAGTGGCTCACCGCGATCACTCGATTGGCTCGCCGCAGCGCCCGACCCATGGCCGACGGCGGCAAATTCCACACCTCCAGGCCATGGCCCACCACCCAGTAGGGCGTACCCGTCCAGCGATTGAGCCAGTCCCCGGCGACCCCGTAGCCCACCTGGGTCGAGATCACCAAACTCGGCGGCCGCTGGATCCCGAGGCGCAGCACCTGACCCGTCATGAGCATACTTTGGGCCAGCCGTGGCCATCGGCCAAAACAGTGAAACCGCAGGCGATCGCCCTTAAACCAAGGCTGAATGTCCTCGGGTCGGTCATACTTAAGCAAAATATCGAAAGTCGCTTGGGGAAACAGCTCCAGAAGCGCCTCTAGCAAAAAGCGAGAATAAACCTGGACCCCGCCCTTAAACCCAAAAAGATTGGGCATCAGCAGCATAAACCGGAGGTCGGAAGAAGCCTGAAAACGCGGCCGAACCAGCCCTGGATTAGCAAGTTTCATATAGAAAATCAAAACTGCGGAGCAATGAGCCTCTCAAGTGCACCTCTGAGCTCCAAACCTGAGCGAGCCATGGATGAATAAAGGACTCTCAGGCGCGATCGTGTTTCTATAGAACCCTTTTTGCCCCTACAACTAACGATTTGCTTGCCAATTCGCCCTAATGACCCATAGTTTATGGCTGATTGCTCCTTAGGGCTTGCCCAGATCGAGCCGCCCCCCGCAGGCTTTTCTCTTGCAGATCCATGCGTTTTGTGGCCAAAATTGCCACCAAAAGGACGGTCAAGGGTATTGTGCTTTATTAGAGAAACCAGCAATCTTTCTCTTAGCAGGGAGAAAGTGGTGACAGCGACTTCCCGGGCGATCCCCGGCTCTACGCGAGGTCCTGGGAACTCGATACCCCACATAAGAACGGAAATTTATAGAGAAGCCTTATGGAATGGCACATTACAGACGCCCAAAGCCTGGGAATTATCGATCGCGAGATTGGTGAGCACACATTTTCCCCGGCTGAATATGAAATCGTCCGCCGCGTCATCTACGCAACGGCAGACTTTGAGTACAAGTCGCTGATTCGCTTTTCGGAGCAGGCTCTCCAGTCTGGGGCGGCTGCCTTGGCGGCCCGCACGACCATCGTGGTCGATGTACCGATGGTGCAGGTCGGCATCACGCCGATTATTCAGCAGACCTTTGCCAATCCCGTGTATTGCAGTATGGACGCCTTGACGCGGCCCCAGCGCGAGAAGACGCGGGCTGCCTGGGGCATCGAAACCCTCGCGCGGCGATATCCGGAGGGCATCTTTGTGATTGGTCAGGCTCAGACGGCGCTGACGGCCTTAGTGAACCTGATCGAGGCTGAGGAGATCCGCCCTGCCCTGGTCGTGGGGACGCCTGCGGGCTTTTTGGATGTGGATGTGGCGAAGGGCCGCTTGCAGGATTCTTTGGTGCCCCACATCCGGATCGATGGCCGCAAGGGCAGCGCTGTGGTGGCAGCGGCCATTGTCACGGGACTGGTGGACCTGGCGTGGCAGGCCTACGGCCAGGAAAACACGAATGTGGGCTAGTCCCAGAGCGCACCAGAGCGCCAATGAATCATGGCTACAGGGGGCGCGATCGCCGTCCTGACGAGCGGCGAGGAGCCGAGCGGCGAGGGCGTTCCCGGGGTGGCTCTTCGTCTGGCTCTGCTTCGCGATAGATTTGGCGGCTCACTTCTACAAAGAGCCCCCGCTGTACATAGGGGTAGTCGCTCACCCAGACGTCGCGATCGGGTAGGTAGGCGTCAGAAAGGTTTGTGATCGTGCTCAAGTCTGGCCGGTTAGACAAGACCAATAATTCTACGACTTGGCCCCGGCGAATAGCTTTGTGATCGCGCTTGAGGGGGACCTGGATCCGCGTTTCGAAGCCGCTTTCATCGCCGACCTCCAGATTGATCCGCCGTTCGCGGTTTTCAACGATGACCAGCTCGCCTTTTTTGTTGACGGTTTCTTCGGTGCCGACCAGTTCTTCGCTGACGAAGACATCCAGGACTCGGCCCTGCCAGAAGCCGCTGTAGGGGTATTTGCGAAACTCCCAGTTGCGGCGGCTGGCCCAGAAAATCGGTCCCCACAGCCAATAAAACCCGCAGAAAACTCCTCCTGTGAACATCAGCAGTTCGGCGTTTTCGCCAATGACCAGGCGGATCATGCCGACGACCACCACACTAATGATGGAGATCAAAACGCGCCGCAAAATGTCGGCGAGGCTGCCCCAAAAGTAGCGATATTGGCTGGCGGATGCCACGAGGGGGACGAGATCTTCAAATTTTTTGCGGGTTAGGGGAATGAGCATGGGAGTACACTGCGCAAGGGTGCCCTGGGAGGGAGCTACGTTGGTTTCCATCCGGTACGAGCCTAGCATTTGCGCGGGGGTCTCAGGTGGGCAATCGCCTACTCCTGAGGCGAATTCGCTAGGCTAGAAAAACCAAACAGATGGAACATTCACTCGGATTCTAGGGGCTTGGTGAGACATGGCAACGGTGCAAGACAAACTCAAGCAGGTCAAGGCCTTGTTTCGGGAGATGGATCAGGCCTTGATTGCCTACTCGGGCGGCATCGATAGCACGCTCGTGGCAAAAATTGCGGTGGATGTGTTGGGCGATCGCGCCCTAGCGGTGACGGCTGAGTCGCCGTCGCTGCTGCCGGAGGATCTCGAAGACGCTCGCGTCCAGGCGGCGGAAATGGGCATCCGCCATGAGGTGGTGCAAACCCACGAAATCGACAACCCCAACTACAGCGCCAATCCGGTCAATCGCTGCTATTTCTGCAAAAGCGAGCTCCACGATACGCTCCGGCCCCTGGCGCTGGAGCGCGGCTATCCCTACGTCCTGGACGGGGTGAATGGGGATGATCTGCGGGACTATCGCCCCGGCATCCAGGCGGCCAAAGAGCGCGGTGTGCGATCGCCCCTGGCTGAGGTTGGCATTTCCAAGGCCGAAGTGCGCGAGATGGCCAAGCTGCTGGGCCTGCCCTGGTGGGACAAGCCCGCCCAGCCCTGTCTGTCCTCGCGCTTTCCCTACGGCGAGGAAATCACCGTGGCCAAGCTCCAGCGGGTGGGCCGGGCCGAGCGCTACCTGCGCACCCTAGGCCTGAAAAATCTGCGGGTCCGCTCCGAGCAGGAAACCGCCCGCATTGAGCTGCTGCCGGAGCAGATCCAGGAATTTGTGATGACGACGGATTTGCCGGCCTTGGTGGCGACTTTCCAGAGCTACGGCTACCGCTACGTCACCCTCGATCTGGAAGGCTATCGCAGCGGCAAGCTCAACGAGGTCCTATCGCTGGGACAGCCAGCGCTGACGCCCTAGGGCAGGTTGCGGACTGGCTCCAGAATGTAGTAGTAGCCCTGGTAAATTGTCTGGAAGCCAGCCGCGTAGAAGATTTGCGCGTTGATGCTGCGGTTTTCGCTAGAGACGGGCAGCAGGGGCGGGCTGCTGTAGAGCAGTCCTTCGGGGGCGATCGCCCGCCGCAACACCCGCAAAAACTGAGTGATTTGCTCGGGTGTGCTGTAGTGAAACAAGAAATCGGGCCGGCTGAAGAGATTGAAGCAGGTCAGCACATCAAAAGACTCAGGATTGCTGCTGAGCCAGGCTTCGAGCTGCTGAAAACCGATGGCCACGTGGCGATAGGACACGGAGTATTCGTACTCGGCCTTGCTGTTTTCTCGGGGCTCAATCCCGGTGACCTTCGCCCCCAAAATCTGCATTACTTCTGGCGTGACCGGCGGGCGATCGCCATAAAATCGCTCAATCAGATCGCTTGAATCTACCTTGGTTTCGCTGTAGGACGACAGCGCGCCGCAGCCCACCATCAGGGCCCGATACCCATAAAACGGGCTCGTGTTCATCACGTCGAAGGTTTCACAAAGCGTTCCGGCTAGCAGCAGCAATTCAGGTCGAACAATGTGTTGCTTAATATTGACTTTGAAGCCGCGAAACAAATCATTGCTGCGCAAAAGATTGAGCACAATTTGTTTGCTGAGGCTATTAATGTTTTTGAGCTTTGAACTCTTCTCTAAAACATCGGCTGTGATGTCTTGTCGATTGAGCTTTGCATCAACGAGGGTCTGAATTAAAGCCTCAACTTTCCCAGCTTCGCGAGCGACAATTTCTATCGAAGGTAGGATGCGACGCTGGCCAAAAGAGCGACCAGCTGAGGAAGCAGGATTGCCGATACTGGGGTGTTGTTGGAGCGCCATGATTCCAGTTCAACCATTGTGCAGGAGCGATCGCCCCTCCGTTGATTGTGAATGAAGCATCCCTGATTGAAAATCACTATTTGTAAATATTAGCAAATGTGAAAGTCCTAGATTGCCTTGAGAAGCTTTTCTGTCGCTAGATGGATTTTGAAGTAGAGATTGAATCATTTATTAAGATTGAAAAATTAATCTAAATCAGAAAAATCGACCTCAAAAAACAATAAAGCTACGAAATTAAACAGGTGTAAAATTACACATAAAACTCCTAGGTTCTTATGTCTAAATAGGACTGAGTAAATCTCTGTATTTTGGCGATGAATGCCCGAAAAAAGCTTTTAAGGGCGATCGCCTTTTATCCTTTCCGGACACAATTGCTCCGTACAAAGCTGTTGCTTTGAGCTATATCGATCACCTCCTGAGTTTCTCCGCTGTGCCACCAGGGTGAACGTGTCATAATAATTCGTCCATCGTTGTGTAGAGCCCTCCTGTGCAATCGTTCTCGATGCCATCGCTAGCCACCTTCCCTGACGAACTGTCTCTGGACTTTCGGCTGCCGGATCCAGAGGACCAGCAGATTTCTGATCATGATTTTCAGCAGCAAATTGAGGCGGCCTGGCTCGTGTGCGATCGCTTCGACCTCCAGACCGACATCTGGCGGGGGCGGATCCTGCGGGTGGTGCGCGATCGCGAAAAGCAGCGCGGCGACGGGCGAGGGTTTGGTTTCCTCAACTGGCTCAAGGACCGAGAAATCAGCAAAAGTCAGGCCTACGCCCTGATCGAACTGGCCAACAGCGCTGATACTCTGCTGGAAAATGGCTACCTAGAAGAATCGGACGTCAACCGTTTTAGTAAGCGGGCCTTCGTGGAAACCGCTCAGGCCCCCGCAGAGGTCCAGCAGATGGTCTCCGACGCCGCCAAGCGGGGCGATCGCATCACCCGGCGAGAAGTCCGCCAGCTCTCCGACGAGTGGACCGCCATGACCTCCGACCTGCTGCCCGAAGAAGTCCGCGAAAAAGCCGCAGAGCACACCCTGCCCGTGCGCTACCTGGCCCCCTTGGTCAAAGAGCTCGAAAAACTGCCCGAATCCCACCAAAAGCCTCTACAGCAAGAAATTGCCGAAGATCCCAGCGTTGACACCCTCAAGCAGGTGACCTCTGAGGCCCGCTATCTGTCGCGCTACCTCGAATCTGCCACCCAGGTGCGCGCCCTCAACCATGAATCCCTCAACCTCGAGCTGGCCCTCGAAGAGGCCCTGCGCCTCGGCAGCCTAAGCACCGTCGCTGACTTGGTCAATCAGGCCGCCCAGCTGGAGCAGGCCGTCGCCAAGCTCTACACCACCTGGAAGCGCGTCGGCAATCTGGCGGAGCGGCTGTATGTCGACAGCGGCGCTAGCACGCCTCACCTGCGATCGCTCTTGGCCCACCTCAACAGCCTCTCCGGTGACACCATCGAGCTGGCCATCGGCGACGCGGTCTCTCGCACCGTGCGGCTGCGCGTCCTCTCCGACGAAGAAGAGCCTAGTTTTTGATGCCTGTTGTGGCAATGCCCCGCAGAAACTGGCGCTGCCCCAGCAAAAATAGCCCAATCACCGGCAGCGAAGAAATCACCACCGCCGCCATGAGCAGCGGCCAATCGCTGGTGAACTGCTCCTGAAAATCCGCCAGCGCCAGCTGCACCGTCTTGAGCTCAGGCCGCGTAGTGAAAACCAGCGGCTTGAACAGGTCGTTCCACTCGCCGATGAACGTAAACAAAAAGAGCGTGATCAGGGCAGGTCGGGCCAGGGGCAGCATGATGTGCCAGAGCGTTTGCAGCCGGTTCGCGCCGTCGAGGGCTGCCGCCTCCTCCAGCTCCACAGGGATGCTCTGGAAATACTGCCGCATCAGAAAAATGCCAAAACCATTGGCCGCCGTGGGCAAAATCAGCGCCCAGTAGGTGTTGATCAGGTGGCCCCACTTGAGCACCAGAAACAGGGGCACGACCAGCAGCTGAAACGGAATCACCAGAGTCGCCAAGATCAGCATCAGGAGCGATCGCCGCCCGCGAAAAGGCAGCCGCGCCAGGGCATACCCCGCCAGAGCCGACGTCAAAATTTGCAGCGCCGTCACCCCCAGGGCTACCAGGGTAGAGTTGAAAAACGCCAAAACGAACTGCCCGCGCTGCCAGGCCGTTTGGTAGTTCTCCAGGGTCCAAAAGTCCGGCGTCAAAATCTCGCCGAGCGGCGTACCCGGCGGAGCCAGGGACGCGAGGACAACTACTCCTAGCGGCAGCAGCACTGCCACTGCTCCCAGTCCAAGTCCCAGGGCGGTCCAGATCCCGTGGCCCTGCTCTCGGGGGGCCGACGCAGGAGACGGCAGGGGGAGCGATCGCACCTTAGACGCTGAATGAGTCATCGAAAAAACCTGGGCAGACTAAGCTACCGTGGAGAAGGGCAACGAGCAGAGCGTATATCCGAGCAGAATATGCCGATCCTCGGCAAATACCATGCTTCAGTAGAATAGGTTTGATTGTAAATTGTTAAGATAATCTCGACCACATCTGCCCTTTTTGTCTCAGAGTTCGAAGTCGATCTCAGATCGGCGATCGGCGCATCCGTAAATTCAGGAGATAAACGACCTATGCCGCAGCTTGAGGCCAGCTTGGAGCTTGACTTCCACAGCGAAACCTATAAGGACGCCTACAGCCGCATCAACGCCATTGTCATTGAAGGCGAGCAGGAAGCTTACGAGAACTACCTGAAGCTCGCCGAGCTGCTGCCAGACAACCAGGACGAACTCGTTCGGCTCTCCAAGATGGAAAGCCGCCACAAAAAAGGGTTCCAGGCCTGTGGTCGCAATCTAGAAGTTACGCCGGATATGGACTTTGCCAAGGCCTTCTTCGCAGATCTGCACCGAAACTTCCAAGAAGCAGCCGCTCAAGGCAAAGTCGTGACCTGCCTCCTCATCCAGTCCCTCATCATCGAGTGCTTCGCGATCGCCGCCTACAACATCTACATCCCCGTTGCAGACGACTTTGCGCGCAAAGTCACGGAAGGCGTCGTCAAAGACGAATACAGCCACCTCAACTTCGGGGAAGAATGGCTCAAAGCGAACTTTGAAGCCTCCAAGGCAGAACTCGAAGAAGCCAACCGTCAAAACCTTCCCCTCGTCTGGCGCATGCTCAACCAAGTTGAGCAAGATGCCAAGACTTTGGCTATGGAAAAAGACGCCCTCGTCGAAGACTTCATGATTCAGTACGGCGAAGCCCTCGACAATATCGGCTTCACCACCCGCGAAATCATGCGCATGTCTGCCTACGGCTTGGCAACGATTTAGGCCGCTTTATTGGCCGCTGGGCTTGTCGGGCCGTCAGATCTCCAAAACGCTATGACTGCCCCGGAACCAAAAATCTTTGCAGCCTCCGCATCGATTTTTGGGTCCTCCTTCTACGTGTGCCGATCAGACGCCCCCAGCGCTGGTCGGTCTCTTTGTGTATCGGTTCACCCCTGCCGAACCCTCTTGTCTCATCCCTCCGTTTCCTGAACGCATTTATCTGTCCATGTTTGGTCTAATCGGTCATCTCACAAGTCTAGAGCACGCTCAGTCGGTGGCTGAGGAGCTCGGTTATCCCGAGTACGCAGAGCAAGGGCTCGATTTTTGGTGCAGTGCCCCTCCCCAGATCGTTGACACCATCAAGGTCACCAGCGTGACCGGGGAAACCATCGAAGGGCGCTATGTCGAGTCCTGCTTTTTGCCAGAGATGCTGGCGTCTCGGCGAATCAAGGCGGCGACCCGCAAAGTCATCAACGCCATGGCCCATGCCCAAAAGCACGGCATTAACATCACCGCTTTGGGGGGCTTTTCCTCCATTATTTTTGAAAACTTCAACTTGGCCCAGATTCGCCAGGTCCGGAATGTGAAGCTCGAGTTTGAGCGCTTCACCACGGGCAATACCCACACGGCCTACATCATCGCGCAGCAGGTGGAGCAGGCATCAGCCCGGCTCGGCATTGAGCTGTCGAAGGCGACGGTGGCTGTGTGCGGGGCGACGGGAGACATTGGCAGTGCGGTGTGCCGCTGGCTGAATGCGCGAGCAGATGTGGCCGATATTATCTTGATTGCCCGCAACTCGGAGCGCTTACAGCTGCTCCAGGAGGAGCTAGGTCGAGGCAAGATCATGGGAGTTGAGGAAGCGCTGCTCCAAGCTGACATTATTGTTTGGGTGGCCAGCATGCAGAAGGGGATTGAAATTGATCCCAATCAGCTCAAGCATCCCTGCCTGTTGATTGACGGCGGCTATCCCAAGAACTTGAGTACGCTGGTGCAGCACCCAGAGGTGTATGTTCTCAATGGCGGTATTGTGGAGCACTCGTTAGACATTGACTGGCGAATCATGAAGCTGGTCAATATGGATGCTCCGTCGCGCCAGCTATTTGCCTGCTTTGCAGAGTCTATGCTGCTGGAGTTTGAGAAGTGGTATACCAACTTTTCTTGGGGGCGTAATCAAATTACGCTGGAGAAGATGGACCAGATTGGTCAAGCATCCGTCAAGCACGGCTTCCGTCCTTTACTTGCGTAGCAACTATGGCAACATCAACCCGTCGGCCCATTCTCTTGGATTTTGAGAAGCCACTGGCTGAGTTGGAGGCCCGAATTACTCAAATCCGTGAACTTGCTGAGGAAAACGACGTCGATGTTTCTGGCGAAATTCGTCAGTTGGAGTCACGGGCGATGCAACTTCGCCAGGAGATTTTCAGTAGCTTGACCCCAGCCCAGCGGCTGCAGGTGGCTCGTCATCCTCGTCGTCCTAGCACGCTGGACTATATTCAGTCGATTACGGATGAGTGGATCGAGCTCCATGGCGATCGCGGGGGAGCGGATGATCCGGCGCTCGTGGGAGGCATTGGTCGCCTCAATGGCCAGCCGGTGGTGTTTTTGGGTCACCAGAAGGGCCGCGACACGAAGGATAATGTGGCGCGCAATTTTGGGATGGCGTCGCCGGGGGGCTACCGCAAGGCGATGCGCTTGATGGAGCATGCCGATCGCTTTGGCATGCCAATTATTTCGTTTATTGATACGCCGGGAGCCTATCCGGGACCGGAGGGGGAGCGTTTGGGTCAGGGAGAGGCGATCGCCTACAACCTGCGAGAAATGTTCCGCTTGGAGGTGCCGATTATCTGCACCGTGATCGGTGAAGGTGGGTCTGGTGGCGCTTTGGGGATTGGTGTGGCCGAGCGACTGCTGATGTTTGAGCACTCGGTGTACTACGTGGCTAGCCCCGAAGCCTGCTCCGCGATTTTGTGGAAGGACGCTGGCAAGGCGCCTCAAGCGGCTGAAGCGCTGCGCATCACGGCCTGGGACCTCAAGAATCTGGGAATTCTAGATGATCTGCTGCCGGAGCCGGTGGGCGGTGCTCACTCGGACCCCATCAAGGCAGCCGCCATCCTGAAAGAGGCGCTGGTTCGCAATCTCAATGAGCTCAATCAGTTGACGAGTCATCAGCGGCGGGATCTGCGCTACCAAAAGTTCCGCAATATTGGCGTCTTTACGGAAGCAACGGCGTGACATACTCCTACGCTGATACTGACGTATGCAGCGTAGGCTTCTCAGTGACCCCTGGTATCCCATCGGGCGTTTCCTGAGCTTTATTGACGATACGGGATGCCCCACCGCACCGGAACAATACAAAGAGTGTTGTTCTCTCCTTTGTACTGCTGGAATTTTACCTGCCCACAGATGCGACGACGAATCGTCTGTTTCTAGGCAGAACCCCCTATTCCAGGTTGTCAAGGTTCAAGTTTCAGGGCGGTGATTAGCTCAAACCCTTAGCCTGATTATCTCACCCGTTTTGCATCATGAGAGATTTGCTCGTTTCCTCCATCTCCCCTGCTCGCGCCTGCGGCATAGGTCAGAGGAGTGTCGTTCGATCGCTCGCATTCATCTCAACGCCAAATCAAAGATGATGGCGTGAGGCTTCTGCTGCTTTGGCTAAAATTCCTGAGAAGGCCCCTTTGATGGCGCTAAGTCGTTCGGAGGGATGTTACAATTTCTCTGTAACGTTTCTTTACGATTTCTCAGGAGTCTCAGTTCCAGCGTCAGCATCACCTTTGGCCGAGCTCAATGTCTCATCAGCCCTCAAAAGCTCCCAAAGAGAGCCGACAGTTCTGGAACTTGACTGGAACGGTTTGAGGAACTCCAGGCAGTCTTTCGAAAAGTCATCTGCGTAGGCGATCGCTTTGTTCCCACGATCGAAACTGACGGGTGATATCGAGGCTGTCTGCTGAAGGGGATACTGCGTCAATCTGACGAAAGCACGGTCCCTACTACGAGAGTCTAGATTTCACAGTTTTCCCATGGATGGCGTGAAATCTGGCTTGGCTGAAGTATTGATGGTTGGTTCATGCTCTCCCTTGGAAGGCGACTAGATAGGCTTCATGACTTTGACTGAAAAACGTCGTGCCCTGATTACCGGGGCAAGTAGCGGGATTGGTAAAGCAACGGCGATCGCCTTTGCTCGGGCCGGGATTGATCTGGTGCTGGTCAGCCGGTCGCGAGAGGCTTTGGCAGCGGTGGCGGCTGAGGCGGAGGCCTTGGGCGCGCAGGCTGCGGTGTGCCCGCTGGATTTGTCCCTGGTGGATCAGGTAAAGCCCAGCATGGCGGCGATCGCGGCGTCAGAAGGCCCAATCGACATCGTCGTGAATGCGGCGGGCATGGCCTACACCGGCCCCCTGAGCGAAATGTCCTTGGCGGACTGGCAGCGAGTGCTGGATCTCAACTTGACCAGCGTTTTTCTTGGAATCCAGGGACTGTTGCCGACCCTGCGCCAGCAGGGCCAAAGCACCATTATCAACGTGGCCTCGGTGGCGTCCTATCAAGCGTTTCCGGATTGGGGAGCCTACTGTGCCAGCAAGTTTGCGCTGCTGGGGTTTTCGAAGGCGCTGGCGGCGGAGGAGCGCGCCCACGGGGTGCGCGTAGCGGTGATCGCCCCTGGGTCGGTCAACACGTCGCTGTGGGACACCGACACAGTCCATGCAGATTTCGATCGCTCCAAGATGCTGAAGCCTGAGGTAGTTGCCCAAGCAATTTTGCAAATGGTGCAGATGCCTCAGGAGGCGGTGGTAGAAGAACTCATGCTGATGCCCAGCGTGGGAACTTTCTAGGGAGCGATCGCGCTGACCATCGCTCCCTTTAGCTCCTAGGTGAGGAGCCCCGCGTCGATACCCGCTTGGGGATGAGCGTGGGAGAAAGGGGCGGTGATGTTGAACCGTCTTTTGTATGGGTTCAAGTCTGCGGTGGGGCATCCCGTGGACTGAAAACAAAGCTCAGGAAACGCCCGATGCGATCGCAGGGGTCACTGAGAAGCCTACACTGGATGCGTCAGCGTCCGTGCAGGAGTATGTCACTTTTCGACACTCACCCTAACGGAAATTTTGTCCGGAACTTGCTATGACTATTGCTCAAAACGGATCCAACGGTTCGGCATCGACTTCCCAAATCCCTCAGGCCCAGGCTCTCTCGGCCAACGGCAATGGCTCTGCGGAAGTGGGCCATGACGAGATGATGGAGGCGGTGCGGACGATGCTCCTAGGGGTGGGCGAAGACCCCGAGCGTGAAGGACTGCTCAAGACCCCCAAGCGGGTTGCTGAAGCGATGCGCTTCTTGACCAGCGGCTACAGCCAGTCCCTCGACCAGTTGGTGAATGGCGCCATCTTTGATGAAGGCCACAATGAGATGGTCTTGGTGCGAGACATTGATGTCTTTAGCCTCTGCGAGCACCACATGCTGCCCTTCATCGGTAAGGCGCACGTTGCCTACATCCCGAACCAAAAAGTGGTGGGTCTGAGCAAGCTCGCTCGCATTGTGGAGATGTATTCTCGCCGCTTGCAGGTCCAAGAGCGTCTGACGCGCCAGGTGGCTGAAGCGATCCAAGAGATCCTCGAGCCCCAGGGTGTGGCAGTGGTGATGGAAGCAACCCACATGTGCATGGTGATGCGGGGTGTCCAAAAGCCAGGTTCTTGGACAGTGACCAGCGCGATGGTGGGTGTCTTCGAGGAAGAATTCAAGACCCGTGAGGAGTTCCTCAACCTGATTCGTCACCGTCCGTCGATCTTGATGTAAGCCTGATTTGGCAGCTTGGGCCTGAGGCATTATCAGGCTGAGCAAAGCGAAGAGAGCGATCGCAGAGGGCGCCATAAACGCGCGTTCTGCGATCGCTTCTTGCTGCCAAAACAGTGGCCGTTAAAGAGCCGCCGCTGCCTGAAAAGCGGCGATCGCCTGGAAGATCTGCTCGACCTTGACGAGGTTTTTGTCGCCAGGGGCGTTTTCGACTCCGCTGGAGAGATCGATACCGCTAGGCTGTAGGCTTGTCAGCGCAGCCTGGAGATTGTCGGGAGTGAGGCCACCAGCCAGCAGCCAGGGCAGAGGCGGCCGAAAAGCTTTCAGCATGCTCCAGTCGAGGGTTTCTCCCGTGCCGCCCCAAAGGTGAGGATGGTAGGCATCTAAAAGCAGGGCGTCAACGCAGTCAAAGTAGGGCGGAATGGCCGCGATCGCCTCGGCATCTTTGATCCGCAGGGCTTTGATCAGGCTGATCTCGGGCAGGTGCTGGCGCAGCTGCTGACAAAACTCCGGGGACTCGGTGCCGTGGAGCTGAATTCCGCTCAGTTGGGCGATCGCCGCGGTGCGCTGAATCTCGTCGAGGCTGGCATTCACAAAGACCCCAATCCGCTCAACTCGCGACCCGCGATCGTCCGCCAGCAGGGCCTCAGTCACGGTGCGAATTTGCTCCGGCGCGACGTAGCGCGGTGATGCTGGGACACAGATAAAGCCAAGGGCTGTCGCTCCGAGACGAGCGATCGCCACACCTTGATCAGGGCGAGTAATGCCGCAAATTTTGACGCGCATAGACTTGGGAGAAGGACCAGGGAAAGGGCAGGGGACTTGTAGCAAAACTTTAGATAACTGTTAACTCTTAAAACGAATCACGTTTAATTGCGACGCGCTTCTTATAATCCTAAGTGCTTGTACCTAAGCTTTTAGGCAGGAGTTAGTAAATTGATTTCGAACCTCTTTTTAGCTGTTCAGTCGACCACTCCCACCACGGTTAGCTGGTCTCCGAGTGTTGCGATCGTCATGATCGTCTGCAATCTTCTGGCGATCGTCATCGGCCGCTACGCCATCCAAAAGCGCGGCGTTGGCCCCTCACTGCCGGTAGAACTCCCCGCACTCTTTACTGGCTTTGGTTTGCCTGAGCTGCTCGCGACGACGAGCTTTGGTCACTTGTTGGGTGCTGGAGCCATTCTCGGCCTTGCCAATGCTGGAGTGCTCTGACTTGAAGCCCCTGCAAGAGCAGCACTCACGCCTCTAACCATTATCCAAGACCATCTCCAAATCCTAAGGGTGGGAGAGCATTAGAGCGACCTTTGCTTGCCAAAGGAGCGGTGATGTTTTCCCGCCCTTTTGTCTGGCTAAATCTCTATCTTGAGAGATGACGTTTGGCTGCTGGTTGGAAAAGGAGAAAAAGACCGAAGAACTCTGCCAAAGGCAGTAGCAATGCTGGTCATGAGAGCAGGCGATCGCGCCAAGGCGAACCAAAAAATTCCAATAAAATAGAGTTATTGGGCGGCTTTGATCATCAATTGTGTCGATATTGAGCGTCGAAGCTTCCTGATAGGAATCTAAGACGGCAAAACGGATGATGGCTCGATCCAATTTTGTTTTGGCTGAATTGCAAAATTCCAACTCAAATTGCAGTCTGACAGCCTGACCCAGTTAGGCGATCGCCCTCATCCTCTGACCTTTACTTTGAAAAAAGTCTCCATCGACTGGCCGCCGCTCTTAGCGCAAGTCATTTTGGCTGGAATCGCTGATAAGCCGCTCTCACCCTCTAGGACGTTTTTATGAAATCAGGCTGGAAAATCGGCACCCTTTTTGGCATCCCCTTGTACATCGATTCGTCGTGGCTGTTTATCTTGGTGCTGATGACGTTTTCCTACAGCCTTAGTTGGCAGGGGCTCTATCCCGAGTGGAGCACGACTTTGGCCTGGGTCGCTGGGTTTACCATGGCGGTCTTGTTGTTTGCCTCGGTACTGCTCCACGAGCTGGGCCATAGCCTGGTAGCGCGCTCCCAAGGCATCAAGGTCAACTCCATTACGCTTTTTCTGTTTGGGGGGATTGCGTCCATTGAGCAAGAATCCAAGACGCCTGGACAAGCTTTTCAAGTAGCGATCGCTGGCCCCGCCGTGAGTTTCTCCCTCGCGCTGCTGCTGACGCTGGGGCACCAGTTTCTCCCCCTGCCCAACTCTGTGGGCGTGATTGCCGAGAGCCTAGCCTTCATCAATTTGGTGCTGGCCCTGTTTAATTTGATTCCGGGGCTGCCCCTAGACGGGGGGCAGGTCCTCAAGTCCGTTGTTTGGAAAATTACGGGAAGTCGCTTTCAGGGCGTACACTGGGCTGCTCGCAGCGGCAAATTTTTGGGCTGGTCGGCCATTTCCCTGGGAATTTTTGGCTACCTGATGACGAGTCGCCTGCTGCCGTGGGCCTGGATCGGGCTGCTGGGCTGGTTTGGTGTGCGCAACGCCAACGCCTACGATCGCCTAACGGATCTGCAAGAGGCGCTGACCTCCCTGACAGCGGCGGATGCGATGACGCGCGAATTTCGGGTGGTGGATGCGGACATGACCCTGCGATCGTTCGCCGATGAGTATCTGCTGGGCGAAAATCGTCCGCCGGTGTATTTTGCGGCTTCAGACGGACGCTATCGCGGCATGGTGCTGATCGAGGATCTGCGCCAAACTGAGCGCAGCCTGTGGGAGCGCGAAACCCTAAACGCGATCGCCCGCCCCCTCGCTCAGATTCCCTCGGTCCAAGAAAAGTCTTCCCTAGTAACCGTAATCAATTTGCTGGAAGATCAGCAGCTGGCGCGCCTGACGGTGCTGACGCCGGCAGGCGCAGTTGCCGGCGTGATCGATCGCGGGGACACCGTGCGCGCCCTAGCGGAGCGCCTCAACCTGGCCATTACCGACGCAGAAATCAAGCGTATCAAGGAAGAAGGCAGCTACCCGCCCGGGTTCCAGCTACAGGCGATCGCCCGCACGGCCAACGTAGAGACGGTCACTGAATCTGCTCCCTAGGCTGGAGCTGAACCGAAAACCGAGGGGCGATCGCCCGAACTTGCTCCCACTCGTGAGCCGAAAGGGGCAGAGTTTGCAGGGTGATGCCCCAGCATTGACAAGCTGCCTGGCTCAGGGCCTGAATGATTGCCGGGGGATCGAAACTCGCGAACTCTTGGCTTTCTGGCCCTGCGGTGGGCGCTTGCTCCCCGAAGAGGGTCTTTTCTAGGGCGGCATTGGGCTGGAGCCGCATCGAGCCATGCTGCAAAATAGCTGAGCCTTGGCGTAGCTGAGCGCTACCGATGAGCTTGTAGCCGTCGCGAGTGACCAGATCGGCGCCGGTCGCTGTGGCGAAGCAGCTGGGATTGCCGATGTAGCCTCGGCCCGCAGTGCCGTAGACGAGCTCGACCCCGAGCGATCGCCAGCCCTCCACCAAAAACTCGCACAGGCTCTGATAAATGGCCATTCGATGGCCCGATCGCCCAGAATCTACCACAGCGTAGGTCAAGTCACCGCCGTGCAGCACCCCCCGGCCTCCGCTGGGGCGCCTCACAATCTCTAGAGGCTGGCCGTCCCAGCTCAAGCTGTGCCACTGCGACGGCCAGTCCTTTTGGTGATATCCCAGCGAAATCGCTGCTGCCGACCAGGTGTAGAACCGCAGGCTGGGCGGATGACTTGCTGCGCGATGCTGCTCCAGCAGCCACCAGTCCAGCGCCATTTGGATAGCCCCTGGAGCGTCTAGGGGAGGAATGTAGCGCCAGAGTGTCTGCACCAGTTAGGCAGCACCAAACTCATGCTGGAGGGCATCGTCGTTGTCATCGGCAATGGTGGCAACCACGGTGATGGCGCGGGAAATCTCGCCCGGCGAGAGCTCAGCAACGGTGCGGCTGCTCAGGATGACCACGCAGCTGTTGAAGATGCCAAAGCGCGCCTCAAAGGTGTCAGACCAGTTCATCTCTAGCAGTTTGCGCATGAGCCGACCTTCATCCTTGGCTGGCAAGGGCAGCACGGTGGACCAAACCGTAAACGTGTCCTCATCCGTGAGGCCGGTCAGCTGAACAAACACCTCAACGCTGCCGTAGGTGAATTTCCACAGATAACCATCGGCCGTATGACTCACCATGGCGCTTTGATTTTGCTCCAGGCTAGAGATCACGGTCTCGATCACATCGACGTGGTTTTGGCCAGTGGTCTCTTCCAAGAGCGTCTCTGTCAAGCTTTCATCCGAGCGGGCTTGAGTAGCAACCGTTTCTGGATCGGGTTGGTATGCGTTCATACGACTTTTTACTGAGAACTGTCGACAGTATAGACACAGTCGCAGTGTAGCCTAAGCAAGACTGGACGGACTGAACTTAAGTATTGTCTAATCTCTGGCGCCTCTGAAAAGCTCAGGGAGGGGGCGATCGCCTTGCGAGAACCCTCTTGTCGCAGGCATCTCGAGCGATCGCCCCTCTCAGGCGCCGCTTCTAAGCCGTCGTCTTTGCCTGGGGCTTTTCAATCCCCTTCAGGCCATTGAGGAACATCGGCACAAACCGCTCCATGAAAGCTTGAGGATCGCGCTTCCAAACACGCTGCGCTGCGGTCAGACGGGTGATCTGCAAATCCGGCGCCAGCAGCGTTTGGGGCAGGCGCTCCATCAGGTACTGTGGCCGCTGCCAGACCGGTAGCGTATTGGCGATTTCCAGCAAATGGCTGACCCGCCGCAGCTCGGCCCCCAGGGTAATATCCATCCCGGCCTCAAACGCTGCCTGCTCGATCGCTGCGTAGCGCTGCTTCGCGGCTTCCACTTTCTGGCGATGAGCTGGGCTTTTTTCTGCATACTGGGCCAGCCAGCGATTGCCCCAGCGCACGTGACCCGCCTCCTCCGGCAGAATGCGGGCGATCGTCTCGTAGATAGCCTGATTTTCAGCGGTGTCGGGTGCTGCCTTGAGGGCGTGAAGGTGGGCTGAGAAATACTCGCAGCCGCGCTTTTCGGTGACATTAATCGCCGCGAGAGACGAGATCACAAAGTCATCCAGGCGATTTTCGGGGTCTTGGCCCTCCCCGTCCAGCAGTCGCTCAAACTCGTCAATGTAGGAGGCACCGAGGGGCGTACCGACCTCTGCGCCCAGATCTACCAGCAAGTCAGTCAGCCACATGGCGTGCCGCGCCTCATCAGAAACGTGGCGCGATAAATCGCGAACCAGCTCCTTGGGTTGGCCGTTGAGCTGCTCGATCAGGTTCGTCAGGTCTTTGCAGCTGCGTTGCTCGCTGTAGCGGTACCGGTTCAGGGTAATCAAATGAATTTCGCGATCGCGCACGACCCCAGCCATCACGTCACGGGCACTCAGGGTATTGCGCAGCTTGCGCGGGTAGGCAACGGTCATGTTTTATGGACTTTTGTAAACAGCCATTTTGATCCTAGCGCGGCCTCTTGGGGAAAAAAGGCCCAATTAAAAAGCAGCCGCCCGAAGGCGACTGCTTTTGGAGCTCTCAGCCTAGGCTGAGGCACTCAAACTGCCACGTTTTAGCAGTCGTAGTACAGCGCGAACTCGTAGGGGTGAGGACGCAGACGCATCGGGTTCACCTCGTTGTCGAGCTTGTACTCGATCCAGTTGTTGATGAAGTCTTCAGTGAAGACGCCACCCGCGGTCAAGAACTCGTGGTCTGCTTCCAGAGCCTTCAGCGCGTCCAGCAGAGAGCCAGGCGTCGAAGGAATCTTCGCCAGCTCCTCAGGGCTCAGGTCGTAGATGTCCACATCCAGCGGATCGCCCGGATCAATCTCGTTCTTGATCCCGTCGATACCGGCGCACAGCATTGCTGCGAAAGCCAGGTAGGGGTTGCAGGTTGCGTCGGGGCAACGGAACTCAAGGCGCTTGGCCTTGGGATTGGTGCCCGACAGCGGGATCCGGATGGAAGCAGAGCGGTTGCCCTGGGAGTAAGCCAGGTTCACAGGTGCCTCAAAGCCCGGCACCAAGCGCTTGTAGGAGTTGGTGGTGGGGTTGGTGAGGGCGAGCAGGGCAGGAGCGTGCTTCAGGATACCGCCGATGTAGTGCAGCGCCATTTTGCTGAGGTTGGCGTAGTCGTCACCCCAGAACAGCGGCTGGCCATCCTTCCAGATGGACTGGTGGGTGTGCATGCCGGAGCCGTTGTCGTTGAAGAGGGGCTTGGGCATGAAAGTAACGGTCTTGCCGTACTTCTTGGCGACGTTCTTGATGACGTACTTGTAGGTCATCAGGTGGTCGGCAGCGCGCACCAGCGTGTCGAAGCGGAAGCCAAGCTCGTTCTGGCCACCGGTCGCGACTTCGTGGTGGTGCTTCTCGATGGGGACGCCGCACTCTGCCATGGTCAGCAGCATTTCGGTGCGGATGTCCTGGGCGGTGTCAGTGGGAGCAACGGGGAAGTAGCCTTCTTTGTAGCGAGGCTTGTAACCCAGGTTTCCACCGGGCTCTTCCTTGCCGGAGTTCCAGCGACCTTCGACGGAGTCTACGTAGTAGTAGCTCTTGTTCTCGCTTTGGTCGTAACGAACGTCGTCGAAGATAAAGAATTCTGCTTCAGGGCCGACGAAAGCGGTGTCGCCAATGCCGGTGGAGCTTAGGTAGTCGATGGCCTTGCGGGCAATGGTCCGGGGGCAGCGGTTGTACCACTCACCGGTGCGAGGCTCTTTGATGCTGCAGATCATGCTGAGGGTGGGCTCAGCCATGAAGGGGTCGATCCACGCCGTGGTGGGGTCCGGCACCATGGACATGTCGGATTCGTTGATGGCTTTCCAACCCCGGATGCTGGAGCCGTCGAAGGGCACGCCTTCGTCAAAGGAGGACTCGTCGATCTGGTCGTAGTAGAACGAGCAGTGCTGCCAGATGCCTGGCATGTCAATGAACTTGAGGTCAATGATCTTAATGCCTTTCTCTTTGATCAGGCTCAAGACTTCTTGTGGGGTTTCAGGCATGAACTACTCCTTATCGATGGGCTGACTCAACAATCAGGGAGGGAAACATCCACTATACGTTCTTTGGAAACGCCAGCGAACAGCAATTTTCACAGAAGGGGCGGGCGATCGCAGCGATTAAATGAGCTACGTCGCGAGGGACTGTGCTTGCTCTGGTTGGGAGCAAGGGGAGCTTGCTGTCAATCGGCGGTGGGGATACCTGATGAAGGAAGTGCCCGCGTTGGTCGTGGCCCAGACTGATGATTTGGGCTGGGTTGGATGGGCTTAGTGGAAAAGCCCCGCTGAGCGATCGCCCACCGTCCATGGGTTGTAATTGAACGGTTCTGAATCATCCTATGGATTGGTTTGGCGACATTTTGTATCAACCAATACAAAACGAGGCTGCCTCGGCAAAACTTCAGGGCGATCGCGCAGATGATTTAAACCCTCTGGACCTGCTAGAGGCTTTTTGGTCAAGAAAGTTAAAAAATGTATCTTGTTTTACAGAATCGCGGAGTCAACAGGCGATCGCTGCCTAGAATAGTAGCCATGGCTACCGTTTAGAGTTCGGGGTTCTTCCCATGACATTGGGCAACATCGATCGGCAAGAAGCGCTCCAGTATCGGCCTGGACAAAGGGTCGAGCTAAAGCAGCGTCCCGGCACGTTTGACGTGATCGCAGCCTACGATTCGGAGATGGTGCCGCCGATTACCCTTGAGAATGACCCCCAGCCGCGCTACCCCGAAGAACTCTCTGTCTGCTCCAATCAGCGCCGTCTCGGATGGTTGGCTTTCGGAGATTCGTTTCAGATGCAGCGCTCTGCCTAAACGCGGCGCCTCTGGCACGTTCTGCTACTAGCTTGACGTTGTGAAATATGTGCTAGTGGCTTAGAAGCAATTGCTTTCTGGGGCCTGACTCCCATAGCTATTGCATACAAAATTCTCTAAAAACAAGCGGCCCATTGCTCGTGAAGGCAGATGGGCCGCTTGTTTTTGAAAATCAGGCTCGTTAGCGACTTAAGGTTAATTTCGGTTTTCTAGGTTTTGTATCCTGCTGCATTTTTGTAGGCGGGCCACCTTGGATGCATAGGAATGAATGGAGGCGATCGCCGGGCTGAAGCCTCGACAGTTTTAAGAAAAATAACAATTATTCATTTGAATCCCTCTGAAGCTGAAACCATCTCAATCAGGGGAACGCCGCGTGATAAACTTGACCCTGGATTCTCCAAGCGGAAAAACCCGATAAAAGGCTGTGGGTAAAGCTTTCAGCGGTGCGATCGCCTAACGTTGATAGAGCACTCCCCCGCCAAGTGGATATAAACTTTGGGAATCCCCTGGACTGAGTGCACTTCTGTTTCAGGCCAGGTCCGAGGCAAACTGACCCCAGTTCACCAAAGTTTACAAATGTTCTCAGTTGAAAACTTGATTGAGACATGGGGGGGTCAGATATTAGTAACTTGCTGATAGGAATCAACTGTTGGGAGAAGGATTTTATGCGGGACGCTGTAACGAGCCTGATCGCAAACTATGACATCAAGGGACGTTACCTGGACCGAGACGCGATTGACACGCTGAAATCGTATTTTGGTAGCGGCATGGCCCGCGTTCAGGTGGCTGCTTCTATCAATGCCGATGCTGCTGCCATTGTGAAGCAGGCAGGCTCTCAGCTTTTTGAAGTCGTCCCTGAACTGATCCGCCCCGGCGGAAATGCCTACACGACTCGTCGCTATGCTGCTTGTCTGCGGGACATGGACTACTACCTGCGCTATGCGACCTATGCGCTGGTGGCGGGCGATACGGATGTGCTCGATGAGCGCGTCCTGGAAGGGCTGCGGGAAACCTACAACTCTCTGGGTGTGCCCATCGGTCCGACGGTGCAGGGCATCCAGATCATGAAGGAAATCGTGAAGGAGCGGGCTGCGAAGGCCGGAATTGCTGACACGTCCTTTGTGGACCAGCCCTTTGACTATATGACTCGGGAGCTGAGCGAGAAGAACCTGTAAGAGGGTGCGATCGCCTGCTGCATTCCCCAAATAGAGAAGTGAAAAGTCCGCCTAGGCGGACTTTTGTGTGTTTGAGCCTAGGAGCCTCGGAGCGACGATGCAAGTATCTAGGAGCGATCGCCCGTTTACTGGTCCCCAAGAGACGCTGCTGGTGACGGGCGCCAGCGGCTTTTTGGGCTGGAATTTGTGTCAGCAAGCGGCCCAGCGGTGGCGGGTCGTGGGAACCTATGGCGCTCACCCTGTGGCGATCGCTGGCGTAGAAATGCGGCCGGTGGATCTGACGGATGAGGGGGCGATCGCCGCTCTGATGGCGTCTGTGCAGCCTGCGGCGGTGATCCATCTGGCGGCCCAGTCGAGCCCCAATATCTGTCAGCGATCGCCGGAGGTGTCGCATCGAATTAATGTGGATGCTGCGGTGCTGCTGGCGAAACTGTGCGCCGATCGCGCGATTCCGCTGGTCTTTACCTCGACGGACTTGGTGTTTGACGGACGGCGATCGCCCTACCGAGAAGCAGATCCGGTGAATCCGATCAGCGTGTACGGCGAGCAAAAAGCCATCGCTGAGGAGAAAATCTTGAGCCTTTATCCGCGGGCGGCGGTGTGCCGGATGCCTTTGATGTTTGGCGAGGCGGGGCCGGTGGCCAAAAGCTTCTTGCAGTGGATGCTAGAGACCCTGCGATCGGGCCAGGAGCTGGCGCTGTTTACGGACGAATTTCGCACGCCGGTCAGCGGAAGGGCGGCCGTTCAGGGACTGCTCCTGGCCCTCCAGCAGGGCGTCAGCGGCCTGCTCCATCTGGGCGGCCCCGAACGCATTGCGCGCTACGAGTTTGGGCAGCGCTTGGCTGAAGTGATGGATCTGCCGAGGGACTTGATCCGGCCCTGCTCCCAGGCCTCTGTGGCGTCGGCTGCTCCTCGGCCTGCCGATGTTTCCTTGGTCAGTACCCAGGCCTTTGGGCTGGGCTATCGGCCCCAGCCGCTGCTGGCGGAGTTAACAGCACTGCGGGGACGCGTTTAGCAATGGTACAGACTGATGAGCCAGTGATTGTGATTGGTGGCGGGGCGGCGGGGTTTTTTGGGGCGATCGCCTGTGCCGAGGCCCATCCCGATCGTCACGTGATCCTGCTGGAGGCGGGCCAGCAGCCCTTGGGCAAGGTGCGCATTTCCGGCGGTGGCCGCTGTAATGTCACCCACGCCTGCTTCGAGCCAGGGGCGCTGGTGCAAAACTATCCTCGGGGCGGCAAAGCCCTGCGGGGGCCGTTTACGCGCTTCCAGCCCAAGGATACGGTGGCGTGGTTTCAGCGGCGGGGTGTGACCCTCAAAACCGAAGCCGACGGGCGCATGTTTCCCGTCACCGACAGCTCGGAGACCATTGTGGAGTGCTTGTGGCAAGGGGCGCGGCGATCGGGCGTCGAGATCCGCCTGGGGTCGCCTGTAGTGGCCGTGGAGCCTCAAGCAGCGGGCTTTGAGGTTGCCCTGCGATCGGGCGATCGCCTTCGGTGCGATCGTCTCCTGCTGGCCACCGGCAGCCAGCCCCAGGGCCACCGGATCGCCCAGAGCCTAGGGCACCACATTGAGCCTCCGGTCCCCTCTCTCTTTACCTTCAATGTTCCTGATCCTGCGCTGCGAGCTTTGGCCGGAGTTGCGCTGGACGCGGCCCATCTGCGCCTCAGCCTCGGCACCCAAAAATTTGAACAGACGGGGCCGCTCTTGGTGACCCACTGGGGCCTGAGCGGACCAGCGGTGCTCAAGCTGTCGGCCTGGGCCGCGCGATCGCTCCACGAGTGTCGCTACCAGACCACGCTGCAAATCAACTGGCTGCCCGGCGAAAACCTGGAAACGGCTCGCCAGAGGCTGCTAGAGGCGCGATCGCAAATGCCCCAGCGCACCCTGAGTGCCCATCGCCCCGTGGCCCTGCCGCGCCGCCTGTGGGACTATCTCCTAGGCCGCGCCCAGCTCCAGCTCGATGCTCGCTGGGCAGAGCTGTCCAATAAAAGCCTCAATCACCTCGCCCTAGAGCTCGTCCAGGGCCAGTACCCAATTCGCGGCAAAAGCACCTTCAAAGAAGAGTTCGTGACTTGTGGCGGCGTCTCGCTCAAGGAAGTCAACTTCAAAACCCTCGAGAGTCGCCTGTGCCCCGGCCTCTACTTCGCCGGCGAAGTGCTCGACATTGACGGCGTCACCGGCGGCTTCAATTTCCAAAGCGCCTGGACAACGGCTTGGCTAGCGGGGCAGGCCATGGGCAACTGACCCACTCTCAGGACTACCCGATCGGACAGCATAGAGCGTCCTGCTGCGACATTCAACGCTGTCGCGAAGCCTGTTCGTTGTTCATAGGCGTTTGTTTGTGCACGTCGGAGCGGCCAGAGGGCCGCTGTTCCCACAAGACCTTAGAAGTGCCTCTAGAGAAAGCCTTCCTGCTCTAGCTCTTCGATGATTTGCAGGGCTCGGGCGTCACCGACCTTGAGCAGCGAGGCTTTGGCGTCTTCCTGAACCCCCACGTCTTCGTCTTCGACTAGGGCCTCGATCAGGCCATCAATGGCCCCTGCGTAGATGGCATTAGACGGGAGCTCGCGGCAGATTTGGCCCAGGGACCAGGCGCAGTTGCTGCGCACCACGGGCATGGGGTCCTTCAGCAGCGCCTGAATCAGCGCAGGAACCGCTCCAACCGCAGTTTCGTAGTCCACTTCGGCCATCTGACCGAGGGAGCTGGCAGCCCAGAGGCGCACGGCGGCAATGTCGGTTTTGAGGGCGTTCAAAAGAGGATGCAGGGAGCGGCGATCGCGGCAGTTACCCAAGGCCCACACAACCCCCTTTCGGACGTAGCCGTTCCAGTCGCGCTTGAGCTGGTCAATCAGCGGATCCACGGCGGAAGCGTCAGGGTTGCGGCCTAGGGCGTAGGCGGCGCTCACGCGAACCAAGGGGCAGGCATCGGTCAACAAACCGATCAAAGGCGAAACGGCCCGCGCGTCCTGAAGTTCGCAGAAGGCGCGCGCAGCTAGCATCCGCTGGGACTTGTCCGGCGAGTGCAGCAGCGCCAGCATCAGATCCGGGTCGGGTCTGGCGGTTTCCTCGTCTACCGGGCCAAGCTTGTCGAGCGGACTTTCTAAGCTTTCGTCAGCGTCTAAAACGCTCAGATCTTCATCGTCGTACATACCTGTACTTTACCAAAACCTGTGCTCCTAAAAAGCCCTCTGTCAGGCTTTGCTTCTGGAGAGCGATAAGAGTGCAATCGCTGATGGGGCAAAGGATTACTCAGAAAGTTAAGAAAACTTAAATTTGTTGTCCTGATCCCTGCTCACTGTTTGTGATTTGGTATGCTACGGCACACTGCTATGCACTGATTCTGTCCAGCGTACGTCTAGTGGGGTCAATCGTGACAACGGATTACCTAGAGCCTTATCGCCGTCTTGCTCGTTCCATTCGCTTTGTGCCGCCCCAGTGGCCCAAGGAGCGCTCCTATGGGACTTTAACGGAGCCCGCGACGCTAAAGCCTCTGCCAGCAGCGTCCTCTCAGACTCCCGCAGGAACGGCCATGGCGGAGGAGCCGGTGGGACCACCGGTGGATCCGTTCGTGCACGTTGATGCTTTGATCCAGGGGGCGGTGACCCAGCAGACGGTCCTGCCGGTGGTGTATCAGATTCCGGAGAATCCGGGCGATCGCATTGCGCGGCTGTCCCAGGCAGCGCCAGCGCCTGCGGAGGCTGCAGTGTCTATGCCCAAGTTCCCCAACCCAGACGACTATCGCGAGATCGATCCGGCGGCGATCGCCCCGCCAGCAGCCCCTGCTCCAGAGCCCGAAGCCAAAACCCCTGAAGCGCCTGCGGCTGTGCCGGAGCCGGAAGTGGCGTCTAAACCAGCGGCAGTGGAAGAGCCGATCGCCCCAGAACCCGTCGCAGAAGCGCCGGTTGCTGAAGAAGCGGTTGTTATAGAAGAACCGGCTGCCGAAGCGCCCGCAGCGGCGATCGCGCCTGAGCCAGAACCGGTTGCAGAACCCGCTGCCGAAGCGCCAGTTGCTGAAGAATCTGCGCCTGAGCCGGTAGCGACAGCCGAGGCACCTGCGGAAGCAGCGGCGATCGCTCCTGAAGCGCCCTCTGAGCCCGTGGCTGAAACTGCGCCCGAGCCGATCGCTGAAGCGCCTGCTGAGGCGGCGCCTGAACCGGTGGCTGATGCCACTGAGCCCGCGCCGTCGACAACCCGCACCTCCCGCTCCACCAAAGCCAGCCGCACCAAAACTCAGTCCAAGGCCGAGTCTAACGGTACAGACAAGCGTTCCTCCCAAGGCTTTGGGGCATCCTCCTCGCGCCGCTCCTCCAAGCGCAAGTCTCGTTAACCGTGACATCTCGCAGCTAGCAAACACTGCGTAAACGGCGATCGCCCCCAGACCAAAATCTGGGGGTTTTTTGTGTCTAGCGTCGCCGCACCTTGCTGACCATTTTGCGAGAGAGGCGCAGGTTGAGATTTTCCTGCTCGGCCCAGTCCTGCAAGATCCGCAGGAACATCTGGCGATCGCTGCTTTGGAGGACAGCCGTTTGGTCAGCCGTCTCGATCACGTAGGGGTAGCCGCTGCCGATGATCACCTCGCCGCGCACCCAGTCCATCACGCGATCGAGCCAGCCCGCTTCATAAACCCATAAGGGAATCTCCAGGCGGGCCGGATAGCCATCGTGGGTTGTTTTGAGGTACGTGAAAGCAATCTGGTGGGCCTGCTCCTGGTACTCGCTGAGGATGCCCGATCGCTGGGAGAGAAACAGCGGCGTGCGATCGCCCCACACCATGTTCCAGTGAAAAAGCTGCGCATCGTGGACAGCCTGGGCCTCCGGCAGCTGGTGCAGCCGCTGGAGCATCAGCGTCAGGTCGCGAGCGTAGGAAGTGTCGATGTAGCCGACCAGCGGCACGCGGCAAGCCTCGCTGGTGCGCAGCAGGTTGAGCAGACACCGGACATAAAAGTCGCGGGTTTCGCCATCAAACGTGTCCGCGAACGAGGCGATCAGCGCTCCATCGAAGAACACCAAACACTCCTCGCAGTGGGCCTTTTCCTCCATGTAGCGGACCAGGCGCTCAGTCTCCATCTCAAAGCGCCGCATGTTGACCCGCCGATCCACCGGCTCGCCGCTGTTGTTGGCTTTGAGCTCCGCGGGTGTCATCACGTCTAGGGCAATGTCCTTGGTGTACTGACCGCTCGGGAGATGGAGATTTTCGAACCAGCCGATCTGCACGAGCGCCACCGGGATCGACCAGTCCTTGCTGGGGAAAATCTGGGACCCGTCCACCGCAAAGGTCGCAATGCCGGTCAGGCGATCGCGCACCCAGGCCAAGCTTTCCTGGCGATTTTGCCAGCGCAGGTTGGCCGGCAGGACCCAGTTGGGCAGGGCCTCAAAGGGCTCTAGGATCGTCGCGCCGGGATTAGAGGCGATCGCCCGCTGCAGCTGCTCTGCCAGCACCTCCGAAGACGCCTGAGAGCTGCGCTCTAGGGCGCTGCGATACTGCTGCACCAGTCGCATCGCCTCAACGTCAAACTGCTTGAAATCGTCTCGCTTTTGGCGCAGCAGCGCGAAAACTTGGGAGGGCTTGATAGGCATAGAGACCGACGAGTAAAAGAACGAAAAATGCCTAGCCGACCGCCCGCTGGAGCCAGATGGGGTATAGGCCCTGGGCTTTTGCGCCCTGGTAATCCTCGTCGTAGCTGTCGCCGATGTGCCACGCCTCTTCCGGCAGGCAGTCGTGCTTTTCTAGGGCCGCTGCAAAGATGCCTGGCTCGGGTTTGGCGGCGCTGACCTCCGAGGAAATTGTGATGGAGCTGAAGTAGGGCGCGAGTCCCAGGGCCTTGAGCACCAGATGCAGCCGAGAGTCAAAATTGGAAATGATGCCAAGCTGAATCCCTTGGCGCTGCCAGTGCTCCAGAGAAGGGCGGACATCGGGCGGCATGACCCAGGGATGGGCCGTCGCGAAATAGGAGTAGAGATCCGTAAAAAAGCTGGCAAAGTCCACGAACTGCTGGAGCGCATCGGCCCGCTCAAAGGTCTGGAAAACGACCGACTTCCACCACTCAAACTCGGCGGCGGGCAGCCGCGATCGCTCCACCCCCGGGAAAATCGGCGGCGGCGCAGCCTGGAAGCTGGCGCGAAAAGCCCGCTCGAGAACATGGCCCGGCACATCCACGCCATGCTTGCTGGCGATCTGGCTGTACACTTCTCCCACGCTGCCCTGTACATCAAACAGCGTACCGACAGCATCGAGAAAGATAACTTTGGGTTTGGGTCGCTTCATAGTCCCTGGCGTCCAGCGATCGCATCGGCTGCCCTAGGACGAGCCCCAAGCGCAGCCGATTGTTGCATTCTTCCCCGCTATCCTACAGCAGACCCACCCCAAAGTTGGCCGTATCGTTGATGGCTTAAGGCTTGAGGAGTTCTCGCAGCGGCTGAGTCATCCAGTTCAAGCCGACCTTGATTTGGTGGTCGATCGTGGGCATTCGGTATAGATAGGCCAAGCGCCGCGCGATGTGAGCTAGGGAACCGTCCAGGGTGATGCCTAGGCCCGTCAGGGTCGCATTGTCGATGCCCAGGGAAAGCATTTCGCCGAAGTGCTGATAGCGGAAGGGCAGCAGCGGACGCCCGGTGATGGCCGCCCACAGGTTCCAGCCGACGTAGTCCGCCGCCTGGAAGGCGGCTTGGGCGGTGGGAGCGATCTGCTGGCCCTCGGCGTCGCGGGTGTCTGCGAGGTCTCCGAGGGCAAAAATGTGGGGATGATCAACCACCTGGAGGGTGCTCAGGGTCGTGATTTGGCCGCGAGGATTGCGGGCGAAAGGCAGCGAAGCAACCACGCTGGGCGGCTTGCTGCCGACGGTCCACAGCACGATATCGACAGGAATTGTGTCGGTTTGGCCCTTGTACAGGAGCGAAAGGCTATCTGGCCCAACGGATTCAATTTTGGTCTCTAGATCGATCCAGACGCCGCGCTCTTCCAGGGCTTTTTGGGCGGCGGTGCGATTGAAGTCGGGGGAGGTGCGCAGGATCTGGTCGCTGAGCTCCACGAGGCGGATTCGGCCGCGATCGCCCAGCCGATCGGCCAGCTTGCAGGCGAGCTCGACGCCGCTGTAGCCCGCTCCAGCGATCGCCACGCGGATTTTCTCCGCTGCGGACGCCTCTAGCAGGCGCAGCTGCTCCTGGAGGCGGTAGGCGTCAGCGATCGCCCGAAACGGAATCGCGTGCTCTGCCACGCCGGGGACGCCGTCCAGGGGCGTTTCGCCGCCGAGGGCCAAAACCAGATAGTCGTAGTCTAGGGCCGTCTCGTCCTGCAAGGTCACGCGCTTGGCATTGACGTCAATGTTCGCCACGCAGCCTTGCTGAAACCGAATCCCAGTGCTAGCCAGCAGCTCAGCATAGGGCGGCGCAATTTCCCAGGTTTCCATCTCGCCGGTCACCAGCTCATAAAGCAGCGGCAGAAATAGAAAGCGATCGTGCTGATCCATCAAGACAATCTCGGGTTTTGGCTGATTTTCCCAAGGGAGCTGGCTCAGGCGCAGAGCGGTGTAGAGGCCACCAAAGCCTCCGCCCAAAATACAAATTTTTGTCGATGGTTCAGTCATAGGTCCGGCACGACGATGCTTGGGGCAGGGTTTTCTCGCTACAGTTCCCAGAATAGCAAGGCTATCGGGAGACGAGGCAGCGCTGCCGAGAGCTGGGGGGAGACGTCCTGGGGTTCCCTGTCTTCTGGGGCAAGATTGCGGGCCAAAGGCAACCTCCCAGGCAAAATCTGCGTCGTGCAGCTTAGTGATTTTGGGAACTCTGGTCTAGGTCGGCCTCAGCGCGATCGCCCCTTTGCTTCGGACCCGGTGCGAAAATTGACCTAGAACTCCGTCCCGCTGTTGCTCATATTCCTCACACCGTTCATCATGGCTAACTTTCTGTCTCCGCTCACTAAGCTTTTGCCGCGTCGGTGGCTATATTCTGCCCTGTCCCTCACCATTGCTCTGGGTATCTGCGTTGGGACGCCCTACGCAGGCCAGGCAGCGTCGCTGTTTGATCTGATCTTTCGCGGCATCCAGGTGATCCAGCTCTCCAATATCTCCGATCGTCAAGAGGTCCAGATTGGTCGCCAGATCAACCAGCAGCTGGTCAGTCGCGAGGTGCGGCTCTATCGAGACCCAGCAATCAATGACTATGTCAACCAAGTCGGGCAGCGCATTGCGTCGACGAGTTCTCGGCCCAATCTGCCCTACACCTTCCAGGTGGTCCGGGACGACAGCGTGAATGCCTTTGCGACCATGGGCGGTTTCGTCTACGTCAATACGGGTCTGCTGAAAGCCGCCGAAAACGAAGCGCAGTTGGCGAGTGTGCTGGCTCACGAAACGGGACATATTGCCGGACGCCACGCGATCCAGCAGATGCGTCAGGCGGTGATCGCCCAGGGTTTGACCGAGGCCGCCGGGATTGACAGCAGCATCGCGGTGCAGATCGGGGTGGACCTGGCGGTGCGCCGTCCCAACAGCCGCAAAGACGAGCTAGAGGCCGATAACCTGGGGATTACGAACCTGCGGCGGGCGGGCTACGCCCCCGAAGCGGCGATCGCCTTCATGGAGAAACTCCAGGGCGGTGGCGGTCCGGCATTCCTGCGGACCCACCCCCACCCCCAAGATCGCGTATCGGCGATGCGTCGGCAGATCGGCCAATCTGAAACCTTCGACGGCTCTGAAGAAGCTTCCAGTGGCGTTTCTGACTCCTCTGCGGGAGTCACGGGCGATCGCGGTCTAGACAACGCAGCCTACCGCGCCAAGATTCAGCGCCTGCTGTAGGGTGACTGGGGCTGCTTCTCCAAGTTGAAAATTTCAGCTCTCAACCAAAGGCCTCCCAGATTTCTGGGAGGCCTTTGGTTTGCATCGGCACTGCGTGTGAACCTGATGCGTAAATTGGACGGATTAAAACCAGATCAGAAGAAATTTTGGCTCAAAGTCAAGCCGCTCACCGAGCAGCAACGTCGGCCCTAGCGAGAGCCAAAGACCTTGCGGCGAGCTAGGACTTGGGAAGGCTCGATGCGCGTGACCGCCTCATCGAGGGGCAAGACCCGCTGGGTATCTTGGAAAACGTTGACCTGGTAGATCATCCGGTTGGTGAGGTCAAGGCCCGTCAGCCAGCCGCTTTTGGGATGGTAGGCGCCGGTGTCAATGTCGAGCCAGCCGTTTCCCTGGGCGATCTCGCCGGGGGAAACGCCGGGAAGGGTGAAGGTGATGGTGTGGCCGACGATGATCAGCTTGTTATCGAAATACGGTTGAGGAATGCTGTGAAACTCGTCCCGAATCCAGCAGTAGTCGTGGGGCGTCTGCTCCTCGATAGGAAACTTGGGATGGACGCCAGCGTGGGCGAGCCAGACATCGCCAAGGTCTAGGTGGGTCGGCAGCGATCGCATCCAGTCGAGGTGGTCGATCGGGATGCCGTCGTCGCCATAGCTCGCGACGGTGGCGTAGCCGCCGCTGTAGAGCCAAGCCTGGAGCGGGGACATGGCGGGCTGACTGTTGGGAAAGGAGTCGAGCAGGAGCTGCTCGTGGTTGCCGAGAATGCAGGTGTAAGGACTTTCTTTGACAAACTCGACGACCTGGGCGCTTTTTGGACCCCGATCGATCAAATCCCCGAGGAAATAGACCCGGTCTTGATCCCCTGGGGCGATCGCCGCTAGCAAGGTCATTAAGCCATCATAATGACCGTGGACATCGCCGATAAAAATTCGGCGGTGGCTTTCATTCTCCATAGTTTTCCTTGGTTCTCAGCCCCCGGTGAAGCATTGCGCACTCCGGCGAATGAACTTGGCTAATTGGTGACGATTCTTGGGGTTAGGCCCAGCCTTTCCTTAATGTTCATTATGCCCGCCTTGTCCTCATTTCTCCCAGGAGTTGAGTAGCGAACACTACATGGTTTCTCGTGTCAACTATTGACTGAGGGCGCGCAAAAATTCCTGCAAGCCGGACAAAAATCCCTTGCGCTTGGTCGGGCCTGGGGCGGGGCTTCCTTCTGTTTCGGCACCCTGGACGCGCCCGATGATCTGATCGAGGGCGTCGCCGACCGGCTTTTGGCTCTCTTCGGCGACTTTTTCGTAGCCTGATTCTGTCTCCAGCCACACCTCCCAAGGACCCGGATAGGAGCGCCGCAAAGCGCCACCCTCAAAGGGCCGCAGGTAGTAGCACGAGAGCAGCGTGCTGAGAAAGCGCTCTCGCAGCTGGCGGCCGGCGTAGCCGATGCCGATGGTGGCGACGTCCTCTAGGCGCGGGTTGACCATGACCACGGGGCGATCGCTCGCTTCCTCGCAAAACTTCTCGACTGGGCCAACTTCTACCGAGGAGGGCGCAATCATCAAGAAAGCCTGCTCATCGGGCTGGATTTGGGCCTTTAGTTCAGAAATTCCTCGAATTTCATAGGGTTTCTCGCCCCAGCGGTGCTTGGCGAGGGCAGCGGCCCCCGCATCGGGGAAGAGAATCTTGAAGCGATCGCCGTAGCGCGCCTCAAAGTCGGCCGCAAACAGCTCGGCGATGGAAATGGCCTGGAGGTCAATTTCGGGGAAGACGAGCTCGACCTGGAGCCGGGAATGACCGTCGTCGAGGGCCGCCTGGGTTGCGGTCCGGGATTGAGCGATCGCCTCGTCGAGGTCCTGGGGAAGTTCAGCCATGGTTCTGAAAAATCGATCTGCAAAGTTGCCAAGAGCTTCTGCCGTCTGAGGGACGCCAAAGCCGAGCAAGAAACGTTACCCATAAGAGTACCGAGGGAGTGGCGCTTTTCACTAGGTGCTGGGGCGATCGCCTGCCAAAAGCGCCGGAAATTTCCCAAAAAAATGACCCGAAACCACCCAACCAATGGTCTCAGGTCACGCTGCGGGTCAATGGCTCTATCTTTCAGCGCGATCGAAAATTTTTTTGTTGTACACACTACGGTTGGGTGATTACGGGCGATTCTCGCCCCTAGGCTGCCTGACCGAAGGATCGCCGAACGTCACGCCGCAACAGGTAGTAAATAATGACCCCATTGATCACCAGCTGGAGAACAATACCGCCCGGATTGCCATCGTTCATCTGAGTGGCCAGCACGCCCATGAGATTCCCCAGAAGCGCCATAAATTGCAGAATGAGCGTGATTATCCAGGCCCAAAACTTCAGCATAAAAAGGCCATAGCACAGCAGTAGGCCAATCAGGCTTAAAAGCACCATGCCTATGCCTAGGATCGTGACAATTGTTCCCACCATGCCGGTCTGCATCAACTCTTCAGTTTGAAACTCTGGGTTGTTCATGAGCGAATCAAGAAAAAAGCCGCGAAATAGAAGAATCAGCACGCCAATCAGAAGGGCGATTAGGCTGCTAATCAGCTGCAAAACTGCCAGGATGGTGACACCAATGGGACGACTCATGATGAATGAAACCTCACGCTAGAAGCACTGCTGATTTGAAGTATGGCAAGGGGAATTGCGATCGCCGGTCCGGTTTCCACAATCTTTTAAGAAGTTTTTTAAGAAGTCTTCTGACAAGCGAGAGCGAAATGCAAGATAACCTGCCTAGCGTGAGGCGATCGCCCTTTTAGCAACGGCCCATTAATTGAACTTTCGTTTAACTGGACTTTCTGGAGGTGCTCAATGAAGCTACAAAAAATCCTAGTTGCCCTAGCCAGCCCAGAAGAAGCAACCCCGATCCTGGAAGCGGCGATCGCCGTGGCCAAAGCCCACAGCAGTAGCCTGCGCTTGTTTCACTGCCTCCAAGCACCCCAGCTCGACTACCCGCCCGTCGCTGACCCCGTCGCCACCCTCAACTTCTACGGCACCCCCGACGTCGGCCTAGAGCAGTTTCGGCGAGAGCAGACCCTCCAGGAAGAGGAAGCTGCCCAGGCTTGGCTCCAGGCCTACTGCCAGCAGGCAACGGACCAGGGCGTGATCGCTGACTTTGCGTGCTCCCTGATGCCGCCGGGGCCAGCCCTGTGCGAAGCGGCCCAGACCTGGAAAGCTGACCTGATCATGGTGGGGCGCCGGGGCCGATCGAGACTGACGGAGCTGCTGCTGGGCAGCGTCAGCAACCACGTAGTCCACCATGCGCCCTGCTCGGTCTGGGTGGTGCAGGAGCCGCCCGCCCAGGAGATTTCCCAGGGATGAGCGAGGCAAAAACAAGGGGCGATCGCCTAGGCCAGCGGCAGAGAAAAGCGGAACGTGCTGCCCCGATTGAGGGCGCTTTCCGCCTCGATGACGCCGCCCTGGAGCTCCACTAGACGCCGCGAGATCGCCAGACCGATGCCCGTCCCCCCCGAAAAGCGATCGCGCGATCGGTCCGCCCGCCAAAACCGCTCAAACACGTGGGGCAAATCTTCGTCCGCGATCCCCTCGCCCGTATCGATCACCTCCACCCAGACATAGGGCGAGCAGCTCCAAGCCTTGACCGTGATGGACCCTTCCTGGGTGTAGCGCAGGGCATTGCCCAGCAGGTTCACCATCACCTGCTCGACGCGCTCCGGGTCAGCCATGACCGCTGGCAAATCGCTGGGACAGTCGAGCTGCAACACCGGGCCATCCTCCAGCACCTGGGTCGAAAACTTCTGGATCAGCATCGCCAGCAGCGGCCGCAAGTCAAAGGCCCGAATGTCGATGGGCAAGTAGCCCGCCTCTGCCTTGGACAGCTCTTGTAAATCATTCACCAGGCGGCGGAGGCGGCTGGTCTCGCGGGCGAGGCGCTGGTACACCTCCACCGACGGGTCGATGGTGCCGTCGGCGAGCCCTTCTAGGTAGCCCTCGAGGACCGTCAGAGGAGTGCGCAGCTCGTGGGTCATGTCGCCCACCAGTTCGCGCCGCCGCTGCTCCACCCCCGCGATGCCCGTCGCCATCTGATTGAAGCTTTTGGCCAGCTGATTAATTTCTGGAATCTCGGAGGCGGGCAGTCGAGCGTCGAGATTGCCGGAGGCGAACTGCTTGGTGATCCGCTCCATTTGCAGGAGGGGCCGCATGATGCGCTTGGAGAGCAGGTAGCTGAGGCCGCCCGCTGCGGTGCCGCCGACGACCACCGACCACAGGGCTCCCTTGCTCCAGGCCGAGTCGAAGCCCTCGATCAGCCGATAGCGGACGTAGCCGATGTTGAAGCCAGCGCCCTCTAGTTTGGAGAGCTGAAGCAAGAAGAGGCGGGGAGAGTAGAGCTTGCCGACGGCGAGCAGGGTGCTCAGTCCGACGATCATCACGACGAGGTGAGACAAAAATAAGCGAGCCCGCAGACCAATTCTAGGAGCCAAGGGAATTCCTACCTATGCGATCGCGTCTTCAAAGCGATAGCCGACGCCTATCACTGTTTTAACGAAGGTTGGGTTGGCTGGGTCGGGCTCAATCTTTTTGCGCAGGCGGGCGATGTGGGTATCGACGACGCGCTCATCGCCAAAGAAGTCGTCGCCCCAGAGCTTCTCGATGAGCTGGGCGCGGCTCCAGACCCGCCCTGGATAGCTGATGAAGGTGGTGAGCAGATCAAATTCGAGGGTGGTCAGGTCCAGTAGCTCGGTGTCGTCGCCATTGAGGAGGCGCTGGGCAGAGCGCTGGTCGGGGTCGACCTGGAAGTGCTGGGTGCGGTAGAGGGCGCTCTGGCCGCCTTGGCGGAGCGATCGCCGCAAGAGAGCTCGCACCCGCGCCACCAGCTCCCTCGGACTAAAGGGCTTAACCAGGTAGTCATCGGCGCCGGTCGACAGACCAATGATCCGATCGATTTCTTCGCCCTTGGCGGTCAGCATCAAGATGTAGGGGTCTTTGGGGCCGGGCTGCTGGCGCACGCGGGCGCAGACCTCGAGGCCGTCGAGGCCGGGCAGCATCAGGTCCAAAATGATCAAGTCTGGCTGCTGCTCCTGAAAGAGCTGGAGTGCTCGCAGGCCGTCGCGGCAGGCGTGGCAGGAAAAGCCCTCTTTTTCTAAATAAAGTTGAATGAGCTGAGCAATCTCTGCTTCGTCTTCAACGATGAGAATGTCCATGAAAACCTCAAAGCGATGAGCAACTGGGCTTCTAGGAGAACGTTAGGGGCGCAAGGGGCGGCCAGAAGTTCCTTTTTAGCAAGATGTTGCGGTTAATTGAAGAGAATTAATGATCTCGGAACAATGGCGATCGCCCCAGTAATCGCAGGGCTAGCCTATCCTGACGGAGAATTCTGGGTGTGCAGTTTCCCAAGAAATAGAGCTCGTGGGGTACTATGAAGCCCATCATGATTCCTATCATGCCGTGATGGCGGGGCGTCACGCTGGGTCTAATGATTTCACGAAGTTTGACTATGCCAACTGAGGGGTAGTGCGCTATGGAAACGGCTGTTAACCTAAGTGACCTCCAGCAGCTTGGGCAACACCTCCAAGCTGCACTGCTCCGAGGGGGCGATCGCCAGACGCCGCTGGGGGTGCAGTGCGCCCTCAAGCAGGGTGTCTTGATGGTGCTGGTCGAGCATGACTCGGCGGAGCCGGTGGCCGCTCCAGCAGTGGTATTTGGGCAGATCGAGCAGGCCCTAGGCCAGATCCGGCCCGCGATCGCCCCCAAGGCTCGCCTCTATCTGCGCCGTCGCGGCGAACAGCAGCCCTACGAATCTGCGTCCATCGCGTGGGCCCCGCCCCGCTCCGCAATGCCCGGCCTGGTGCCGCCCCCGCCGCCCCCGCCGCCTTCCTTGGGCGTTGCGCCGCCGCCTGCCGCGCCATCTGCCGCCCCAGAAGCCACCGATTCCCCAGATCTAGAAGAAGATGCCTTTGGTGAGTCAGAGGCGATCGCCTCTGGTGGTTTGGCGGAAAGTGCCCCTGCGTCTGAGACGGACGCCTGGTTAGAGGACTCGGACGATTCCTCGAAGCTGGATGAAGCGGCGATCGCCTCTGATATGTATTCTGAGACGGATTTCGATCGCGAGGACGGTTCTGCTGATTTCTTCAACGAAGACGCCGAGAGCGACTTTAATCTAGGGCCTAAGGCTGGTCCTCGAGAGGACATCGGCGAGGGCGGCGAAGAAAACCTAGATCAAGATCCGGATCAACTAAATCCATTAGATCCGTATCAAGACGAGGACGAGACTCCCGACGATCACGAGCTTGCGCCCCTTACCCCCAGCGATCGCCGGGTGCTGTGGCCCTGGATTTTGGCGGGCGCGGCGATCAGCGTGTCTGCTTTTGCAGTGAGCCTGTATGCCTTCACGCGGCCCTGTGTGCTGGGGGGCTGTCCCCCGGTCGAAACGGCCCAAGCCTTGCAGCAGCGCGCCGCTAGCGTCACCTCTTGGCAAGAGCTAAACGCTGTTCAGCGCGAGATCGCCGCTGTGTCCGAGCAGCTGCGGGCGGTGCCGCTGTGGTCGGGTCATCGCCGAGACGCCCAGGCGCTGCTGACGGTCTTCCAGCAGGAAAATGGTCCGTTCCAGCAGGTGATAGCGGCCCAGAGCAAGGCCACCACAGCCGCCCAGCGGAGCCAAAACCCGCCCCATCCGATTGCTGAATGGCAGGCGATCCGCGACCTGTGGGAAGAGGCGATCGCCACCCTCAACCAGGTCGAATCCACCAGTCCTTCCTACGGCTTTGTGCAGGAAAAGCGGCGGGAATACGAGGCCAACCTGGCCGCCATTGAACGCCGCATCACAGCCGAAAACCTGGCCCAGCAGCGGCTGAGCCTGGCCAAGAATGCCGCCGCTGCGGCCGAAACGCGCCAGAGCACCACCCGCGGCGTCGAAGGGCTCCAGGCCGCCCAGCAGAGCTGGCAAACCGTCCTCAACCAGCTCACGAATATTCCCCAGGGCACCATGGCGCGCCAAGAAGCCAACCAGCTCAAAACGACCTACCAGGCCCGCATGTCTCAAGTGCGCGACCTATTGGCCAAGGAGCAGCTCGCCCTAGACACCTACGACGAAGCGATCGCTCTGGCAAACCAAGCCAAATCCTTTGAGCAAAAGAGCCAGTGGACCCAGGCGGTCATCCACTGGCGGCAGGCGATCAACGCTGCCCAGCAGGTGCCCCAAAACACGGTCTACTACGAGCGCGCCCAGCCCCTGATCAACTCCTACAGCGTTTCTCTCCAGGCGGCAGAGGGCCAGCTCAACACCGCTGTCGCTCTCCAGGAAGCCCGCACGGACCTCCAGAGCACCTGTGCAGGGACGCCCACCATCTGCACCTACTCCCTGTCTAATGACCTAATCCAGGTGATGCTCACACCGGAGTACGAGCAGGCGATCTTCGCGGGGGACTCCAACAATGCTGTGGCCTTGCAGCAGCATATCCAGGCGCTCCAGGGGGCTCTAGAAGCCATCAGCGACAACACCCAGGTTCCCCTGGACGTCTACTACTCCAACGGCACGCTGCTGGGCTCCTATGTGCCGCCGACCTCGTGATTCCCCGCCCTAGATTCTGGCTTCTGCCTAGGTCTGGGGCTCGGCGCTAGGAGGTTCTGTTGCAATTTCTGGCTCTGAGCTAGCGGCTTGGAGGCGCGCCAAGCGTCGGTAGCGGACCTTCAGCCCGAGGATGATCGACGCCAAGATCAGGGTGACGACATTGGCCGCGATCAGGGGCAGATCGTGAACCGCGATGCCGTAAACCAACCACAGCACGATTCCCAGGCACAGGATCATCAGCATGCTCCAAGAAATGTCGTCTGCGGATTTGCTTTTCCAGGTTTTGATCAGCTGGGGCAGATAGGCCAGGGTGGTGAGGCTGCCAGCAATGAGGCCGAGGGTCGTTGTGAATTTCATGGTTGATAGCAGGACGGGTCAGAACATCCCACGCCTTTTTAAGAAATTTCAAAAAATTTCAGTGTGGGCTGTGCCTTAGGATGCCGGTTTTTGGGGTCTGTCGTCGGCTATCTTGAAGCAGAAATTTTGGTGAGGCGCTGGCCCTAGTGGCTGCTTGTGATGCCGCGACTGCGCAGCTGCTCCATGAAGAATTCCTCTAGGGAAGGCCGAGCAAGCTTGATGGTGACGATCTGAGCGCCCATCAGGGACAAGCTGGCGAGGAAATCAAAGGGATCGCCCTGGAGATGGCCCTGCCACAGCCCGTCCTGAAATTCGAGGTTGACCATGCGTTTCTTGAGGACGTCGAGGCTGCCGCCCTTGCCCTGGATGTAGTAGGTGTTGTTGCCCCCGAGCAGCTCGTCGAGCTTGCCGCTGCAAATGAGCTCCCCATCCGCCAAGATAGCCACGCGATCGCAGATCATCTCCACGTCGGCGAGCACGTGACTGTTGAAGAAAATCGTTTTGCCCTGCTCCTTGAGAGACAAGATGATTTCGCGCATCTGGTATCGGCCGAGGGGGTCGAGGCCCGACATAGGCTCATCGAGAAAAACCACCTCCGGATCGTTGATCAGGGCCTGGGCCATGCCGATGCGCTGGAGCATGCCCTTGGAGTACTGGCGGAGCTGCTTTTTGCGGGCGGCGGAGAGAGCGAGGCCCACCAGCTCCAGCAGCTGGGGGATGCGCTGGCGCTGGACCGATCGCGGAATCTGGAACAAATCGGCGGTGTAGCGCAAAAATTCCCAGCCGGTCAGAAAGTCGTAGAAGTAAGGGTTTTCGGGCAAATAGCCGACGCGCTGCTTGACGGCGCGATCGCCCAGCGGATGGCCGAGCAGCCGTCCCCGCCCCTGGGTCGGGCGCACGATGCCCAGCAAAATTTTCAGCAGAGTCGTCTTGCCCGCGCCGTTGGGGCCAAGCAAGCCGAAGGTTTCGCCCGGGTGTACCACCAGAGAGCAGTTTTTCAGCGGCGTGATTTTTTGGTTGAGCCAAAAGCCGCTCCGATACACCTTGCTGAGCTCGTAGATTTCGACCACGAAAGGCTGCTCGGGCGTGGCGTCCGCGGCGGGAAGGGCTGGAGTTGCATTGGTATCCATGAACGTCACCCTGGCTGGATGGTTGGTCGCGACAAAGAGTTTAGCAAGTCCCGGGCCCTCCGCACGACTGCTGTGGGCAAGACCAGCGAGGATTTTCCGCCCCCTCAAGACGATTGTGCTCAAGTCGCGAGCCAAAGTTGGAGACTTTCGTTCCTGGCCTATGCTGGTTGAAATGGCTGATTTGGCCAAGCCAGCTAGAGGTTGGCTGCTTGTTCACGAACTTTGGATCCTATGAACCGCTCAAAAATTGTTGCTGTCATTACGGGTGTGATTTCGGTGGCGCTGGCCCTTGGGTATCTCGTGCTGGTGCAGCTCCTGGATTTTCGCGGCGAAATGCTGCCGGCCCCGACGGGCATGGTGCTCCTGGGAAGGGCGATCGCGCCTTGGTTGGGAGCAGTTTTGGGGCTTGGAATGCTCTAGGCTCCGGGCCTATGGGTCGGCCATAAACAGCGTGGCGTCTTCGCTGTCGCCCAGATCGACGTCAGATTCTGAGCCGTATAGGGAGGCTGGCTGAGACACGATCAAGGTTGTATCCGCTAGCTCGCCGTCTCCTGCCACTGGCGACGGCTCAGGGGTGCTGTCCTGGGCAGCCCGGACGGCGGTGTAAGCCTGAAACGTTTCGAGGGAAAAAATTGCGCCTTGTTCTTCGGCTTCTCGGCGATCGCTGTCGCTCAGCCGCGCCTCGAACAGGCAAGTATTTGCCCAGTTGACGCCCTTGAGAATGGCGCCCCGCAGGTCAGTGCCGCGCAGATTGGCGCTGTTGAGGTTGGCCCCAGAGAGGTTGGCTTTGGCAAGGGAGACGCGGCTCAAGTTGGCGTTGCTCAGGTTGGCGCGCACGAGGTTGGCCCCGGTGAGATCGCTGCCGCTGAGGCGTGCCCCGGCCAGGTTGACGCTCTGGAGGTTGGCCTCGGCCCACGCCAGGTGCTCGAGGTTGGCGCCGCTAAAGTCGAGGGTGCTCAGCAGGGGCTGGGCCCACAGCTGGAACTCGTTGAGGCTGAGGGGGCTGATGCGGTGGAGAAACTGGAGGAAGCGATCGCGATCGAAGCGATCGCCCTTCGGGTCGCCGCAGGGACAGAAGATACTCTGGGCCGCGTGGTGGCTGGCGCACAGCAGCAAAAACGCGTTGAGACCCACAGCGGCTTCTAGGGTCAGCAGATTGGGCGGCGTTTGCCACGGCTGACCGGCTTGGCGAGCGTCCTGGGGGAGTCCCTGGTCGAGCCAGTCGCCCCGGCAGTAGCGCTGGTAAAAGGCTTCTAGGCGGCGCGTGAGGGCGCTGAACTGAAACGCCGACATGGTGCGCTGGAGCCGCTGGAGATCAGCGGCGATCGCCTCCACCATGTCCGGGCGCAGGGGTTGGTAGTTGACCTGGTGATAGAGCCAGTGGGCCAAGGCATTGAGGGCTGCGTGGTCCTCGATCAGGCCGTTGCTGGGCTGGGCGAAGGTGGCCAGCTGACGGGCGATCGCCTTGGCACCCAGAAACGCGCCAAAGCTCGGGTGGGTAAACTCCAGCGGCGTGTCTTGCCCCAGCTGGCCGCCAGGAGCGCTGAAATAGAGCGCTGGCAGCGGAAACCAGCCGCCAGCATCCTCCGCCTCGGGGGTCACCGCGGTGGGCAGCACCCGCCGGATCTGGCTCTGCTGGATGGCCAGGGCCATGGTCTCGATTTGCTGCTGGAGCCTGGCGGGCGATCGCCCCAGGAGCAAGCTTGTGATGGTCTCCTCGCCTCGACTGGCGTGGGCCAGCCCCGATCGCACCAGCCCCGTCAGGCTGCCGCTGCGCACCGGATCGATCGTCTGCCCCGTCAGCCAGCGCAGCAGGCGGTCCTGCATCTCAAAGCTCAGCTCACTGGGCGATAGGCTCAGCAGCCCTTCATCGAGATGGCCGTCCCGATGCAAAATTCCCAGCAGATAGAGCATCAGCGGATGGCGAACGCGGGCTGCCAGGGAGTCCGGCTCCGGGGACGGTCGAAACAGGCCCGCTTTTTTCAAAAAGTTGAAATAGGCCTGGGCGATCGCCTTGGTTTGCAGCCCGGCCCACTGCTTGAACCACTGCTTGAGCTCCTCCTGCTCCATGGGCAGCAGCCGCAGACGGTAGTAGGGCAAATGCTCTTCGGTGGTCAGCGTGTTTAGGGCCGCCTGGAAGACCACCGGGGGCGTGGTCAGCAGCAGTTTGTGGCGCGCGCCTCGGGGACTGAGCGTCTCCTGGGCCAAAAACTGCTGGACCTGCCGCACGAACTGGGCCGCCGGATTGCCGCCCTGGGGCGATCGCGGCAGTTCATCCAGGCCGTCGAGGAGCAGCAAGCAGGGCGGGTGAACGGCCGACAGCCAGCCGTCAGGCTCGGTAAAGCGGGCCTGGGGCAGCGCCGATGCCAGGGTATCGGCCAGGGTTTCTCCGATCGTCACATCCCGTAGCCGAATCACGATGGGCATCCACTGGGGATAGACAGCCTGGGCCACATGGGCCGCCCACAGCTGACAAAAGCCCGTTTTTCCCTGGCCCGACTCCCCCTCCAGCACGGCGATCGCCTGGGGAATCTGGAGCTGCTGGGCCGCCCACCGAAAGGCCTCCTCCGGTGCGTTCTTTTGGCTGGAGAGGGTGGTGCCTGCCAGCGAGACGTACAGATCCCGCAGGGTAAACATTTCCCCCAGCAGCGGCTCGCTCTGGCTGCGCAGCAGGGCCGCTCGGTAGCGCTCGCGCTCAAGATCAATCACCAAGGCAGGCTTTGGCACGACGATGGCAGTGTCGATGGGCTCATAGTCTTCGCTCCAGTCTCCGCTGCCGTCGCTGGGCGCTGTATTGCCCAGCCGCACGAACTTTTGCATCTGGGCCAGGCTCAGGGGCGCCTCGGTGACGATGCCCAGGAGATGGCCGGCCAGCCCATTGAGAATTCGCTGGGTCATCAGCTTGGCCTCGGTTTCCTCGGCGCCGCTGGCCATAAACCAGGCGATCGCCGCCCCGTTCATCTGCTGGACCAAGAAAGAGTCTGTGGGTGTCGAGAGGACCTGTTCGGCCTGAGCGTCGGTGAGCTGCCCTGGCTTGAGCGCCCGGAGCTGAGTTTGGAGGGGACCATCTTCGAGGGTGCCTCGCTCGTTCAGCAGGGGCAGCTTGGCTCGCTCGATCCAGGGACGATTGAGCGCTAGTTCCTGGTTGAGCACCTGCTGCAACCCCCGCAGGTAGGCGACCTGGTAGGCCAGCCAGACGCCTTCGTTGCGCTTGAGCGGGCGCTGCTGGCTCAGGAGCCGCACCAGGGCCAGGGTAATCTGGGCCAGGGCGGGTCCCTCTGCCAGCACCCCCGACAGCGGCAGAGCCAAGGTCTCGGCAAAGGTGCTGACGTCGAAGAGGGTGAGCTCCCGCCCTTGCAGGTCCTGGGCGATCCGGAAGGCGATCCCCACCATCTGCGGCAGGGGGGCCGAGTGTAGCTGGGCGGGGGTCAGTTGGTGATCGCTCAACCAGTGCCGAATGTCGAGACTCATGCCGTTTGATGGGAGAGGGGACGAAGGATGCAGGAAATCAGCGAAGGCGACCTGAAGAAATGCAGACAAATGAATGCAGTCAAATCAATGACAAAACGCGATCGCTGCCGTTTTTAGTCTAATCAGCGCGATTACCAATGTAAGTACCCGAAGAGCGATCGCCGGACGAGATAACTTTGATCATCTCCCAGCAAATGGCCACCCCAAAAAGCGGTTGATATTGCTGCTGGATTGGCTCAGGCTGCTGCATCCTGAAATAAGACTAGCCCGCCAAACATTGGATGTTGAGATGCTGATCGCCAAAGAAACACTGACGCCAAAACCTCAGGCGATCGCCTCGAAAAATGTCAACGCTTAAGGGCCAACGATTTTCAAGGTCTCAAGGCGCGATTAACAACCTTTTCTAGCAGCTTTTTGGGAAATTCGGGTCTAGACTGACGAATAGCATCCGTAATTGTACGGACGCTTTGTAACAGATAAAGTAATTTCGCCGGTTTTAGAGTGGTGATCTCTGTATAGCGGAAGCAGGGGCCTTCTGTTTGTGGTCAACTTCTTTGATTCTCAATTGCTACGACTCCTCACGACAGCCTTGACGGACGATCTGGAGCGTGTTTGACTGCGAGGAAGAGGGGTGGCACCAGGGGTAGGTGCGCTGGAAGGGGAGAAAGACAAACATGATTCGTCAATTTAGGGATCGCAAGCAGTCTAAAAGTTCAAAACCCGAGATGGAAACGCCGCCTGTCCCCAAAGATTCTTCAGCAGCTTCGGAGACGTCCTTGGGAGAAGAGGCTGTGGGGACTGTGCGATCGCCCCGCCGCAGGCGATCGCTGTCTACCAACTGGCTGTGGTCGATGGTGTGGCTGGTGATGCTGCTCATGGCCGGGGGAACGGTGGCCGGGACATTTTACTGGCTGGTGAAAGTGCCCCCTGCGCCGGACTGTAGCGATCTAAGCCAGATTACGGGAGACTCGGCCCGTCTCTACTGCGCGGAGCGGCTCGCCCGCTCGGGAGAGATACAGGACCTGATGGCCGGGGTGAATTTGGTCAAAGACTGGCCGGCGGATCATCCCCTTTACGACGACGCCCAAAAATTGTTGGGAATCTGGTCTGAGGTGATTTTCTCGAGGGCGCGCCAGCAGATGGCGGCTGGCAACCTGGAGGAGGCGATCGCCGATGCTCGCCAGATTCCGCCTAGCAGCCCGCTCTACAGCGAAGCCCAAGCGGCGATCGCCGCTTGGCAAAAGAACTGGGCCGCGGGCGAAAAGCTGGCCAACCAAATGCGAGCGGCTCTCAAGGCCCAAAACTGGCGTCAGGCCACAGAGGTCGCCGAGGCGATGCTCAAGCTGGATAACGACTACTGGCGCGACCTGGCGCGGCGTCAGCTCGATACAGACTTTGCGGCCGAAAAGCAGGCGCGCCGACAGCTTCAGGGAGCAGCGGAGCGTGCCAAGGCCAACACCGTCGACGCCCTCAAAGAAGCGATCGCCCTCGCCCGCCAGGTCACCCCAGACGTGCAGGCCCGCGCCGACGCCCAAGGGTCGATCGCCCGCTGGAGCCGAGATCTGCTGACTCTGGCCCAAAAGCGTCTAGAAGCGCGCGATCTGTCGGGGGCGATCGCCGCTGCGGAGGCCGTGCCCGAAGCCGGAGCGCTGCGCCGCGAGGCCAATGACTTTATGCTGCTGGCCCGCGCCGACGCCATGACCTGGCAAGACAGCTGGTTTGGCTTCCTTGAGGCCCAAGCCGCTGCCCTGCGCATCCCCCCCGACAGCCCGCTGCGGCCCCAGGCCCAGGCCAAGGTTGCGCGCTGGCGGACCGAGCTGCAAAACCTCAGCCAGCTCCAGCTGGCCCAGACCACGGCGGATGTTTTGCCGCCCCTCTCTTGGTCTTTGGCCATTGATCAAGCTCAGATGGTGCCCCAGGGAGAGCCTCGCCGCCTCCAGGCCCAAACCCTGGTGGCTCACCTGCGCAAGGAGATTTTGGTGGCGGAGGATCGCCCCTTCCTGGTGCTGGCTCGACGCCTAGCGGCCACCGCGACGGTGGAGAGCCTCGATCGGGCGATCGCCGTGGCGCGGCAAGTGCAGCTAGGGCGGCCCCTGCGCATCGAGGCCCAGACGCTGATCGCCCAGTGGAACCAGCAGATTCAAGTCATCGAGGATCAGCCGGTCCTCGATCAGGCGCGATCGCTGGCTCGTCAAGGAGACCTGAACGGCGCGATCGCCACCGCCGAAAAGATCCAGTCTGGTCGAGCCCTCTACGGCGAAGCCCAGGGCGACATTGACGCTTGGGTCTACGAGATCCGTCTGGCAGAAGATCGCGCGATCTTCCGCGAGGCCCAAGCCCTGGCCAATCAGGGACGCCTCAGCGACGCCATCGTCGTGGCCTCGGACATTGGCCCTGGCCGTCCCCTCTACGGCGAGGCCCAGGCGTCGATCGGCCAGTGGGCGGCAGAGCGCGATGCTATCTTGCGAGAGCGCGCTCGCCCCGTCGAGCCAGCGCCCGCTCCGGCACCGGAGGAGCCGACCTACTTTGAGGAGCCGCCACCCCCCAGTCAAGACGTGCCGCCGCCGCCGCCGCCTCCCTAGCCAGAAATCTCTAGAAAAGCAGGACAGCCTGTGCACCTTTGGCCTGACGCCAACCGCTAGCATAGATTAAGGGTTTTTGCTCTAAGCAAGCTTTGGGCCTAGGACTCTCATCGTAATGATGCTCAGATGGTGTGAGAGGAGAGGTAGGGGTGGGCCTATTACTCGTTGACCATGACCTAATCTTTCGGCTAGGCATACGAACCTGGCTGGCTCAGTTTGAGGAGCTAGCGGTTGTTGCCGAGGCGGAGACGGGGGCGATCGCCCTGGAGATTTTGCAGGAGCGATCGCCGGACGGCACGATTACCGCTGTGATGCTGGGCGTCGGAGCGACGGAAACGGCGATCGCCGAGGCGCTGCAGCTCTCTCAGCAGATCAAGCAGACCTATTTCCAGCTGCCGGTGGTGTGGGTGGGGGTTCCCCAGACTCCGGCGGTGCTGGCGGCGGCCCAGGCGGTGGGCGTGAGCGGCTACTGTCCTCGCACCGCCGACGCTGCCCAGATTTTGGCCACGCTCCGGCGAATCCAGGCCGGAAAAACGGCCTGGCTGCTGGAGCCGGGGGGCAGTCTGGTTCCGGCGGCGGCTCTGTCGTCGAGGCACCTGCTCTCTTGGCAGCAGCGCCTGCGGGCCTCGGGCCTGCGCCAGATGGATACGCAGATGACCCAGCTAGCCAGCCAGCTGCAAAATGCCCGGCTCTCGCCCCTGACGCGGGCGGTGCTGGCGGGGCGCTACCGGGAGGTCCGCGCGGCCCGCTGGCTGGTGAGCCATTTGCTGCCGACCCCCTCGGCGGCTTTGGCACCTCGGGCTGGAAAATCTGGCGCTAAAGGCGATCGCCTGTCCGCGGCGTCTATGCCATTGCCCAAGGCGGAGCCCCGGGGCGAAATTCAGTCCCTGCGGGCCATGCTGCTGGATGTGACCTACCTCAAGATCCAGGGCGGTCTACAAAACCAAACGGAGACTCCCCTCGAAATTGATATCTTGCAGGCGGCCAAGCGGCAGGAGCTGCTGTACCTGATCCTGCGGCGGCTAGACGGCCTGCTCGATGAGCTGCGGCTGTCCGATGTGCAGCCGGACCAGCTCCCAGAGAAGCGATCGCAAATCCTGCGTGACCTGTGGCAGTCCGGCATTACCGACTTTTTTGGCAAATACTATACGCTCCAGCTGCCCGGCCTGGGCATGGTTGACGTCGTGCCGGTGCTGCTCCAGGACTGGGACATTGTGGAGGCGGCCATCCTCGATCGCATTCCCTTTGTGGCGGAGTGTCTGTCGCATCTGCTGTTTCAGACGCCCTTGCCGGTGAATGGAAACCTGGTGGCGGCTGGCACCCCCGCCGCCATGGAGCGCGTCGAAATCTTGCTGCAAAACTGGGTGATCCAGGTGGCGAATGCTGTCATGCAGCCTTTGCTCAATCACTTTGCCGACGTGGAAGAAATCAAGGAAACCCTCTACGATCGCCGCCTGATGTCCACGCGGGAAATCGAGCGTTTTCGCAATGACCTGTCCTGGCGATACCGCACCGAGCGAAATTTCCGTGAACCCCAGGCCATTTTTGAGAGCCGCTATCGTCTGTACAGCTTCAGCGGCTACGGCATCAAGCTCACGACGATCTATGCGCCCCGCAGTCAGGAGCTGTCGCAGCTGCGCGGCCTGCGGCTGGCGGTGACGATCGCCCTGGAGGCGCGGGACGCGATCGCCCCTCGACTGCGGGCAACAGTGGCGTTTTTGGGTAGTGGGGTGGTGTACCTGCTAACCCAGGTGGTGGGTCGCGGCATCGGGCTGGTGGGTCGCGGCATTCTCCAGGGCCTGGGCAGTGCTTGGCAAGATGGGCGCTACCAGGGGGGCGATCGCCCCAAGTAGGGCGACTGGCTTGACACTTCTCAACAAAAGCTTGGCGCAGAGAATTTTTGGTAACAATGGGGAGCAAGAGCACCGGGCGTTTTGCTGGGCGGGGTCTGGGGAGAGCTTGCAGCTCCGATGCCTCGCCCGCCGGAACCTGTGACCGTTGCTCAGACTGCCGGTCTCGCTCCGCTTTTGAGGGGCGATCGCTTGAGAGTGTGGCCACCTGCGCATTCTCCCTATCTCTGCGCTGATTTCTGCCGTTCCTCCCATGTCTGGAAAATCGTCGAAACGTAAGGATCCGTCCAAACAGAGCCTGCTGCGCAGCCTGCTGCTGCACCGCATGACCAACCGCATTCGGGAGTCACTGGATCTCCAGACGATCCTGGAGGCGACGGTGGCGGAGATTCGGTCATTTTTGGAGACAGATCGGGTCAAAATTTATCGATTTGATGCCGATGGTGCGGGGCAGGTGATCGCGGAGTCGGTGAATGCAAAGCGCTTGCCATCCCTGCGATCGCTGCATTTTCCGGCGGGAGACATTCCCCCCACCAGCCGGGAGCTGTTTGTCAAAGCCCGCCAGCGCTCCATCATCGATGTGTCGTCCCAGGCGATGATCCTCAGCCGCCTGGACAATCCCGAAGCGGCCCACACTCTGACCCTTGCCGACCTGGACTCGAATCCCATCCAGGATTTGCTCCGACGCCCGGTGGACCCGTGCCATGTGGCGTACCTAACGGCGATGGGGGTGCAGTCTTCGCTGGTGGTGCCCATCCTGACCAATCAGACGCTGTGGGGGCTGCTGGTCTCGCACCACGCCCAGCCTCGGGCCTTCTCGGAGGAAGATTTGCAGGTCGTGCAGATTTTGTCGGACCAAGTGGCGATCGCCATTGGCCAGTCGACCCTGCTCAGCCAAACCCAGGCCAAGGCGCGCCGGGAAGCCCTGATCAACCGCATCTCCACCATCCTGCACTCCCCCCTCAACACCCAGCAAATCCTGCAAATCGTCCTCGAAACGGTCATGCAGGCCATGCGCGCCTCCGGCGGTCGCCTCTATCTGACGCCCATGAGCGACAGCGCCTGCGGGAGCCTCTACCTCTGCGGCCAGCAGCCCGCCCTCGAAGAAGTCTCCGGCTCCGCGCTGCTCGAAGAATTTCCCTTTTGGCAGAAGCTCATGTTCCAGGAGGGCCGCTACCAAGAGGGCTCTGTGGTCCTCGAAAACCTCTGGCAGCAGACCCTCAGCGACCCGTGGGTGGAGCCGCTGCTCGATGCGCAGGGCCGCCTGACAACGATTTACCTGAGCCCCGGCGTCGAAAACTGGAACACGCCGCTGCGAGATTGGCTGGAGATGAGCGACCTGAAGCCAGAGTCGTGGGCGATCGCTGACCTGTACCAAGACCCGCGCCTTGCGCCCCTTTGGCCAGCCTTTGAGCCCACCTCCCTGCGCAGCCTGCTGATCATGCCCCTGCACTATCGTCAGCAGTGTCTGGGCTGCCTCACCCTGTTTCGGGACGCCGTCGACACCGATATCCTGTGGGCAGGCTACCTAGACCCCGACGATCGCCAAGACCGAGCCCGCCAGTCCTTCGAAGCCTGGCGCGAAATCAAGCGCAATCAGGCCAGTCCCTGGACCAGCGAAGAAATTGAGCTGATCCAGGCCGTAGGGACCCACGTGGCCATGGCCGTGATGCAGAGCCGCCTGTACCAGTGCGAGCGAGAGCACCGCATCCTGGTGGAAATGCGAAACCGAGAGCTCAACACCGCTCGCACCGTGGCCGAAGAAGCCAGCCGCCTCAAGTCGGACTTTTTGTCCTCCACCAGCCACGAGCTGCGCACGCCCCTCAGCTCGACCCTGAACTACCTCAAACTGCTCAAAGAAGGCTTTTATGACGACGAAGCCGAGCTAAAGGAGTACATCCAGGTCGCCCACCAGTCAGCCGAAAATCTGGTGGCCATTATTAATGACGTGCTGGACATCGCCAAGATCGAGGCGGGCCGCATGAATCTCCACCTAGAGCAGGTGGACCTGAAGGCGTTGATGGAGGAGCAGTGCAAGCTGTTTCGCCTAGACAGCCGCTCGAAGGGAATCCCGCTGCAAATGGTGTGTGGGGTGGAGCAGGTCTACGCCGACAAGATCAAGCTGCGCCAGGTGTTGGCCAATTTGCTCTCGAATGCCTTCAAGTTCACCAGCGATGGGGAGGTGTGCATCTCGGCTATGCGGCTCCAGGGCGATCCGCCTCGCGTGGCGATCGCGGTGGCCGACACAGGCATTGGCCTGGACGAAAAGCAGCAGGAGCTGGTATTTGAGCCCTTTGTCCAGGCAGATGGCTCGATCAAGCGTCGCTACGGCGGGACCGGCTTGGGGCTGACGGTGTGCAAACGGTTAGTTGAGCTGATGGGAGGGTACATTTGGATCGAGAGCCCCGGTGAAAATCAGGGGACGACAGTGACCTTTATCCTGTCGGAATCGGGATCGCTCTGGGACAGCAACCATGCTTAGAGTTGCTTGAAAAAATTTAAAACCAGGTTTGAGAGAGTCTAGCGATGACTTTTAAAATTCTTTTGGTGGAAGATGATTTTCTGCTGGCGCGGGGGACGGCCAAGCTGCTGCAGCGCCTTGGCGACCATAGTGTCGAGATCACCGACGATCCGGCCACCATTTTTCAGCGGTGCGAGTCCGGCGAGATCGATCTGGTGATGATGGATGTCAACCTGCCTGGGGCGCAGTGGGAGGGCCATCCGGTGAGCGGGGCGGACTTGGCGCAGCGCCTGAAGACGAAGTCCTCGACGGCCCATATTCCCATCATTATTGTGAGCGCCTACGCCATGCTGTCGGAGCGCCAAACCTTGCTGAAGGTGTCGCTGGCAGATGAGTTTTGCACCAAGCCGATTACGGACTATGAGGCGCTGTTGCGGCTGATCGAGGAGCTGGTGGCGCGATCGCCCCAGGTTGAGCGCCTGCACTAGCGCCTAGCCTCGCAAAAGCCCTAGGGGCCGAAATCTGCCCGCCGCTAGTACTCCAAGAAGAGAGTGTCGAACTGATCCGAGGGCGGCATGTGGGGCGGCAGATTGGTCAGGGCTGGCGGGTTGAGGGGCTGGCGAATCGGCGGAACGGGGCTCTGGCCTGAGACCTCGGCCATTTGGTGCTCGATGAGGCACATCTGGCGATGAATCTGCTGCTGACGCTGCTCGAGGGCGTGGAGCTCTTGCTGGAGGCGGCGCCGCTCGATGGCGAGCTTGTAGAGCTGTAGATGAACGGCGGCTTCGGTGCGCTGGCGGGGCATGGTGCTGATTTTGGGGCAGGAGCGCCCGCGATAGGGAGGCTGCATGGCGTCTGGGGTTAGAAAACGGTGAGTTTTGGGGGCTGGCGATCGCAAGGTGCGATCGCTCCTTTGAGGGCGCATGAGGGCGCAAATGCCTCTCTGGAGGCCGGTCTTAGTGTACCCAGTGCCTGGGCGATCGCACCACGATTGCACCGCTGTAAAGTCTTGTAACGAAAACCTTGGCACAATAGAAAAAGACTTTTCCCTATTTTCAAAACTCCTATGAAAGCCCCGAGCCCTCTCGCGATCGCTGCCCTCGATCCTCGCAGTGAAGTCCAAACCTGGCAGTGGCGCGGCATGCCCATCGCCTACCAATCTCAGGGCGATCGCGGCCCTGCCATCGTCTTGATCCATGGCTTTGGGGCATCGTGGGGCCACTGGCGCAAAAATATCCCGGCGCTGGCGGTCGTGGGCCGAGTGTTCGCGCTGGATCTGCTGGGTTTCGGCAAGTCGGCCAAGCCAGATCCCCAGGGCGATGTGCCCTACACCTTCGAGACCTGGAGCCAGCAGATCCGAGATTTTTGCCAAGAAGTGGTTGGGGGACCGGCCTTCTTGGTGGGCAACTCCATCGGCTGCATTGTCGCCATGCAGGCCGCGGTGGATGGTCCTGAGCTGGTGCGGGGCGTGGCGCTGCTGAACTGCTCTCTGCGCTTGCTGCACGATCGGCGGCGATCGCGCTTGTCCTGGCCGCGCCGGGTCGGAGCGCCTCTGGTTCAGCGGCTTTTCACCCAGCGCTGGCTAGGGGCGATCTTCTTTCGGCAGCTGGCGCGCCCAAACACCGTCCGCAAGATCTTGCAGCAGGCCTACTATTCTGAGGCCGCAGTGACCGATGAGCTGGTCGAAATGTTGATGGAACCTGCCGCCGATCCGGGCGCAGTAGATGTGTTTTTGGCCTTTACCCGCTACTCCCAGGGGCCGCTGCCGGAGGACTTGCTGGAGGTGCTGCCCTGTCCGGCCCTGCTGCTGTGGGGAGAGTCGGATCCTTGGGAGCCGATCGAGCTGGGGCGATCGCTCGCCAACTATCCCTGCGTGGAAAATTTCATTCCGCTGCGGAACGCGGGGCACTGTCCCCAAGACGAGATTCCGGAGGTAGTGAACCCCATTCTCCAGGCCTGGATTTTGCAAAAATCCGTTCACTGACGGGATACCATGACTGTAAAGGCTGTCAGTTTGGGAAAAATTTTCCCAGCACGAGCGCCTTTTGTGCTGTCTTAAGCTATCTCGCCAGAATTCGCCACAATGATTGACGCCGCTGGACTCTTCCTCCTGTACCTGGTTATTTTGTCGTGGGTTGTGAGCCGCGCCCAGTCCGAAAAGGACGGGACCACTCTGGAAATTCCCCCCGTGACGCTGCCCGACTTGGAGGCCATGATTTCCTCTGCTTGGCAGGATCCTGCTGAGGAGGAAACGCTGCTGTTGGAGTCCGATGTCTGGGCGGAGCCACCGCCCGCGCGTCAGATGGCGATACCGGCAGAAGACGAGGACGAGGAAGAAATCGAGGAGCCGGCTGGGGTAATGCCGAGCGTCGAAATCACCGAGCCCAGCAGCACTGAGGAATCGAGCTCAGCCTGGAACGCGCCCGAAGATGAGGTCGAGGCAGCGCAGGTTTTTGCGGAAGCCCCTGCGCCGGAAGCGTTTGAGGTGGCGGAACCGGAAGCAGTGATTGCTGAACCCGAGTCTGAAATGCTTGAGGCAGCTGAACCGGAAGCCGAACCCGAAGCAGTGATTGCTGAACCTGAACCTGAAGCGCTTGAGGTGGAGATAGAACCGGAAGCCGCGATCGCAGAGCCTGAACCTGAAGCGCTTGAGGAAGCCGAGCCGGAAGCCGCGATCGCAGAGCCTGAGACAGCAGAGGCAGAGCAAGTGATTGCTGAATTTGAGGCTGAAGGGGATGCGGCTGAGGTGGCGACAGAGCCTGAAGCCGCGATCGCAGAACCGGAGGTTTCAGAGCCTGCGCCCTTGGAGCCAGAGGCCCCAGAAGCGGATCCAGTCGTTGCTGAAGTGCCTGAACCTGAAGCGGTTGAAGAGGTAGCAGAGCCGGAACCAGAAGTACCGGAAGCGGCGATCGCAGAGCCTGAGGTGTCTGAACCGGACGCTGTTGAAGAATCGGACGCCCCAGAAACGAATCAAGCCGTTGCTGAGGCACCTGAACCGGCAGCGATCGCCGAGGGCGCTGCGACAGAACCAGAAGCTTCTGAGGCCGAGCCTCCTGCGCAGGAAACTGCTGATGCGGAGGCGACAGAGCCCGCAGCTGTCGAAGAGCCGATCGCCGAGGACGCCGTGGCTGAACCGGAGGCGATCGCCCACCCAGAAAGCTCTGAAGAGCCGGTGGCTGAGGCAGGTTCAGCGGTTGAGGCACCGGCCGAAGAGCCGATTGCCGAGGAACCGGAGGCGATCGCCGAAGAGAGTCCAGAGGAACCAGAGCCAGAGGAACCAGAGCCAGAGGAACCAGAGCCAGAGGAACCAGAGCCAGAGGAACCAGAGACTGTTGTGGTTGCAGAGGAGCCGGAGGCGATCGCGACTGAGCAACCTGCTGAAGAACCGGAGAGCCCTGAGGCGGCGGCAGAACCTGAACCGGCTGCCGCTGAGCAGTCCTTGGCTGAGCCTGAGGCCGCTGCGCCCATCGAAACGGCCTCGCTATCTGACGACGTTTTCATCGATGAAAACGTCGAGTTTGTGGTTGCCGAACCCTTCATGGACGAGCCGTTTCTGGACGAAGTCTATGACGTGAGTCCAGAGCCCTTCATGGACGAGCCGTTTCTGGATGATGAGCCTGCGATCGCCTCCCAGGAACTTCAGTATGAGGACCATGAACCCGAGTCAGCCGCCGATCCTGAGGCCTTTCCGGAAGACGTCGCTGGGATAGAGGAGCAGGCTCCTGTTGTCCCGCCGGAGGCGATCGCAGAGCCTGTCTCCGAAGCGCCCGATGCCGAACCAGATAGCCCCGAGGCCCCACCCGCCAAGAGCATTGATCAGCTACTGTCTAGTGGTTCTAGCCAGTCTGCCGCTAAGAAATCAAAGCCGATTGACTCCATCCTAGAGTCACCGGCTGCTCAGCCCGCGCCTTTCTCCCTGGATCCGGCTGAACCTGACATCTCAGAAGACAAGCTCCTCGAACCCTGGAAGATGCTGGGAGATACAGCTGCCTCCCTGCGTCTGAAGGGACCGCAGTAGATTCTGAAGCTCTGTAGACACCCAGAAAAGTAAGAGAGAAAAGCAAGAGAGCGATCGCCCGTCGGGCGATCGCTCTCTTTTGGGTTCTCAGGGCGAGCGGGTGGTGAGGGGGCGATCGCCGCTATTCGTGACATACTCCTACGCTGATACTGACGTATGCAGCGTAGGCTTCTCAGTGACCCCTGGTATCCCATCGGGCGTTTCCTGAGCTTTATTGACGATACGGGATGCCCCACCGCACCGGAACAATACAAAGAGTGTTGTTCTCTCCTTTGTACTGCTGGAATTTTACCTGCCCACAGATGCGACAACGCATCGTCTGTTTCCAGGCAGAACCCCATATTCCAGGTTGTCAAGGTTCAAGTTTCAGGGCGGCGATTAGCTCAAACCCTTAGCCTGATTATCTCACACCCGTTTTGCATCATGAGAGATTTGCTCGTTTTCTCCATCTCCCCTGCTCGGACCTGCGGCATAGGTCAGAGAAGTGTCGTTCGTTCGTTCGCATTCATCTCAACGCCAAATCAAAGATTATGGCGTGAGGCTTCTGCTGCTTTGGCTAATTGCCGTATCGCCGAATCCAGTCCTGGCCAAGCTGGACCGTCACATCCGATCGCAGCTCTCCCGTGCTCTCCACTCGCACCTCTCCCAGACCCAGCACCTGGCGCACGGCTTCGGCGCTTTCCACGTCGCCCTGCTGAGCCACGATCCGAGTCACCTGCAAGGGCTCTTGGCGCGGCGTGTCCACGTAGACATCCCCAAACCCAGCATTGCCCAGCACATCAATCACAGACTGCGGCGCGTCATAGTCTCCAGTGCTATCTTGGATCGCCACTCTCAAGTAAGCCGGTGGCGTAGCCGCAACCTCGCTGTAGCCCAGCCCAAAATGCTGCGCCATCATCGTGTCAATCCGCGATGGGTCAGGAATCCAGTAGCTGGCCTCGTACTCATCCGCAGCGCTGAAGCGTCCAGGCACCATCAGCATCTCGACATTGCTGCGCTCGGTGCGAGAGGCAAAGCCAACCAAAGCTACCAATTCCTCAACCGTCAAGTTGGTGTCCAGATTTTCTTGGATCACCGACAAAATTTTGGGTAGACGTGCGATCGTCGTGGGGTTGAGGGCCTGCTCCTTGAGAGCGCGAATGAAGGTCTGCTGGCGCTGAACTCGACCAATATCGCCATAGTTGTCATAGCGAAACCGCAGAAACTGCAAGGCTTCCTTGCCATTGAGATGCTGCTTGCCAGCCTTGAGGTTGATGTAGAGGTGCTGGCTATCGTCCTGGTACTTCATGTCCTGGGGGACGTACAGGGTGACGCCGCCCAGCGCATCAATCAGCTTCTCGACCCCCTGAACGTTGATTCGAACGTAGCGATCGACTCCGACACCCCCTAGGAGCTCACTGGTCGCGCGAGCTGCGAGAGCCGGGCCGCCATAGCTATTTGCCGCGTTGATTTTGCTGGTGCCGACGTTCTCGATGTAGGCGCGAGTATCGCGGGGAATCGAGAGGAGCGCAAGGGCCTGACGGCTAGGGTCAAAGCGCACCAGCATCATGGTGTCGCTGAGGCCGTCAAAGGAGTTGACCAAGGCGTGATAGCCCAAATCCTGCTGTGGCGCTGTGTCGAGGTCAGAAGTCAGGACTTTGGTGCCCAGGATGAGGATGTTGACGGGCCGCGTCAGCTCGGGCAGCCGCAGGTTCATCTTGGTCGAGATGCTCTCTTCTTCGGTGAAGACTTCGGCTTCCTCGGCGGTGAGCTGACGCTGCATGAGGGGAGTCGCAGACAGCGAGACGGCCAGGAGCGCACCGGCGGTGGCTGAGAGCATGGCAACCCCCGTCAGCCCAAAAAGCATCCACATCCAGCGGATGCTGCTACTGCGTTTGGGGGCTTTGCGAGGCGGGGGAGCTTTTTTGCGGATTTGCTTGGGGGGACTTTGATAGGTCGGGGGTTTGCGGCTTGACACAGATTTCCTCACACACCAATGCCAGTAGGGATCGCTAAAAGGCCGGCTGCCTGAGTCACTCATTCCGGCAGAATTAGCGTGTTCAGGAGCTTTTGCCAACTTTTCAAGCTTGTTATAGCAGGATTCTCGACGCTTTCGAGTAATCTGGCTGGAGTTTTCACGGGAGTTCACGTGAAAGAGGAGCCAGACGATCGGTCCCAGAGTTGGCGATCGCGCCTAAAAAGGCTCGAATATCCCTGGCTACTGCCACTTTTGCCCCTATCGGACAATTTTTGTAGCGCCTAATGGCGGAAACTTTCTGACAATTTCTTTAGAGTTGCCTTGAGCTGCTTCTTGGGCCTGCTCATGGCTGGGAGATCCTGAGGGGCTTGGGTAGGATCCACAAGCGTTCTGTCTGAGGGGGTCATGGCAGGCGATCGCCCAGGCGGCTGAGCACCGGCAACCGAATCCGCTTGCGTCGCCACACCTTGAACATCAGCCACAGACTGCCCAAAAAATAGCCCGAGGTGACCAGGCTGCTGGTCAGCAGCAGCGGCACAGAGACGCCGTCGCCGGGGTGAGCTCCAGCCTCGATCAGGAGATGGCTCACCAGCCAGGTCAGAGCCATCACGATGGCGAGGCGGCTGACGTTGCGCTCGTCTCGGGTGCCCTGGCGCCGATAGAGCGTCCACAGCGCCGGGAAGAAACCCACAACGGGCAACAAGTAAATCAAAAGCTTCAGGCGGCGAGTCTCGGGGGACTCCAGAAGGTCTAGGTTGGGGTCATCCATGGCGGTGCCGGTTGCAAGATCGGTGGCGCGATCGCGCCCCGTCAAAATCGTTTCCAGTAGGGGCGTCCTTTCCAAAAGATGCCCAAAACTGAGCCCAGAAATTCGGGCTGATCCAGGGGAAATACGATGGGCAACCAAGGAATCAGGCCCCGCAGATACAGGCTGAGGCCCAGGCACAGCACCAGCGCCCACAGGACGCCGCTGTTGATGATCACCTGGGGGAAGACCCGCTCGAGTAGATAAACGGCCAAAGCGCCTGCTCCTAGGCCCACAAGGGCTGTGGCGATCAGGCCAAAAACTGACAAAAACAGGCCAATGCTTTGATTGATCACCGGCAGAGATAGCGCTCCCCAGACCAGCACGATTTCGATGGCCATCACCAGCAGGGTGGTCAGCAGCGCGTCCTGGATCAGGGGCTTCCAGGGCAAAAATCGTAGTCGACGCAGGGGATTGGCCATGGGCTGAGATCGAGGTAACGCCTCGATTGTAGCGTGGCTGCGGGGCGCGATCGCCCCTGGGCAAAGGGGGATGGTGTCTGGGGCGACTAGTGTCGGCGACAATGTCAGAGATTGTGAGAGATTGCCAAAAACCCCAGGGAATTTTTGCGGGTAGGGCTGACGGGTAATCGTAGAGGTGGGAGGGAGAGGAGTGTGCCGTTTGACGCATAAAAAATGGTGATTTTGGGGGTGCGGAGTTTGCCCTTATGACGGAAGCTGGAGAACGTCCCTAAACGCTATGGTGGAAGTGCTCCCCGCCCCATAGTGAGTCTGGGAGCCGCTCTGATGAGGGACCAGGGGCGATCGCCCCGCGTTTTGTCCTAGCCCCCGCGTTTGCTTGTAAAGTTGATGGACGACAAGTTCCTGACCTTGAACCACGATCTGCGATCGCAGTCTTTGCCACCTTCTGGAGAGCCACTGCCTGAGGCTGCCTCCGAAATCGATTCCCCCAACGGCGCGACCGACCCCAAGATGGCTGGGGCGTTGCTGACGATCGTTGGCTGCGCATCGGATATAGCGGAGCAGGTGGCCGCCTTGCTGCAGGGCTGTGGGTATCAGGTGCAGCGGCTCACCAAAACTGAGAATTTGCTCGAAGAACTGGCGGCCCTCCAGCCCAGCTTGATCTTGCTGGGGATGGGACAGCTGCCCAGCTACGACCTGTGCTGCCGCCTCAAGGCCGACGCCGCCACCCAAGACATTCCGGTGGTGTTTTTGTGCGCCAACAGCGACTTTGTCAGCAAGAACAAAGTATTTGAAGTCGGAGCGGCGGACTATCTCACCCTGCCGCTCCAGCCCGAAGAGGCGATCGCCCGCGTTAATCACCAGCTCAACCTCGCCCACCAGACCCACCGGCTCCACCAGGAAAGCCAGCAGCGAGAGCAGGCCCTGCGCGATCGCCAGCAGGCCGAAGACAGATACCGCAGCATCTTCGAGAACGCCACCGAAGGCATCTTTCAAGCCTCCATAGAAGGCCGCTTTATCGACGTCAACCCTGCCCTGGCCCGCTTCTACGGCTACGACTCCCCCGAAGACCTGATTAGCAGCATCACCAACATCGGGCAGCAGCTCTACGTCCAGCCCAAGCGCCGGGACGAGCTGCTCGTCTACCTGCGCCAGTTTGGCCAGATCTCCGAAGCCGAATCCCAGGTCTATCGCAAGGACGGCAGCAAGATCTGGATTGCCGAAAATATCTGGGTCGTGCACGACGAAGCTGGGCGCATCCTCTATTTGGAGGGAACGGTCCTCGACATCACCGAGCGCCACCAAATGGAAGTGGAGCTGCGCCAGCAGCGCCAGCAGGCCGAGTCTCTCTTGGGCAACATCCTGCCCTACCAGATTGCTCGCCGTCTTCAGATGAGCCGCCGGACGATCGCCGATAGTTTTGAGGAAGTGACGGTCCTGTTTGCAGACTTGGTGGGCTTTACGGAGCTGGCTATGGCCCTGCCGCCTTCGGAGCTGGTGGCGCTGCTGAACCAGATCTTTTCGGTATTTGACGGCTTGGCCGAGCGCGCCAGCCTCGAAAAAATCAAGACGATCGGGGATGCCTATATGGTGGCGGCGGGACTGCCCAAGCCCCGCAAGGACCACGCAGAGGCGATCGCCCACATCGCCCTTGACATGCAAGCGGCCATTCAGCGCTTTCGACGGCCCAATGGCGACCCCTTCCAGCTGCGCATCGGCATCAACACGGGGCTGGTGGTCGCTGGCGTGATCGGCGTCAAGAAGCTCACCTACGACCTCTGGGGCGACACCGTAAATGTCGCCAGCCGCATGGAATCTACGGGAGAACCCGGTCGAATCCAGGTTACAGCCAGCACCTACGATCGCATCAAGACAAAATTTCTGTTTGAAGAGCGCGGCACCGTGTCCATCAAAGGGCGCGGAGAAATGACCACCTACTGGCTGACGGGCTGCCAAGAACCGACCCCATTGTCTGGCCCTGCCAAATAACTTTTTGCTAGAAAGGCTTGTTCCGGCTGGCGCTCTGGGAACAATGGGCCAATCGCCTAAGAAATGATGAAGACTCGCGCGATCTAGCTTGCGCTCTTGAGCTTTTGGGGTAGAGCCTAGAAGTCGAGAGCGCGGCAGGCGATCGAGGGGTGAGCGTGACGTCTGGGGCGGGAGATGGGCAAGATCAAAACAGCGAATGATGCAACTTTTCTGATGGCTTTGTCACTGACGAATTTGACGGATTTGACGGATTTGTCAACAGTTTGCTTGGCAGTGAGGGTGAGCCCTTGTGTCCGCTAGCGGCAACGATGTCAGCAACGATTTTGCTGGTTGATGATCAGCCGGATGAGCTGCGGCTGCTGTCGGCCATTTTGATGGATCAGGGCTACCGAGTTCGCAAGGCGATCAGTGGTGAGATGGCGCTCAAAAGCATCGAGTTTGAGCTGCCAGACTTGGTGCTGCTAGACATCCGGATGCCCGGCATGAACGGCTTTGAGCTGTGTTCTGTGCTGAAGATGTCGGGCAATATGAAAGACATTCCGGTGATTTTCCTCAGCGGCTTAGATCTGCTCGAAGACAAGGTCCGCGCCTTTGAGATGGGCGGTGCGGACTACATCACGAAGCCGTTTCATCTGGAGGAGGTGCTGATGCGCATTGGTCATCAGCTGACGATCCAGCAGCAGCGCCGCCAGCTTATAGACCAAAATCGGCTGCTCCTCGCGGAGGTCCGGGAGCGCAAACGCATTGAGACGATGATGCGTCAGCAGGCGCGGCGGGAAAAGCTGCTCAGCGCTATCACGTCCCGGATTCGGCAGTCGCTGGATCTGACGGCCATCCTCAAGACGACGGTGGAGGAGGTGCGGGTGCTGCTCCAGGTCGATCGGGTGGTGATCGATCCCCTGGGAGCGGGGGGGGAGTCGGTGGAGTCGGTGCGATCGCCCGATTTGTCGGTGCAGGGCCGGGTAACAGCTCAGTGGTCGCCCGATCATCCCTGCTGGAACCACTTTTTGCAAAATCGCTTGTTCTTGGTAGATGACGTGACGGCGGAGGATGCCCAGGGGTGGTGCGGTGGCTGGCTGCGCGATCTGGCGGTGCAGGCGGCGCTGGTGCTGCCGATTTTGCAGGGCGATCGCCTGTGGGGGCTGCTGGCGGCCCACCAGTGCACGGCGCTGCGGCCCTGGCAGCCCTGGGAGGTGGAGCTGATTCGCCAGGTGACGGCTCAGTTGGCGATCGCCATTGACCAGTCGGAGCTGTATTTGCAGCTCCAGCAGGCCAACCAGGCCCTGCAAGCGCTGGCCACTCTCGACGGCTTGACCCAGGTGGCTAACCGTCGCCGGTTTGACGAGTTTTTGGCGGTGGAGTGGCAGCGGGCTCTGCGCGAGGGCCAGCCGATCACGCTGATTTTGTGTGATGTTGACTATTTCAAGCGCTACAACGACACCCAGGGACACCAGCAGGGGGACGACTGTCTGCGGCTGGTGGCTCAGGGCATTCAGCAGGTGGTGCAGCGTCCGGCGGACCTGGTAGCGCGCTACGGGGGAGAGGAGTTTGTGGTGATCTTGCCCAATACGCACCTCAAGGGGGGAATGCGGGTAGCAGAAAAGATCCGAGCGGCGATCGCAGCGTTGGCGATCCCCCATCCGGCCTCCACGGTCAGTCCTTGGATTACGGTGAGTTTGGGCGTGGGCTGTCTGCGGCCCCGGCCCAAGCGGGCGGCCAATGATCTGGTCTCAATCGCGGATCAGGCGCTCTATCAGGCCAAGGCGGAAGGCCGCGATCGCGTTTGTGCGCTGCTGGCTAGCGACTGAGCCAGGCGATCGCCTCCCGAATCCAGGATTCCACATCGCCAGTTTTCGAGAGCACCGCGCTCTGGCCCACGGCCTGAAGGGCTTGGGTGATTTCGCTATTGGTATAGCCCAGGGCCATCAGCGTCATCTCCACGTCTTCCAGGACGCTCAGGCTTGGTCCGGCGCTGGGTGTTGTGGTGAGCCCCGACTGCTGCCGCCACTCGGCCAGCTTGGTGCGCAGCTCTAGGGCGATGCGCTCGGCGGTCTTGGGGCCGACGCCGGGGGTGCGCGCCAGGAGCCGCGTGTTGCCCGAGACGATCGCCTGCACCAGGTCCGTCAGGCCCAGGGTGTCGAGGAGGGCCATAGCCAGCTGGGGGCCGATGCCGCTGACGGCGACCAGTTGCCGAAACAAATCTCGCTCCGCCGCGCTGCCAAAGCCAAACAGCACCATCTGATCTTCGCGGGTTTGCAGGTGGGTAAAGACATGAGTCGTGGCCCCCATTTCCGGCAGCTGTTGCAGAAGTCGGGGGGTGATTTGCACCTCGTAGCCGACCTGGTTGACTTCCAGGAGCAGGATCACTCGGTTCGCGTTTTTGTGAAGGCCGGCGATCGCCCCTTTGAGATAGCCAATCATGGAAATTTTGGTAAAAACCCAAAGTGATTTAGGCCCTCTAGGATACCGCCTGCGCAGGCCGCTTGGGCCAGATAGCGGTTTTCATCCGGATTTTGGCGGTGCCACTCCAGCAGCTCAGCGCGGGCGTTGCCCACGATGATGCCGCGAGCGAGCCCCATTTCAAAAAAGCCGATGTCGTTGCCGGAGTCGCCACAGGCCACCGTGCGGGTCTGGGGCATCTGGTAGCGCGCCTGCAAAAAGGCCATGGCGGTGCCCTTGTTGCCGCCCTTGGGCAAAATGTCGAGGTCTTGGTGGCTGCTGTAGACCAGACGGGCGTCGATGCCCTGGTCCCGCAGGCGATCGCCCAGGAGCGGCAGCACCTCAGTCGCGGCCTCCGGGCTGAGGAAATAGCTGAGCTTGAAGGGGCCTTGCTCTGAGGAAGGCTGGGGCACCAGGTCGGCGAAATGGGCGGTGGTCGCCAAAATGCGATCGCGCTCCCAGCCCGCCGAAAGCTGCTGCGCCCACTCTGGGTCGGGGGTCTGGCTACCGCTGCCATAAATCTCTGTGCCGACGGCCACCACCAGCCCATCGGGCTCTAGCAGGTTTTGCTCAGCCTCCAGCTGGCGATACAGCGTCAGCGATCGCCCCGTGACGTACACGATCTTGGTGCCGTAGCGATCGCGGTGCTCCGCCAAGCGCTGATTGAGCGTGGCCAGCGCCTCGGCGTCCCCCACCAGCGTATTGTCCAGGTCCGTCAGAAAAAGAAAAGCGTCCACGGGTTGCCTCACCTGCGCCCAACAAAGGCAGCAAGAACCGCCAGCTAGCCCCTGAGCTGCCATCGCTGCTCAGTCAAAGGCGCTGACCCCTGCTACTCGGCCCTAGTGTAGCGAGGTCAGCGCCCGCTGACATATTTCCTGGGAAGGGTTTGGGGCGATCGCTAGCGCAAAACCTCCTCCAGCTTTTGCTGATTCCACAGGGACTGGTACAGTCCCGGCTCCTGCACGAGCTCCGCGTGGCTGCCAGACTGGACAATCCGGCCCTGGTCCATCACCAAAATCCGATCCGCCGTCGCCGCCGCCGAAAGCTGGTGAGAAATGAAAATCACCGTCTTTTGCTGGGTGTCCGACGACAGATTGCCCAGAATGCGCGTAGCCGTCTGGTTGTCCACGCTCGAGAGCGCATCATCGAGAATCAAAATCGGCGCATTCACCAGCAGTGCTCGGGCCAGAGACGTGCGCTGGCGCTGTCCTCCCGACAGCGTGATGCCCCGCTCGCCCACCACCGTGGCGTACTGCTGCGGGAAATTTTGGATTTCCTCGTCCATCTGGGCTTGCTTGGCGGACAGCTCCACCTCCGGCATCTCCGCCAGGGGGTCCCCGTAGCGAATATTATTCTTCACCGAGGTGCTAAACAAGAAGCTGTCCTGGGGCACGTAGGCGATCGCCCGTCGGAGGTCCTGCACCGCCACCTGCGTCACATCCTGGTCATCCAGAAAAAGCTGATTGGCCGGAATGTCCAGCAGGCGAGGCAGCGCATTGGCCAGGGTGGACTTGCCCGAGCCAATCGGCCCCACCACCGCCACCGTCTCCCCAGCCCGGATCGAAAAATTCAGATCCTTGAGGGCTGGCGTATCGCTGCCGGGATAGGTGTAGCTGAGTCCGCGCGCCACCAGCTCCCCCTTCACTGCCGCCAGATCCAGCGGCTGGGCAGCCGGCGCATTCTGAATCTCCGGGTGCGTCAGCAAAATCGACTCCACTCGGTCAATACTCACCTCACCCCGCTGATAGGCCGTGATCGTGAAGCCCAGCAGCGCCGTCGGAAACACCAAGCGCTCAACGTACAGAATCAGCGCAATGAAGTCTCCAATGGTGACCGATCCATTGGCGATCGCCCCGGCCCCCAGGGCCAGCAGCACCAGCAAGCTGACATTTGCCAGTCCCTCCAGAATCGGAAACAGCATATTGCGGGTGCGAGCCAGCGCCAAGTTGGCATCCAGCAGCTTTTGGTTGGCCCGGCCAAAGGCATTGCGCTCGTTGTCCTCCTGGGCATAGATCTTCACCAGGGAAATGCCGCTCATGTCCTCCTGGATCAGCTCACTGAGGCCCGACAGCTCCTGCTGCACCACCAGCTGCTCCTTTCGCAGCCGCTCACTAAACAGCTGCACCAGCATCAGCATGATCGGGTAGACGATCAGCGCCATCAAACTGAGCTTGACGTTGATCGAGAGCATCACCGGCAGCGTGAAGGCATAGGCAAACACCGTATTTGCCAAACTCAGCACGGCAAAGCCCAGCAGCCGACGAATATTGTCCACATCGCTGGTGGCCCGGTTGATCAGATCGCCGACGGTGTTGTTGGCGAAATACGATGGCTCCAGGGTGAGCAAATGCTCAAAAATCTTCTGCTTGAGGTCAAATTCGACCCGGCGCCCCACGCCAAACAGCGCGATGCGGGACACCATCCGGATCACCCACATAACGCTGGCGAGCACGAACACAATCACGACATAGTACAGAATCTGGTCCATACTGAACGTGACTTGCAGGTCGTCAATGCCGTTGCGAATCACCAGGGGCAGGTATACCCCCAGAGCATTGACGATCAGCAGCGCCCCAATGCCGAGCGTGGCCTGTCGCCAGTGAGGGCGCAAATAGGTACCGAGCTTTTGAAGCTGTGTGCGAGCCATGTTCCTGTCCTACCAACCTTTTGATCCTAGTACCCCGCTGGGATGATTGGACGGCTAGTAGCGCGTCTAGGTCGCAGAACAGCGGCCAGAAGCAAGGAGCGCCACGGGCTGGGAAGCGGGCGAGGAAGCGAGGGACGGGGCGATCGCGCTGCGAGGCGTGGGCGGATTCGGGCAGTCTGCGATCGTGCGATTGGGACCCAGCCAGCCGCGCAGGAAGTAGTACAGGGAGCCAAAGTACTCCTGAATAATCTCAGTGGTGATCACCAGCGCCTTCGCGCTGGGCAGCATGTCCTGGATGACGATCCGGCGCCGGGGCCCACCGCTGCCCGCCGTGGTCTGAAAGTCCGTTGCGAGCGGCAAAATGCGCACGTCGCGAAACTGGCTGAGAGCGCCTTCGAAGGCAAGTCTGGCCCGATTGACGCTGAGGGCCGACGTTACCAAAATGAGGTTGCCCTGGAGCTCGGGGCGATTTTGCAGCAGCCGCCGCGTTGTGAGGGTGCTCTCGCGCAGGCTTTCGCTGCGATCGTCCGAAATAATCGCGTCTTGCGGCACCCCAAACTGCACCAGCAGCTCCACCACGTCCGTCGTTTCGCTGCGCTGCTGCGGATTTCCCCCCTGAAAGTTGGGCCGCTCCCCCGCCAGCGCAATCACCCGCGCCCGATACTCATCGTACAGATCTGCCGCCAGCCGCAGGCGATCGCCCGACTCCGTCAGCTCGATCAGCGGACGCGGTGGCAGCCCGGGCCGGGTTGTGTTTTGGGCCAAGACTACAATGCCCTCCACGCTGGCGGCATCCTGAGTACTCAAAAACGTCTGGGTTTGGCAGTTCAGCTCGGTCGCATACGCCTCCACCCGCTGAGACAGGTAGTAAGCCACAAAAGGCGTACTGGCAATGTAGAGAAACACCAAAACCCACGCAATCGGGCTTGTGGCCAGCACCCGAAAATCCTTGCGCGGGACCGTCAGCGCCAGCCCCAGCAGCACCACCCCCAAGGGCGTCAAAGGTAGAGAAAGAATGCTCCAAATATCTGAAACCGTATTGTCGGTGGGGTTCAAAAATGCCAGAACCAAAAACAGCGCCAGCACCACAAAGCCCAAGGCGTTATAAAACGCCGGACTGATCAGGCGACGCAGCACGTACCACACCAACAGCCCCAGCAGCAGCCACAGCAAAATTCGGGTGAGCTGCTCGAACATAGACCTTCTACTCCTCCGGGGTTTCCCTAGCGAATGTCGCTGACTACGCCCGCTAATGTAGCAGTCCCTGGGCGATCGCACTCAAACTCCGGGTGCCAATTTTGCTAGCGCTGCCAAAAAATCCGTTGATGCCCCGATCAAACAAACGGGCGATCGCCTCTAGGCCGCCTTCCCCGACAATCTCCCTTGATTTTTGACAAAATTGACCCTAAAAAGCCCTATAAATCGTTCAATTCCCGTAGAAATTCGGAGCACTTCTTAAAGCTACTTGACAAAGCAACTTTTTTCTTTAACGTTGCCTCCAAACTCCTGAAGTACCATCGTAATTATCGAAAGAAAACCTTTAGAAAGCGCCTCTGTTTGTTTTCTTGGGCCATTCCTAGCAAGTTTCTGAGGGCATCCCACTCCAACCATGGATTGGCCCTCGAACCGTTGCTCCAAAACAAAAGAGGCACAACCGAGTGATTGCCGGAGTAGGGCTAACTTATGGACGTCAACTATCTGCTCAGAGCGTATGAAGCTGGCGAAAGAAACTTTGCAGGCGTGGATTTGCGGGGAGCAGACCTGAGTGGGGTAACTCTCATCGCCGTTGATCTCTCGGATGCCAACCTCATGGGGGCGAACCTCAGCCGGGCCTTCTTGACCCAGGCCAACTTGAGCGGCGCCTTCCTCAACTGGGCAGACTTGCGCTACGTCAAGCTCAGCGAGGGCTGCCTGACCCACGTCGACCTCACCAAAGCCAACCTGAGTGGCGCTTTTATGGTCAAGTCCGACTTCAACCGGGCCAAGCTCAGCGGCGCGAACCTCAATGGCGCCAATCTGCGCGGCAGCCATCTCCAGCACGCCAATCTCTGCGGCGCCAACCTCAACGCCATTAATTTGCGGGGGGCAGACCTGACGGGCGCCAACTTGAACTGGGCGAACCTCAGCGGCGCTCGCCTGAGTGGCGCGACGCTGCGGGGCTCCTTTCTTAACGGCGTGAAGCTGAAGGATGCCTTCTTGAATGGGGTTGATCTCAATGGGATTAACCTAGACGGCGTAGATCTGCGATCGACCAAGCTCAGCGGCGCAACGCTGCACGGCGCCAACCTGGCCGCGACAAATTTTAGCGATGCCAAAATGCACGGGGGGAGCTTCACCGGGGCGAATTTGAGCGGGGCGAACCTGTCTCGGGCTTTTTTGAAACGGGCCAATCTCAACTGGGCCAATCTTACTCGGGCTGATCTGACGGATGCAGACCTGACGGAAGCCAATTTGTTGGGGGCGCGCATTGAGGGGGCAGAGTTCACGGGGGTGACGCTGTCGGATCCGACGCGGCGCTATCTGCGCCTGATCGCGACGGGGGTGACGCCCTGGAGCCAGCAGCCCACGCGATCGACCCTGGAGTCGGAGCGGGCCTCTTCCCTCGCTCCCTCCCTGGCCCACTCCCGCTAAGGCCTCGAAAGCTTCGGTGACCTGCCCGTTTGTCCTAGAAGAGGGGCGATCGCGGGGCGTGCTCTAGGGCCGCTGCGATCGCCTGAGTCACCGTTTCTACTACCATGACCCGAGCGTAGAGCTTGTCGTTTGCGGGAACGAGGCTCCAGGGGGCGGCCGGCGTGCTGGTGCGCTGAATCGCCTGGTTGATCGCCACTTCGTACAGCGGCCAGCGATCGCGGTTTCGCCAGTCCTCCTCGGTGAGCTTGTACTGCTTGAACGGATCTTGCTCTCGCTCGGTGAAGCGGGCGAACTGCTCCTCCTTGCTGATGTGGAGCCAAAACTTTACAAGGACGTAGCCTGCGGTGATTAGCTGGTCCTCAAACTCGTTGATTTCGCGGTAGGCTCGGCGCCACGCCCCGTCATCTGCGAAGCCCTCCACTCGCTCGACGAGCACGCGGCCGTACCAGCTGCGATCAAAAATTCCAATGGTGCCGGCGGTGGGCAACTGCCGCCAAAATCGCCACAAATAATGATGGGATTTTTCCTCATCGGTAGGGGCGGCGAAGGGCTGCACAAAATAGTTGCGCGGATCGAGGATGTCGGTTAGGCGCTTGATGGCGCCGCCTTTGCCGGCAGCGTCCCAGCCCTCAAAAAGCACGATCACCGGCACCTGCTCCTCGTAGATCCGCTGCTGTAGGGTCCGCAGCTTGACTTGGGCTCGGCGCAGACGCTTTTTGTAGAGGTCGGAGGTCAGGGCTTTGGTGAGGTCCACCTGGGCCAAAAGGTTGGGCTCGGTGGGCTGTAGCTCGGTTTGGGGAGCGAGCCGAAGGGGCGGAGCTTGGCTCTGGAGGCGATCGAGGGCTTCGGTCATGGTCGCGACGACGCCGCTGAGGACTTTCACTCGCGCCCACCGCTTGCAGTTTCCCTCGACCAGGGTCCAGGGGGCGGGGCCGGTGCTGGTCTGGATCAGCATGTCTTCGGCGTGGGCGGTGTAGCGATCGTAGGATTTGGCCTGCTGCCAGTCCTCGGGGCGCACGCGCCAGGCCTGGAGGGGGTCGGCGGCGTAGCGCTTGAGGCGCTTTTGGAGCTCTTTGCGGCTGACGTGAACCCAGAATTTGGCGATCGCCATGCCGTCGTCGGCGATCTGGCGCTCGAAGGCGTTGATCTGGCGCATCAAGATGGGGACCTGGGCCTCTGAAACGCGCTCAAACAGCCGATCTTCCAGCACGTGGGTATACCAGCTGTGATAGAAAAACCCTAGATCGCCGTAGGCCGGTAGCCGCTGCCAAAATCGCCACAAAAAAGGATAGCGCTGTTCCTCTTGGGTTGGCGGCCAGATGGGATGGACCGTAAAGCCTCGGGGGTCCATGTACTGGACCATTTTCTTGACGATGGCGCCCTTGCCAGAGGCGGCCCAGCCTTCGAGGACGACGACCAGGCCAAGCTGCTTTTCCCAGCAAGCATTCTGGAGGGTGCGCAACTGCCGCATGAGCCCTTCCATCTGGAGGCGGTAGGTCTCTTTGTCGAGGCTTTGGTGAAGGTCAAGGGTTTCTAGCATGGCACCGAAGGGCGATCGCTGGGCTTTGATCATGCCACGGGTTGATCGAGATGCTGGCGACTTTAAGCTTTTGTGCCAATCCCGATAAACGGCAAGGTCAAAACTTCAAGAATTCTCTCTTGTAGAACCGTTAAGCTGTATGACGACCCCCATCCTCAATGTGCTGTGACCCAAGAAAAACCAACGATTCTTGTGACAGGAGGAGCTGGCTACATCGGCTCCCACGCGGTGCTTGCGCTCCAGCAAGCAGGCTATTCGGTTGTCATTCTCGATAACCTGGTTTACGGCCACCGGGATCTGGTGGAGATGGTGCTCAAGGCAGAGCTGATCGTGGGTGACACCAACGATCGCGCGCTGCTCGACCAGATTTTTGCAAGCCGGGCGATCGCGGCGGTGATGCACTTCTCGGCCTACGCCTATGTCGGTGAGTCGGTCCAAGATCCGGCCAAGTACTATCGCAACAACGTAGTTGGAACGCTGACGCTGCTCGAAGCCATGGTGGCCGCGTCTGTGAAGCGGTTTGTTTTTTCGTCGACCTGCGCGACCTACGGGGAGCCCCAGACCATCCCAATTCCGGAGGATCACCCCCAGAGCCCGGTCAATCCCTACGGCGCCAGCAAGCTGATGGTGGAGCAGATGCTCCGGGACTTTGACCACGCCTATGGCCTGAAGTCGGTCTACTTCCGCTATTTCAACGCGGCGGGGGCTTCTCCCAATGGCCTGCTGGGCGAAGACCACAATCCGGAGACCCACCTGATTCCGCTGGTGCTGCAAACGGCTCTGGGAGCCCGGGAGGCGATCTCGGTGTTTGGGACGGACTATCCGACGCCGGATGGCACCTGTATTCGTGACTATATCCACGTGTCCGATCTGGCGGATGCCCACGTCCTGGGTCTGGAATATTTGCTCAAGGGCGGAAATACAGACGTGTTTAACTTGGGCAATGGCAACGGCTTCTCGGTGCGAGAGGTGATCGAGGCGGCGTGCGAGGTGACGGGCCGCGAGATCGCGGTGGTGGAGTGCGATCGCCGTCCGGGAGACCCGCCGATGCTGGTGGGCAGCAGCGAAAAGGCCCGTCGCGTTCTGGGTTGGCAGCCCCAATATACAGATATGAAAGAAATCATTACCCACGCCTGGCAGTGGCACCAGGGCCGCCACGGCTAGGAAAGCTAGGCCTGAAATAGCCCAGGTTTAGGCGAGCTAGACGCCGTAAAGTCAAAGTCGAATTGAGCGATCGCCCCACACCCTGACAAGGATGGGGCGATCGCCATTGTTGTCCTAAGATAAACTGCTGCAACTAAAAAGCCCCCTGAACTCAGGAGGCTCTACAGCGATTGATGGGGGCTTTTGTCAATCTTGGTTCGGCTCAGCAAGCGCCAGAAGAGCGGCTCAGCAAAACCTGAATCGTCCGCAGAATCAGCGTCACGTCATAGAGCGGATGCCAGCAGTCTTGGTAGCGCAGATCCAGCGCCACGATGTCTTCGAAGTCCTTGATGCTGGAGCGGCCGTTGACCTGCCATTCGCCCGTCAGACCCGGCTTGACGTTGAGGCGCTGCCAGTGGTGATCTGCGTAGCGCGTCACTTCATCATGGGTTGGCGGACGCGTACCGACCAGGCTCATCTCGCCCATCAGCACATTCCAAAACTGGGGCAGCTCGTCTAGGCTAGTGCGGCGCAAAAAACGACCAACTCGGGTGATGCGCGGATCGTTCTCGTTCTTGAAAATGAGTCCTTTAGCCTCGTTTTTGACCTGCTGCTTGAGGGCTTCGGCATTGGAGACCATCGACCGGAACTTCCAAATCCGGAAGCGGCGTCCCTGGAGTCCATATCGCTCCTGTGAGTATAATATGGGTCCTGCGCTGTCCAGCTTGATGGCGAGAGCGATCGGCACGAAAGCAATACCTAGGATCAATAGGCCAACCAAGCTGCCGACAATGTCAAGAAGGCGTTTGAAAGCTGAGTAGGCTGAGGGGTGCGCTGTTTGGCTGGCGATAGGGGCCACAATCTCGGTAGACGGGGCGATCAGCGAGGACATGGCGGAGTTGGTCATCTTTGCTTTTCGTTGTAAAAAAACCGTATAACCACGTACGTGTAACTAATCCAAATCATAGTGCGCTTCTGGGAGGACATATAGAGTTAGACCACGAACTTTGCGAAATCTTGGTCGACATTCTGAGGAATCCAGGGCCTGTGTGAAGTTTGTATAAAGTCTCCTCTGTCCATGGGTAGCAAAATTCTGGAGGTCAGAAGCGGGCCTCTTTTATGTGAAAGTACGTAAGAGTGGAGGTACGCAAGAAGAAGGAGAAGGCGATCGCGCTGTTGGCGGGTTGTGGCTAGGGGAGTGGCGATCGCCCCGTCCATAGAGGCATCGAGAATAAATAAGTGTTAGGAATGACAGTGAATGGCTTTGTAATCTATCCAAAAAGAGGGTTTTGAGGAGTGGATGCTCGTTTGGAGAAGTTGGAGTCGATTGTTCAGCAGATTGGAGAAGCGGTTTTGGCGACGACGGAAACGGTCGATCGTTTGGCGGATCGCATTGATGCGCTGACGACGCAGGTCCAACAGCAATCTCACCAAGTGCAGCAGCAGGGATACCAAATTTTTGCCCTCAGCGACGCAGTACAAACCTTGGCCGAGACGCAAAATGCTTCCCACAAACGTCTTGCTCAGCTAACGGATACGCTGCGGCAGTTGGTGGCTTGTATTGAAGAATCTGATAGTTCTGAGGTGCACAACTAGGCCGATGGTCTCATCGGCAGGGAGGTAAACCTTTGAGCGGTGCCGTAAACCTTGAGAGAGAGGGCAGGACTGCATTCATGACATTAGCTGAAGAGTTGGCTGATGGTTGGCGATCGCGCTTGCAGCAAGACTGCGCTGATCAGAGCGAGGCGGTGCGTGAAGGCATCGTCAACTGGTTGCTAGGCGAAGATCAGACGCGCTTTGAGGGGCTGGACCCGGACCAGTTGGCGATCGCCCAACAGGCCATGGACTACCGCTACCGAATTTTGGTCCAGCGCTATCTGGGGGTAGCGCCCGATCGCGCCTACCAAAAGCTGCTCCAGCGGCTTAGCAGCCTGTTTTTGATCCGCAACAAGATTCGGACTTGGGTCTCTCTGAGCCGCGATCGCCATCGGACGGTCATGGATGTGCTGCAAGAGGTGGTGCAGGAACTGCTGCAAAGCGATCGCTACATGCAGCAGCAGATCGCCTGGATTGCTCAGTGCACGCGCAGCTCGGTGTTGCGCAACGTTCTGCTGCTGGCCAGCTTGGAAGAGTATTGTCTGCGCCCGATCCGCAACCAGCCGCTGCTGGTATACCGGTTTGTGAACTACCTGCGGCGATCGCAGCGGGGCGGCATGACCCAAGTGCCGGGCGGCGAGCTAGTGCGCTTGGTTTCTGAGGAGATCGCCCCTGACGATGCCGAAAACCCCATTAGCCTGCTGGACAATCAGGCGGTTGCTCAATACCAAGAGGAGCAGGAGTGGGAAGAGCGTCAGCGCCTGCGCAATGGCGTTCAGCAAGAATTTGAGGCGTATTTGGTCGAAAACGTTGACCCCCTGGCGGCACGGTGGCTGCAGCTTCACCTCCAGGGGCGCTCCCAGGAGTCCATTGCCAAGCTGCTGGGCGTGCCGATCAAGCAGGTTTATCGCCTTCGGGAAAAAATTAGCTACCACGCAGTTCGCGTCTTTGCCCTCAAGGGGCAGCCAGAGCTGGTGGCTAGCTGGCTCGAAACTTCGCTACAGGAGCACAGCTTGGGCCTGACTCCCGAGCAGTGGCAGCAGTTTTGGGAGACGCTCACGCCGGTGCAGCAGCTGCTGCTAGAGCACCTCAAGGAGGGCCAAAAGCCAGAGGCGATCGCCAAAGAGCTCAATCTCAAAACCCATCAAGTGATGGGAGAGTGGGGAAAGCTTTACCTGGCGGCCCAAGCTTTGCGAAACGTGTCGTGATGGGAAAGTCTTGGGCTCTTTCTAGCTCAGCGCGGGACCCGTCGCAGGCGATCGGTTGCAGCTTTCGATAAAACTTCGCAACTCGATCCGGAGGACTAGCCAATGGGGCGTCTAGGATAGTATTGATCCACATCGATCAACTTCTGTGCTGAGTACAGAAGTGGGGGCGGGAGGTGACTGCCGGTTTTGCCGGGTCAAGGTCACTTCCAGGGTGCCGCCTCATATCTAGTGCAAGTTTTCTTCTGATATTTCGTGACCGGGCTTTGAGATCTGCTGGGGATTGGGCGATCGCCTCGAATTTGCGATCGCTGTTTGCCATCCCATTGCAGCCCATGGAGCCCCTCGTCCCATACCCCTTCATTTGTCCTCGGGCTCTACCCATGGCGTTCCCTCCCACTGATGATTGCTCCGCTGCCGGAGCAGCCATTCCGCGTCGCTCTGAGTCTCCTGCGATGGCCCAAAATTCGCCCCTGACGGCGGCCCAAGTCGACGCTGAGCAAGCGTTTCGCCTAATCGACAGCATTTTGCCCTTTGAGGCGTGCCTGTATCATCAGGTGTTTCCGGTGGCTCTGGAGGGCAGTCGGCTGCGCTTGGCGATGGTGGATCCGAGCGATCGGGCGGCTATGGACTATGTGCGGCGAATTTTGGCGTTTATGAACTGCTCGCCTCAGCCCCAGGCGATCGCCCCCGACGCTCACCACGCGCTGCTGTCAGCCTATCTCCACTACAAAAACCTCCACCCCACCGCGCCGCCCCTGGACCCGCGATCGCTCCAAGAGACGCGGGAAACCCTGATCGTGGACAGCCCGACCCTAGTGACGGATGGCTTTGTGGCCCCGCGCGATCGCCCCTGCCCTGAGCCCCCTGTTGACGAGGGAACCTTGATTTTGACCGAGGGACCAGAGCCTGAGGCGATCGCCCCGCCCCCGCTGCCGCCTCCACCGCCTGCACCCGACCCCCACCCCAGAATTCCGCTTCTTGTATTGCAGGTAAGCCACCTGGCCGAGCCAGTTCAGCACCTGGTTACCCTACCTCCCCAAAAACTTTTGCAGGAGCTGCTGGGACGAGCACTGCTGGGCGGTATCGGGCGACTTTATTTTGAGCGCTACGACCATTCTGGCCGCATTCTCTGGAGCCAAGACGGCGTACTTCAGTCGGTCATCGAAGCTCTACCCCAGTCCCTCTTCCAGGCTCTCCTCAACGAGCTCAAGCGCCTGGCTCAGACCTCCATGGTCACTGTCCAAAAGCCAAAGCAGGTCGAGATCGAGCGCCTCTACCAGGGCCAGCGCGTCCTGCTGCGCATTCGCCTCATGCCCGGCGCCTGGGGAGAAGAAGCAACTTTGCAGGTTTTGCGGGGGGCTGCGCTGCGCTTCCATGAGCAGCAGCGTCTAGACCGCCTCAGCCAAGAGGCGCTGCGCATTGCTCAGCGACTTCAGCAGACGGTGAATGAGATTCGCCAGCGCAGCAAGGGGCAAGATGGGACCCTGTCGGAGGCCTCGCTAGAAGCGTTGCCAGCCCTCAATCGAGTCCTGCAACACCTCGATCGCCAAATCCAGGACTTGGCCCACGACGCCCATTCCGAGCCAGAGCTGCCGCCTGAGAGTGGCGAAAAACCCTAAAAGACGTCCCAGCAAAAGGGTGGGATGCACTGCCAGGCAGCTTCGAGGCGCTGCAGCAAAGCGCGATCGCCCTCGAACTCAATTTCCCGCGTCCACAGCAGCTCCGTCGGTCGCCGCATCCCGCAAAACATCTCCGTCAGATGCTCAATGGAGGTGGTGACCACGGCGGGCACTGGCTGAGACACGGGGTGCATCCGGCCAGCAGTAAAGTTAGCCGTGATGGTTTGATTGCCCAGTATGGGATCGCGCACCTGAAACGTCAGAATGAAAGGCGGCCCAGCATGAACGGGTCGCAGCCGAAAAGCGGCGGCCAGGTCTACAAGGCGCCACATAAAACCGCCCCCAATCTGGCCAAAAGGCGGCACGATGCTAAAAAGTGGCGCGTGAGTATGAGCTTGGCGCTGCTCCTCGAGCAGATGAGGAAAGGGGTCCTCTGGGTACGTGTTCCAGAAAATCGTAGAAACTTGGTCTCGCAGAGACGACAGGAAGCCAAGAATGCCTCGATAAGCGTCAACGTTGACAGCGACCCACTCCAGGATGCTAACGGTTGTGCAGCGATCGCCCGTCTGACCAAACTGCAAAATCACGTATCCCAGCAGCTTGCCCGCTTCCTCGTAGCAATAGATCACCTTGCCCGGCTCGGGCCGCAGACGCATTTCCCACTGCAAGACCTGTCGGCGCAGCCAGCCGTTGTGGCGACTGGCAGACCGCAGATAGGTGTCGTACAGCGCCTGCTCGTGGGTTTCAGCCTGATAGGGAACCACATTGTGCCGCTCCGGATAGGCCGGAATGCTCTCGGGCGCCACAGCGTACTGATGGACGCGGCCCACCCATGCCCAGCCGAGTCGCCGATAAAAGGCGTGGCGAAACGGATAAAGCATCACCAGGGGGACGGGCGATCCGTTGCCCTGCTGGCCTGCGGCCTGAAAAGCTTTGAGAGACTGCTCGATCAAGAAGCGAGCCACTCGCTGGCCTCGGCGATGGGGAGCGACGGCCAGTCCTGCAATGCCTTTGGCGGGCAGGTCCTGACCCTCAAGAAAGATCTGTAAGTCGAGCTGGGCGTAGGTTCCGATGGCTTCACCAGAAGCGGCGTCTAGGGCCAACATCTGCTGCCGTCCTGGGCGGTTGAGCCCCTGACTAAACCAAGCCTGCTGAATGTCGGCGTCACTCTGGGTCGGGGCAAAACAAAGCCGCTCAAGACTAACCACTTGGTTGAGGTCAGCGTCTTGAGCGGGTCTGAGGGTGATGCCCGGAAGGTCAATCACCATAAAGCTTTAGCGTAGAGGGTAAAGATCCGAGTAGCGACTAGGCTAGGGCGGGCTGGGGAGCGTTTTGCGGCCAGCGACCCACGGCTTTGCCGATGACGGCGAGTTCCTGTACCAGCTGATCAAAGCGATCGGGGGTGAGGGACTGGGGACCGTCGGACAGAGCCTTCGCAGGATTCGGGTGGACCTCGATCATGAGGGAGTCCGTACCGCCCGCGATCGCCGCCATGGCCATCGCCGGAACGTACTCAGCGCGGCCTGTGCCGTGGCTGGGGTCGATCATGATCGGCAGGTGCGTGAGCGATCGCAGCACCGGCAGCACCGACAGATCCAGCGTGTTGCGCGCAAACTGACGATCGAACGTCCGGATGCCCCGCTCACACAGGATCACGTTGGGGTTACCAGCGGCCAAGATGTACTCCGCTGCCATCAGCCACTCATCGATCGTGGCAGACATGCCGCGCTTGAGCAGCACCGGCTTGTCCTGAGCACCCACTTTCTTGAGCAGCGAAAAATTCTGCATGTTCCGAGCGCCGATCTGGATGACGTCCGCCACCTCTGCCAGCACTTCTAGGTCTGCTGCATCCATCAACTCTGTGATGATGCCCAAGCCGGTTGCTTCCCGCGCCTTGGCCAACAGGTCCAGAGCGCTCTCGCCGTGGCCCTGGAAGGCGTAGGGAGAGGTGCGAGGCTTGAAAGCTCCACCCCGCAAGAAGTGAGCCCCTGCCGCTTTGACGCGCCGCGCCGTCTCAACGATCATCTCTTCGTTCTCGACGGAGCAAGGGCCTGCCGTGATCACGATTGGGTGATGCTCACCAAAGGCCACTGGACCGTTGGGAGTAGGGACCACCACTTCGCTGGGTTCGCCGTGGCGATATTCCCGACTGGCCCGCTTGAAGGGCTGCTCGACTCGGAGGACTTGCTCAATCCACGGACTAATTTCTTGAATCTGGAGCGGGTCGAGGTCTGCAGTATCCCCCACCAAGCCGATGACGACCTTGTGGCGGCCAACGATCTGCTCAGGGGTCAAACTCCAGCTTTCTCTGAGTTCCTGACTGATTCGGGCAATCTCGGCTTCAGGAGAGCCGCTTTTCATGACGACAATCATGGTTACTTTCCTGTGAGGTGTCTCTTCGGTGACTATCCTTTACGGCGAGCGTCCCGTGCTTCGCGCCAAGCTGCGGTGAGGCGTCCAAAGTTGGTTTTGAACTCTTCCCAGCCGATCTTACTGCCCAGAATCTCTTCTTCCCAGGAGGCGGAAAGAACGCCGTAGCTGAGACCCAAAACGCTCAGACCAAAAAATCCCATGCTGACTAGCACGACGGCAGAGGTCGGCATGGGAAAAACATCGCCAATTACGATGAAGTAGCTAACGAAGAAGGACGCGATGCCGAAAAACAGCGGTACGCCACTAAAAAGGCCCATGCGCTGAAGCATGCGCTTGCTGACGGCTTCTGGAATAGCATCAAGGCTACTGTCGGAAGAACTCGCAGAAGCCGCTGGGGTCTGCTTGTCTGCATTGACGCGAGGTTCACCCTTGGGTGCTGTGGTCTCGCTCTTTTTGCGGCTTTTGCTTGGCTCGAAGGGGAGGCGATCGCGCTCTTTGGTCTCGTTTTGGGAATCAGACGCCATACTTTACAAATCAAACTCTACTAGCCGCGGATACCAAGGCGACCAATGAGTGCACGATAGCGCGTTTCGTCTTGCTTGAGGATGTAGGCGAGCAGACGCTTGCGGCGACCGATCATCTTCAGCAGACCTTGGCGAGAAGCATGGTCTTTCTTGTTGCCACGCAGGTGCAGGCTGAGGCGGTTGATCCGCTCGGTCAGCATTGCAACTTGGACATCGGCGGAACCGGTGTCCGTTTCGTGGGTCTGGTAGTCGTTGATGATTTCTTGTTTGCGCACTTGCAGCAAAGCCATGGCTTCGATTTATTCCTCTAAATGCTAATCCGCCGATTTTCCATATTATCACAAGCTTTTGGGCTGGTTGAGGGCCTTTGTCCGGAGGACTGGATATTCTGTGGGACTTGGAGGGCTTTGATGCTCAAAACGGAGGAAGTTGCGCTGTTGGGTCGCGCTTGGGCAAGGGGCTGGTGAGCTAGGGCCGGCAGTGCTGGTTGAGCTGGGCGAGGAGCTCGGCTTCTCGACTGGTGGCGGTGCGCACCTGCTCGATGGCGGTGTCGACGGCTAGCTGGTTGCTTTTTTCGGCGGCGACAAAGTTGCGGACGCCTTGGCTGGTGCCCTGGTACATCTCGCTGAAGCCGACCTGAAGACTGCGCAGGGTGCGATCGCGCGGAGAGAGGTCCCGCAGGTCATTGGAGAGGCTCAGCAGTTCGTTGGCGGAGGAGATGGCCTCTTGGCTTTGGTTGCTGCGGAGGGCTCGCTCGATGGCGATCGCCTGCTGGGCGGCGCTGCGGGCGATGTCGGTAAATTGGTCACACTGATCTACCTTGCTTTGGCAGCTCGCAAGGCTCAAAGGGGCGATCGCCAGCCATCCCCACTTCAGGGACTTCTTTGGGAGCATGTCGTCGTTTGAACGGGCTGTTCCGATTTAACCATGCTCTCCCCGGCTGGTCTTGAGGGTGCCCGCTAGTCCCAAAAGGGTCCTGCTGCCCCTGGGATACATAGGGGGCAATTTCTCCCGGCTAGCTTTTAAGTTTTGTGTCGCGCATCAACCGGCCAAACTCTTCCAAAAATGAAATTTCTTGGAAAAAATATCTGAATATCTGTTCAGGTGTTAGTCTATGACTGACAGCAATCTTTCCCATGAAGGCCAAACCCATGACGACTGTTACCCAAATGAAGTGTGCCTGCGAGTCTTGCCTGTGCGTTGTGAACCTCAGTGATGCTGTTCACAAGGACGAAAAGTACTACTGCTGCGAAGCCTGTGCCAATGGCCACCAGTCGGGCGACGGCTGCGGTCACAGCGGCTGCGGGTGCCATTCCTAATCTGAGCCCTCGAGCATTAGAAAAAACCCCCCGATTGGTAAAGCAATCGGGGGGTTTTGTTCAAAACGCTATCTGGCCTGCGGAAAATCCCCAGACGAAAGACAGTCAAAGGGCGATCGCGTCACAGCGCAACCGATCTAGAAAGCCAAGAGCCCTAGAGGCTCGACAGCACCGTGCGGGCGGCTTCCAGCGTCCGATCGATGTCTTCTTCAGTGTGGGCCAAGGACGTAAATCCAGCCTCAAACTGGGACGGAGCCAGGTAAACCCCTTGCTCCAGCATGCCGCGGTGGAAGCGGCTGAACTTGCTCAAATCAGACTTCTTGGCGTCCTCGTAGTTATGAACGGGACCGGCAGCGAAGAACAGGCCGAACATGCCGCTGATCTGCCCGCCGCAGACGGCGTGACCGGCTTCTTTGGCAGCTTCCAGGAGGCCGTTGGCGAGCTTCTTCGTGATGCGATCGAGGTACTCGTAGGAGCCGGGCTTCTGGAGCAGCTCCAGGGTCTTGATGCCCGCCGTCATGGCCAAGGGGTTCCCCGACAGGGTGCCGGCCTGGTACATGGGGCCTGCGGGAGCCACCATCTCCATGATGTCGCGGCGACCGCCGTAGGCGCCTACCGGCAGACCACCGCCGATGACTTTGCCCAGGGTCGTCAGGTCGGGGGTCACCCCAAATTTTTCTTGGGCGCCGCCGTAGGAAATCCGGAAGCCGGTCATCACCTCGTCGAAGACGAGCAGAGCGCCGTTTTCTTGGGTGATTTCCCGCAGTCCTTCGAGGAAGCCAGCATCGGGAGTGATGAAGCCAGCGTTGCCGACGACTGGCTCCAGGATGACGCCAGCGATTTCATCGGGGTTCTCGGCGAACAGGGCCTTCACGGCCTCTAGGTCGTTGTAGGGCGCGGTGAGGGTGCTGTTGGTGGCGGACTTGGGAACGCCGGGAGAGTCGGGCAGGCCCAGGGTGGCAACGCCAGAGCCAGCTTTCACCAAGAACATGTCGGCGTGACCGTGGTAGCAGCCTTCGAATTTGATCACTTTTTCGCGACCGGTGAAGGCTCGCATGAGGCGCAGGACGGCCATGCAGGCTTCGGTGCCCGAGTTGACGAAGCGCACCATTTCGATGCTGGGGACGGCGTCGATGACCATTTCGGCCAGGACGTTTTCGAGGACGCAGGGGGCGCCGAAGCTGGTGCCTTTGTCGAGGGCGCTGTGGAGGGCCGACAAGACGTCGGGGTGGGCGTGGCCGCAGATGGCGGGGCCCCAGGTGCCGACGTAGTCGATGTACTGGTTGCCATCAACGTCCCAGACGTAGGCGCCTTTGACGTGATCGAAGACGATGGGCTGACCGCCGACGGATTTGAAGGCCCGCACGGGGGAGCTGACGCCGCCCGGCATGAGTTTTTGGGCAGCGTTGAAAATTTCTTCTGATTTAGTGGTTTTTAGGCTGGTGCTAATCAAAACGCTCTCCTTAGTCTGTGTCGTCATCCATCCATGGGGTGGGGAGATCCCATCTGTTCCCCGACGGGTTACAGGCTGTGTGGTGTGATGGCTCGTTTGATAATCCTACCTGTCTGGCCGGTCGGAAGCTATGGCATGGGGGGATCAAGTCTGGGCGCGAGGGGCGATCGCCCTTCGAGATAGACTAAAAGGTGGCTCGAATGTGTGGGGTCCAGGGCAAAACTGACCCAAAATCTCGAGCATTGCCGCTGCGGTTTGTCCATTGTTTTCAGTTTCGAGGGTTGGCTGTGCCTGACGCGCAAATGTGGTCTGACGCGATTCCACTGGATCAAATTCGATATAACGAGCAGGGCCTGGTGCCGGCGATTGTCCAAGACCATCTCGATGGCACGGTGCTGATGATGGCCTGGATGAATCGGGAGTCTCTGGCGAAGACGCTGGAGACGGGAGAGACCTGGTTCTGGAGCCGCTCTCGCTCGGAGCTGTGGCATAAGGGAGCGACGTCGGGCCATCTCCAAAAAGTGCGATCGCTGCGCTACGACTGCGATAGCGATGCGCTGCTGATTTCGGCGGAGCAAGTTGGCGATATTGCGTGCCACACGGGGGAGCGGAGCTGTTTTCATCAGGTGGACGGCCAGGTGTCGCCGCCCCCGGCGGATATGCTGTCCCAGGTGTTTGGGGTGATCTGCGATCGCCGCGATCGCCCGAATCCCGATTCCTACACCTGCAAGCTGCTGGCGGGGGGCGACAACAAAATCCTCAAGAAAGTCGGCGAGGAGTCGGCGGAGGTGGTGATGGCCTGCAAGGATGACGACAAAGACGCGATCGCCGGGGAGGTGGCTGACCTCTTCTATCACACCCTGGTGGCCCTGGCCCATCATCAGGTTGATCTGCGCGATGTGTACCGCAAATTGCAGGAGCGCCGCCGCTAGCGCGTTCTTTCCAGCTTAGAAATAGCGCACAAAAACGCACCAAAATTGTGGCGAAACCTGGCTCTAATCGATGTCAATTTCGACAATTTTGGCGCGGGAAGTTTGACCCGATTTGATCGAGATTTGCCGACGAGAAACGCCAAAATGGTCGGCCAAAATTTCGATCAAGGCTGCGTTGGCTTTGCCGTCTACGGGAGGTGCGGAAAGCTGAATGATCAGGCTGCCGTCTGAGGCCGTTGTAATCTTCTGCACTTTGGCGCGGGGCTTGACCTTGACGGTAATGGTTCGCATGGGCAATAGAATGGCTCACGAGGGGCGGGGAACCTGCTTTGGGCGATCGCCTTCGAGATACAGTAGCAGGGACAGCTTGCTGTCAACTGAGCCCCCCAGTGAAATGCGTTAAGGAGTGTGTGTCATGAGCCAAAAATGGTTGCTAGGGGCGATCGCCCCGCTGGCTGGTCTGCTGGTTGCTCTGACGCCCGATCGCGCCTCTAGCCAAATCGTGCCGCGCCCGTGGGTGTCGGTCGGTGGTCAAGATGGAGATGTGAGCGTGGCGGTGGGCGCAAGGGCTTTGGGCCTGGGTGTTGAGGTCGGCACCATCGATGACTCGACTGGCGTTGATGTCCTGAAGTTTTTGAGTTTGCCTGTGATCTCTCCCTACGTGGGTGTAGGGCTGTATTCCGATGATGAGGGCGTTGCCTTCTCGGGCGGTGTGCAGGTAGACGCGACCGATCGCCTATTTGTAGGCGCTGGCTACAACTCTGTGCGCGGCATCAATGGTCAACTCGGAATTTCTTTCTGATTGTCCAAATTCTTGAACTTCAAAGGGGGCGATCGCCCCCTTTGAAGTTCAAAAGAAACTTTTAAAGTCTAAAAACAGTGTTTGAAACTCCCGAGAAGTTGCCGTCAGTGCCGGAATTTATTCAGGATTGACAGCTATCGGTTCGAGTCTTATTTGACTGGCTGTATGAATAAAAAAGCGTGAGGGCGATCGCATTTGGGCGCGAACTTTTATGAACGAAATTGCGAGTTCTGAGCTTGGACGGGCGATCGCCCTCTAGACATTTCAATCAGGCAAAAACAGTTCCATCGGGCATCGTCGCTTCAGTCAAGATTGCATCCTGCTGATCTGCTCCCGTGGTGTCTGCGCCCCGCAGACTGGCCCCCCGGAAATTGGTGCGTCGCAGGATCGCATCTCGCAGCTTCGCGCTCCACAGGTATGCCCCGCAGAGCCGCGCCTCTGAGAAATCTGCTCCCTCGAGCAAGGCCCCGTTGAAGTTGGTCTGCGAGCAGTCGGCCTCCCGAAAATCCGTTGTGGAGCAGTCGGCTTTGCTCAGGTCAGCCTCACTGAGATTGGCCCGCAGCAGCAGCGCCATAGTCAGGTTCGCGGCTCGCAAATTGGCGCGAATGAGCCGAGCGACCCGCATTTGAGCACCGGAGAGATTGGCCGCCGTCAGGACCGAGTCGCTAAGGTTGCAGCCGCTGAGCTTGGCCTCGCTCAGATCCACCCCGTCCAGATCAAATCCGTGCAAATCGACCCCATTCATATAAGCGCCTGCCAACTTGATGCCGCTCAAGATAGCGCCCTCAAAACGGACACCGCTCAGGCGGGCACCGTTTAGGTTCGCCCAGCTCAAGTTCGCGCCGGAGAGATTAGCCGATCGCAGATTAATCCCCTCCAAATTACTCCCGCACAGGTTCACATTACGGAGGTTGGCTGATCGCAGGTTTACCCCGCTGAGGCGTGCCCCGCTGAGGCGGCACTCGGGGAGCTGTGCCCGGACAAGATTCGCGCCTTGGAGGTTAGCCTTTGTGAGGTCTGCGTGACTGAGATTGGCGTCAATTAGTTTTGTGTAGCTAAGGTCTGCACCGTAGAGAAAGGCACCCTCAAGATTTGCGCCAACAAAGGAAGTTCGGCTGAGGTGGGCTGAGCCCAGATACGCCCCTTGAAGATTGATTCCTGGCAGCTGAACATGCTCTAGGCGAATCCCAATGAGATTCTCGTGACTAAAGTCACGCTCTCCGGCTTCGTAGCGTTGCAGTAGTTCCTCAGCATTCATAGCACCATGTCCTCGGGTCTAGGTTTATTTAGATTTCCCGAGAAGCAACTCACTGCCTAAACTCTTCATTAAGGTTCATACTTTGGGATCGCGCAGATTGGTCTATAAATTGCCAAAAACAATTCCAAAATGGCTGCAACCAGATTTGAAAGCGGGGCTAAAAAATCAGTGAGCGATCGCCCACTTGCAAAATTACTAAAAACAAAAAATGAATTGTTGAACGGGAGCAGGGCCTCTTAGGGTTGCCTGACGCGACAGAACCTGGGGCCAGCAACCTGTCAACCTCTTGGTAGAAAAGGCTTTCCCGCTGCATGTCTTGGTACACTCAAGAAGCTGTAAAGCCTGTATCTTTGCAAACCCCCGTGGAGACGTTGTTTTGGGCGTAGAACTACGCAGTTATGTCTTTCTAGACAGCTTGCAGCCTCAACATGCTGCGTATATTGGCACCGTGGCGCTAGGGTTTTTGCCCCTGCCCGGCGACTCTTCTCTCTGGATCGAGCTGTCCCCCGGCATCGAAATCAACCGAATCACCGACGTCGCCCTCAAAGCCGCAGAGGTGCGGCCCGGCGTGCAGTTCGTTGAGCGACTCTACGGCCTGCTAGAGATCCACTCCAGCCGCCAAGGAGAAACCCGGGCCGCCGGACGCGCCATCCTCGAAACCTTGGGCGTCAGCGAGCGCGAATGTATCAAGCCGCGGGTCATCTCCAGCCAAATCATTCGCAACATCGACCCCTACCAGGCCCAGCTGATCAACCGCACTCGCCGAGGCCAGCTGCTGCTGGCGGGCCAGACCCTCTACGTCTTGGAAGTAGAGCCCGCTGCCTACGCCGCTCTGGCGGCCAACGAGTCCGAAAAAGCCGCCTTGATCAATATCTTGCAGGTGCAGGCCGTCGGCAGCTTTGGCCGGCTGTACCTGGGAGGCGAAGAACGCGATATCTTGGCAGCGTCCCAGGCCGCCCTAGCCGCGATCGAAAACGTCGTGGGGCGCGATCGCTCCACCAGCCAGCGCAACGAATAGACCCCAACCAAGCCCATGGCAAACCCAGAGCACCTTGCGCAACTCCAGAGCGGTGCGGTGAGATGGATTCAGTGGCGCGCGAAATCTCCCTCTATGACCCCAAATCTCAGCGGAGCCAACCTCCGAGGCCAAAACCTACGCGGTGCAGACCTGCACAAAGCCAACCTCCAGGCCGCCGATCTTCGAGACGCCAAGCTAATTGCTGCCTCTTTAAAAGAAGCGAATCTCAACAGCGCTCTGCTCCAGGGAGCCCAGCTTGCCGACGCGATCTTGGTGGGGGCCGACGGGGTGGGAGTGGATCTACGAGGCGCTGACCTGAGCGGCGCGGATCTGAGCGGCGCCAACCTCGTGGCGGCCAACCTCTCGGGAGCCTGCCTGATCAATGCTGACCTACGGGGCGCGAACCTGATTGGCTCAGATCTCAGCGGCACCCGTCTGCGGGGGGCCGATCTGAGCGGCGCCAACCTCCAGCGCTGCAACCTGAGCGAGGCGATCTTGGTGGGCAGCAACCTCAGCCAGACCAACCTCAGCCAGGCCAACCTCTACAATGCGTCGCTGCACCAAGCCCACCTTTACCAATCGGTTTTGGTGGAGGCTCGCCTGGTCGAGATCCATGGCGCTGGCGCTATCTTCCTAGGCGCGAATCTGCGGGGCGCCCAGCTGCACAAGGCCGACCTGAGCTGGGCGCACTTGGCCAGGGTAGAGGGCCAGGGCAGCGACCTCACGGAAGCCAAGCTCCGGGGGGCCGACCTGAGCAGCGCCAATTTCTCCGAGGCCGTGTTTCTGAAAACGGACTTGACCAAGACGAATCTGCGCCGAGCTGACTTTCGGTTGGCGAACCTGACCGGCGCTGACCTGACGGATGCCGTGCTGTACCGCACCGAGTTTGCAGGCTCCATCCAGCCCAGCGGCCAGCGTCACTCCTGAACCAGGGGAGGCAGCTCTCGCAGGACGGTAAAGCGGATATGGTTGAGGGCCAGATCGCCAATGGAAACTGGGTTGGGCAGCTCCTTGATGGGCGTGCCATTGGCGAGAACGCGCTCGAAGGAGATGTCTTTGGCGATTTCGGCGTGGTACCAGGCCAGCCCCATAAAAAATCGAGTCGGGTAGTGGAAGCTGTCGGTCAGGTCGTCGGGGTTGGACTCCATGGGGACCCAGCCAAAGCCCGGTAAGAAGAACTCGATCCAGACGTGGTTGAAGTCGGGCTCGAGGGGGAGATGGTGCTGGTAGGCGCCGACTTTGGGGCACTTGTAGCGGCCGACGGTGCGGCAGGCAATGCCGTTGAGGCGCATGAGGGCGAGCAGGATGCCGACGTATTCCCCGCAGGAGCCGGTGCCGCGCTCTAGCACGACATCGGGGGTGTCGATGTGGGGCTTGATGGCGTAGTCCAGGCGATCGTAGACGTAGTCGCGGATGCTGATCACCTTGCGCAGCAGGTTGGTTTCGTTGCGGATCGCCTCGCGAGCAGCGGCTTGGATGGTGGTGGTGTCCATGGCCAGCTCGTCGTCATCGACCAGATAGCGCGCCTGGAAGTCGGCGGCCAGCTCGGGGGGATTTTCGACGTCTTCGGGGGTGAACTGGTACTTGATGCCGCGGACCTCGAGCTGAGCCCGCCAGCCAAAGATGCGCCCTTCGTGGGGCTGCAGCTCGCCAAAGCGAAAGACAGCGATGCGCTGGCCGCTGGGATGCTCCTCGATCTCGAAGGGATAGCCCACGGGCTCAACTCGCAGGACCTTTTGGCGGAGGGTGTCGGCGGGGAGGGTGATGCGCCACTCTAGGTTGGTGAGATGCAGGGCGTCGAGGGGGGAGAGCTCTTCGACGTAGGACATCTCGACGAGGTAGCCATTGGAGAGGGTGTAGTGTCCCTGGGGGTCGCGCCACAGGTGGAGCGGATGAATGAAGGTGCGATCGCGCGTGGACAGGGTGTGGGGCGGGTCGGTGTTGGGGTCATCGCGCACGTAGACCTCTTCGGTGGCGTAGGCCACCATCAAGAGCTCTTCGCCGGTTTCTGGGTGGGGCCAGAAGGCGAGGCCGGTGGGGTGCTCAAAGGGAGTAATGGCGCTGAAGAGCACGTCGCCGGTGCCCCGATCCAGGCAGTAGACGGTCTGCTCGGTGCGATCGCACACCCACAGCTCATCGCCGCGTAGGGTCATCCGCTCGGGGCCTACCCCCGGCGCATAGAACCGCGTGATATAGTCCCCCGTTTCGCGGCTGTAGACCAAGATGTAGCCGAGGCGCTGGCTGCTGATGTAGACCGTCGAGCCGCACACCGCTACCCCGTCCGCCGGGTAATCCAGCTCGACAAATAGCTCGGGGGTAAAGTCGCCCACTCGACAGCGATACACCCAGCGATCGCGCGTAAACCAGAGCACTTCGTCCTGGAGGCACACGCCCCCAGCGTCCCGGAATATCTCCAGATGGTGGGGATTGAGAATCAGCGTGTCGTCGTTGAGGGGATTAATCTTGAGCAGGTAGCCCCGCACAGCGTCCACCGACAGAAGCCCAGGCCCCAGGGCCGCGAGCCCATGCAGCATGTAGGTGCCGAAAGGATAAACTGTGCGATGCTGGGCGGGGGCCGAATCAGAAAAGGCGGGCATGGGCGGCGAAGTCACAGCAGGACGAAGAGAACAGGCGACAGCCAGAATTCCGGCAGTCGATCGTCATCATAAACGCAACCCCTGGCCCCTGCTGTATCAGGTCATTCTCTTGGCGGGGGCGATCGCGCTGGTGACCCAAAGACCACCCAGATGCTGAATCTATGAGTGATGAGAAGCCGAAAGCTCCCAACAACCGAACTTTGACCCTCTCCCCCGAGGAGCAGCAGCACTATCAGGCGGGCTTGCTGAACCTGGCGGGACCGGCGTCGGCGGAGATGCTCGGCGATCGCATCCTTCACCAAGATTTGTTTGCGGTGCTGGACTGGCTGCCCCAAGGCTGGGTTGACTTGCTGTTTCTCGATCCGCCCTATAACCTGACGAAAACTTTTAACCAAAGCTCGTTTCGGGGGCGATCGCTCGAAGACTACCAGGCCTGGCTGGGCTCCTGGCTGCCCAAGCTCCTGGGCGTCCTGAAACCCACGGCCTCGGTGTACATCTGCGGCGATTGGCGATCGGCCGCCGCCATCCAGATCCTGGCCGAAAAGTACCTGATCGTGCGCAATCGCATCACCTGGGAGCGCGAAAAGGGCCGCGGCGCGAAGCACAACTGGAAAAACTGCTCAGAAGATATTTGGTTCTGTACGGCGGGCGATCGCTACACCTTCAACGCCGAAGCGGTGCGGCTGCGCCGCCGGGTGATCGCCCCCTACACCGACGACCACGGCAACCCCAAAGACTGGCAAAAAACCGAGGACGGCAACTATCGCCTGACCTATCCATCGAATCTCTGGACAGACCTGACCGTGCCCTTTTGGTCCATGCCCGAGAACACCGACCACCCCACCCAAAAACCCGAAAAGCTTCTGGCCAAAATCATTCTGGCCAGCTCCCAGCCCGGTGATATGGTCTTTGACCCCTTTTTGGGCTCGGGGACCACGGCGGTGGTGGCCAAAAAGCTGGGGCGGCGCTACGCCGGCGTAGAGCTAGACCTCCTCTACTGCTGCCTGGCCCAAAAGCGCCTGCACCTGGCCGAGGGCGATCGCCAAATTCAGGGTTATGAAGAAGGCGTGTTTTGGGAGCGAAATTCGAGCGATCGCCGCTGAAAATCTGCTAAAGTTCGCTCTTCAGGAAACTTCACCTTCCCGGATGAAGTCATCCTGGCTGGCAAATGCAAAATTTCCCATCGAAGATATCCGAAAGTTTGATTGCAACTGTTGAAAAGACTTGTATTGTTTTCTTAAAAAAAGCAGTTTTTACTTCCCCCTTACCCCCCGCCTGACTTGCCTGCCATGTCCATGAACCTCAAATTTTCCCAAGACCTCGAAGCGCTGCTGCAACGATCAGCCCAAACCCCGGTCACCCTTGCGGATGTGCTGGCAGAGACCTCAGAGCGAGGATTCAGTCTGGTGATTGGTCTGCTGGTGCTGCCCTTTTTGCTGCCCATGCCGCCTGGGTTTAGCAGCATTTTGGGCTCTGCCTGCCTGCTGCTGTCGCTGCAAATGGCCCTAGGCCGCCGATCCCCCTGGCTGCCAGGCCACATCAGCCGCTTTCGCTTTCCCCAGGCCTTTAGCGTTTCTCTGCTGGTCCAGCTCAAGCGGGTTTCGGGCTGGCTCGAGAAGCTGGTGCGGCCCCGCTTTTTGACGATCGCCGAAAATCCCATCATCTGGAATATCAATGGCCTGTGCATGGCTTGGCTGACCATCTTGCTGATGCTGCCGATCCCTTTCACCAATCCCATTCCGACCCTGGGCATCTTGCTGCTGGCGATCGCCACCCTCGAAGCCGACGGCCTGCTCATGTGTATTTGCTACGTTTTCACCGCCCTGATTACGGCCCTGCTTGGCGTGCTGGCCTACGGGCTGTGGCAGGCGCCGACGCTGCTGCAAGCGCTGGGTTAAGAGAAAAATCCGCAAAAACTAGCTGAATGGAGGAATGGGTAAGGGCTAGGACGTTGCTACCCTGGGATTGGGGTGCAAAATCTGGCTAGAGCCGCAAAGGCGAACCAGGAGACGCCCCAAGGCGATCGCCTTTCTAGAGCGCGTCCACTGCACCTACGCCCATGACCGACGACATCTCCCTTCGAGACAGCGCGACCCCTCCAGAAACCCTTGCCCAGCCCCTAACCCAAAATCCGCCGCGCCGGGTTCTGCTGCTGGTCAACCACCACTCCCGCCAGGGGCGGACCCGCGCCCACCAGGCCGCTGATTACCTGCGGTCCCTCGGCCTAGAAGTCTTTGAAGAGACCAGCGAAACCCCCGAGCAGATTTCGCCGCTGATCGTCAGCTACCGTCAGCGCGTCGATGGCGCAGTGATCGGGGGCGGCGATGGCACCCTCAACGCGGCGATCGCTGGTCTCCTAGAAACCCAGCTGCCCCTGGGAATTTTGCCCTTGGGCACTGCCAACGATCTCGCCCGTACCCTGAGCATTCCGCTGAATATAGTGGCCGCCTGCAATGTGATCGCCCAAGGCCGCACTCAGCGCATCGATCTGGGGCAGGTGAACGATCGCTACTTTTTTAATGTGGCCAGCCTGGGCCTGAGCGTGCAGATCACCGAGCAGCTGAGCGGAGATGCCAAGCGGCGCTGGGGCGTGCTGGCCTATCTGGCCACGGCTCTGCGGGTGCTTTGGCGCGCAAGGCCGTTTCGGGCCGAAATTTGCGTTAATGGCGAATTTATTCGCGTTAAAACGATCCAGATTGCAGTCGGTAACGGTCGTCACTACGGCGGGGGCATGACTGTGGCCCACGATGCTACCATTCACGATCAGCGTCTAGACCTGTACAGTTTGGAATTGCAGCACTGGTGGCAAGTTTTGGCGCTGTTTCCGGCTCTTTATCATGGTCATCATCCGAAATGGATGGGAGTACGCCTGCTCCATGCTCAAGAACTGGAGGTCCATACGCGCCGTCCGCGACCCATCAACACGGATGGGGAAATTGTGACGTCGACGCCTGCCCATTTCCGAGTCCTGCCGCGATCGCTCCCGGTTTGGGTGCCCTAGCGTCGATCTTGTTTGCCTCTTTGCGTACTGTTTCAAGGATGTTCCCCCTATGAGTTCTTCTCTTTCCTCTGCTTCGGCTCAGGCGTCCACACCGGATCTCTCCCAGACGCCGTGGTACACCCTGGAGCCGACTAAGGCGCTGGAACTGCTCAGGAGCGATCGAGAGGCGGGGCTGAGCGCAGAAGAGGTCAGCCAGCGCCAATCCATCTACGGCCCCAATGAAATTGAAGAAGGGGCGGGCCGGAGCGCCTGGGTGATCCTGTTCGATCAGTTCAAAAACATCATGTTGCTGATGCTGATCGTGGTGGCGGTGGTGTCGGCGGTCCTCGATGTGCGATCGCAGCAGTTCCCCAAGGACGCGGTGGCGATTTTCATGATCGTGGTTCTCAACGGCATCCTGGGCTATCTGCAAGAGAGCCGCGCCGAAAAGGCCCTGGCCGCCCTCAAAAAGCTCTCGTCTCCCAAGGTGCGCGTGATCCGTGGCGCTCAGGTGGTCGAGGTCTCCTCCAAGGAGCTAGTGCCGGGGGATCTGATGCTGCTGGAGGCGGGCTCCCAGGTGTCGGCGGATGGTCTGCTGCTGGAGGCGGTGAACCTCCAGGTGCGCGAATCGGCCCTGACGGGGGAAGCCCACAGCGTGGACAAAGACGCCAGCCAGCAGATGGAGGAGGGTGCTCCTCTGGGCGATCGCCTGAATATGGTCTTTCAGGGGACGGAGGTGGTCCAGGGACGGGCCACGGTGCTGGTGACGGCGACGGCCATGGAAACGGAACTGGGCCGCATTGCCTCAATGCTCCAGGGGGTCGAAAACGAGCCGACTCCCCTGCAAAAGCGTATGAGCCAGCTGGGCAACGTCCTGGTGACGGGCTCTTTGGTTTTGGTGACGTTGGTGGTTGCTGGCGGCGTCGCCGTCGGGGGATGGGACCGCTTCGAGGATCTGCTGGAAGTGTCCCTGAGTATGGCGGTGGCCGTGGTGCCCGAGGGCCTGCCCGCCGTGATCACAGTGACCCTGGCCATCGGTACCCAGCGCATGGTGCAGCGTCAGGCCCTGATTCGTCGCCTGCCCGCTGTGGAGACCCTGGGCTCGGTGACGACGATCTGCTCGGACAAGACCGGCACTCTGACCCAAAACAAGATGGTGGTCCAGCGGCTGCAAGCGGGCCAAGAAAACATTCGGGTGACGGGGGAGGGCTACGCGCCCCAGGGAGAATTTTTTGATGCTCAGGATCAGGCGATCGCCTCCGACGATCAGCCCGCGCTCCAAACCCTCTTGCTGGGCAGTCTGCTGTGCAATGATGCGCTGCTCCAGCACGAGCAAGACCACTGGGTGATCATTGGTGACCCGACGGAAGGCGCGCTGTTGTCCCTTGCTGGAAAGGCGGGCTTTGAGCAAGAGGTGTGGAAAAAGAAGCTGCCCCGGGTGGCTGAGGTTCCCTTCTCCTCCGATCGCAAGCGCATGAGCGTAGTGTGCCAACGGGAAGCCTCGGATCAGCTCACCATTCCTGGAACAGATGGAGCCACCTACTACGTGTTTGCCAAGGGATCGCCGGAGCTGCTGATGGAGCGGTGCGATCGCGTGCTGGTGGGCGATCGCCTCGAGCCGATCACCGATGATCACCGCAGCGCCACCCTCGACGGCAACAACGACATGGCCAGTCGCGGCCTGCGGGTTTTGGGCTTTGCCTATCGGCCCCTGACCGAGCTGCCCGCCGAAGACGCGATGGAGCAGGTCGAAGAATCCCTGGTTTGGCTAGGACTGGTGGGCATGCTGGACGCGCCGCGTCCCGAAGCCCGCGACGCTGTCGAGCGCTGCCGCCAGGCCGGCATTCGCCCGGTCATGATCACGGGAGACCACCGCTTGACGGCCCAGGCGATCGCCCACGACCTCAAGATCGCTCAGCCGAGCGATCGCGTCCTCGAGGGACACGAGCTAGAAAAAATGAGCGTAGAAGACCTCGAATCCCAGGTGGATCACGTCAGCGTCTACGCCCGCGTTTCCCCCAAGCACAAGCTGCAAATTGTCCAGGCGCTCCAGCGGCGGGGCAAGTTTGTTGCCATGACCGGCGACGGCGTCAACGACGCCCCCGCCCTCAAGCAGGCCGACATCGGGATTGCCATGGGCATCACCGGCACCGACGTGAGCAAAGAAGCCAGCGACATGATTTTGCTGGATGACAACTTTGCCACCATCGTGGCCGCCACCGAAGAGGGCCGCGTTGTCTACACCAACATTCGCCGCTTTATCAAGTACATCCTGGGCTCCAACATCGGCGAAGTGCTCACCATCGCGGCCGCGCCGATCCTGCTGCCCATGGGCGGTGTGCCCCTGACGCCCCTCCAGATCCTCTGGATGAACCTGGTGACCGACGGTCTGCCGGCCCTGGCCCTGGCTGTCGAGCCCCCCGAGCCCGACGTGATGAAGCGCCCGCCCAACAGCCCCAATGAGAGCATTTTCGCGCGCGGCCTGGGCTCCTATATGGTGCGCATCGGTATTATTTTTGCGATTTTGACCATTGCGCTGATGCTGTGGGCCTACAACTACAGCAACGCAGTCACCAGCGATCTGCTGCGGCCCGAGCGCTGGAAGACCATGGTCTTTACGACGTTGTGCATTGCCCAGATGGGCCACGCGATCGCCGTCCGCTCCAACTCGCGCCTGACGGTGGAGATGAACCCCGTTTCTAACCCCTTTGTCCTGGGGGCGGTGATCCTGACGACGCTGCTGCAGCTTTCCCTGGTGTATGTGGAGCCCCTGCGCAATTTCTTTGGCACTCACTACATCAGCGGCCTAGAGCTGCTGGTTTGCATCGGCTTTAGCTCCCTGATGTTTGTCTGGATCGAGATGGAAAAGCTGGCGATTCGGCTTTATCATCGAGCACGGTCCTCCGGCGGCTAGGCCTATGCCCGCTCGTGTATGTATTTGAAAACGCTCCACCTTCGCCAGTTTCGCAACTATCGAGATCAGCAGGTTCACTTCAGTGCCCCCAAGACCATCTTGGTGGGAGAAAATGCCCAGGGAAAGTCGAATCTGCTGGAAGCGGTGGAGCTGCTGTCATCGCTGCGATCGCACCGGGCGACGCGCGATCGCGACCTCGTCCAAGATGACGAGGCCCTCGGCACGATTAATGCCGTTCTGGAGCGAGACACGGGAGCCATCGACTTGGCGATTATCCTGCGCCCGACTGGCCGCCGGACCGTCTCCCTCAACCACGAAGCCCTGCGCCGCCAGCTAGACTTTTTGGGCGTGCTGAACGCGGTGCAGTTCTCCAGTCTGGACCTCGATCTGGTGCGGGGCGGGCCAGACCAGCGCCGCAACTGGCTCGATGCGCTCCTGGTGCAGCTAGAGCCGGTCTACGCCTACATCGCCCAGCAGTACGCCAAGATCTTGCGCCAGCGCAACGCCCTGCTCAAGCAGCAGCGCCTCGCCCTAAGCCAAGGCTCTGCCCCGCCCATGGACCCGATGCAGCTGGCCCTGTGGGATGCGCAGCTGGTCCAGGCGGGGACCCGAGTCATGCGGCGGCGATCGCGCGCCCTCGATCGGCTTGCCCCGATCGCCCAGGCGTGGCACCAGGCCATCAGCGGCAGCAAAGAACACCTGGAAATTCGCTATGCGCCCCACATCCTGGCAGACAGCGACGACCCCGAGCAGATTCAGGAAGCCTTCCTAGCCAAGCTCCAGGATCGCGCCACGGCGGAGCAGTTTCAGGGAACCACCCTGGCTGGTCCCCACCGTGACGAAATCGAGCTGCTGATCAACCAAACCCCAGCCCGCCAGTACGGCTCCCAGGGCCAACAGCGCACGCTGGTACTGGCCCTCAAGCTCGCTGAACTGAACCTGATCGACGAAGTGGTGGGAGAGCCGCCCCTGCTGCTCCTCGACGACGTGCTGGCCGAGCTGGACCTCAACCGCCAAAATCAGCTCCTCGAGGCCATCCACGATCGCTTTCAAACCCTGATTACCACGACCCATCTGGGGGCCTTTGATGCCCAGTGGCTCGACTCCTCGCAGATCTTGTCAGTGCAGGCTGGCCAAGTCTTGGCCGCCGCCTAAATTGGGTGAAGGCTGCCAAGTGCCAAGTGTCAAAATCTACCCAGCGAACCGCTGAACGCCAAGCCGCAGAGGATGCCGTGGGAGCGGCTAGCGCTCACGGTCCTGCTGAGTCAGGAGGCGCGCGCTCTATGCTAAATCTAAGGGGGTTAAAAGCGCCGAGGAACCACAAAATATCCGTATTTTCGGTCAGAAACTGGCAGCTCTACTGTCCGGAATGGGCTGTCGATTCCGGAAAAGATATGGATATTGCGTATCTAACTCAAAGGCGCGGAATCCGTAGGTTCACGGAGAATCTTCGGGAGACTGGCTCTGGAGAAACAGGATGCGCGATCGCCGCGATCGCGTGCTGCTCCAGACCTGAGGTCTTCCAAGGGCATAGTCCGCTGCGAACGATTCGGGGTGAATCTGTCGATGGGGGTGCGAAGGGGTTAGGCGAGGGTTTGCGAGTCTAGCCGGGAAAACTGAAAAAAGCAGAAGAACCGCAGGGACGGGGTGAAGCATCGCGGCTGCAATGTGGCCACATGTCTCTGCGCAGCACGCTGCAACTACAGTGACGCCTAACAAAGCGCGATCGCGGAGCGGAACATCCTGTTGGTGGCAAATCACGAATGAATGCCTTGCAAGAAAACGAAATTGTAGCCCTAGGGGCCTCTCTACGACCGATCAGTCCAGGCTTGCTCAAGCCCGGTCGGATGGAAGGATCCGTGCGCGTTTGGTATCAGGGGGGAGAGCCCTACTTTGACGTGTTTTTTGAGGTCTGTGAGGAGCAGGTCCTCTGGTTTCAGTTCACGCTGCGGGGGCGATCGCTCTCGTGGAGTCGTCGGTGTGAGCTGCAAACGGGCTCAACCAATGAGCTGCTCGTCTCCGACGGTGCCCACTATCCGGCGAGCAAAACCATTCAAGCAGACTCTCAGAACGACCAGGCCTTTGTGAACCTGGTCTGCTCTATTCTGGAATCGCGCGCCGAAGAACCCTTGTTTCAGCAAACCCTGGCCGAGCTGCGCCGATCGAGCTGCCCCGTCGACTGATCAAGAAATAGCCGGAAAGATCGGAGAAGGAGCCTCAGGCGTTTTCGGATCGCTGACGTGGAGCACAAAGCGATCGCGCCCGGATGCCTTGGCCTGGTAGAGCGCCACGTCCGCATTGGCCAGCAGATGGCTCGGGCTGCTGTGGGGGACCGGCGTCATGCTGGCGATGCCCACGCTCAAGGTGACATGACAGTCCGAGCGCGAGGTGCGATGGGGAATCCGGAGCGCCCGCACGGCGCCGCAGACAGCCTCTGCCACCTGGACAGCGCCAACGGCGTCGGTGTTGGGCAAGATCACCGCGAATTCTTCGCCGCCGTAGCGCGCCACGAGGTCTGCGGGGCGACGCACCGTGTTGCCGATGGCCTGGGCGACCTGTTGCAGGCAACGATCGCCCGCTTGGTGGCCGTAGGTGTCGTTGTAAGGCTTGAAATAGTCCAGATCGCAAACCAGCAGCGAAAGGGGCTGCTGCTCCCGAGCCATGCGTCGCCACTCCTGCTCAAGATACTCATCAAAGCGGCGGCGGTTGGCCACCTGGGTCAACCCATCGATGGCCACCAGGCGCTGAAGCTCCCGGTTGGCGATTTCGAGCTCCTTTTGCAGCTGGGCCTGCTGGATCAGGCGGCGGACCCGCTGCCGCAAGACCGCCCAGTGAATCGGCTTGGTCACATAGTCGGCGGCCCCCACCTCGAAGGCGTGGTCAACGGACACCTGATCTTCGAGACCCGTGATCATCAGCACGGGCGTATAGCGACCCTCGGGGATCGTCTGAAGCTGTTCGCAGCACTCGAAGCCGTCAACGTCGGGCATCAGGGCGTCGAGCAGCACAATGTCCGGGTGGGTTTGACTGTAGATACTCAGCGCCTGCCGACCATTTTCGGCCTCAACGACGCGGTATCCTTCCCGTTCGAGACACATGCGCAGCTGCATCCGGATAAAGGTCTCGTCATCCACCACGAGGATCAAGGATGATTCTGCTGATTTATGATTCATGGGTTCCCTTCTCCACCTCCTCGTGCAAAGCAGCGATAACTCGCTCAAATTCTTGAACTAGCGCTTCGGCAACAGGGGCGCTGGCCTGAAGGCAGTTGTCTTTGCCCTGGGTTTCTAGGGTTCGACAAAGCTGGGCGAGGGCCGTTGCTCCTAGGGATGCGCTACTAGATTTGAGTCGATGGGCTGCCTCTTGAAGCTGGCGGGCTTGGCTCTCGGCGATCGCTGCTTGGATCTCCTGCACCATTTTGGGGGCGTCGGTCAGGTAGTAACGCAACAGTTCGGCCAGGGCAGCTTCGTCTCCCCCCAGCATATCCCGGAGTGACTGCAATGCCTGCGCATTCAGGGGAGAATCGGCGGCGCTGGCGGGAGGCGCTGGCGGAGCGGGAGGCGGCAGCAAAAGGGGCCGCTGAACCGTGCGATCGCAGTTTCGCAGGGCCGTTTCCAGCTCCTGAATATGTACGGGTTTGCTGATGTAGTCGTCCATGCCAGCGGCGAGACACTGCTCGCGATCGCCCCGCATCGCATTGGCCGTCATGGCCACAATCCACGGCTGGTTGTCGGAGCCTTCGCCCTGCCGAATGCGCCGCGTAGTTTCCAGCCCGTCCATCTCGGGCATCTGGACATCCATCAAGATCAAGTCGTAGGGCTGGCGCTTGAGGGCGGCTAGGACCTCAATGCCGTTGCCAGCAACGTCAGCCCGATAGCCCATCTTCTGGAGCATCAGCAGGGCGACCTTTTGGTTGACGACGGTGTCTTCGGCCAGGAGGATGCGTAGGGGGTACTGCTCCGCTAGGTGGGGGTTGACGGGGGGCGCTTCGCGGTACTCGACATTGGCCTTGATGGGCTGATTGCTCAGGGCCAGGGCGAGGGCCTCATAGAGCTGGGACTGCTTGACGGGCTTGCTTAGGCAGGCGGCAAAGCGGGCTTCGCTGCTCTGGTGACATTCCTGGAGCTGGCCGAGGGAGGTCAGCATGAGGAGGGGAATGTGCTCACACTGGCCGTAGCGCCGCATGGTGACCGCCAGAGAAAGGCCGTCCATTTCCGGCATCTGCATGTCCAAGATGGCAATGTCGAAGTTTTCGCCGTGCTCGAGGAGGTCGATCGCCTCGTGGGCCGAGGACACTGCGAAGGGCTTCATTTTCCAGGACTCCGCCTGCATCTGCAAAATCTTGCGGTTGGTGGCGTTGTCATCGACGATCAGCAGCCGCTTGTTGGTGAGCTGGTGCGGCAGCGGACAGGACAAAATGGCATGGTCAGCGCTGACGGCCTGGGCCACGATGGTGCAGTAGAAGGTCGAGCCGGGGCCGGGTTTGGGGGCGCTTTGGCTGCTGGACTCGTAGGGAACCAGCGATCGCGCGTCGGCAGCCGGATGCTTGGCGGCGGCTATGTCCTCGGGGGGGTATCCGCCGATCTTGCCGCGGCTCTCCACCCACAAGGTGCCGCCCATCATCTGGCTGAGGCGCTGGCTGATCACCAGACCCAGGCCGGTGCCGCCGTACTCGCGGGTGGTCGAGGCGTCGGCCTGACTAAAGGGCTTGAAGAGGCGGTCCATGGCGTCGGGCGCAATGCCGATGCCGGTGTCTTTGACGGCGAACTGGAGGGTGTAGCGGGACGAACCATCGGCGGCGATCGCCTCGTCTAGGGGCCGAGCCATCACCGTCAAGACCACCTCCCCAACCGTCGTGAACTTGATCGCGTTTCCCATCAGATTGACCAAAATCTGGCGCAGCCGCGTCACATCCCCCACAAACTGGGTCGGAGACTGGGAATCCACGAGGTAGGCCAGCTCCAGGTCTTTCTCCACGGCCCGCGGCACCATCAGATCGATCACTTCTTCGATGCAGGTGCGCAGATCAAAGGGGTGATTCTCCAGCTCTAGCTTGCCCGACTCGATCTTGGAGAAATCCAGAATGTCATTAATGATCGTCAGCAGAGCATCGCCGCTAAAGCGAATGGTCTCCACAAAGTCCCGCTGCTGGGCGTTAAGCGGCGTGTCGAGCAGCAATCCCGTCATGCCGATCACGGCATTCATGGGGGTGCGAATTTCGTGGCTCATCATGGCCAAAAATTCGCTCTTTGCCCGGTTGGCGGCTTCGGCTTCCTGCTTAGACAGTTCGAGGGCCAGATTTTTGAGCAAAAGCTCTTCGCTCTGGACGGCTAGGGCCTGACGCTGGAGAGTCTCCTGTTCGAGGAGCTGGGCCTGGGCGAGGGCGATGCCGAGCTGGGCCGCGACGGCTTCGAGGAGCTCGATCTCGTCGGAGGTCCACTGCCGGAAGTGATCGCACTGGTGGAGGGCGATCGCGCCGTTGGGCTGGCCCTGATAGGAGGTGCGAATCGATAGCGTAGACTTGAGCCCCACCTGACGACACAGGGCCTCAACCGGCTCAAATAGCGGATTTTCGTAGACGTCTTCGGTCGCGAGGACCTGGTCGGCGCTCATCAGCTCCTCGATGTGGCGATCGCCCAGCATCGGCACCTGAGCGTCCATCATCGAGACGTAGCCCGCCTCCAGATACTCGGCCACCAGCCGCACGGAGGGCGTCTCCTCCAGGAGGTAGCTGTAAATCAAGCAGCGGTTGGCATTGAAAGAAAAGCCGATCTGGTTGGCCGCCGTCTCGAAAATTTGCTGACTGTCGAGGCTCTGGCGAATTTCCTCGGTAATGCGCTTGATCAGCAGCATTTTGCGCAGCTGGGTTTGCAGAGCGGCTTTGGCCTTTTGACGCTCCTCCTGACCGCGGGCCTCCTTGATGAAAATGGCCAGCTGCTGGGCGGCCTCTGTGACCACCGAGATCTCGTGATCTTGCCAATGGCGCGGGGTTGGCGCGTCCAGACATAGAATGCCCACCAGGCGATCGGAGTGGTGCAGAGGGACATCGAGAATGGCCTCGGTGCCGCCAGCGAGCAGCGCCTCGGCGATCGGCAGCAGGCGAGTGTCGTGCTGGACATGGCTAGCGGCGATCACCTCGCCCTCTCGCAGGGCCTGGAGGTAAGCGGGGGCGAGGGTGAGGTTGGTCGAGAGGCCGATCAGGGGCGGCATGCCCTCGGGCTCCTCGGAGTGGAGAATGCTGAGCTTGCCGCTGGCGTCGACGGTGGCGTAGGCGACCCGCAGATCCAGGAAGTAGCCCTTGAGGGTCTGGAGGGTGTGGCGAATGATTGCCTGGATGGGCATGCCGACGGTGATGCCGGTGGCGATGCTGTTGAGCAGGCTCAGGCGAGCGCGGCTTTCGAGGAGAGCGGTTTCGGCCCGCTTGCGGGCGCTGATGTCGCGGTACTGCCAGAGGTGCCCTTGATGGCGATCGCCGCTCTGGATGGGAATCGAGTCGCGCTCCAAAATCCGGCCATCGGTGAGGGAAATTTCTTCGGCCAAAAGGGTCGCGCGGGTCGCCGAGAGGGTTTCGATGCGCTCAAAGACCGTCTCGGGATTGAGAAAGAGCGATCGCACCTGGGCGTCGATCTGGTGGCGCTCCTGGCCGATCAGCTCCCCGGGCGGCGTATCGAGCCCAAAGAGATTGCAAAACTGCTGATTGGCCAACACGATGCAGTGGTGGTCATCTTCAACCAAAATTCCGGCCTGGAGGCTGTTGATCAAGGTGATCAGGCGGGAAGTCGTGGTCTGCAATTCGCGCTCCACCCGCTTGCGGGCGCTGATATCGCGGGCGATCTTGGCGATGCCGGTGACGGTGCCGCTGGCGTCCTTGATCGGCGAGATCGTCAGGGCAATGTCGATCAGGTGGCCTGCTTGATGACAGCGAAGGGTTTCAAGATTTTTGACCGCTTCGCCCTGCCGCAGCTGAGCCAAGATGCGCTGCTCTTCGAGGGCCTGCTCGGGCGGCATCAGCAGGGTGGAGTGCTGGCCCACGACTTCTTCGGCGGTGTAGCCAAAGAGGGTCTCGGCGCCGCTATTCCAGCTCAAGATGGTGCCGTCGAGGCTGGTGCTGATGATGGCGTCGTCGGAGGACTGAACGATGGTGGCGAGCTGCCGAGCGGTGGATTCGGCGTTTTGGCGCTCCGTCAGGTCGATGGCGATCGCCAAGAATCCCCCCTCGCTGCCAGCCTCGGCCTCCAGGGCCGTAATGGACAGCAGCGCTGGCAAAATTTCACCGTCCGATCGCAGGAGGCTCCACTCTCGGGCGCTCCGAGTTTTGGCCTGATCGACCAGGACGCCAAAACCAGGGGCGATCGCCCGCTGAGAGCTTTGGCGCAGCAGGCTAGCGCGGCGAGCCAAATCCTGGGGATCGAGGAAAGCCGTTAGATTGACCTGCTCGATCACCTCGGCAGCCGGATAGCCCAGGAGCTGCTCCGCGGCCTGATTAAAGGTGCGAATGGTGCCATTGGGGGCGGTGGCGATGATGGCGTAGGGGCTGGCTTTGAGGATCGCGTGCTGGAGGGTGGTCGTCCCGCGCAGGGAGGTGTCGCTCTCGCGCAGGGCCTGATTCATCCGCTTGAGGCGCTGGGTTTGCACCTGGGCGTCCTGGAAGCGCCACAGCAGCAGCCCCAGCAAAATGGCGATCGCCCAGCCGCCGCTCAGCACCACCCAGGGCAGGCTCGATTCGCTCTGGTCCACCAGGGCTTGGGTCGGCGTGATGTAGAGTTGCCAATCCAGGCCGTAGTTGCGAATATCAGTGCTTTTTTGCCAGCGCTCCAGGCGGGGGTCGTCCTGCAACGGGTTGCTGGTGTAGACCGTTGTCGGTCCCTCGCGCACCACGATGCGGTAGCCCCGGTCCAAAAAGCGCTCCAAGATCGTGTCAAAGAAAGGCTGGACCTCGAAAACCCCCACAATGAAGCCATTAAAGCGATTTTGGGGATAGAGGGGAATGTAGCCCAAAAACCCTAACTCTCCCTGAAAAAGCCGCAGGCTGGGCGTCAGGACGATCTGACGGCGATCGCGCGCAGTCTCCACCGCCTGGCGGCGCTGGGGTTCGCTCAGGATATTGAGCCCCTGGACGCGCTCATTGCCAGCGCTGGGGACGATCCAGCGCAGCCGGTAGTTTTCGTCCGCCCACTGGATGGCGCGATAGCCCTTGTAGTCGGCCAGATAGGCTGTGGCGTCTGCGATCCACTCCTCCTGCGGGGTGCCGCCTCTGGCTTCCCACCGAGTGCCGATGCGCCGCAGCGCTTGCAGGCGCGTGTCCAGCTGAGCAATGACCGCATCGTGGAGGGCAACGGCTTCTTGGGTGACAAGCTGCTCGAGTTGCTGCTGTTGCTGGTGATGAATATCCCAGCTCAGGAAACCCACCGCGCCAGCGATCAACAGAGCGATCGCTGGTGGTAGCCAACGCTGCATCAAAAAACGAGGAAGTTGGGGAGCGTTAAAAGGAGTCAAGGTCTTGGGGAAGTGTCAGAAATCACAAACGATTGGAGACTAAAAAGTTAGCTTTGATTATCAAGCCGGGCGTTAGAAAACATAAAATTTTATAAATTGAGAAAAATCTGGCTGCATAAGCTGGAATAGATAGCGAGGCGATCGCGCTATATCCCTCGGCAAGAGGCCTGAGGCGCGAGTCTAGATCCCCTTTGGGTCTAATCTAGTGTAGATGTCAGCCGAAACCAGAGCTGCTGCGCTCTGAGGACGTCAGCGGTAGCTGAGAGCCTGACCTGGCAAGGTTTAGGGGCAGACGGACACCCGGTAAGGGGCGATCGCCCCTCAGTTTCTGAGGAAGCGGCGGATCTAGGCCCAAAGTTTCGGAAAATTTTGTTTTTTCACCTCCTAAAGGGGGTCTGGTCTCAGGATGATCGGCGCTCTATGGCGATGCGGCGGGTTGGCCTGGGCTTGAGGAGCCTCCTGGTCCACGGGTTAGGGCCATTGATAGTTCCTCTTTGTCTATAAAACCACTGCCTCCAAAGCAATGCCTACAGCCAAGATGCTGATTCGATCAGGGTTTGCTGGCGAGCGACAGTAAAAGTTCTGTGCTTGGCTGGATCGTGAGGCCCTGCTGGATTAAAAAATCAGTAATTCATCGGTTATCAAAACTCTGATGCTGCACTAAATGCGAGTCGAAACCGTGAATTTGACGTGACAGTTGTGATTGTTGCGATCGCCCGCTGTCTTGCGCTGCGTTCTGTTGCCAAGGTCTAATTAACGACCCAAAATTGATTGATCTAAGGGACTGAGGATCCGGAAAAAACTGGAAATCAAATCCAAAAAAGTTCCCCAAAAACCATTAGATAAATCAATCAAAAAATGGACCCTTTAAGAGACACCTAAGGGGGGATTGATCCGGATGCCAAATCAACTTTTGGTATACAGGGTTGTAACTCAAGTAACTCCTGAATCGGTCTCCGGCTAGGGACGAGCTTGACTTGTGTGAGACGGAACTATGCGTTTCTCGAATCTTGCTGCCTGTACACTGACGGTCTTGATGGCGGGAGAGATGGCTGCCCAGGCAGAAACTCCGGTGACTCCGGAGCCTCTACCCGAGGGCGAATCGGCGGCGATCGCCCCGCGCCCTGAACTGGCTGAAGCCGCTGCCTCCGAGGCGATCGCGCCCATCGCTGCACCCCAGACCCTGGCCCTCGAAGCGGATTTGCCCGTGGCCTTCGGCGATCGCCCCCAGGTCTCCGCGCTGACTGAAGGATCTTCAGGGGCGCTGCTCTCCGAGGAAGGGGCAGTGGCCCTAGAGCCAGTCGCTGCGCCTGAGACCAATCCTGAAGAAATCCTGGCCGCAGAGGCGGTGGCGCCCGAACCCATGGTGCTGGCTGAGCAACCGGCTCAGGCAGAAGCCGCTGAAGGGGCGATCGCGCCCAAGCCCGCCACCTGCGCCACCCAAAAGACCAAATCCCTCGAAGAAGCCAAGGCCGGTGAACCCTACCAGCTGGCTCAAGCGATCGCCCAGGCGGGTTCAGAGCGCTGTCCTCGGCCAACGCCGATCGCCGAAGTCGAGGCGCCCGAGCCCTTCGAGGCCTTTGCGGCTTCCCCGGCCATGAGCATCGCCATCCCGGTGGGCTACGGCGCTGACGACAACACCCTTTTCCTGACCGGCAGCTACCAGCCGACGGTGCGCGAAGACGACGGCTCCGTGGGCGCGGCGGGGATCGGGATCGGCCTCGGTGACGCTGACAAAGCCGTGGGTCTCGAACTGTCCTATGCCCTGGCTGCCAACGACAACTTTGGAGAAGGCGGCTTCAACGCCAAGCTGCACCGCCGCTTTGCCGGAGACGTGGGAGCCGCCGTCGGCTGGAATGGCTTCCTGAACGTGGGCCGCAATGACTTTGAGCATTCTCTCTACGGCGCTGTCACCAAGGTTTTCCGGACCCAGGAGTCCCTGAGCGATCCCTTTAGTCGGGTCGCGCTGACCGTGGGGGTTGGCAGCAACCAGTTCCGCTCCAATGGCGCCGTGGAGGCGGGCGACAACAACATCAATGTCTTTGGCAACCTGGCCGTGCGCGTGGTGCGGCCCGTGAGCTTCATCACGGAATGGACCGGGCAAGACTTGGCCTTGGGTCTGTCCATCGCGCCCTTCAAGAACATTCCCCTCACGATCACGCCGGCTCTGCGAGATGTGGCGGGAGCTGGCGATGGTGCTCGCTTTGTGGTGGGCACCGGTATGGCATTCAAGTTTTAGGGAGTAAGGAGTGACCTCATGCAAACGATCAAATCTCTGGGCTGGAGCCTGAGCCTGATGCTCTTGGCCGGGGCCTGGGTGGGTGCGCTGCCGAGCTATGGCCGCAGCTACGCCGACATCACGGGCACCAATATCTGGAATAACAACGCGCCGATTTTCGAGACGGGGGACGATCTCGATCCCGAGCTGCTCGAGCGGATCGAGCGCTTCAACGAAGAAGCGACGGCGACCTACAACTCGTGCAATGCGGCCCTCGACGCGATCGGCGAAAATCCGGTCGGCCCGCGTCGCTTTGCCCGTCGTCCTTCCAACCAAACGGCCTCTTTGCCGATCGCCTGTCAGCAGCTGGAGCAGCTGCGTGGTGAAGCGGACGAGCTGGCAGCCGAAATCGATCGGGTGCAGGCCAGCCGGTCGAATCCTGATTTGCAGACGTGGTAGGGCAAGGCCCCAAAAGGAGATTCACCCATGATCAAGCAATGGACCCAGCAGGTGGGAGCCAAGGGCGATCGCCGCTCTAGCCGGTGGCAGTCGCTGATGCTGGCGGCTGCGTTTCAGGCAGGTTTTCTGGCGATCGCGCCTCAGGCCCAGGCCCAGAACCCCGACGACATTTTCGATACGCAAGTCATCCAGTTCAGCGAAGAAACGACGGTGGAGTTCGAGTTTATCGAGTCCCACGGCGCGTTTCAGTCGGCTTTTGGTGTTGTCAACCTGGATACCGGTGAGGAAACCATCCTCTTCCAGGAAACCAAGCCCTACGACGCTTTTGGAACTGGTCAGCGCCAGCCTTCGGCGCCGGGCCAAAACAACGTTGGCTCTTCGATCGACTTCCTGGGGACCGTGGCGGGCGGCACCATGCAAAACCAGTCCGGAGAATCTAGCCCCTACAGCGAGTACACCTTTGAGTCGGGCACGCGCTACGCGCTCTTTTTGCAGTCGGTGAGCCCGACGGGCCAGACTCGCCGCCGGGTGATCTCCAACAGCGAGTCGGCGGCGCTGTTTGCGGGCAGCCTGGACGGCGGTACCCAGCAGGGAGTCACGGGAACGCGGGTGGCCTGGGACGACGACGGCCTGGAGACCGCTAGCAAGGACACCGACTTTGATGACTTTGTCATCGAGGCGGGGGGCTATCTGGTGACGGTGGCTTGTCCGCCGGTGGAGTAACGGGTTTGGGCAGCGCCTGAGACGGGCTAGACCCGCAGCAAGGGTGAGCCCCAAGCAGATCTGCCCCAAGCAGATTGGCCAGAAATAAACCAGTAGAAAATAGTAAAAAGCGCGATGCCGGAGAGGCGATCGCGCTTTCTTGTATTTCTCGATAGTCTGATGGGCAGTACAGGACTCGAACCTGTGACATCCTGCTTGTAAGGCAGGCGCTCTACCAACTGAGCTAACCGCCCGTTCGGCACGAGAAAACAATGTAGCAGAGACGACCAAAGTTTGACAACCGGTTGTTCGAATTTTGGGAATGGCCCCTGATAGGATGCAGAGACTGTAGTTGCACCGACGGTGCTCCATGCCCTCTGGCGGAACCCACGATCGCATTACCCTCTGGAGTTTGCCCCTGGTGACGGGAGCGACGATTGCTTGTACCCGCGATGGCGATTTGGCGCTGCTGCTGGCGGGGGGGTATCTGTTTGGGGGGCTGATGTTTGGGCCGGATCTGGACATTCGATCGCGGCAGTTTTTGCGCTGGGGGCTGCTGCGCTGGCTGTGGCTGCCCTATCAGCGGGGACTGCGCCACCGATCGCTGCTGTCCCACGGGCCGGTGCTGGGAACCCTGGGCCGCTTGGCCTATCTGGGGCTGTGGCTGGGGGCGGTGTGGAGCTTGGGCGTCTTTTTGTGGGCGATCGCCCAGCAAGGGGTGGGCGCATCGGCGAGCTGGCGAGCGGTGGCTGAACCGGCGTGGCGATCGACTTTGCCGTGGCTGTGGAGCCTCTTGCAGCGCTATCCCCAGGAGGCGATCGCCCTCGGGCTGGGTCTGGAGCTGGGGGCCATGAGCCATTCCCTGAGCGACTGGCTGGGGTCGAGCTACAAACGCTGGCGGCGCGACTGGCAAAAGCACGGCTGGCGATCGCTGGTGATGGCGGAGAGTGGCCGACGGCGATCGCGATTGGCACAGGGCAAAAATCGCGCTAAGAAAAGGTGAGACGTTTCTTTCCGGTTTTCATGGCTAGCTCCCCCGACTCTGCGGCAACTTTGGCCGCGCTTCAGCGCCTGATCGACGTGGTGGCCCAGCTGCGATCGCCCGAGGGGGGGTGCCCGTGGGATCTGGCCCAGACGCCCCAAACCCTCACCCCCTACATTCTTGAAGAGGCCTACGAAACCGTAGACGCTATCCAGCACGGGGATTCGAAGGCGATCGCCGAAGAGCTGGGAGATTTGCTGCTTCAGATCGTGCTCCAGGCCCAGATTGCCCAGGAGTCCCAGGCCTTTGACCTGGGGACGGTGGCCGAAGGCATCACCGAAAAGCTGATTCGCCGCCACCCCCACGTCTTTGGCGACGTAAAGGTGGCTGACGCCGAAGAAGTCCACCGCAACTGGCAGGCCATCAAGGCCGCCGAAAAAAACGAGGCCCCCGAGGCGCCGCAGCCCCTCAGCCGCCAGCTCGATCGCTACGCCCGCACGCTGCCGCCCCTGACCGCCGCCATGAAGATCTCCCGCAAGGCTGCGGCGGCGGGCTTCGAATGGGACGACGTGGCCGGGGTGTGGGGCAAATTTCAAGAAGAACTGGCGGAGTTTCACCAGGCCCTGGCCGAAGAAACTCCGGCCGAACAGGAGTCAGAACTGGGAGATTTGCTCTTCACCCTGGTCAATATTGCCCGCTGGCACGATCTCGATCCGGTGGCGGCCCTCCAGGGGACCAACCGGCGCTTTTTGCAGCGGATGGCGCTGATGGAGTCGCTGACGGACCGGCCCCTGACGGACTGCACCCTGGCGGAGCTAGACGCGCTGTGGCGCCAGGCCAAGCAAACCCTGGCAGGGCTGGCGGAGGGAAAGCCTGAGGCGTCGGCAGGCTAGAAACCGATCGCGATCGCCCTATCCGAGCGACCCCGTATCCGAGGGGCAAAGAATCTCGATAGACTGGTGAGATGGCACCGTGGGTGTCCCCTGTATAGTGTTAGATTTTGCGGGCTAATTAAATTTCCTATGACAGTCTCTTCTACGGCTTCCTCTGCGCTGACGGCGATCGCGCAGCAAACTCGTCGCAGCGCTCGCCAGCTGGCAGTGCTCCCGACCGCCGCCAAAAATCAGGCCCTAGAGGCGATCGCCCAGGCCCTGGCGGACGCTGCCCCGGATATCGTGGCGGCCAATGAAGCAGACTGTGAGGCGGCCCTGGCGGCAGGCATTGCCAAGCCGCTCTACGCCCGTCTGAAGCTAGACGCTGACAAACTCCAAGGGGCGATCGCCGGTGTGCGGGACGTCGCCAAGCTGGTGGACCCCATCGGCCAAGTCCAGATTCACCGGGAGCTAGACACCGGGCTGGTGCTGAAGCGTTTGTCCTGTCCCCTGGGGGTGCTGGGGGTGATCTTCGAGGCGCGGCCTGACGCCGTGGTCCAGATCGCGTCTCTGGCCGTCAAGTCCGGCAATGGCGTGATCCTCAAGGGCGGCCAAGAGGCGGTGCGCTCCTGCGAGGCGCTGGTGAAGGCGATTCGCCAAGGGCTGGCGCAGTCCGAGGTGCCCCCGGAGGCGGTGCAGCTGCTGACCACGCGGGAGGAAACCCTGGAGCTGCTGAAGCTCGATCATTACGTCGATCTGATCATTCCTCGGGGCTCCAACTCCTTCGTGCGGTTTGTCCAGGACAACACCCGCATTCCGGTTTTGGGCCACGCCGACGGGATTTGCCATCTGTATGTAGATGAAGCGGCGGCGATCGACAAAGCGGTGACCATCGCCGTGGACTCCAAGACCCAGTACCCGGCGGCCTGCAACGCCATTGAAACGCTGCTGGTACACCGGGCGATCGCCCCGCGCTATTTGCCAGCGGTGGCGGAGGCGCTGCGGGCCAAGGACGTGAAGCTGCTGGGAGATGATGGGGCGATCGCGATTTTGGGAGACGACCTAGAGCGAGCCACCGAAGCGGACTGGTCCACGGAGTACAGCGACCTGATTTTGGCCATCAAGGTGGTGGACTCCCTAGCGGCAGCCATCGACCACATCAACACCTACGGCTCCCGCCACACAGACGCGATCGCCACCGAAAACGACCAGGCAGCCCAGGACTTCATGGCCCAGGTGGACAGCGCTGGCGTCTATCACAACTGCTCGACCCGCTTTGCCGATGGCTTCCGCTACGGGTTCGGGGCCGAGGTAGGCATCAGCACCCAGAAAATGCCGCCCCGGGGTCCGGTGGGCCTAGAGGGCCTGGTGACCTACAAGTACCAGGTGGTCGGGGATGGCCACATCGCGGCAACCTACGCCGGAACCGATGCCAAACCCTTTACCCACCAAGACTTGACCTTGTGAGTGGACCTGGTCGAGACTGGACCCGGACTTCATTCGAGATCGGACTCCATGGATCGCCTTCAGGTGTGCGGGATTCGCTGCTACGGCTACACAGGGTTTTTTGAAGAAGAGCGCAAGCTGGGCCAGTGGTTTGAGGTGGATCTGGTCTTTGGGCTAGATGTGCGGGCGGCGGGGGCGAGCGATCGCCTTGATGACACCCTCGACTATGGCGGCGCGGTGCAGCGGGTGCAGTCCCTGGTGCGGCAGGCCCGCTTTGCCACCATCGAGCGCCTGGCAACGGCGATCGCCGAAGACATTCTGCACCACACGGTGGCAGAAGAAGTGACGGTGCGGCTGACCAAGGTTTCGCCGCCGATTCCCGATTTTGGCGGGCACATTGCCCTGGAAATCACGCGATCGCGCGCTGAGCTGCATCCCGGAACTTAGAACTAAACTCGGCAGTCCTCGTCTCCAGGGCCGTTCCTCTTCACTCATCGGAGAAACCGGCTCGTCAGCCATTACGTTGGGTCTGCCGATGAATCGCTTTCTTGCTATGCTCACCGTTGCTCCCATGGTGCTTGCGGGCGCGGCGATCGCCCAAGTGCCGCCGCCTTCCCTCGAAGTGCTAGAGGCTTGTGCAACCAACCAAATTCGCACCCTGCCTGCGCCCTATTCCGACGTGCCCACGGATCACTGGGCCTACGAGGCAGTGGCCAAAATGTACTATTGCGGTGCCTATCGAGGGGCCGTGCCTCCCGAGGTGTATCAGCGACTTGTGGCCCAAAACGCGACTGCTCAGCCCAAGTCTGCCACCGAACCGTCCCTAGACTCCCTCCAAGCAGCGCCGACGGAGGTGACGCTTGCCAATCGTCGCTACCAGCTAGAGGCCTATGTGTGGCGCGACTTTATGCCGTCGACTTCTCCCAATACCTCTGGTTTGATGGCGTCGGTCCGTCTGACCTCCAAAGATTCAGGTGTAACCCCGCCTGCCCTAGCGATTCGGCGGCTGTGGGTGATTCAGGATGAGGCGGTGTGGGAGACCCCCGTCGAGCAACTGCCGCGATCGCCCCAAGACGCTGTAGAGGCCACAGCCCGAGGCGGCCCGACCTGGGAGCCCGGTAGCGCCGTGGAGGTGGTGGTCCAGCTCGATCTCGGCCAGGGCAAAACTGCCTGGCTGCGATCGCCCAACCAAACCATCGAACGCACTTTCTGATCTAGAGCTAGATGCTGAACCCCCGCCTTTGACTGGCCACTGTGGCGCAAAGGCGGGGGTTCAAGCTTGATTGGCGCGATCGCCTAGGAACTAGGCGAAATTCAACGGTCTAGGGCACCTGCCAGATCCGGTTGTGGTAGTCCTCGGGCTTGGCGTAGGGGTCGACAGCGCCATGGCCGTGATCATGTCCGTGGCCGTGGGCATGTCCGTGGCTGTGCCCGTGGCCGTGATCGTGTCCATGGGCGTGATCGTGCCCGTGGCTGTGTCCATGGCTATGCCCGTGATCATGACCGTGGCCGTGATCGTGCCCGTGGCCGGAATCATTGGCGATCGCCACCAAGCGGAACTTGCAAGTTTCGCAGTTCATGTTCACCTGGCCGAGCTGGGTCTCGATTTCCCGCTCCCGCAGCACCTGGAACAGCGACGGATGCATGCCCATTTCGGGCAGGCAGGTGATCGAGGTTTCGGGGAACAGAGCCTGCTGCTCCGCCGTGATGTCAAAAATCTTTTTCACCAGCGCCCCGGTAAAGAGGAAGTAGGGCAGCACAATGATGCGCTTGGGCTGGTACAGGCGGGCGCGGCGGAAGCCTTCTTCTAGTCGCGGATGGGTAATGCCAATAAAGCAGGTTTCGACGGTGCCGTAGCCGCTGCCTTCCCACACCATGCGGGCGAGCTTGTAGACGTCACCGTTGGCATCCGGATCGCTGGAGCCGCGACCCACAAACAGCAGGACGGTGTCGGCGCGATCGATGCCGTGGGGATTGTGCTGGGGCTGATCTAGCTCGGCGAGGCGCGATCGCCACAGCTCCAGGATGCTCGGGGTGATGCCGAAGTGCCGGCCATAGTGGAACCGGACCTGGGGATGACGCAGCCGAGCGCGATCGAGCTCATTGGTCACGTCAAATTTGTTGTGGCGGGCGGCGAAGAGCAAGATCGGCAGCGCCGAAAGCTCGGTGTAGCCGTTGGCGACGCAGGCGTCGACGCCTTCTTGGATCGTCGGGCCGGTCAGCTCCAAAAAGCAGGGCAGCACTGGCCGGGAGGTGTCGAGCTTTTGGTAGGCCTCCACGAAGTCCATGAAGGTCTGGCGTCCATCGACGTCACGGGTGCCGTGGCCAATCAGCAACAAGGGACGCTGCATGGGCAGCGGCGGCAGCTGAAGTGACTGGAGGCCTTGGGCTTCGGCAGCAAGTAGAGTCTGGGTTAGGGAAATATCGGTCGATAGCATGTTTTGAAGGCTCCGGTCCCGTGAGAGGCGGGACGTTGAATGGCCGACAGCAGGCAGGCATTCTGGCTTGGAACGGCAGAGCCATTCCTTACAGCTGCCGCACAGCCCCGGAGTCTCACCGGAGTTTCCCTACGCTGCTGTGATTCCGTTTGCCTCGTTATCTTAACGGATTCTCGTCGGTCTAGAATCCTGGGGAGGGGGGTGTGCTGGCGATCGCCCCCCAAATTTTGGCTTTGCGCTAGGAATGGGGGAGCCCCTGGATCAGCTGCCACGCCCAGTGACCGACGGCAGGACTGTCTGCCTCGTCGGCGAGCTTGCGGGCCTGCTGATAGAAGCTGTTGGCCCAGTCGTGGCGCTTGACGTCGGCCCAGATGCTGCCGATGTTGAGCAGGGTCGTGGCTTCGCCCACGCGATCGCTCAGCTGGCGGCGGATGGCGAGGGCCTGATTGTAGTGGTCGAGAGCAAGGCGGGGCTGCTCGAGGTCGCGGTAGACAAAGCCAATATTGGTTAGGGTGATGGCTTCGCCCACGCGATCGCCCTGCTCACGCCGAATTTCAAGGGCCTGATTGTGCAGGTCAAGGGCGGCGGTGTAGTTTTCGAGATCGCGGTAGACGCAGCCGAGGTTGCTCAGGGTGACGGCTTCGCCGGGGCGATCGCCCTGGGCCTGCTGTTGCAGCAAGACCGGGTGATAGATCAGCAAGGCGCGCTGAGGTTCACCGATGTCGCTGTAGAGCGAACCCAGGTTGCTGAGGGTAAAAGCTTCGCGAGCAAAGTCATGGGACTCCTGCTGAATCACCAGCGCCTGCTTGAACAGGTCTAGGGCTGCTTGAAACTGGCCTAGTTCGCTGTAGATCAGGGCGAGATTGTTCAGGGTGCTGGCCTCGCCAGGGCGATCGCTCAGGGCTCGGCGCACTGACAGCAGCGTCTTGCACAGCATAAACGCCCGCTTTGGCTGACCCAGGCGCAGGTAGAGGCTGCTGAGGGTGTTGAGGACCGTCGTTTCGAGGCCCCGGTTTTGCAGATCTTGGCTGAGGGTTTTGGCCTGGGCCAGCAAGTCGAGGGCGTAGCCCGGCTGGTAGGGGCTATGGAGCTGTGCCAAAGCGCACAGGGTCAAGATTTCTCCAGGGCGATCGCCCGCCTGCCGCTGCTCTGCGAGCTGCTGATCGAGCTTCTGGAGCCGTAGAGAGAGTCCTCGGTTGCTCTCAGCGGGTAGCGAAGAAACCGCAGAGCTCTGTCCCGCCGAAAGTCTGGGCTCAGCATAGGTCCAGTATTCTCGGAATTGGCCTGCTCGGTAGATCGCAACGGCTGGACTGTGAGATAGATGCCAAGAGGAGATAGTAGGAGACTGCGCCATTACTGAGGAAGGAGCTAAAGATCTCGACAACGTTGTTGACTTGTGCGGATAGGGACGGGCCGTAGACTAAACTCCGGGAGTAGAAAAAGCCGCAAAAGCCCCTGATTCAGGCTCTGAATTGCTTCAGCAGCGGTTTATCGATGGAGTCGCAGGAACCTAAGCCCAGCGATTCCTGACTATAGAGTTCCCGCAGATGACACTAATGCATCACCAAACTTTGTTTTCGCTGCTGCGGCTGCTGACGTGAGGGCTTCTGCTCGTCGGGTACTATCCTTCAGCGCCGATTTTGCTGTCACCGAGTATTGCCGAGATTCAGAGGCCCCATGCAAAAAGTGCGATCGCCCTTCTAGGCGATCGCACTCTCAATACAAGCAACGGCTGCGAATCAAGCAAACTCGGCTAGGTCAGAAAAAATCTTTTCGCTTTGCCCAGAGCTGAGCCTGAGTCCCTGCTGGGCTGCTCGATTCCTTCTTGATAAACCTCGTGCAAAACTTCTTTGGGAGCAACGAGCTTGAGCACTACAGCATGACTTTCTTGGGATGGCGAAGCATGGGTCAAGAAAGACTCCATGGAGTCTAGAAACTGGGTTGCTCTCACCAAAGTTTCAAACTGATGGCAAGTCTGCTCGGTGCGATCGCCTTGCTGAAAAAAGATCGACAAATTGACTGAGCGACATTGACTGACAAGCTTCTGACTCAAAACTTTTAAAGCATAGTTTGTCTCTTGGACCGTGGAGTAATAAGCTGTCAAGGTTTGCTCTGAAGGGTCAGCCGCGCTGATTCTCTGCTCCAATCTTTCAGTCTCAGGAAAATCGATACAGGCAATCTGCCGAAACTCTGGACTAACTTGCTCAATGATTAATTTTTCCCGCCTGACTGGAACTTCAATCACTCGAGTTTCTACTTCTCGACGAAGAACAACTTCTCCAATTTTTTGGCGCCGTCGGTTGATTTGCAGTCGCTCCTCAAGCAGCGGAATGACCATTTTTTCTTGAGTCTCAACCGAAGATTCAAGAGACTCTGAAGACGGCGAGGATGCAGAAACATCAGAGGATGAGCGAGACGGCGTAGGTAAGTGAGACTGGCTTGGATTTTTTGGGAGGATGTTGCGATCGTCGGCTTGCATAATCTCTAAGGAAAATAAGGGTGATAAATTAAAGAAGGTCCGGAGATAAAAAATCTCCGGACTAGAAGACGATCTCGAATGAGCCCCAGTGGCTTAGGCTAAAGCAGAATAAAACCAGCCAAAGGAGAAATTCTGCCCTTCGGCGATCGCCTAATCTTTAACGATCTCGCTGCACATTGGGACGGCCATCGGTATTAATGTCGAGCTCTTCGCGACGCACTTTTTCCTTGGCTGAAATCGTATCGTGCTCGACTTCCTTGCGGACTTCTACTTCTTCGCGAACGAAGGCCTGCTTGTTAATATCCGCCGTTTCCTCATAGACCTCCATTCGGGCCACTTCGCCCTCTTGGAAGTTTGCTTCGCCCGGTGTCACCGCTCTAGTTTCACTGGGTGTTCGACGGCTGACAACGACTCGCTCTTTCTCAACGGGGACCGAAACTTCGGCCTCCTGGGTTTCTACCCGTTTGCCAACCTGAACGGCACCCACGCGATCGCGCTGCTTGTTGGCAATGAGTCGCTCTTCGTAGAGCCGCAGCGGGTTATGATTGCCCGCTTCGCTCATGCCATAAAAGCGCGGATTGCTGTTGTAGTCGTAGCCTCGAGCCTGATTGCGATCGCCGCTAGCGACAGACTGTCTGCTGCCTGGATTCACCGAAGCTGGAGCATTCGTTTCTGACGTCTCTGATGTATGAAGATAGCTCTGATGATGACGGCGCTGGGCTAGGGGCGTGTAGGCTTGGCGCGTTTGCTCTTCATAGGCCTCGTAGTCTTCCTTTTCCAGATTAGGAAGCGCTTCTACTTCGTCTTTGGTTAGGCCATCGACATATACTCGCTCATTTGTGTAGTCAAAGCGCGCTAAACCAAGAGGCAGCAAGACCTTTTTTCCAAAGATCCAAAAGCCAGTATCGACTACTAAGTACCGAAAGCGCCCGCTTTCGTCGACCAGTGCATCATCAACTGAGCCAACTCGATTTTCTTCGCTGGCATAAACAGAATAAGAATCAAGATTCAAAATTTCTGTGTCGCCAAATTTTTCTTTGTAATCCGGATAGAAATCTTTGAATTTATAAAGTGTCATTACAATAACCTCGCTGAGTTTCTTGCTTTCTGTCCATGCTAGGAAGCCGCTAAAAAGCTCTCCTCTCTCAAAGGGGAGACCTGAGAAAAACTATTCCATTTGAGTTGATTGATAGAAAACAAATTGTTTTCTGTTAGAGTAATTCGATTTGATAGAGATATCTGGCGATCGCGTCTTTTGATCGCTTTATTTCGAATAATTTGCCTAAATTTTGCTGCAATTAACTAAAATCAATCTCAATCAGAAACTTAGCCCTCGTTTTCCGTCCTTTGGATGAAGATGGATGGGCAAAATTGCAAAGGGTGTTTGGGGCGAGAGCGGGAGAGGAACAGCGCCCACCGAGGCGATCGCAGGTACCGAGGGGCTTTTCTCTGGAAACCCCCGTAAGATCGTAGGTAGAGGGCGCAGGTGCCGCCCGCCGCGGACTCCTGGCCCTCCCCGGAAAACCCACAGTGACCCCACCCCCAGGCCATGCCGCGAATCGTTCTTGTTGCTGGATTTGAGTCTTTTAACGCTGATCTGTATCGTCAGGCTGCCCAGATGGCGCGCTCTCGCTGCCCCGATCTGGAGATTGCGGTGTTCAGCGATCGCGACCTCGTGAGCCAGCCAGCGGCGATCGCGGCGGCCCTGGCCGGAGCCGATGTCTTTTTTGCCAGCCTGCTGTTTGACTACGATCAGGTGCAGTGGCTGCGGGAGCGGGTGCAGGAGATTCCCACCCGGCTAATTTTTGAATCGGCCCTAGAGCTAATGAGCCTGACCCGCCTGGGCCAGTTTGTCCTGGGAGACAAGCCCAAGGGCATGCCCAAGCCGGTGAAATTCATCTTGGATAAGTTTGGCAGCGGCCGCGAAGAGGACAAGCTGGCGGGCTATCTGAGCTTTTTGAAGGTGGGGCCGAAGCTGCTGAAGTATATTCCCTTCAAGAAAGTCCAGGATCTGCGCAACTGGCTGGTGATCTACGGCTACTGGAATGCCGGTGGGTCCGAGAATGTGGCCGCCATGCTGTGGTTCTTGGCCGATCGCTATCTGGGGCTGACCGTGGGCGAGATTCCGGAGGCCATCGAGACGCCCAACGTGGGCCTGCTCCATCCGGACCATAGCGGCTACTTTGAGTCGCCGCGGGCCTACTGGGACTGGTACCAGGGCCGCCTGACGCCGGAAGCGCGCGATCGCCCGGTGGTGGGGCTGCTGCTCTACCGCAAGCACGTGATTACCCATCAGCCCTACATTCCCCAGCTGATTCGCCACTTCGAGGCGGCGGGACTGTCGCCCCTGCCCATCTTTATCAATGGGGTCGAGGGCCACGTGGCGGTGCGGGATCTGATGACCAGCGCCCACGAGCAGGCTCAGCGCGATCGCGGCGTGGTGGAGTGCCCCTCTTTGTCTCTAGACGCCGTGGCGGTGGACGCCATCGTTTCGACCATTGGCTTTCCCCTGGTGGGCGGGCCAGCGGGCTCCATGGAGGCAGGGCGTCAGGTAGAGGTGGCCAAGCGTATCCTCAGCGCCAAAAATGTGCCCTACACGGTGGCCGCGCCGCTGCTGATTCAGGACATTCACTCCTGGACGCGCCAGGGGGTCGGCGGCCTCCAGAGCGTGGTGCTCTATGCCCTGCCGGAGCTGGATGGGGCCATTGACCCTGTGCCCCTGGGGGGCCTGGTGGGCGACCAGATCTATCTGGTGCCGGAGCGGGTGAAGCGCCTGACGGGCCGAGTGCACCAGTGGGTGGCCCTGCGTCGCAAACCCCCCGCCCAGCGAAAAATCGCGGTAATTCTCTATGGCTTCCCGCCGGGGTACGGCGCGACGGGAACGGCGGCTCTTCTGAATGTGCCGAAGTCGCTGCTGCGATTCTTGCAGGCGCTGCGGGAGCAGGGCTACAGCGTGGGGGATCTGCCGGAAACGGGCGAAGAATTGATTGACTGGGTGCGCAGCGCCGATGAGGCCTACGCTGGCCAGATGCCGGCCCATGTGGACTTTGAGAACGACCCCGTGACGACGGTGCCCATTCGCCGCCTGGAGAAGTGGCTGGGCTATCTGCTGACCCGCCGCATCGAGAAACAGTGGCGATCGCTCGCTGACAGCGGCATTCGCACCCTGGCCGATCGCTACCTGCTGGGGGGCGTGCAGCTCGGCAATGTCTGGATCGGCGTCCAGCCGCCCCTGGGCTTGTCAGGAGACCCCATGCGGCTGATGTTTGAGCGGGACCTGACGCCCCATCCCCAGTACGCGGCCTTTTATCAGTGGCTCCAGCGGGAGTTTCAGGCGGACGCGGTGGTGCACTTTGGCATGCACGGCACGGTGGAGTGGCTGCCCGGTTCTCCCCTGGGCAACACCGGCTATTCCTGGCCAGATATCTTGCTGGGCAACCTGCCCCACCTGTACCTCTATGCGGCCAACAACCCCTCCGAATCGATCTTGGCCAAGCGACGGGGCTATGGGGTGCTGATTTCCCACAATGTGCCGCCCTACGGCCGGGCCGGCCTCTACAAGGAGTTGGTGGCGCTGCGGGATCTGATCGCCGAGTATCGCGAAGATCCGGTGAAAAATGCGGTGCTGCGGGAGGCGATCGTCAAAAAGATCAGCGATACCGGCCTGGATGCCGACTGCCCGATGCCCGAGGCCAAAAAGCTGGGGATGCCCCTGACCCCCGAAACGGCCCGCATGTTCAGCGCCGAAGCCTTTGGCCGCTACTTTGCCAAGCTCTATGAGTACCTGCAAGTGCTCGAAAATCGGCTGTTCTCCTCGGGGCTGCACGTCCTGGGTGAGCCGCCGACGGCCGAGGCACTGGAGGGCTATCTGGGGGCCTACTTTGGGGAGCGCCTGCCGGAGAAGCTGGTGACGGCGATCGCTGAAGGGTGCGATCGCGCCGAGCTAGAGCGCCGCTTTACCCTCAATGGCTCAGCCCCTGCTGTGACTGAAGGGCTGCAAATCCGGGATCTGCTGGCCCAAAATACAGACGAGCTGACCAACCTGCTGCGGGGTCTCAACGGGGAATATATCCCCCCGGCTCCCGGCGGCGACCTGCTGCGGGACGGTCCAGGGGTGCTGCCCACCGGCCGCAATATTCATGCCCTAGACCCCTACCGGATGCCGTCTCCGGCGGCCTACGAGCGCGGACGGGCGATCGCCCGCCAGATTCTCGAGCAGCATCGGGCCGAGCACGGCAGCGACCCCGAGACCGTGGCCGTCATGCTCTGGGGCCTCGACGCCATCAAGACCAAGGGCGAATCCCTGGGCATCCTGCTGGAGCTGGTGGGCGCTGTGCCCCTCAAGGAGGGCACGGGCCGGATCGTCCGCTACGAGCTGCTGCCCCTGGCAGAGCTGGATCATCCGCGCATTGACGTGCTGGCCAACCTGTCCGGCATTTTCCGAGACAGCTTCGGCAATCTGATCGAGCTGCTGGACGACCTGTTTCGGCGGGCGGCGGAGGCCGACGAGCCCGAAGCCCAAAACTTCATTCGCAAGCACGCCCTCGCCCTCCAGGCCCAAGGGATTGACAATGCTTCGGCCCGCCTGTTTTCCAATCCGGCCGGGGACTTTGGCTCCCTGGTAAATGACCGGGTGACCGACGCCAACTGGGAATCGGGGGATGAGCTGGGCAAAACTTGGCGCGATCGCAACGCCTTTAGCTACGGTCGCCGCGATCGCGGTCAGGCCCGCCCCGAAGTCCTGGAGACCCTGCTCAAAAGCACCGATCGCATCGTTCAGCAGATCGACTCGGTCGAGTACGGCCTCACCGACATTCAGGAGTACTACGCCAACACCGGCGGCCTGAAAAAAGCCGCTGAAATGGGCCAGGGCCGCAAAGTGACCGCCAGCTTTGTCGAGAGCTTTTCCCAGGACACCACCCCTCGCAAGCTAGAGGACCTGCTGCGCATGGAGTACCGCACCAAACTCCTTAACCCCAAATGGGCAGAGGCGATGGCGGCTCAGGGGTCTGGCGGTGCCTACGAAATTTCCCAGCGCATGACCGCCCTGATCGGCTGGGCCGGGACAACGGACTTCAAGGACAACTGGGTCTATGACCAGGCCGCCGAGACCTACGCCCTCGATCCCGAGATGGCCCAGCGCCTGCGCCAAGCCAACCCCGAAGCCTTTCGGAACATCGTGGGGCGAATGCTGGAGGCCCACGGCCGCGACTTCTGGCATCCGTCGGCGGGCACCTTGGATCGGCTGCGCGACCTCTATGAACTGACCGACGAGGAGCTGGAGGGTGTCAAAGTTTAGCTGCTCCGCAGCGGGAGCGGGAGCCTGAGACAGTCACAGGAGCCAGAGCCCCGGCTCTGCTGGACTCTCAGCCTGACGGGAGGAGCTAGCAGCTCCCTCAGCGGGTTTCGCACCCTCCTTGCCGCCGAGATCTGCTGTGAGAAATTGGCGCGATCGCGATCCTGCTAGGTTAAAACTTTTGGAAATTGGGAACTTTAGAGGCAGAACTAGTATCCAAAAGGAATAACCATTGTTAGGACAGCGAGCGACTGGGGTGCTCTGGGGGAGCAAGAGCTTGCCAGGAAGCACCAAAACCGCCCGAGATGTCATTGGTTGTTCAGGGGCATGAGTCAGGGGCTACCAACTGAATGGGTGAGGCATGAAGATCAGATTATTTGTGGATGATGAGAAATCAGATCTTCGAGGACGAGATCGGGCGATCGCAGAAGATCTAATGCAGGCGCTGTCGAGCAAGTTTTGGGACTTGCTCGACGAGGCAACGCAGACCCAGCTAGAAGGATGTACCGCCGAGCTGGCCGGTCATCCGGGACATTTGATTTTGAATATCGAATGCCCTGATCCTCAGCGGTTTCTGCGGCTCAACCACCATTGGGAGTGGATTTCCGTAGTCGATCGCAGCATCAGCCGCTTGGTCGACCACGTCCAGCTTGTTTCGGTGCACTGTGGCGAGGCAGACTGGATTTTCTTTCGGCGACTCAAGCAGCAAGAGCCGCCCTCCCGTAAGCCCGTCTAGAGAAGGTGCGCTAGCTTGACAAACGACGCGGCTTACTGGCTGGCCTGGGCCCAGCTGCCGGGCATTGGCCCCGTGCTGCTCAAGCGGCTGCACCATCATTTTGGGTCTCTGGCGGCGGCCTGGCAGGCTGACCCGCAGGAACTGCTGGCGATCGAGGGGATTGGCGCTCAGCTTCAGAGCCGAGTTGTCCAGAGTCGTCAGCGGGTGGATCCGCAGGCACTCCTAGACCAGCAGCAGGCCCAGCCAGAGCGCTGGTGGACGCCTGCCCATCCAGATTATCCCCGGCTTTTGTTTGAGATAGCGGATCCGCCGCCGCTGCTGTACTACCGAGGCGTGGTGGATGAGGCGGAGGTGCGCGGCCAGCGATCGGCGATCGCCCTGGTCGGCACGCGATCGCCCTCGGATTATGGCCGTCGGTGGACCCGCCGCCTGAGCGCCGCCCTCGCCCGCCAGGGCTTCACGGTGGTGTCGGGCCTCGCAGACGGCATTGACACCGATGCCCACGAGAGCTGCCTGGAAGCCGGAGGCCGCACCATCGCGGTGATGGGAACTGGCGTCGATGTGGTCTACCCCTACCGCAACCGATCGCTGTACCACCAGATCGCCAAGAACGGCCTGATTCTCAGCGAGTATTCTCCTGGAACCTCAGCCAATCGCGCCCATTTCCCCCAGCGAAACCGCATCGTGGCGGGGCTGTGTCGAGCGGTGGTTGTGCTGGAGGCCCCGGTGCGCTCAGGCGCGCTGATCACGGCTCGGCTGGCCAATGAATACGGCCGTGATGTTTATGTTTTGCCTGGATCGTTGGACAATGAGCGAGCTTTGGGCTGCCTGGGGCTGATCAACTCCGGCGCTCAGGTGATCTTGAGCGAGGGCCACCTGCTGGAGATGCTGGGCGGGATGCCTTCCCTCGACCCGGTGCAGCCGGTGCAAACAGAGCTGTTTGCTGCGCCACCGCCTCCCGACCTAGAGCCGGGATTGCAACAGGTTTTGGCCGTGATCACGCCAGAGGCCGCGCCATTTGATTTAATTGTGCAGCAAGCAGCGTTGCCTCCTGGGACAGTTTCGAGTGCGCTCCTGCAGCTAGAGCTGCTGGGACTGGTGACTCAGCAGCCCGGGATGCGCTACCAGCGCTGCGGCTAAAGGGCGCGATCGCCCCCTGTGCTGTGAGGAGGTCTGGTGTGGTGGACTTGGAGACTCGGCCTGCGGCCCCGAAGCTGCGCCCCTATCAGGTGCAGCTCATTAATGACTTGTATGTCAAGATGCGCCAGGGCCATCGGCGCATTGCCATCGTGGCGGGGACCGGCGCTGGCAAAACCGTGATTGGCGGCCAGATTTGCGCTCAGGCGGAGGCCAAGGGGCTCAAGCTGCTGTTCCTGGTGCACCTGGATGTGCTGGTGGGCCAAACCCACGACAAAATGCAGTCCTTCGGGCTCCACTGCGGCTTTATCAAGTCGGGCTGGCCGGAGGTGCCCGATGCGCCAATTCAGATCGCCAGCATTCAGACCATGGCCAAGCGGGACTGGTGGCGGCAGTGGCCGGCGGATGTGGTGTTTTATGACGAGGGGCACACGACGGTCTTTAGCCAGATCGGCCAGGAGGTGATGTACACAACCCATCCCAAGGCCATCCATCTGGCGATGACAGCGACGCCCTATCGCCTGGGGCCGGAGCAGCTGGGGGAGCACATGGAAACCCTGGTGGCGTCGCCGGTGCCCTCGGAGCTGCAAAAAATGGGCTTTTTGGCGTCGATGCGCTACTTCAGCATGCCGGCCGAGAGCCAGATGGACCTCGACGGGGTGCGGACGATGGCAGGGGATTTTGATGAGCGGGATCTCAAGAATGCCTGCGATCGCCCGGAGCTGATCCAAAAAATCGTGACGGAGTGGCAGCGCCTGACGCCGGACAAGCGCACCATCGCCTTTTGTGTGGATGTGGGGCACGCGCGCCACGTGGCCGACGCTTTTAATGAGGCGGGGATTCCGGCGGCGGTGGTGGCGGGCAGTACGCCGATCAAGGAGCGCCAGCGGCTGTACCGGGCCTTGGGAGCGGGGGAGATCTTGGTGCTGACCTCGTGCAATGTGATCAGCATTGGCTTTGATGAGCCGAGCGTGGAGGTGGGCCTGCTGCTGCGGCCGACCCAGTCGGTGGCGCTGCACCATCAGCAAATTGGCCGCGTGATGCGAATTTCGCCCGGAACGGGCAAAACGGGGGGAATCATTTTGGATCAGGCGGGCAATGTCCAGCGTTTGGGGATTCCCGAAGATATTCAGGAGTATTCGCTGCCCTCGACTCGGGAAGCCTCGGCGGAGGGGGAGGTGCCCAAAAAGCAGTGTCCCCAGTGTCAGGCGGTGGTGCTGAGCTTTGCGACGGAGTGTCCCCACTGTCGCTACGAGTGGCCCAGCGATCGCCCGGTGTGTGCGGAGGACTTGGTGGAGGTGGTCAGCCTGGAGCAGCTGCGCCAAACCGATGATGAGCGGCTCCTGCGCAAATTCTTTCAGGTGCAGCGCCAGCGGACGTTTCAGCGGGGCCACGCGCCCAACTGGGCGCGGCGAGCTTACTATGACCAAATCGGCCGCTGGCCAGAGGAAGTCTGGGCTCGATACTCGATTTTTGGCGAGCAGCCGACCCTCAAGGACAAGCTGACCTACCAGCGCTATCTGGGGGCGATCGCCCAAAAGCAGGGCAAGACTCTGGAGTGGATCGTCCAAGAATTTGAGCTGGAGTTTGGGCCGCGGACCTGGCGGGAGGTGATGCGCTAGGCCAGAGATGGCGAGATTTCCGCACTTCCAGGGATAGACAGGTTCGCTAGACTCAGGAATGAGACGATTAGAAGCGTGGGCAGCGGCTTCAGAATCAGGGGCGATCGCTCCTAGGCTGCTTTGGGCCTCGTGCCAGCCGAAACGTTTCCTAGAGGTTCCCTGAGGTTTCCTTCTAAGAAGCGAATTCGTCAAGTTTGGGCGCTTTTAAGGGCGATCGCCGCCTTAAAAGCCCCTCAATCGCTCAAAAACGCCTTGATAAGCCTGCAAGCTCCGTTTCGCGCTACCTTCGCTTCTGACCCTCAGGCGATCTCGAAGCCTTGTCCGCGCCCGTCGGGGCACCGACGCCTCCCTAGTTCAACAAGTCAGTGAAACGCTATGACCTTGACCGCAACTCAAACCCAAAATCCTCTCCTCATTGGCAACGGTCTTCCGCCCTTTGATCAGATCAGCCCTGACCACGTCGTGCCGGGCATGACGCGACTGCTTGATGAACTAGAGCAAGCGATTGGCCAGCTAGAGGCAACCCTTCAGCCCACCTGGAGCTCCTTGGTCGAGCCCCTCGATGCCATCACCGATCGCCTGCGCTGGAGCTGGGGCCTGGTGAGTCACCTAATGGGGGTCAAAAACAGCGCCGCCCTGCGGGAAGCCTACGAGTCCGTCCAGCCGCGCGTGGTGCAGTTCTACACCCGCGTGGGTCAGAGCAAGCCCATCTACGAAGCCTTCAAAGCCCTGCGCGCCAGCGAGCAGTGGGCGCAGCTCTCGGCGGCCCAGCAGCGCATCGTAGAGTCCTCGATTCGGGATGCAGAGCTGGCCGGGGTGGGCCTCGAAGGAGAGGCTAAGGAGCGCTTTAACGCGATCCAGATGGAGCTGGCCGAGCTCTCGACGCGCTTTTCAAACCATGTTCTGGATGCGACGAAGGCCTTTAGCCTGACGCTGACGACGGCGGAAGAGGCGGACGGCCTGCCCCCGAGCCTGCTGAGCCAAGCGGCTCAGGCGGCCCGCGCCGCTGGCGCAGAGACGGCGACGGCAGAGACCGGCCCGTGGCGGATCACCCTAGATGGCCCGAGCTTCATTCCCTTCATGCAGTACAGCACCCGTCGGGACCTGCGAGAGCAGCTGTACCGGGCCTTTATTAGTCGCGCCTCCAGTGGAGACCTGGACAACCGCCCCCTGATCGATCGGATTCTGGAGCTGCGTCAGGAGCAGTCAAAAATCTTGGGCTACGGGAGCTACGCAGAGCTGAGCCTGGCCCAAAAAATGGCCCCCAACGTGGAAGCGGTGGAGGGTCTGCTGGAGGAGCTGCGGGGGGCGAGCTATGAAGCGGCGATCGCCGATCTCGAAACCCTCAAGGCCTTTGCGGCGGCGCAGGATCTGACCTACGCAGACGGCCTGCGCCACTGGGATACGGCCTTTTGGTCCGAGCGCCAGCGGGAAGCCAAGTTTGCCTTCAACGCCGAAGAGCTGCGGCCCTACTTCCCGCTGCCCCGGGTCCTCGATGGCCTGTTTGGTCTGGCCCAGCGCCTGTTTGGGGTGACCATTACCCCCGCCGATGGCCAAGCGCCGGTGTGGCAAGAAGACGTCCGCTACTTCCAAATTTCCGATGAGACCGGAGAGGCGATCGCCTTTTTCTACCTCGATCCCTACAGCCGCCCGGCCGAAAAGCGCGGCGGGGCCTGGATGGACGACTGCCTGGGCCGCGCTCGCCAGCGGACCGAAACCGGCGAAGCCCTGCGCCTGCCGGTGGCCTATTTGATCTGCAACCAGACGCCGCCGGTGGATGGTAAGCCTAGCCTGATGACCTTCCAGGAAGTGGAAACTCTCTTTCATGAGTTCGGGCACGGCCTTCAGCACATGCTGACGCGGGTGGACTATCCCGGCGCGGCGGGCATCAACAATGTGGAGTGGGACGCGGTGGAGCTGCCGAGCCAGTTCATGGAGAACTGGTGCTATGACCGGGCCACCTTGTTCAACATGGCCAAGCACTACGAGACCGGCGAAACCCTGCCGGAGCACTACTACCAGAAGCTGCTGGCGGCCCGAAACTACATGAGCGGCAGCGGCATGCTGCGCCAGCTGCATTTCAGCCTGCTGGATATCGAGCTGCACCACCGCTACCAGTCCGGCGGCTCAGAGACCATCTGGGATGTGCGCGATCGCGTTGCCCAGACGACGTCGGTGCTGCAGCCCCTGCCCGAGGATGCCTTCCTGTGCGCCTTTGGCCACATTTTCTCAGGGGGCTACGCGGCGGGCTACTACAGCTATAAGTGGGCTGAGGTCCTGAGCGCAGACGCTTTTGCGGCCTTTGAGGAGGCGGGCCTGGAGAACGAAGGGGCGATCGCCGAAACCGGGAAGCGCTTCCGGGAGACCGTGCTCGCCCTGGGCGGCAGTGAGCACCCGATGACGGTCTTCAAGGCCTTCCGGGGCCGCGAACCGAGCACCGCTGCGCTGCTGCGCCACAACGGCCTGACCGCCGCCTAGAACAGGATTCTCACCCCCATGCTTGCGGGGGATAAATAGCAAAGCAACAGCACCACCGGGATGACCAGATTCCGGCGGTGCTGTTGCTTTGTGGCGGATCTAGGACTTGGGAGTCGGTCGGGCGATCGCCTCTAGGGGATTCGGCTGGCGCTGGGTGGGTTCCTCCGCCGGCACGACCGTCGGGGTCGGATTGAGTAGGTCGGTGTCTACCCAGCCGGAGTAGTGACGAACTTCGGTTTTCTGGTCAGTCAGCTCCAGCAGACTCAGGTCGCCCCGCATGGCGGCCCAGTCTCGGATGTAGGGATTGCCGGATTCTTGGTTTTCTGTTCTGAGGCCCCTCGGGCCGCCGCCGACCATGTTCAGGCTGACCTCGTCCAGGGCGCGCACAAAGCGATCGCCCTCCCAGCGCCACTCGTCACCGGGCCACGCCACGGCAGGTCCGCGCTCGACCTGGGGAAACAGCCTTCTGAGCTGACTGGGGGCCTGGGTAGCCCCTCCCTCCAGACTCACGGTGAAGCCCGGATCGTAGACCACTTCATAGCGCCCGATCCAGGGCTGATTTTCGCCCGACTCCCGAGCCGGGGCGCTCCAGAGGACCTCTACGCGATCGCCCGTCAGGGTTGTGGCGGCCTGGTCGGCCTGAACCGAGGGATACAGCGGCACGCCACCGGCGGGCAGCTCAGCCGTCGTCGTGAAGCGCCAGCACTCCCAGGAGGCGGCTTGGTCGATCTGGGCATGGGGGACGGCGCACACGCCGTTAGCGGTGGCGATCCACAGCGTCTCATCCTTGATCAGCAGCCGATCCGGAATGGCGCCGATCAGGGGGCTGTTGTAGGGGGTGTAGGTGGCGAGGCTGCCGGTGTTGAGATTGTCCGTTTGGGGGCGATATCGCACGAGGCCCATGGCGGGCAGGTAAGGGTTACCCTCGCCGCTGAGCTGTGTCCCCAGCCATAGCGTGAGGTCGTCACCCTGGCCGGTCACGGCTAGATCGGTGATCTGGGCTCCTTGTAGTCCTTCCGGCTTGATCACGTCGAGGTCGCCGCTGCTGGGCGTGAAGCGAATCAGGGTGGTCACGCCGCTGGCTCCTTCTCCCTGTTCGGCGGCGATCGCCCACCAGAGGCTATCTGCCGTCGCGATCGCGGCGCTCACCCGTGGCACTCCCAGGCTGGAGCCCAACTGGGCTTCTTCCAGCTCTTGCCGCGTATAGAGGGGAATTTCTCGCGGCGTTGGGTTATCTGGCGTGATCAGCTCAAAGACAACCCCTTCTTCGGTGCGAGTCATCTCAGGGCTGGGGGAATTGTCTGGATTGATCCAGCTGGCGTTGAGCTTGACCCGATATTGGTAAGTCTGGCCATCAAGAGCAATAGATTGCAGCGATGGATTCTCAATTTCGGCTAGGCGGGCATCGTGGGCTGCTTCGCCGACGGGCTTATTTTGGGGGGGAGCGGCGACGACGGCCCAGGTGCGATCGCCCTTACACACCACAAACTCCACCTTCTCGCCCCGAAAGCGCAGATACTGCTCATCCTCCGCGATCGTCTGAATGTGAAAGTCAAAGGGCGCGTAGAGCGGCTCTTGGGCTCCAGCCTTGAGGGAAATCGGAGTCGACGCCAGCTGAGGGCAGGGCTCAGCCTGCTTTTGCCCTTCACCAACGCTCTGCGAAGGTGCGCAGCTGCTCAGCAGTAGCAAAACGCCTAGGGCTGTGCAAAAAGATTTCATCGGTTTTGTACCTGTGGTTGAACAACGGGAACGCTCAATTGACAACTGACAGCGTTCCCCAGCGATCGCCCTTTGCCCGGATCTCAGGCGGCGACGCGATTTCAGGAGCGATCGCCCTTCCCAAGGCTTCCAGCTCGCTCCTACTTTTCCACAGAACCCCTAGCACCTGGAGAAATGCCTCTCAACAAATTCCCTTGGCTCAGCCTTCCAACAGCAGCTAGAACCCGCAGGGTGCCCCTGGCCCCTCTGGCCAGCCTCCCTAAGAACCACAGGCCTAAACGCCCGCGTTCCGCACAAAACCCCTAAGCGTCCAGGCGATTGGCTCGCTCCTCATCCTCGATCGCCTGAATGGCCAGCAGCAGCTCCTCCTCCTCGACCTCGTAGTCTTCTTCGGAAATCTCTCCCAAATCCAGGGCAAGCTGGAGCGCCAGCAGCCGCTTGCTGAGATTTTCCTTCTCGTCGAGCTCTGTGCTGGCGCGCTCCAGCAGCTGCTCACCAATCCAGGCAATGCCGGTCACCGGCGAAAACAAAAGACGCAGTACCATGACCCAACTCCTAGGGGGATATCAGTCTAGTTGGTCCAGACGAGCGAAATTGAAAGGGGCCGTGAAGTTGTTGTAGCGGATGCGGAGCCGGCCCGCAAAAATCTGGTCGATCTCCTCGACGCGCTGCCCAAACTCAGCCTCACTGTCCCAGGGAATCAGGTAGGCCGCGTTGTAAATCATCACGTCGGAGAGGGGATCGTTTTCGATCACCTCCGTCGCCAGGGGATTGAGGGCGGCCTGGCAGGTCTGGATGATTGCCTGACGGCGGGCCTGCATGGCCTGCTCGATGGCTTGGCCAATGCTGACCACTTGGTCCATGCTCAGGGTCTGGCCTTCGAGGCGATCGCGCTGGGCCCGCAGCGCCTCGTTTTCCTCCAGCAGCATTTGCAGCTCGCTGCCCTCATCCCACATCAGCTTGATTCCCACTTCTCGCTGGCCCTCTAGGCGCTGGAGCAGGCGATGGAGCTTGGGGCTGTGGGGCTCGATGAGCTGCTGCCCGACCGCCTTCCAGTCCTCGATGATCAGGCCAAACTGGAGCGGCAGCAGCGTCCGGTGCCCTTCGTGCATGGCCGTTTCGAGAACTTTTTCGTGGCCGAGTAAGTTGCGGCGGCTGGCCAGGTAGCGCTCTTGCTGGGCCTCGGAGTACAGAAACACAAAGCCATCGAGGGTGTGGGCGTGGACCGGCTGCTGATCGAGGCCTTGGATGTGGAGGCGAGGTCCGGGAGGCGGAAAGATGCCGTAGAGATAGAGGCCGTAGCCCATGACGTTATTCAGCCGAGAAAAGAACAAGAATCGAGACAGACAAACAATCCTAGTACCATTTTACGGAAGTGCCGCGTAAAGCCCCCGCGTTTCAACCGGGGGATATAAGCGAAGAGCCGAATTTATTCGGCAGCGTCCTCCTTGGGAGGATTAGGCAATCGGTCAATCCAGTCCTCAATCAATTGAGTCATGGTTTTCTTCCTCATCTTTGCTACCTGCCGTAGCTTTTGAAGCCTTGATTCTTCTACCCTGATGTTGAGCGTTTTCTTCATTTTGCCTACACAATGCCTATGCAAATAGGCTATCATGGAAGCTGTGAAAACCTTGAAGTTTAAGCTCTATCAGCACAAGCGAAACCGCCATCTCAAGCGGACGATTAATGCTGCTGGGGTGATCTACAACCACTGCATTGCCCTTCACAAACGGTACTACCGGATGTGGAACAAGCACCTGAGTTGTGCAAAACTTCAGGCTCATGTTGCCAAGCTGCGAAAGCGCGATCCTTTCTGGCAGCTTGTGGGCTCTCAGGCCGTCCAAGACATCTGTCAGCGCATTGACAAAGCCTACAAGCTGTTTTTCAAACATCACGGCAAAGGTGTCAGACCACCTGGTTTTAAGAAGGTGAGGCGATATAAATCGTTCACTCTCAAACAGGCAGGCTACAAATTCCTGGGCGGAAACCGCGTCAAGATTGGCGAGAGGGTGTATCAATACTGGAACTCCCGAGAGATCGAAGGAAAAGTGAAAACCCTGACCATTAAGCGAACCCCCTTGGGAGAGCTGTTTATGGTTGTGGTGGTGGACTCAGGGGAAGAGTTTGAATCGGATGCCACGCCTCGTAAAATAGCGGGCTTCGATTTCGGGCTCAAAACCTTCCTGACCTGCTCTGAGGGGTTCAAGATTGAGTCACCTCTGTTTTTCAGACAGTCTCTCAAGGCTATCCAGAAAGCTAGCCGGAACCATTCCCGGAAGCAGAAGGGGTCTCGTGGTCGAGAGAAGGCCAGGAAAAATCTAGTACGCCGCTATGAGGACATCACGAATCGTCGACAAGACTGGTTCTGGAAACTGGCCCATACTTTGACAGACCAGTTTGACGTACTGGTGTTTGAGACGCTGAATCTGAAAGCGATGCAGCGTCTCTGGGGTCGAAAGGTGAGTGACCTGGCTTTCCGAGAGTTTCTGTCCATCCTGGAGTCGGTGGCCAAGAAAAAAGGGAAGTGGGTCACCTACATTGACCGCTGGTTTCCCAGTTCCAAGACGTGCTCCGGTTGCGGGCATATCCTGGAATCTCTGGACCTGTCGGTTCGGCGGTGGCGCTGCCCCGCGTGTCAGTCGGTGAATGACCGAGATGAGAATGCGGCTGTGAATATCAAGCAGGTTGGGGTCTCAACCTGGGGAGTAGGAGATGTCAGTCAGGCTTTGCCTGCTATCTCTGCCTGAGTCCCGAATCCCCGCGTCTTCAGACCGGGGAGTGGATCAATGGCCAAGAGAGAGAAGCTTGCCCAATCGTCACGGGGCTTCACTGGGCGCCCTGGGCGATCGCCATCCGACAATAAGTTAGTTCAAGTGTACGACTGGCACTGGCGAGAAGCGCGCGGTATGCTGGCGAAACATGATTGAACCCGCTCTTCGCCATGAATGCCCCAACCGAGCGACATGCCGTTGCGAGCCTCCTAGAACGCTACGGTGTTGATGAGGCTGAAATGTTCACTCGCTTCAACCAGCTAGACATCTACCCGCAAAGCCAGGATGGGGGCTTATTCATCCACCAAGAGCACCTAGAAATTCTGGATGCTCTCGATGATCACATCTACGATGGAGGAAGCCTGATGTCCTTTGTGGAGCAGTTTCCTCACCTGCGAGGGCATCAGCCCGAAAATGCAATTCAGCCGTCGCCGCCTGAGGAGATTTCGCCGGTCCCGGTGGATCGTCAGCAGGCTGCCCTAGCGGTGCTGGTGGAGGCGATCGCCTCTCGCATGACCACCACTCCCGATCCCTTGGCCCACCTGCGCGCCCTCGAAGACGCCTGCAACAACCACTGGCTCCTGAGCACCGCCGAGCTCGGCCAGCTGCTCAAGATGTCCCCCAAAACGATTAACAAGCACCCCAGCTTCCAGCGACGCGGGTTCATTTTCCAAAAAGTCGGCCGCGACGGCAACGAAACCATTTGGGAAATCAAAAAACCGCGCGCCCAAAGCTCGACTTGGCGTCCTCGCAATGAGTCTCGCTTTGACACCATCATGTAGAGATCTTAGGCCTAAGTTTTGCTTTGGCCCGAGCGTGAAACCCCAGTGATACAGCGCTTTCTGTAGTTGTTGTGTGTGGCTGTGAACAAGTCATGATAATCTGGCTCAGGACTGCCCGCACTCGGCTCGGGGCGGCAAATAGCTGTTGTTTCCTAGCCCAGCAAGAAGGAAAAATTCATGGCAATTTTGGATTCAAAAGGTCGGTTGTTTGGCAAGCTCAGCATTCTAGATATAGCGGCGGGCTTGGTGATTGCCATGGTGCTGGCGGGTATTTTGCTGGTGCCTGGTAAATCCGGAACCTCGATCGCCCAAGTGGGCAGCTCAGTCAAGCAAGTAGAAGTTGATGTGGTGGCCCGAGGCCTGAGCGCCCGCAAACCTTTTGAGCTGGTGAAGGCCGGTCAGCCGACCAATATCATCATCCGTAACCAGCCCTTCGGCGAAATTAATGTGAAATCTGTGGAGCCTCTGGGCCGCAAGGTGTACGTTCCTCAGCCGGATGGCTCCCTCGCCGTCAAGGATGCGCCAGAGCCCGAGGTGCCCTTTACCAATGATTTGCTGATCACGCTGACGGGCAAGGCCCAAATCACGGATCAAGGCGTGGTGCTTGGCAATAGCGATATGAAGGTGGGCACGCCGGTGCGCCTAGAAGGGTTTGGCTATGATTTCAATGCCAGCGTGATTGATATTCGGGTGCAGCCGTAGGTGCTGGCTGACTAGGGGTTTTGGTGGGCCAGAACCTGCACTCGCCTAATGAAATGCATTGGTTTGAATAGGGGCGATCGCCGCAAGCGATCGCCCCTATTTGTATTTTGTATCCAGAGAGGCTGTCTCAGGCCGGGAGGGCAGCCGTTGCCTCGATCTCCTGCAAAAAGCTGCGAATCAAGGCGATCGTGACCGCTGGTATCTCCAGCTGAGGCGTGAGGCCGACCCCTTCGAGGGCATGGAAAACCCGTACAGCCTGGGGATTGAGGGCGGCCAGGCGGCGGCCAATCTCTGGCCCGGTAAACTGAGACTTTTCGCCCCAAATCATGAAGGTAGGCGTGGTCAGCTCTGGCATGTAGCGCGCCAGATCAAAGCACAGGTCCCCTCGCACGAAGGACAGAGCTGCATATTCGGCATTGGGCTGGCTGGCCGAGGCGAGATAGGCCTCAACGATCTCGGGATAAATGCGATCGCGATCGGCAAACTGGCGCTGCTCTAAAAAGCTGCGAATGCCCCCAGCGGTGGCGATGCCAAAGGTATACAGCAGGCGATCGACGACCGGCGTTTTGACCACCTGAGCAAAGAGGCTGCGGGTGTAGTTTTCGCCAAAGTCCGACAGCCCCGCTGGCGTCACCAAAATCAGCGCTCGAAACAGCTCGGGTCGAGCGATCGCCACTCGCACCACATAGGCCGCTGTCAAAGAAGACGCCACCGCAATCACCGGGCGATCGCTCACCTGCTCCAAAAACTCCCGGAGTGTCGTCACGTAGTCCTCTGGCTCATAGTCTCGGGCCGGATGGGCCGAACGGCCCCAGCCCACCAGATCCGGCGCAATCACTCGATAGTCCGCCGCGAAGGCTGGATACACCTTGGACCACTCATAGGAAGACGATCCGCCACCAAACCCATGGAAAAACACCAACGGCGCTGGGTCGAAGCTTGCAGACGCCCAAGGTGCCTCCTCGGCGGTCGTATGGTAAACCATCGTTCCCAGGCTCGTGACGATAGATCGCTGGACAAAACCCGGTGGCTGGAACATGACTCGTTGCCTAAAGATTTATTGCATTCCCTTATTGTCGCCCTGTGCTCCCAGTTGTGCCTCGCCCGTTTGGCCTACAGCCGACTGATAGAGAGCGATCGCCCACTTTGATCCATTAGGGGGACCCTAAAAGTATGCACTCATTGCATAATGGAAATAATTTACAAAGTCTTGATGTAGTTTTTGAGACTTTTATCAGGGCTTTATTGCTGTAAATTTCTGTGTATGTAGCAAACTCCGTAAGAAAGCTGAGGTAAATTCCTAAAATCAGGGAATCAAATCAGTAAGTCCACGGCAGCTTGCCTAACATCAGACTATACTACCGCTACAGGGCCATAGCCAATTTCCACCCAACACCGTGGAACCATGGACAGGCCAAACCAAAACGCTTCACACAGAGTGTTTTTGACGACAGGGTGCATCGGGACTACTCAGTAAATCGCAGCACACACCTTCCCTACTGAAGGTGGTGGCCGCTCACAGAAATGTAAAGAGTTGAGGGCGGTATGCCTAAGCAGTCATACTTCGAAGCGTCCCGGAAGCAGACCCGGACCTCTAGATCCCGCACCCAGTTTTCGTCGTCCTACGCCTCCGAAGAAACGAAAACTCGTGATGCGGCACCCTTACGCGCTGTCCCGGCTGCGTTCCAGACAGCCACAGCAGCGCTTGCTCTGGTTCCAGCAGACTGTATCCATCTGCTGTGGAGCGACCTGGAGTGCTTCAGCACCGTAGATCGTCAGTTTCAGCAGTGGGGCGTCACCTTCTCGAATGCGGTGGCCCTGCGCCCTTCCAACCCGGCTTTTCCGACCTATGGCGGCGATCTTGTGCTGATGGGAGCGCCCAAACAAGGCTGGCTAGAGGTGAAGTTTCGGCGGCCTGTGCGCTATGTAAGCAGCCGCGTCACCAGCTCGCGATCGCTCCAAATGATGGCCTATGACAGCAACGGGCAGCGGATTGCGGCTGTGCCCTTGCTCTCGCCTAACTGTGCTGAATCCGGCAGCGCTGTCTCCCCCAACGCCCCTCTAGGCCTGCATGCGGACAACATCCATCGGGTAGTCTTTTCGAGCTTTGACGGCAACTTTACGCTAGGAAACCTGTGCTTCCACTTTTGAGGGGCTGATGTCCCGTCAAGGGCTTGATTCCTTGGCGGGATTTGCACCTTGCAGAGGGCTCCGTGAAAACTTTACAGATTCCTCGGAGCTCGTATACGTGAAAATACTGCACTAGTATCGGTATTTGCTGAAGAAGCTGACTGGCTTTGAGCAATACCCGTGAAAATTTCACAAGATTTTCGTATGCGCTTCATATTTATAGGTAATTCAGCTCGCCGCATAAAATAAAAATGCCCGTGTAAACACGAGTCTTGCAATCGTCTAAATTTATAGAAAAAGTGATTGAAACCCTTTGCTATTGAGGGTCTCACCCCTTTTTACAAAACATTTGAGATTGGATATCTTATAGGCGAGAAAACAGGGTTGCTGAATTTTATTTTTCTGCATTTGCTAATGAGTTGTCTGAAAAAGTCAGCTGCTTAGTGAGTGCCTCAGCTCCTAGTTTGTCGTTGTTGCAGTTGCTAAGTGCCCCAATCTGTGGTAGCTGCAATGACTACTTAAATCAAGACACTGGTAGTGAGTCGGGTAGGTAGTGCACATTCCTTCACAAAAAAGCTGGTGAATCATTGGACAGTGTGTTCCCTGAATGGTGTTTTGTGGGCGATCGCTTGTTGGCAAAGAGTTCCCAGCGCTGCTTGTGGTGCAAACGCGGTCTACAAGCGGACTAGGAGGCCAGGAAGCTAGGGCGTTCTGAGCTCATCATGGCTTGGTGATGAGAGAGGCTAGTGGCGCTGATGCTAAGCGTTAACCGATCTATCTAGTGGCTCTAGGTCTGAATTTTTAGCTTCATGAAACGCCGTCAAAGGTCGGCTTTAGAGAGTCTGTTAACGATGGGCTTATCCGAGATGCTCGCGGCAATGAGCTGACCGGTAGGCGCGATCGCCCGCTGGGCTGATTGGGCCTCTGGTCAACAGGAGGATAAGCCACGGGAATATCCAGTGCTAGATGGCGATCGCCTGCGATCGCCGTCCTGGAGGATTTTCGTCTTTTTCCAGGGGAACAGGGTGCAGATCTAATGATGCGTGACGCGCTAATTGTTGGAATTAATAGCTATCAATTTTTGCCGAGTCTGCGGGCACCAACCCACGATGCGGAGGCGGTGGCCCAGATTCTGGAAACCCACGGGGACTTTCGGGTGACGCGCTTGCCGGAGGCGATCGAGGAGGGTCGGCCACGGGTGGGTGCGCGATCGCCGGTTTCGCTCCAGGCCCTCGAGGCGTCGCTGGTGCGGTTGTTCAAGCCAAAGGGGCGCAATATTCCCCACACGGCGCTGTTCTACTTTTCGGGCCACGGCCTCCAGAAGGATGCCGGGATTCAGGAGGGCTACTTGGCCCTCAGCGACGCCAATCCGGCCCAGGGATTCTATGGGTTGTCGCTGTTTTGGCTGCGGCGGCTGCTCCAGGAGAGTCCGGTGCGCCAGCGCATTGTGCTGCTGGACTGCTGCCATAGCGGTGAGCTGCTGAATTTTGCGGAGGCGGATCCGGGGGCTTCACCCGGGGTCGATCGCCTGTTCATGGCGGCGTCGCGGGACTATGAGGTGGCCTATGAGTCCCTGGAAAGTCCCTATAGTGTGTTTACCCAAGCGCTGCTGGAAGGGCTCGATCCTCGCCAGACAGAGAGCGGCTTGGTGACCAATCACTCCCTGACAACGGCGGTTAATCGGGGCCTCAAGGGCCAGATCCAGCAGCCGCTGTTTGAAAATTCTGGCAGTGAAATTATTTTGACCCGCTGCGATCGCCCGCTGGTCTCGCAGCCCGCCCCAGAGGCGATCGCCTGTCCCTATCCCGGCTTGCAGCCATTCTCGGAGGCCCAGGCGGCCAGTTTCTTTGGCCGCGAGGCGGTGCTGGCGCAGCTGCTGGAGCGAGTGCAGCACCACCGCTGGGTGACCCTGGTGGGTGGATCGGCGAGCGGCAAGACGTCGCTGCTGCGGGCGGGTCTGGTGCCAGCCCTGCGCCAAAGGGGCGATCGCTATCAGGTGCACTGGGTAAACCTGGCCTCCCAGCCGCTCCAGCACCTGGCGGCGGTGTTTGTGGATCCTGAGGCCTCCAGCGTCGAGCGAGCGGACCAGCTGCACCAGGCAGAGCGCCTTTTGCAGGAGGGAGCGCCCGGGCTGGTGCGGCTGATTCAGAGTCGCCTGACGGGGGCGTCGGACTCCCTGACCCAGCTACCGACGGTGCCTGGGGCCTGCCGCTTTGTGCTGGTGGCGGATCAGCTAGAGCAGCTTCTGGCGCTGGGCCCTGAGGGGCAGCGGGTCGTCGAGCTGCTGACGGGGGCGCTGCGGCTGGCAGGGGACTGGTTTACGGTGGTGGCGGCGCTGCGATCGGAGGCGCTGCCCTTGGCCCAGGGCGATCGCGCCCTATCTATCTATGTAGATGAAGCTCGGATTACCCTAGCAGCGCCGACGGAGAAGGAACTGCGCCAGGCGATCGCCCGCCCCGCCGAGAGCGTGAACTGCGCCCTCGAACCGAACCTGATCCAGGCCCTGCTGCTGGATGTAACCGTCTCCCCAGCGCCGTTTCCCCTGATCCAGGGCATCATGACCGAGCTGTGGCAGCAAGCGCCCGCTACAGATCGCCTGACCCTGGAGCACTACTTGGCCGTTGGCGGTGTGCGGGGCCTGGTGCAGGGATGGGCGACGGCGCTGTGGGAGACCCTGGAGGAATCCCAGCAGGCCTTGATGCAGCATATTTTGCTGGCCCTCGTGTACGTGGGCGAAGAAACGGAGGTTGCCCGCCGCCGCGCTCTCAAGGACGAGCTTTTGGGGCAAGCCTTCGAGGCCCCGGCGGTGGAGGCCATGCTGGCACACCTGGCGGCCCGCGCCTTGGTGGTGACCGATCGCATTCAAGATCCCGCGGGCATTGCCCAGACGACGGTGGACCTAGTCCATGGGGCGCTGCTGCATCACTGGGAGCCGATGCAGCAGTGGCTGGTCACCCATCGCGATCGCCTGCTGCGCCAGCGTCGCTTGGAGCGGCTGGCCCAGGACTGGCTGCGGCGGGGCCAGCCGAAGCGGGCTGAGCATCTGCTGACGGGGGCTCGCCTGCGGGAGGCTGAGGCCTTTTTGACGGAGTACCCGAGGTCTCTGTCGGGGCTGGCGATGGAGTACGTGGCGCTGAGCCAGGCCGAGAGCCGCCGGACGCACAAGGAGTTCCGGATGCTGCAAATGATGGTGCCCTGCGTCCTGCTGGCGGCGATCGCCGTGACGGTTGCCCAGTACCGGGTGACGGCCAGCAGCCAGGTGGAGAAGGAGCAGCACCTGCGGCTGGTCAACTCTCGCCAAACGGCGGCGATCGCCCAAGACATCCTGGACACCAGCTCAGGGGACCCAACGGCGGCCCTGCTGATCAGCCGAGTGGTGGCGGAGAAGGAAGGACGCACCCAGGAGATCGAGGCCAGCCTGCGATCGGCTCTCCAGCGCCTGGGCCAGCAACAGGTTCTGTGGAAAGATTCGACGGCGATCGCCCAGGCTGCTTTTACGCCAGAGCGCGATCGCCTCTTGACCGTGGATAAAGCCAACAACCTCAAGCTGTGGGACATCGATACCCAGGAGCTAGCGGCTGCCTGGGACTGGTCCACCGATCAGGCTCCGGCCATTGAGCAAATGGCCATCGGTCCGAAGGGGAATCAGGTCGCCTTCGTGGTGAAAAATGAGGCGGATCTGCGACTTTGGCAGGTCTCCCATCAGCGAATTTTGCGCATGAAGGGCCTGCGCACAGCGGCAACGGCGATCGCTCTAGATCCCCAGGGACGCTGGCTAGCGGCGGTGGGTGACCACCAAATGGTGGTGTGGCGTCTAGACGATCGCCCGGCAGAGGAGGTCGGAACCCCGGTGATGGTGGCACGCCACGCCAAGCCTCTTCACAGCCTGAGCTTCAGCCCCGACGGACGCCAGCTCCTGATGGGGGGGCGCACCGCTGCGGCCCAGCTGTGGCGGCTGCCCACGGCCCCCAAAGCCAAAATTGCCTCGCCGCAGTTGCTTAACCATGGCGCTCCGTTGACCCAGGCGGCCATGAGCCCGGATGGGCGGGCGATCGCCACCGTCAGCGAAGACGGCACGATCAAGCTTTGGGATAGCCAAACGACCCGTCTGCTGCGCCGCTTGCCTTTAGGGAATGAGCGGCCTTCGGATCCTCGACAGTATCGCCTCGAATTCAGCTCCGATGCCTCCCAAATTGCCCTTTCGGACGACCGAGGCAGTTTGTGGCTGTGGAGAGTCACCAATACGGCACCGATCCGCCTGGGGAATGTGGCTGAGGCCCAGGAAGAGAGCCAACAGCCGCGACAGGTGCAGTTCAGCGCAGGGGGCCGCCTCTTGGTTAGCGTTGTGCCGGCCTCCAAGCACCATGGAGAAACAGCCCAGGTGTGGGAGACCGAGACCGGACAGGCGATCGCCCATTTGCCCCAGGCCGACGGCGCGATTCTCGGCGCCAGTTTTGCCGACGATGGAGCCTCCCTACTCACGGTCCGCCAAACGGGCACCGTGGCTCGCTGGCAGATTCATGGCGGCGGCGAGCTGCCCTCCCTCAATATGGCCTCAGGACCGATTCGCTGGATGATGGCCCTAGAACCGCGACCCACAGCCCCCGTGGAGATGGACCAAGAGCTGACGACGGCCTCAGCGCCACCGACCTTTGGAGCGGCGATGTGGTCCACGTCACCCCTGGCATTGGCCCTGAACTCCGAGGCCAAGACCTCCCGCGTGATGCCGCTGCTGTCTTTGCTGTCACGTTTTAGCCGCTCGTCCCCCAAGACCCTGGCCGCCCTGCAAGACAGTCAGCGCATCGCCCAAGCCTATCGTCAGACTACGGCCCAAGCAGGCTCATCGACCCTGCTGACCGTGAGTGAAGGTGGGGAACTGCAACGCTGGAACGTGGTGGCGGGAGAGCCCCTAGGGGCACCGATGAATCTGCTGTCCCCCCAGGCCCCTGGGGCAACCCCTGCGGTGCTGACGGGGGTTGCCTACAGCCCAATGACGCGCCAACTGGCGATCGCCTCCTCCGAGGGTGCGATCGCGCTTCGGACCCTTCAGCCTGACGGAACGCTGTCAAAGGTCCAGCCCTTACCGACTGCCCTAGACCTCGATCTGGCGGGCGCTGCGGTGGTTCTGCGTTCTCTGGCCTTTAGTCCAGATGGTGCCCATCTGCTGGCCATTGGTGATGATCTGGCCGTGCGGGTTTGGGATCTGGAAACGGGGACGCTGCGCCATCTGCTGAAAGGTCACCAAGCGACGATCGCCATGGCCCGCTTTAGCCCGGATGGCCAGCGCCTTGTCACGGCGAGCTGGGACCGCACTGCCCAGATTTGGGACGTCACTTCGGGGGAAGGGATCCAGGTGCTTCCCCATCCCGACGCGGTGAGCAGCGCTGCCTTTAGCCCCGATGGCCAGCTGCTGGTAACCAGTAGCTGGGACGGCGTCGCCCGCGTCCTGAATGGCAAAACGGGGCAAGTTCAGGTACTGCTGCCGGGGGATGGTCAGCCGCTGCTGGATGTGGAGTACAGCCCAACTGGCCAGGCGATCGTTACCACCAGTACCGATGGCAGCGCTGCTCTGTGGGACGCCAAAACTGGCTTGCAGCAGGCCAAGCTGCGTCCTCAGCGAATTGGCGGAGCGACGCTGCCGATGCAGCAGGCTCAGTTTACGCCCGATGGCCGGTGGCTGATGTCTCTGTCCGAGGATGGGCGAGTATACGGCTGGGCGGCGACGTGGTCTTCGCTGATGCGCTTGGCCCGGGGTCGCAGCGATCGCCAGCTGACCCCTGAGGAGTGCTTGCGCTACCTGCAAGTGTCGCCAGAGGTTTGCTCGTCGCTGCCCGAGTCCTCCGGTGTGCCCACGCCGTCGGTTTTGGTCAGCGCGAGCAAGCCCCACCTGTTGTGAGGGGCGGCTAGACGGCGGGGCGAGATACGCCTGACCCGCCGCAGGCGCGTCTACGGAGCAGTGAAACTGCGGGTATGCTTATGTAAACGTGATGAATGCCAGTGACCCTAGATTTTTCTCTGGGGCATGGGCGATCGCCCCATGGCTAGTCTCGTTTTCTCCTTTCATCAGGCAATTTAAGGTGGCTCCTGCGACTTCCCAGGCTCACAATCCGTCCGATTCGCCCGTTCCGTCTGACCCAAATCGCGCTTTGTCGCCGCGCCGCGCCCCCCAGCGTCTGCGACAACCAAAGCTCTGGCGCTGGGGGGCGATCGCGGGCGGTCTGCTGCTGCTGACGGACTGGAAGCTCATGCTGGCGGCGGGGGCAGGTGGCGCTGTCTGGTGGCTTAGCTACTGGCTGCGCGAGCATCCAATCCCGGTAGATACGGCTGAAATTCGGCGCTGGCTGAAGGCCGAAAACTGGCCAGTCCTGCTGGCCGCCGGAAGCGGTAGCGTAGTGGCTGTAAGCACCTACCTGGCGATCGCCATCTGGAGCGACACTGACAGTTTTTGGCTGGCCTCGGGCATCGCGCTCCAGGGGCTGGGCACGCTGACCCTGCTGGCGCTGCTGGTCTGGCAGGTTCTGGGCCGCCGCGCCGATCGCGCCCCGGCCTCCTTCGATCGCGCCTTCGCCGACTTGGCAGCGGCGGACCCCCTCCAGCGCCTGGTGGCGGTGCGGCAGCTGTCCCAGATGGCCCAGGCCTCTCACCTGGACGCCCAGGAGCTGCGCGTGCTGGCTGATGCGCTGCGGTTGATGCTGCGGCGGGAGCAGGAACCCATTGTGCGAGCGGCTGCTCTGGAGAGTTTTCGGCAGCTGCCGTCGCCTCCGGCTTTGGCGCCCAGTCAGCGATCGCCGGTCTCCCCGGTCCAGGAGCGTCGCGAAGAGGCGCGATCGCGCCAGCCGGTTTCGTAACGGAAGGCTGCTAAGCCCTGAGAACCTGATAAAATTTGGAGCCCTGCATCAGAGACGACGCGGATATGGAGCGCTTTCGAGTTGAGGTTGTTTCCCAAACCTCTCATCCCCAACAGGTTATTTACGCCGCTATGCACCAGGACTATGCGGAGATGTTTGTCTGGGATGAGCGCGATCGCTGGCCTGACGAAGAAAGCGCTGGCGAACTGATTATCAAACACCTGTTGGCAGGCAATCGCGGCCACTTTGGCCCCCTAGAGCACCCCCAGATCGTGCTCAACTTCGGCTGGTTCCCCCACAGCACCATGCAACAGCTCCGCACCCATCGCGTGGGCGTGAGCTTCGATGTTCAATCTTTCCGATATACCGGATCGCGCTTGCTGGAAGTGGCGGAGGGCAAGCGAGAGGTGGAGGACGTGTTTTATTTGCGTCCGCTGGGATTTTATGCCGATCGCCAGGGCAAAAAGTACGAGTACACGGCTGAGCAGCGTCAGCAGGACATCGCGTGGTGCCTGGAGGCGTGCGATCGCTACAAGACTCGCATCGAGCAGGGATTTGCGGAGGAGCATGCGCGGGGTCTGATCCCCTTTGATGTTCGCCAGCACTGGGTGATGTCGGCCAATGTGCGATCGCTGATGCATATTTTGGATTTGCGGGCTAAGGGCGACGCTCAGCTCGAGATTCAGCAGATGTGCGATCTGATCTGGCCGCATTTTGAGGCGTGGGTGCCGGCGGTGGCGGCCTGGTACAAGGCCAATCGCTGGAAAAAGGCTCGCCTGTCACCGTAGGCCCTGAAGCTGCCAGACGCGCAGGGTGCGATCGCTGCTGCCGCTGGCGAGGGTCTGGCCGTCGGGGCTAAAGGCGATCGCCGTGATTGCTCGGGTGTGGCCGGTCAGGGTTTGCAGCGCCTGGCCAGTCCGGAGATTCCACAGGACAATGCTGCCTGCTCCGCTGCCGCTGGCGAGAGTCTGACCGTCGGGGCTAAAGGCGATCGCCCGAATCCCGCCTTTTTGCCCCGATAGCGTCCGAATGAGGATTCCTTTGTCCGGATTCCACAGCTTGATCACGCTTTCCTCGGCAAAGCTGGTGTCGGCGCTGCCGGTGGCAAGGATTTGACCGTTGGGGCTAAAGGCGATCGCCTCGACCACGTAGCTGTGGCCGGCGAGGGTGCGTAGCTTGCGGTTCGTGGGGATGTCCCAGAGAATAATGCCGTTTTGATCGGGGCCAAGACCCTGGTTTTGGGCGTCGGCGAGGGTGCGGTTGTTGGGGTGAAGGGCGATCGCCCCGAGGCGATAGCCGGGGCGTGAGGACTGTCGCACTGGGGTGCTGCTGGTGCTCAGGGTCATATTGGGCGCGACCTGGACGCTCTGGGGCTGCCCAGCGCCTGGGGGGAGCGGCAGCGGGGGCGGAAAGGTGGCCGTTCGCTGCTGGCGACTGATGTCCCAGAGATCAACGAGTTCGTCGTTGATCTCGCTAACGATGAAGCGCTGGTCATGGCTAAAAAAGTTGCGAGTACTGCCGCCTTGGCTAAATTCCCAGGTCTTAGCGATCGCCCCATCGGCGAGGCTCCAGACCGTCAGGTCTTTGCCCAGACCCATTAGCTGCTGGCCTTTGGGATCGACCCGTAACTCACGAATCCAGTCATCAGCATCAAGGGCCTGTTGGTGCTGCCCACTGCTGACCTGCCAGCGGTGCACGCCGCCATCGGGACTACCGCTAAAGAGGGCTTGGCCGTCGGGGCTAAAGGCGATCGCCTCGACCTCCCGCCGATGGCCGGCCAAAGTGTACTGAAGGGGAGATCGAGAATCAGCGTCAGCCAGCACGCCAATGGGGGGCGGGATTTCGGCGGTCAGAATGCTGGAGCCCCGAGGACCCATGCTGGCGCTGATGTACCAGCCCTTGCAGTCTGGGCTGGGCCACTCGTAGGTGGTGCCGCTGTCGCTGGGCCGGTAGTACTGGGGCCGACCCAGAAGCCTGCGAGCCTCGCCCTCGAAGGTTTGCAAAAGGCGATCGCCCCCGTCGAGATTTTGGCCTTGCAGCAGCTTCTCGAGGCGCTGGTAGCTACCCCGAGCTTTGATGGGGCAGTCTTCCGGCAAATCGGGCAGCGATCGCAACTCAGTGGCTGTCGTGGTTTGGGTTGACAGAGGCTGGCCATACTCCGAGCGCGGCATGAAGGGAGCACAGCCCGCTACTGTGCCGAAAGCGATCGCAATCAGCCAGAAACGGATCAAACCTGAATGCATGATGGTTGCCGTTGGTTTGACCCATGATTGCTCGGAATTGCGGTTTAATTCCTGAGTTTGAAAAAAAATTTGAGGTTTGCAAGAAGAAAGGTTTGACTTGCAGACCCATAGACCTCTGGATGCGCTTTGCGGCGGCAAATTGTGAAACGGCTGACTTGCTCGCAGAGGTCTGAGAAAGGGCGAAAAACCTGATTGTCTAGGGCCCTGTTGTGCCTGGCTCGGCTTTCTCGACCGACTGATTGTCGACGCCGAGGGTGAAAGTGAGGGGCGCTTGGTTGGGGTAGGCTTTGGCAACCTGGCGATAGACCTGGGCATTGGTCGGCAGAGTGACTGGCTGGCCTTCCTGGGGAATGGTGACCTGGTAGTCGACGGACTTCTGGATCTGAGGAGTGCTGGGGCGCTCTTGGGGCTGCTGGATCCGCGCCTCTATCTGGTCGACGGTGGGTCGAGGCGGCAGGGCGGGCCACCACAGGCCTTGGTCATCGGGTCCGGTGACGGCTTCCTCGGGGCGCTGACCGTTGCGATTGACCAGGCGAGTGCTCTCGAAGATCTCGGGGCGAGGAAGTTTGTCGGTGCCGGGGGTCGTGTACTCGACAACCCAGGTGTAGGTGGTGGTGGCGGTGGCGTCGTACTGAGCGGTGCTGGTGGTGTCGCAGCCGCTGAGGGCGATCGCGGCTAGCCCGCCCAAGAGCCACGGCAGCGATCGCCGCTCACCCCCGCCGGCTCGGGAAACAAAATGGGCTGAAAGAGCATTGAACATAAAAATTTGGCCTCAAACCTTAAGACGAGAGAGTATTCCAGACCGAAAGTATCGGGTAGCGTTTCTGGATTACGCCGATGCTAGCAGCCGCCTGATTTCACCCGCTGCCGCGATCGCCAGATTTACCTTAAATAATCTGGGTATTGTGCTGATTTTGAACGATTTTTGTTGATCAGGGTCTTTGAGTCGCCCCAAGCACCCCGCTGCACCAATTTGTGCCAATATCTGTAAACTAATTCGACAATCTCAAGCGCGATCAATTTAATTTTTGCTTAAGACCAAAATTTCTTACTGAGTATCCAAGAGAAGAAGAAAGGAGTCCGTGTATCCTCCAGCTTTGCTCGAAGATATAGTGCATAAACGAAAAGAAAAATATTCTAAAAATTTATCAGGTTTTCTGGAATGAAATAAGGAACTTGATTCTATCTAAAAGATTTAAATTGGTCAGTTTCAAGACAGATCAAAGCTACAAAATTAACTGGCGATCACCCTTTGAGAAGCACGAGCCCGCGATTTGAGTGATTTTAGACTGGACGCTTCGAGCAATGTGAGGCAGGTCTTGTCGGTCCAGAGATTGTCCTCTCGGCTGGAGCCGCTCTACTGCCCACTCTGCACGCAAAATACTTATTTACGAGAACCGCACTTGCGCAAGCTGCCTGCTCAAACCGAAATTTCTCTGAATCCTGAAATCGATTGAATGGCCCGGCACAGAGAAAAGTTAAAATTTATGCTTTGTGACGCTTCGTTTAAAGTTATTTTGCGATCGCGCGATCAAGCAATTTATAAGGTAATTCTTAAAGCCTAAAAAAAACGGAATTTGCTGGGTTAAAGGCATAGACCTGTCTAAAATCTAGGAACTATAAATCTAGGTCCTAAAGACTTTGGAATTGAACGTGTCTTTGTCCTCTTGCGTTTGGCGGGTAGAACCCCGATGGAATATGGAACTGCCCCAGAGCAATGTTCTCATTTTAGAAAAGGGTGCCGAAGAGCTGGGTGAACTGAAGGCGCTTTTGCTAGAAATGCAGTGCTCTGTTGCGATCGCCCATTCTGAAGATCAAGCGATTGTCCACGCCGATCAGCGATCGCCCTTCTTGGTGATTCTGGCGGGAGACTTTCAGTCGTGGTCTCGAAACCTGCTAACCCAGCTTCGCCAGCGCAACACCCAAGATCGGGTAACCATCGTTGCCTTGACCGATTGGCACGCTCCCAGCTGGCTTCATCAGGAAGAATGCCCCGATCTGGACGGCTTCCTCGTCAAGCCGATCAGCGGCGAAATTCTGCGCTCCCTCATTCAGTCTGCCTGGGCGCGACAATTTTGTGCCAACTAGGCGATTTTGACGATCGCCGCCAAGATCAAAAGAGAAGCCCTGCAACTATGTCTCTGTGTCTATGCAGTTTGCGCCTCTCTATCCAGTCTTGCACCGAGTGCTCAAGCCCCTTTTTCCCCAGTGTCTGTGGACCGGTGATGCTCAGCGACGCGTCGTAGCCCTGACCTTTGATGACGGGCCGCACCCGAAATATACCCCTGCGCTGCTCGACGTCTTGGCGCGTCACAATGTCGTAGCCAGCTTCTTTTGGCTCGGCGCATGCGTTGAGCGATCGCCCGCCGTCGCCCAGGCACTTTACCAGCAAGGTCACTGGATTGGCCTACACGGCTACACCCATCGGGCTTTCCCCCGCCTCTCGCCCCCCGACCTCAAAGCCAGCCTCGAAAAAACGCAGCGCGCGATCGCCCACGCCTGTCAGTGGGACCTAGAACTTGTTCAGCGCCAAGTGCGAGACGTGCGCCCACCGCTCGGAGTCTTTACGCCAGCGACCCTCCGGTATTTGCACCAGTGGCACTATCGTCCTGTGATGTGGAGCGTCGTTCCCGAAGACTGGGTCGAGCCCGGCGTTCATCGCTCCGTCGATCGTGTTTTGCGCCAAGCCCAGCCCGGTTCTCTGATCGTGCTGCACGACGGCCCCTTCGGCGGTACCGACGTCGCAGCCACAGCTGATCAAGTAATTACCAAGCTCAAAGCAGAAGGCTATGAGTGGGTAACCGTAGAAGATCTGTGGGAATCTCGCCTCTTGGAGAGCCAAAAATGTCAAGAAAAGCCTTCAAAGGCTTGAATCTAGAGTGAAATCAGGCATACTACGGACATTGCCTTTCAAAGCTGTCTAACCAGCTTTCCGCAGAAATACTCAGAAATCTGCGCCAAAGCATTGAATTTTTCTCCCCATGTCGGGCAAGTAGGCTAGGCTGGGTGCGGCCTGTACTCCAATCGCTTCGATGTCCTGAAGCCTCCTCAAAGGCGTCAGGGACCCAAAATTCGTTCTCCCTACTGTCTTGTGATCCTGCGAGAAAGAGGGCGATCGCCGTGCCCGCGATTTATCTACTCTTCCTAGACCGTTGGCGCGTGCAAGTGTGCAGAGTCATAAACGATGACCCCAACTTTTATTCTATTTCCCCAAAAATTTCCAGTGCTGCCAAAGTTCATTCCTGAAAATCAGGTATTTGTTTTTAACTTTTGGTTTGATAACACCATGCAGCAGGGAATGTACTTTCGTAACGAACTGTACTGCCGCATTGGCGAATTTCCTGCTGATCATCGCGTCTATCTGTACCAAGCGGGCTGCAAACTGATTCGTCGCGGGATGTCGGTAGTCTTAACCCACGCCCTAGATCACTGCTCGCTGTGGGTTGATCTCCGCAATCCCCTGGTTCAAGACTTGCTGTCTGGTCGACTCAGGGTCGATCTCGACAGCCAACAGCTGCTAATCGACGCCACATCCCACCCTTGAAAGCGTGGGCTTTGCTAGACCGCTGCCGCCAAAAACTGCTTCGAATCCATGGAGATGGGCTGCCCTCACAGGCGATCGCCCGCCGTCGATATTAGAACATTAGTTCGCCTTTCGCTACACTACTCAATATTTTTCTCCCTCCAAAATGAGGAAAGTGTAAACAACTGTTCACTTTCTCTAAAGTTTTCGCTGGAAAATACCGCTTCCTTAATTAAATAAAAAAATAATCACCTAGCCGAAAAACGATTAGAGATATTAATTTCTTAGGCTTCTTCAGCGCTAAAATGGACAGAAATTAGCCCTTTTTCAGAAAAATGGCTGAGGTGTCTAGACGCCTCCATCGGATAGTGAACCAACTCTAAGCAAAATAATAAAAAATTCTCTGAAAAACTCTAAAAAAATCTGTCGCACCCAAAAAAATTGAGTTAACGTACAACAGTAGAAGATATTCAAACGCTTCGTCACTCAACGTCAATTCAGGCAGGCAATGGAGATTTTCTCACTGGTTCTTGGCAGAGTCCGCCTAACGGAATCACAAAACTCTCTGCCTCAAACAAGCCAGTCTACTTGGCCTCATCCCTGAAACCCAAAGAGGACAGCGTTGACCCCAGTCTGCCCTACCTAAAGCACCGGTAGAGTTCCTGTGGTCCCTCGCCCAATCTCACTATGAAGATTGACCGCGATGGGAAAACCGCATAAGGACCGCGAGACAAAAAGGGAGAAAATGCCAAACCTAGTGACTAGAAACATCAGTTACGATAATCAGCTTCTAGGTTGGTCCCCCTGTCTCCTGATAGGCAGCTTAGCCTGAGGGTAATGATGAAATTGGAGATATACAAAATACTCGACTACCGGCCTGCCACGGGACTTTTGTGACTCGCTAGGGTGCAACTTTTGTGAGAAAAGCTACAATCGTGAAGACCTACATAAGATTTGCAACTAGTTGGGGTAAAAGTGCATCGATGGGTGCCAAGTTCGAGAGGTAGTGCATCTCTCTGATTTCAACCTGACCATTGACTTGGCTGTCTCCAATTGTCCGGAGGAAGCTTGGTTGGATGGAGAAGCATATTAGTGCAAATGTTTTTAATTCTTTAGCTGAAGGAGCATGAGGAACGCGGCATGACCCAGGCCAACAACGTACTCGAAACGATGGAGCAGTCTGAATTGGGTTTAGTTGATGAACCCGAGGAGCTAGAGGGGCTCCTTTTGGAGGGCCAAGACGAAGACGGTGAAGTCCCAATCGAAGATGAGGACGGAGATGGCGCTAAGGCTGGAAAGGCCCGCTCTGGCCGTCGCAAAGCCCAAGCAAAGAAGAAGCACTATACAGAAGACTCCATCCGGCTTTATCTGCAAGAAATCGGCCGAATTCGCCTTTTGCGAGCGGACGAAGAAATCGAGCTGGCTCGGAAAATTGCGGATCTCCTGGAGCTAGAGCGTATCCGGGCGGATTTGGCGGAGCAGCTCGAGCGAGAGCCGACGGACGCTGAGTGGGCGCAAAAAGTCGATATGGCTCTGCCTGCGTTCCGCCATCGCCTTCACTTGGGGCGGCGTGCGAAGGACAAGATGGTGCAGTCGAACCTCCGTTTGGTGGTGTCGATCGCCAAGAAGTACATGAACCGGGGTCTGTCGTTCCAAGATCTCATCCAAGAAGGTAGCTTGGGTCTGATCCGGGCGGCGGAGAAGTTTGACCACGAGAAGGGCTACAAGTTCTCGACCTACGCGACTTGGTGGATTCGCCAGGCAATCACGCGGGCGATCGCCGATCAGTCCCGGACGATTCGTCTGCCGGTCCACCTGTACGAGACCATCTCTCGCATCAAGAAGACCACCAAGCTCTTGTCCCAAGAAATGGGCCGGAAGCCGACGGAGGAAGAGATCGCGACGCGCATGGAGATGACGATCGAGAAGCTGCGCTTCATTGCGAAGTCGGCTCAGCTGCCGATCTCTCTTGAGACGCCCATCGGTAAAGAAGAGGATTCGCGTTTAGGCGACTTTATCGAGTCCGATGGTGAAACGCCCGAAGATCAGGTCTCGAAGAACCTGCTGCGCGAGGATCTCGAGAGCGTGCTCGGCACCCTGAGCCCCCGCGAGCGTGACGTGCTGCGTCTGCGCTACGGCCTAGACGACGGCCGCATGAAGACTCTGGAAGAAATTGGCCAGATCTTCAACGTGACGCGGGAGCGGATTCGTCAAATTGAGGCGAAGGCCCTCCGCAAGCTGCGCCACCCCAACCGCAACAGTGTCCTGAAGGAATATATCCGCTAAGGACTCAGTCGGGAATCAGTAAGAACAACGCGTAACAAGGGTAGAGGGGCGATCGCTCCTCTACCCTTGTTTTTTGGGTATGTAGCTTTGATCTGAGCTGTCGCTGAAGCGGGTATCCAGCCCAAGATCTCTCTCAAAAAAATGCCACTCCGCAAGGAGTGGCATGGACTTTCGATGCTTGCTTTTTGCAGAACTATCGAAGTTTAGGGAGATCTAACGAGTTAGCAGTGAACTAGCGGAAAGCAAAGACACTTGCCTATTAAGGCACTAGGCCAAAAATTGGGCTGGGCTGACTCTCGCGTCAAGCGCTGCGGGAGTGAACCTAATGAATACTTTGCTCCGGAAGCCCCGATACCGAGCATCGTGACCGTGTCTTTCGACCGCTTGAGCGACAATACCCGACTGCTTTATTAAAGAATGTAACAAGATTAATGCTTTGCTGCAATGATTTGTTACAAACGCTGGCTGGAGGGCTAGCTGGGGCTCTAGAGCATGGCCCCTGAGCGGGTTGGATGGTTTGGATAAATGGCTTTGCCTGTCTCAAGCTCGAAGAGATGAATTTTGTCGGGCATTAGGGAGAGCCACATTTCTTCGCCCAGGGCTGTCCGGCGATCGGGCTCGATGCGAGCCTGGAGGACGGTGGTTTCCTGGGTCGTTGGCTTGGCGCCGACCAAGAGCGCGGACAGATAGGTGTCGCTGCCGAGGGCTTCGACACGCTGGACTTTCACCAGGAGATTTTTGGGGGCGGGGACGCCGAGGCTGAGATGCTCGGGGCGAATGCCGAGCAGCAGAGACTGGCCGTCGTAGCGCTGGATGACGGGCTCCCAGATGTCGGGGAGGGTGAGGCGAAACTGGGGGTGGATGATGAGTAGGGGAGCCTTGAGCTGAACTTGCAGGAAGTTCATGGGCGGCGAGCCGATAAATTCGGCGACGAAGCGATTGGCCGGTTGGTGATAGAGCTCTAGGGGCGCGGCGACCTGCTGGATCTGGCCGGCGTTCATGACGGCGATGCGATCGCCCATGGTCATGGCTTCGGTTTGGTCGTGGGTGACGTAGATGGTGGTGGTGCCCAGCTCTCGCTGGAGATTGACGATTTGGGCGCGGGTTTCGTTGCGCAGCTTGGCGTCGAGGTTGGAGAGGGGCTCGTCCATCAGGAAGACCTGGGGGTTGCGGGCCATGGCGCGCCCGAGGGCGACTCGCTGCTTTTGGCCGCCCGAGAGCTGCTTGGGTAGCCGGTTGAGCAGGGGTTCCATTTGCAGCATCTGGGCGACGGTGCGGACGCGCTCGTCGACGGCGCGCTCCTGGGCGGACCAGTAGCGCAGGTGCTTGGGCAAGGTCCGGGTGCTGGAGACGAGGAGACGCTCTAGCCACTCGGGGCGGGCTTGGTCGCTGGAGGGGCGATCGCCGGGTGGCTGGCAGCGGCGCAGGCCGAAGGCGATGTTGTCGTAGACGCTCAGGTGAGGATAGAGGGCGTAGCTCTGGAAGACCATGGCAATGTCGCGTGCCTTGGGGGGAAGCTCATTGACGAGGCGATCGCCCACCCAAATATTGCCGCCGGTGAGCGCTTCGAGGCCCGCAATCAGCCGGAGCAGCGTGCTCTTGCCGCAGCCCGAGGGGCCAACCAGCACCATAAATTCGCTGTCTTGGACGGTGAGGTTAATGTTGCGCAGGACACTGACGCCGTGGCGCGGAGCCTGGCTGTTGTCCTGGGCGCCCAGACCGGGTTCGAGAAGCGGAACGCCGGGAGCGCTGGACTCTGGGCTTCCTTCGCCCCGCCGAGCCGAGAAGCTTTTGTAAACGTTTTCCAGAACGACCTGTGCCACGGTGGTAAATATTCGCTACAGAGAAGAGATGCTGAGGATGCTCAGTTAGATGATCAGGCTAGGCCTCAATTTTCTGCTGGATTGAGAGGGCGTCCAATGCGCAGCCTGCTCTTGGACACCTTACCGGCGATCGCCGGTGCTGTACAGCAGAAATTGCCGAGTGGTGAAAGGTTGGGTGGGAGACGCAAATCCCCCACCCGTTGCTAGCTGCGTAAGTCCTATCTTTGACTGTCAAGGGTGTAGTTACAAGGCCTAGTCCTGACTTTGTTGCGAAAAGCCCGATCGATCGCAGCGCTAGACCACTCTCCCTGAGCGCGTCCCTGTGTATATCCAATGAGAATGTCCAAAGGGATTGATCAAAGTCTATGTATGTCGTAACGAACCGAAATTTGCAGCCCGATGAGTCGCCGGAGCGTCGATTTGGGGAGCACTTCAATGAACGGGGACCCAATGAACTGCGCTTGGCAGAGGCGCGCAAAGTGGGCGCTTCGTGGCAGGTCGAGATTTTGCCGGATCAAATAGAGGTCGAGGGCGAACTGATGTTTGCCAGCGAGTACGCCTTTTTGCAGGGGCAGGCGCGAATGCGGGAGCAAAAGCGCAACTGCCTCTTTTTTGTGCATGGCTTTAATACCGATTTTCAGGGGGCTCTCGAGGCTGGGCTGCGGCTCGAAACGCTTTATGGCGTGGAGGTGCTGCTGTTTACGTGGCCTTCGGATGGGGGCGGGCTGGGGACGTTTGGCTATCGCAGCGATCGCCGGGATGCAGCGCTGTCGGTCAATGCCCTCGATCGCTGTTTTGAAAAGCTGGTGTCCTATCTGCGCAAGCATGCTGACAAAGCGTGCGATCAGTGCTTTAACTTGGCGGTCTACAGCATGGGCTGCTATTTGTTTAAGCGGCTGATGGAGTCGACGATCTACCAGGGCGAGACGCTGCTGTTTGACAATATTGTGCTGCTGGCGGCGGATGTGAACAATGAGGCTCACGCGGCGTGGGTGAATCGGGTGCAATATCGCAATCGCCTTTACATCACCATCAATGAGGACGATGTAGCGCTGGCTGCCTCTCGCCTAAAGACGGGCGAAGATCAAAAAGCGCGACTCGGCCACTGGGTTCAGAACCTGGATGCGACCAACGCGGTGTATCTGGATTTCACGGATGCTGATCGGGTGAGCCGGTCCCATGCCTATTTTGAGGATGGCGCGGTGCAAAATCCGGTGGTCAAGCGTGTTTTTACGGATGTCTTTAATGGCCGTCGGGCGGAGCTAGGGCTGACCTACAATCTCCGCACCGGGGCCTACAAGATCTCCTAAAACCACTAAAACCACGTTGCTTAGGCAGATCGGCTAGGGGCTGGGGGCGATCGCCCCCAGCCAGACAATTCGCTCGTCCCGCTTGGTCTGGATCACGCGATCGCCGGTCTCTGCTTTGTTGCCGACGGGGATAGTGTCGACGGGCAAGCGCAGCAGGCGATCGCCGCTGGTCAGCGCCATCAGCACTGGCCCCTCCGTGGCGCTGATGATGCTGGCCAGGGTATCGGTTTTGCTCTCAAACTGCAGCGCCGGCATGCCAATGTCTCCGCGATTGCCCAGGCGGAGGGTCTCGATGGGCAGCCGTTTGCTGTAGCCCCGCTCAGTCATCAGTATCACCTTGCTCCCTGCGGGCACCGCCACACAGCCCACGATGCGCTCCTGGCGACGCAGACGCGCGCCAGGGGCACCCTGGGCTGTGCGGCCCATGATGGGGAGCTGCTCGTCGTCGATGGGGAAGCGCAGCATGCGTCCGCCGGAGGTGGCCAGCACCATCTGTAGGCCCGCCTGGGCCACGATGGCGTAGGCGAGCTCGTCGCCGTCTTTGAGCTTGAGGGCGGTGAGACCCCGACTGGTGAGGCGGCTCAAGTCGCTCAGGGGCAGCCGCTTGATCCGGCCCTGGGCGGTCAGCATGATCAAGTAGCGATCGCTCAGGTCGTCGGGCAGCACGATTTGGCTGACAATGGCGTCTGGGTCGCCCTGGAGCGCCTCGTGGAGCGCGATCACCGGCGTTCCCTTGGAGCGACGGGTGGTGGGTGGAATATCTCCCACGTCTAGGGTGTAGGCCTTGCCGCCGCGGGTGAGCACCAGCAGTTCTTGGTTGCTGCGGGCCTGGACCGTCTGCACGGTGAAATCGTCGGTGCTGTCGAGCTCCTGGATGGCGCCCGCCTCAGCTTCGCTGCGCTGCTGTCGCTGAAAGGCTTTGGGCGATCGCCGCTGGACGTAGCCGCGATGGGTAAACTCCAGGACCATCTCCTCTTCGGCGATCGCCTCCTCCACGATCTCCGCCAGCATCTCCGCTTCTGCCGCTAGCTCCTCCGGGTGGGGAATGCGGGTGCGTCGCGGATCGCCAAACTTGCGCTTGAGCGCCCGCAACTCTTTTTTGAGCGCCTTGAGCAGCTCACGGCGATCGCTCAGAAGCCCTTGCAGCTCTTGGATTGTTTGGCCCAGCGTCTCCGCTTCCCGCCGCAGATTTTGCTGCTCTAGGCCCGTCAGCCGGCGCAGCGGCATCGCCAAAATCGCATCCGACTGGCGATCGCTCAGGCCCAGCTCTGCCTGAAGCTGATGGCGAGCCGTCGTACCATCAGGCGCCCGTCGCAAAATGTCGATCACCCGGTCAAGATTGTCCAAGGCCGCCAACAGGCCCTCGACCAGATGGGCGCGGCTCTCCGCCTCCTCCAGCTCGTGGCTGTACTGGCGCACCAGCGTCTCTTCCCGGAAATTGAGAAAATGCTGCAACATCTCCCGCAGCGAGAGCTGCCGGGGCTGCCCGTCCACCAGCGCCAGCAAGATCACCCCAAAATTCGACTGTAGCGGCGTCAGCTTGTAGAGCTGGTTAAGAACCAGTTGCGGATTGGCCTCGCGCTTGAGCTCGATGACCACCCGCATTCCGTCGCGATCGCTCTCATCGCGAATATCCGAAATGCCCTCCAGGCGTCCCTGATTCACCAAGTCCGCCATCTTCTCGATCCAGCCCGCCTTATTGACCTGGAACGGCAGCTCCGTCACCACGATCGCCGGTCGGCGATGGCGCCCGCGGCCCAGCTGAATCTCCTCAAACGACGCCACCCCCCGCACCGGAATGCTGCCCCGACCCGTGCGATAGGCCTCCTGGACCCCCGATCGGTCAATGATCTCTCCCCCCGTCGGGAAATCTGGCCCTGGAATCAGCTCAAACAGCTTGTCATCGGATAGCTCTGGGCGATCGATCAGGGCAATCAACCCGTCGATCACCTCCCCGGCATTGTGAGGCGGAATATTGGTCGCCATGCCCACCGCAATGCCCGACGAGCCATTGAGCAGCAAAAAAGGCAGCTGGGCTGGCAGCACCACCGGCTCTTGCTGGGAGTTATCGAAGTTGCCGATAAACTCCACGATCGCCTCGCTAATCCCCCCCAAGAGCGCCTCGTGGCCGATCGTCGCCAGGCGAGTTTCCGTGTAGCGCATCGCCGCCGGCGGGTCATTGTCCACCGAGCCAAAGTTGCCGTGGCCCGCCAGCACCGGGTAGCGGCTCGAAAAGTCCTGGACCATCCGCACCAGAGCGTCATAAACGGCCTGATCACCGTGGGGATGGTACTTACCCAAAACATCGCCCACCACCCGGGCACACTTGCGGTAGGGGCGATCGGGGGTGAGACCCAGCTCATGCATGGCGTACACAATTCGCCGATGAACGGGTTTCATGCCGTCTCGCACGTCAGGCAGCGCCCGCCCGACGATCACGCTCATGGCATATTCAAGGTAGGACTGCTGCATCTCTGTGTGCAGCGCGGTTGGAATGACCTGTCCTTCACCCAAAAGATTAAGCTGATCTGCCATGCGTTCTGTTCCCTAGCTGTGTCTGATTGCGACCGAATGGTCTGATATCCAAGAGCAATAAGGTTTAGCTTGACACTCCCACGGCCAAAGCGCGCAGGATTTTCCCTCCAGCGATCTAGCGTACCGACCAACCCCATCTCTCGACCAGGTCGAGGCTCTGTCTTGAGAAGCGTTGTGGCCATTGGGTTGCCAGCTCTTAGAGAAGCTTTGGGCAGCAACGCGGTCTTACAAGACGGTCAAGCCAGCTCTGAGAGTGTGTCAGACCCTTGCGGTCAAGAGGAGATCTGGGCTGTGTGAATGGCGGGGATCGCTGCTAGCGGCCTTGCTATCCTCCTTGTCAAAGTACTCCAGCCACTGCCGAATTTGGTACCACCCTGCGTGATGAATCGCCCTTTCGGACGGGTGGTTCTGTCTGGGATCTGGAAAATAGTACTTATATTCTATAAAGCTAGCATGCTTAGTATTCGGTCGCTCTGGCCTTTTGGGCGGTGTGAGAGTACCTGCCGACAGATGAGATCGAGGATCAGGGACTGCTTTGAGCCCGTGCGCCCCAAAAGCGCTCCCCAGGCCCCTGCTGAACAGGACTGGAAACAAGGGAGTGGCGCTCAATCAAGCCCTGATCGCGGCTCAGCACCGCTGAAAATGTCAGAAAGAATCTTGAGGGAAGGCTTGCTGGTGGGATGAAAGCCCGTGGCCTCTGGCTTGAGAAACTGGTCTAGGGTGAGGGTGCTCGTTGGGCGGAAAAATCTTATTGTGGGATGGGGTTCCCGAGACTGCGGGCAACGACTTTAGGATACTGAGCTCAAAGGAAATGACTATGAAGACCGTTTTGATCGTGGAAGATGACTTGGTGAATGCTCGCGTCTTCTCGAAGATTCTCACGAAGCGAGGCGGTTTGTCGGTTCGCCACACAGAAAATGTGGAAGAGGTGATGGAGATCGCCCAGGCAGGTGGGGCGGACATTATTTTGATGGATGTGTCGCTGTCGCGCAGCATGTATCAGGGGCGCCCAGTCGACGGCATCAAGATCACCCAGATGCTGAAGTCGGATGAGAAGACGGCTCAGCTGCCGATTATTTTGGTGACGGCCCACGCGATGCAGGGCGATCGCGAGCATTTCTTGCAGCAGAGCGGGGCTGATGGCTATATCTCCAAGCCAGTGGTGGATCACCAGGCGTTTGTGGAGCAGATTTTGGCGCTGCTGCCCCAGGACTAGGGAAAAAATTATCTTTTCTGTTTGATAGAAGGTTTAACGATGCTTCCTCGGGTTTCAAATCGGGGTTGAGGACGGGATGCGCCTGTTTGCGGTTAGGCGTGAGGGCGCTTGGGGCGATCGCGCCCTGGGATTTTGAGAGCCGCGATTCCATCCATCGATCGCTTGCGACCTTTTAGCCCCAACCCATCAATCCTTCGAGACCCGAGGGTATGAGTTTCTAGCTAAAAATACAAAAATTTTTACGGCGAATTTTGGCGATCGTGAACATAGGCTGAAATGCCCGAAAGTTAAGCATTTCGGTCTTCTTGAAGAGGCAGCCTGTACATTGGTCCTTCCACACTGAGAAAGGATTGGCCCGATATCAGGACTAGTCCCATTTCTTTGGTCTCTATTTTGTGTTATGAACTATCTCTGTTTTGTGTTTTGCACTATCTGGCCAATTAGGGGATAGATGGAAATGTTGAATTTACTATCTGGCCAATTGGGGGATAGGTCACTAGCTCCAGTTGGAATACACTGCATCCTTGAGCTGTATGACTGTCCATCCAACTTGCTAAACGACGTTGAGTTTATCAAAGACTCTCTGCGTCGGGCCGCCGAAGAAGCAGGAGCCACCCTTTTGGGAGAACTGGCGCACCAGTTCGACCCACAAGGCGTTACGGCCCTTGCGCTGCTCGCTGAATCTCACATCTCCATGCATACATGGCCTGAAAATGGCTATGCAGCAGTGGATGTGTTCACCTGTGGTCATCATACAGACCCAGAAATTGCCTGTCGGTTTCTCGTCCAAGCGTTCCAAGCAGGGCAGCACGGCTACTGCAAACTGCCCCGACGGACGCCGAGGCCGGCACTTGAAGTCCGAGGTGCCCAGCTTCCGGTAGATGGAGCTGTGCGAAATGCCCACAGAACGACGCTTGAGGAGGCGGCATCATGTCAGGAACCGAAGTACGTGCAGATTTCTGGATAAGCGAGTACAGCACGCCTTGGGATATCTATGCCCACGGGATTACCGGGGTTCTAGCTCATTGCAAAACACCTTATCAGGAGATGTACATTGTTGAGACGGGAGCCTATGGCAAGGCTCTGGTGCTCGATGGCAAGTGGCAGTCCTGTACTGGAGATGAGTTTCTCTACCATGAGGCGCTTGTACACCCTGCGATGATCTATCACCAGGCTCCCCGCCGCATTTTGATTTTGGGTGGGGGTGAAGGGGCGACCATTCGAGAAGCCCTGCGCTGGAAGACGGTCGAGAGGGTCGTCATGGTGGACATTGACGGTGATGTTGTCAAGGCTTGCCAGCAGCATTTGCCGGAGATGCACCAGGGTGCGTTTGATGATCCTCGGGTGGAGCTGGTGATCGGGGATGCCTTGGACTATCTTGATAAGTCCACGGAGCAGTGGGATATTGTCTTCTCTGACTTGTCTGATCCCATTGAGTCTGGTCCGTCGTTCCAGCTCTTTACGCGGGAGTATTTCGAGAAGATCCGCCGGGTTCTTTCGCCTGAGGGCATCTTTGTGCTGCAGGCGGGATCGGTGACGCCGGTGGACTATACGCTGTACGCGCGGCTGGCCCAGACGACTCAGGCGGTGTTTGAGCATACTCACCACTACCTGACCTATGTGCCGAGCTATCCGGCACCCTGGGGATTTGTGCTGGGGTCGGCGCGGCCGCTCTCTGGTCAGGTCGATCCGGCGGAGGTGGATCAACTGCTGGCGGAGAAGACGACGGGGGGCTTCCGTCTGCTGGACGGGACGGCTCTCCTGGGGATGCTCCAGGCACCTAAGTATGTGCGGGATGCGATCGCCGCTGAAACGGAGGTCTACACGCTGGCAGAACCGCCGAAGTTCTTCGGTAAGGGTGTGGCCGCTGCCCTCTAGGGGGACAAAGGCGATCGCCCTCACAGCTTCTGTGAGATCTTCGTGAGAACAGAGAGAAGCGCTCAGGCGCAGTGGAAGGGACGGGGATGCTCGTCCCTTTTATTTTTGGAATTTGTCGGAGACGGAACTTGAGAGAGAGGGGCGATCGCCCCTCTCTCTCAGGCAAATCTGGTAAACCTGGCAAAACTAGCGACGTGGGCGACAATGAAAGGGTGAGAAACGCTTTTGAGAGAGCGTTTTTGCATTTTCGTTGATGTTTCGCTAGTCAAGGATTTGGCCATGAGTAACACCAGCAACTTCCGGGCAGCCATTCGAGAGGCGCGCAATCAGTCTCTGATTGGCCCTAATGTGATTGCCAAGGCGTTGCCTTTTGTTGGCGGTGGTTTGGTGCTGACAGCCGCAGGTGCTTTTGGCGGCCTCCAAGTCATCCGCAACAACCCTGATCTCTTCATGCCGACGTTCTTCGGGGCGCTGGTGCTGGAGCTGATTTTGTTCTTTGTGGCGCGCAACGTAGCCGAGAAGGCCAACAACGGTATGGCGCTGCCCCTGCTGGCGACCTACAGCTTGCTGTCGGGCTATACCCTGAGCGGCCTGCTGTTTGTGGCCCTAGGGACTGCTGGGGTCGGCATTCAGGGCGTTGGCATTGCGGCGCTGGGCTGCGGGGCCGCCTTTATCTTTGGCCGCCAAGTGGGCTCCAATTTGTCGGACCAAGATGGTCTGGCGCTGGCCAAAACCGTGCAGATGGGCATCATTGCGCTGCTGGTTGCGATGGTTGGCCAGATTTTGTTCACCGTCTTTGGGGGCTACAACCCTACCTGGCTGGAGATCGCGATCTCTGGGGTGGGAGTGTTCTTGTTTACGGGCGCTGCGGTGGTTGATTTTTATGTGCTGCCCCGGGCTTACCGCGATGAGCAGTACCTGTCGGCGGCGCTGTCGATGTACCTCACCTATATCAACCTGTTCATTTTCATTTTGCGGCTGCTGATTGCTATCAACGGCCGAGACTAGGCTGATTGGGGGCGATCGCCTCTCAATGAGATCGCCTCTCAATTAGACAGTCTCGAAAAGGCGTGGGCGAAGGCTCACGCCTTTTGGCGATCGGGGGCTCTAAGCGTCTTGGAGGAGGTTGGGAGCAGGCGGCAAAAACTGACCAGCGGCGATCGCCTAGCCCTTAAGATGGACGTAAGCGCTTTGCCCACGGCAAAGCCTGATCACGACTCGAATTCAACTATTTAAGCGATCGCACCCATGGATTTGACCGACCTTAAACGCGAGATTGATCTGCTCTCTGGCCGCCTGGGTAAAACCCAGGACTATCTTTGACCTGCCGGCCCTGACCGCCCGGATTCAAGATCTAGAGCAGATCGCCGCTCAGCCTGAGTTTTGGGATGACCAAACCAGCGCTCAGAAAACCCTCCAGGAACTCAACGACCTCAAGTCCAGCTTGCAGCAGCTAGAAACCTGGCAAGCCAGCCTCGAGGATGCCAAAGCGGTGGTGGAGCTAGTAGAGCTCGAAGAAGATGAGGCGCTGCGCATCGAAGCGGGAGAAAGCCTGACCCAGCTCAGCCGAGACCTGGATCAGTGGGAACTCCAGCAGCTCCTCTCGGGCCCCTACGACAAGAGCGGCGCTGTGCTGACCATCAATGCGGGGGCTGGCGGCACCGACGCCCAGGACTGGGCCGAAATGCTCCTGCGCATGTACACCCGCTGGGGAGAAGCCCACGGCTACAAGGTCCACTTGACCGAACTCTCGGAGGGAGACGAAGCAGGCATCAAGTCCGCCACCCTGGAGATCGACGGGCGCTATGCCTACGGCTATCTCAAGGTCGAGAAAGGAACTCACCGCCTCGTGCGCATCTCGCCCTTCAACGCCAACGGCAAACGTCAGACCAGCTTTGCGGGGGTGGAGGTGATGCCGGTGCTTGACCACGGGGTGACCCTGGATATCCCCGACAAAGATCTGGAGATCACGACGTCGCGAGCAGGCGGCAAAGGCGGCCAGAACGTCAACAAGGTGGAGACGGCAGTCCGCATAGTCCACCTGCCGACGGGGATCGCGGTGCGCTGTACCCAGGAGCGATCGCAGCTGCAAAACAAAGAAAAAGCCATGGCCATCTTGAAGGCCAAGCTGCTGATCATTGCCCAAGAGCAGCGGGCCAAGGAAATCGCCGATATTCGGGGCGATATGGTCGAGGCGGCCTGGGGCAACCAGATTCGCAACTACGTGTTCCACCCCTATCAGCTCGTGAAGGATCTGCGGACGAATCTGGAAACGACGGCGATCGAGGACGTGATGAATGGTGAACTAGATCCGTTTATTCAATCGTGCCTGCGCCAGGAAAATCAAATGCTGGAAACCGCTACGGTGTAGGCAGGCTCTGGTTTTGCGACTGTGGCGATCGCCCCGAGATGATCGATCCGCGATCGCCACAGTTTCAACCGCCCATCAAATTGTTAAGATGTGTTAAGTAGCTCCATCTTTGGAACTGCCCCATCGTTGTTCATCCTGTTTGGCCATGTCTGACTCCGCGCCCCAAGTCACCGACGACACCCCCCAAGCCGATCCCGCAGCTCCCGCAGAGCCCCCTGCCAGCTACACCAAGCTCGCCATGCGGAATATGGTCCGCAAGAAAGGCACGTCTCTCAAGCACTTCTTTCTGACGGTGACCGGCCTTTTGGGGCTGCTCGTAGGGCTCGCTTACCTGACCCGCTAAGGCCAAACTGTCTTTACCCCATCCATTCCTATGCTGGTTGCCAAACGCGAAGAATACGTGTCCGTCGAAGTTTTTATTGAAGATCACTACGAGGCTGCGGAGGAGAGCGGAGGCGCGATCGCCCCAGAAACTTGGCAGACCTGGTTTACGGCTTGGTGCCAGGGCTTGCCGGAGGATATGTCGCCGGAACGCTCCTATGAGCTGAGTCTGCGCCTGACCACTGACGCAGAGGTGCAGACCCTCAACGCCCAGTATCGTCAAAAAGACCAGCCGACGGATGTCCTGTCCTTCGCGGCGCTGGAGGTCGACTACCCGACCGTGTCAGAAATGCCGGAGGATGAGCCGGTGTATCTCGGAGACATCGTGATCTCTGTGGACACCGCCCGCCGCCAAGCCCAGCAGCAAAACCACTCTCTGGAGACTGAGCTGGCCTGGCTGGCCAGTCACGGGCTGCTGCATCTCCTCGGATGGGACCATCCAGACGATGACAGCCTGATCGAAATGCTGGCTCAGCAGGAAAATTTGCTGAAAACTATTGGTTTTAGCGTTGGGGATCGAGTAGAGTCAACCTGAGGTTTGAAATCGGCTGCTGAACTTTTGGGCCGGTTTTACGATCTGTATTCTTAGGCAGTCGCTGCTTTTGTGCCGTGCTGTCGCGCCTTGCTGATCCCCTCTTCTCTAGTTTCCTGGCTATGGCACAAGAAGTTCCGACCCAGACCCAACATTCTTCTACTCCCCCGCTCAAAACCGGGCGATCGAACCGGGAGTTGTCTTGGCGGGTTGCCGTAAATCTTTTCGTGAGCTTCAAGTACGCCTGGGCTGGGATGAGCTACGCGTTTCAGACCCAGCGAAATTTTCGGATCCACACGGTGATTGGTTGTGTGGTGGTGGGCCTGAGCCTGGCGTTACAGCTACCGCCGGTTGAGGTGGCGGTGCTGGGCTTGACGGTGGCGGCGGTGCTGGCGATGGAGCTGATCAACACGGCTCTGGAGTCAGTGGTGGACCTGACGGTGAAGCAGACCTATCATGAACTGGCCCGCATTGCAAAGGACTGTGCGGCAGGAGCGGTGCTTGTGTCTGCCCTAGCGGCGCTGCTGGTCGGGCTGGCGCTGCTGGTGCCCCCGATTTTGGTCCGTCTGGGACTTGGATAGCTTATTTCCGACGACCCTACCGAAGTATATAGATCTGCGTTTGAATTGCAGGGTTTTGCACGATACAGCCTGACCTGGTTTTTGGGGGCGATCGCTGGAGTTTTCGGCGAACCCTTGGCAGGATGGGACTCTGGCATCATAGATCTAGGGGCTGGTGTCTCGAGCTGAGGCGTCGGCTTGCTGCCGTTAGGAGGCTGGGGTGCCAGCGAGCGATCGCCCTCCCAACGTGCAACCTTGTGCAACCTTTTGATTGGTGGAGAAAGGCCTTGATTCTGGTCATCGACAACTACGACAGTTTTACGTACAACTTGGTGCAGTATCTCGGTGAGCTGGGAGCGGAGCTGCCGGTTGCCGCCGAGATCCAGGTCTATCGCAACGACACCATTTCCCTTGACCAAATCCGCGCCCTCAAGCCCGACGGCATCGTCATCTCTCCGGGGCCCGGCCGCCCAGAGGATGCGGGCATTTCCCTGGACCTGATCCGGGATCTGGGGCCGACTATGCCGATCTTGGGGGTGTGTCTGGGTCACCAGAGCATCGGTCAGGTATTTGGGGGAAATGTGGTATCGGCACCAGAGCTGATGCACGGCAAGACCTCGCCGGTGCACCACACGGGGGTGGGCGTCTTTGAGGGGCTAGAAAATCCGGTCACGGCAACGCGCTACCACAGTTTGGTAATTGATCGCGACACCTGCCCGCCAGTTTTGGAAATCACGGCGTGGATTGAGGACGGCACGATCATGGGGATTCGTCACCGGGATTATCCCCACATTGAAGGGGTGCAGTTTCACCCAGAGAGTGTCTTGACCCAGTCAGGGAAGCAGCTCCTGCGCAATTTCCTGGCGCGTTTGCAGCCGGTGGCCGCCTAGGCGCGGGCCTGCTCTGGCCTAGATGGGCATTGCTCAATCAAAACTCTGTTGAAGGCGATCGCCTCTGAGGTCCTCAGAGGCGATCGCTTTTTGTTGGGTCGGGGGATCGATCCCAAGGCTTAGCGCAACCAAAAAATTAGGGTTTGGCGATCGCCCCTATTTTTCAGAGGCGGCGGACAGAGGAAGCCAAGCTGAAAAACTATGAAAAAAAAAGTCATTAATTGCGATTTTTATCAATCAGAATCAATGATTTTTTGACGATATTTTGATGAGAAATTAATGATAAAACACTTAAAAAGTTGTTTATGTCCTGTTTGTATGTTTCCCACACATTTCTTTAGGCTCCCTCTATCCCTTGGCAGATTATGATGTTCTTGGAGACAAAAATAGGTGAGTTCAAAGATAAGGAACTAAAACAACAAAAGAGTTCCAAATCTACACCAGGTTCCTCACTCTATTGGTGAAAAGCCTTATGGTTAGCACACCATCTGCAGGCTCTCAAAGCTCTGTCGTTTCTAAGGATCGAGCCTTTACGCTGTGGTTTGATGAAGTTGGAATTGCTGATATTCCTCTAGTAGGTGGCAAGAACGCTTCCTTAGGAGAAATGATTCAGCAGTTAATGCCAAAAGGCGTTAGTGTTCCCAATGGCTTCGCAACGACGGCCTACGCCTATCGATATTTCATTCAACAAGCAGGTCTTGAAATTCAGCTGCGAGAACTTTTCTCGGATTTGAATGTTGAAGATGTTCAAAACTTGCGAGAGCGCGGTAAGCGAGCGCGATCGCTAATTCTCAATACGCCTTTCCCAACCGACCTCCAAGAGTCGATCGCGGTGTCCTATCGCAAACTGTGCGATCGCTACGGACCCGATACAGACGTAGCCGTCCGCTCTAGCGCGACCGCCGAAGACCTGCCCGACGCCAGCTTTGCAGGGCAGCAGGAAACCTACCTCAACATCCACGGTGAAAGCGCCGTCCTCGAAGCCTGCCACAAGTGCTTCGCCTCCATCTTTACCGATCGCGCCATTTCCTACCGCCAAATCAAGGGCTTTGACCACTTCGAAATCGCCCTCTCCGTTGGCGTTCAGAAAATGGTCCGCTCGGATCTGGCCTCCTCTGGCGTCATGTTCTCCATTGACACAGAGACCGGCTTCAAAAACGCGGCCCTCGTGACCGCGGCCTACGGCCTCGGCGAAAACGTGGTGCAGGGGGCCGTCAACCCAGACGAGTATTTTGTCTTCAAGCCGACCCTAAAAGACGGTTTCCGGCCCATCCTAGAGAAGCGCCTCGGCACCAAAGAGCTCAAGATGGTCTATGACCTGGGCGGCTCCAAGTCGACCAAGAACGTATCGGTTGATGAACGCGATCGCGCTCAGTTCTGCATCACCGATGACGAAATTCTGCTGCTGGCTCGCTGGGCCTGCCAGATCGAGGATCACTACTCCGAAGTCCGCGGGATCTACACCCCCATGGACATCGAGTGGGCCAAGGACGGCATCACCGGCGAGATGTTTATCGTTCAGGCTCGCCCCGAAACGGTCCAATCCCAGAAGGCTTCCAACGTTCTGCGCAGCTACCACCTGCAAGAGCGCAGCGAGGTCCTGGTGACCGGGCGCAGCGTTGGGGAAGCCATCGGCCAGGGCAAGGCCCGCGTCATCCTGGATGTCCACAAGATCGACCAGTTCCAGGCGGGCGAGGTCTTGGTGACCAACAAGACGGACCCTGACTGGGAACCGATCATGAAGAAGGCCAGCGCCATCGTCACCAACCAGGGCGGGCGCACCTGCCACGCGGCCATCATCGCCCGGGAGATGGGCATTCCGGCCATCGTCGGCTGTGGCGACGCAACGTCTGTTCTCGAAAACGGCCAAGAAATCACGGTTTCCTGCTCCGAGGGAGAAGAGGGCCGAGTATACGCCGGTCTGCTGCCCTTTGAGGTGCGCGAGGTTGCCCTTGAGAACCTGCCGCGGACCCGTACCCAGATCATGATGAATGTCGGCAATCCCCAAGAAGCCTTTGGGCTGTCCGCTATTCCCAATGACGGGGTCGGCCTGGCGCGGCTTGAGTTCATCATTGCCAACCACATTCAGGTGCACCCCCTGGCTCTGCTGCACTTCGATCACCTTGAGGACGAAGCAGTCAAGGCGAAGATTGCCAAGCTGACGGCGCTCTATGACGATAAGCCAGCCTACTTTATCGATAAGCTGGCCTACGGTATGGGCACCATTGCCGCGGCTTTCTATCCCAATCCGGTGATCGTGCGCCTGTCGGACTTCAAGAGCAACGAGTATGCAAACTTGCTGGGAGGCCGCCAGTTTGAGCCGAAGGAAGAAAACCCGATGATCGGCTGGCGGGGGGCGTCTCGCTACTACGACGAGCGCTACCGGGATGCTTTTGCCTTTGAGTGCAAGGCGCTCAAGCGGGTGCGCAATGAGATGGGCCTGCGCAACGTGATCCCGATGATTCCCTTCTGCCGGACTCCGGATGAGGGTCGCCGGGTTTTGGCGGAGATGGCCAAGTACGGCCTGGAGCGGGGCAAGGATGGCTTGCAGGTCTACGTGATGTGCGAGCTGCCCAGTAACGTCATCTACGCCGATGAGTTTAGCGAGGTCTTTGATGGCTTCTCCATTGGCTCGAATGACTTGACGCAGCTGACCCTGGGCCTCGATCGCGACTCAGCGCTGGTGGCGCACATCTTTGATGAGCGCAATGAGGCGGTGAAGCGGATGGTGGCGATCGCCATTCGCTCAGCCAAGAAGTACGGTCGTAAGATCGGCATCTGTGGCCAGGCTCCCAGCGACTATCCAGAGTTTGCTCGCTTCTTGGTGGAGCTTGGCATCGACTCGATGAGTCTCAACCCAGACACCGTGGTGAAGACCACGCTGGACATCGCCAAGGTGGAGACCGCTGGCAATGCCATGGACACCATCATGGACATCGCCCAAGCTCGCTAAAAGTTGGTGTTGCTAACGCCAGCCCGATGCCCAAGGGCTGGCTCTCCGTCCCCACGATGCGCCATCGCGGGGACTTTCTCTACTACTGCTGTAAACCTCCCACGGAAAACTAACCAGAATGACTTCTACCCACGATCGCAACCAAGCCTACTTGCAACTGCTAGAGATTCCGCCGGGGTATCTCAACATCATGGGATACGTGGATGAATCGTCAGTCAATGGTCCCGGCTGTCGGGCTGTTGTCTGGGTGCAGGGATGTCTGCGCGAGTGCAAGGGCTGCTTTAATCCGGAGTCGTGGTCTTTTGATATTAACCATCTCATTTCCGTGGAGCGCCTAGCGGAGCGCGTGCTGGCCAATCCTCGCAATCAGGGAATAACCTTCTCCGGAGGAGAGCCGTTTTGGCAGGCTCCGGCTCTGGCAGCTCTAGCTCGCCTGCTCAAGGCTCAGGGCCTGACGGTGATGGCCTTCACGGGGTTTACCCTAGAGCACCTGCGATCGGACTATGCGCCGGCTGGGGCTCAAGATCTCCTCGATCAGCTAGATATCTTGATTGATGGTCCCTACGTGGAGTCCCTCGCGATCCATTCTCCCAACTCGCCAGTTTCATCCAGTAACCAGCGCGTGCATGTCTTCAATCCTGCTTTGGCGGATCAGATCTCGTGGGCGAGCGATCAGATTGAAATTCATATCTTGCGCGATGGCAGTCGCATTGTGACGGGCTATCGAGGCACGCTGGAGATGTCAGAGTATGCCGATGGCGGAAATACTTTAGAGAGTTGGTAGCAGGGGCGCGAGACTCTGGAGAAGAATCACCAGACCGATACTGGCGATCGCCCAGCTGAAGAGATCAATGAATTTGCCTTGAGCCTGTCGCCTGCTGCAAGCCACTTGGAGATTGTGGCCAATTTGGTGGATGCCTGCCAACAGAACCCAGTTGACGGCAACCAGAAGATACAGCACTAGAAAAAGAAAGATACGGGCGATTCCAGGAATTGGTAGCGGTAAAAAAAGAGAGATAAAGCCAAAAGAGAGAAATAAAATCAAGCCGCCCCGCAAAGCATCGGAGAGAGAAGGCGTGATCCGAGCTAGGAGATCTTTTTGCGTGATCTCTCGAAGCACTGTGAAGATAATCGAGGCGATCGAGAGATAGGGTAGCAGGAAAAGATAGATGGCAGCCCCAAGCTCGACGGGGCCTCCCTCAAAGTTGCCTTGCCCGCTGGGATCGGCCATGGTGACCAGAAATTTGACAAAGAGATCGGCCAGGGAATTATCAGGCAGCGAGCCGTCCTGGCGAGTGCTGAACATGAGTAGAAAAAGCAAGAACCCGAAAAGAAAAAAGCCCAAACCGGCGCCGATACAGCTAGCTTTTAATAGGTTGGTGAGATATCGAATGAGAAAATTGACAACGATAAGCTGCGATCGCTGAAGCATGAAGAGGAAGTGGCTACAAAGCCCACAGGCTTGAGAGCGACTTCACTCTAGCTCAGGCTGGGCGAGGTCTCATAGTGCTGCTCAAATAGTGCTGCTCAAAGGGAATAGGAGCGCTGCTGATCTGGGCGACTTCTTGGCGGAGGGTTTCGGCGTTGCCCCAAATAATCACCTCATCGGGGCGATCGCGAATTTCCTGCTCGATTTGATGACAGTACTGGTCGTGATCGCGAGCCACAAAGAAGCCGTAGGTGCGGCAGGGAATCGGGCGAGAGGCGTAGATCCGGCAGGCTCCCTCGGCTTCATTGAGGTAGGGGCAGACGACGGCGTTGCCCACGGCGTCGGCGGCAATTTGGGCCAGGAGTTCCTGGATCCGCTGCTCAACGACAGCGCGCTCAGCCTCGGGGAGAGCAGCCACCGCTGCATCGACGCGGTCCCATTCGGCCTGGCTGATCTCAGGGGGATGGGCGAGGTGGCGGCAGCAGTGATCGCAGCCGCGCTGACAGGGCCACCAATCCCGCTCTGCGCGAATGGTTTGGACTCTAGATTCGATGCGATCGTCGAGGTCTTGCAGGTGCTGCTGCGGGTCGCTCATGGGGTTGGGCCGAGATGATTGCTCCTATTGATTTTAGGCTGATGCTGAGCCATTAATTGGCCGAAGAGATAACCCGCGATCGCTCGAAAAAGCAAGCTAGAGAGGTAGAGATTATCTGCTAGAAAAGGCTGTAAAAGATAGAAAAATAGAGTCCCTTTTCTTGCAAAGTGCGGTTGTTTTCATGGGTCGATCGCAGGGGAATTCCCCAGTCGACGCGAGCATTCAGGCGATCGCCCATTTGCCAGCGTAGTCCCAGACCTACCGAAGCCAGAGTGCTAGGGCTGAGCACAGAGTCACTGTCTCGGTTCCACGCCGTGCCAAAGTCCACGAAAGGCGTCAGCTGCAAGACGCTGTCCCATCGCCGAACGCGCGCGATCGGAAGACGCATCTCCGCAGATACCAGTGCTCCGCTGTCCGCCAGCACCAAATCTTGGCGATAGCCGCGCACGCTCCCGTGTCCTCCCAGCCCAAACTGCTCCAGGGGCACCAGCGGTCGGTCGGCTAGCTGGAACTCCCCGCGCAGCAGCAGCAACGTATCCGGCGCCAGGAGCCTGACCCACTGTCCCTGGCCCTGCCACGACCAAAAGCGGCTGTCGGGGCCTTGCTCATTGAGAGTGGCATCCAAAATACCAAGGCCCATGTTGAGCTGAGAGCGTGCCGCCAGAACCTGGCGATCGCTCCTGCGCGTCCATTCTTGGGAAAATCTCAGCGCTGAAACCTGGGTGCGTCCCTGCTCATCTGCGCCCCGGGCCGGAAATGGAATCTCTCCCCCCAGCAGGGAGGACTGGCTCTGGCGATGGCTGGCGCTGAGGCTGAGCGCAAATTCTTCTTGAGGCGTTTCCACCAGCGGCTGGCGCAGCGTCAGTTCGTAGTAGCGCGAGCTTGCGTTGATATCTAGCTGATCAAAGAGGCCCTGGATCACCTGGCTGCTAGAAGTGCCGTAGGCAAAATTAAGGGTGCCATTGCGCGCATTGAGAGGCAATGTATAGGCGATATCTAAAGTGTTGCTGCCATCGGTGTTGGTGTAGGCAGTGCTGAGACGATCTCCCAGCCCCAAAAGATTGGCTTCGCTGAGCTGAATCTGACGACTAAATGTCCCCACACTGGGCGATCGCTGGTTGTCTAGGGCAAGTTCGGTCCTGAACGTATTGGCCTCTTGGACGCGGACCGTCAACAGATTTTGGCCTGTTCTGGTGCCAGTCGATAGCTCAGCAGAGAGCGTCTCGATCAGGGGATTGAGCTGTAAGAGTTGTAAGCCTTCTAGAAGGCGATCGCGCTGAAGAGGAGGTCGAGCGGCGATCGCCAGCCGCTTGCGAAGATAGTCAGGCCGCAGACGCCGGGTGCCCGTCACCACAATCTCTTCTAGGCTCCCCTCCACGACCTGAATGATTACCCGGCCATCCTGCAAGGTCTGCGGTGGAATATAGGCGCCGGAAGTAATATATCCCCGGTCGATATAGAGCTGGGTGATCGCCGAGCGAGCCTGAAAAAGCTCTGGCAAAGAGATTGACCGCTGCGTGAAAGGCTGGGTTACCGCCGCTAGCTCCTCCGCGCTGAAGACGGTACTGCCCACCACCTCAAATCCCTGCACAATGATCGTTGTAGGCACCTCACTCTCGGGCTGCTCCACGGCCTCTGGGTCGGGCTGTGGGTCACGCGGACGCAAGAGCTCGTCTAGACTGGGCAACGCGGGAGCGGGGAGGGCCTCTGGCCCTGGAAAGCGCTGGGAGGGAGGCTCCAGGATATCGGGGGGCGGAGCAGCAGGCACCTGGCTCAGGAGAGGTTGCAGCATCAGCGCTGGCTGGTCAGGGATAGCCTGGGCCGCTGGAGCGCTCACGCTGCCCAGCAGCCCCAGCCAGAGAAGACTCCGGTAGTGCACCTGCCAGCCTGCTGCAGGAAGACCAGACGAAGCCGCTGACCGAGGCTGAGTGCTGAGATTGCGATCCATGTTTTCTGAAAGATGGGTGAAATCGTGCGCCTGAATATCCCTCAAAACTCAGCTGGGAGCTTCGCGATCGCCAAGCTGCTAGCTCCAACTAGAAACAGAGTCGATCGCGGGTATCGGCTGCGCCTGGAAATATTGTCGATACAGCTCGCACCGAATCTTGGTCTCACGCCCGCTCCCTGGGTCAATGAGGCCCATGCTGGTGAGCTGGTGAGCAATGCCCGCCTCTAGAGAAATGGGCTCCTGTGTCTGCAAAAGACGGTAAAAAGCTCTTGCCAGATTGGGCTGCTGTTGCAGCGTGATCCAGTGCCGCTGCAAATGATGGTGATAAATGCCTGTCGGTGTGAGAGCTGTATCTAGCAATTCGCTGAGAGTTTGCCTGCGCTGAGCAAGGTGATAGATCGCCGTGTGAATGAGCGCTGGGTGATTGCCTGCGATCGCCATTAGTTCCTGGGCAGACGTATCTCTTTCCCAGTCCAAGCCATAGCGCTGGGCAAGCTGCTGGACCTGCTTTGGGGTGAATCCTGCGAGCTGGACTGCTAGTCCCACATTGAAGGGCGATTGATTGATCTGAAGAGGGACATAGACTTCGGTCGAGTGAGCAACGATCAAGCGTAGATTTCGCCAGGCCGGAATTCGCTTGCCCTCCTCATACCAAGAGCGCAGCAGCGGCAGGAAATCCTGAGCGACCTGGGGATATTCAAAAATCCGATTCAATTCGTCGATCGCAACGATGAGGGGACTCTGAAGCTGCTCTAGGAGGTGCTGCCGCAGATAGAGACTACAGCTTACCTTGCTGCCGATGTCCTCATCCCAGTAGTCATCCAGCCTGGGATCTCGCTCTAGTTGGCGAGTGATGCTGGCGCAGAGACTGCGCAAAAATCGATTGAGGTTTCCACAAATTGCCAGATCTATTTGCTCTAAATTGAGATAAACCGTTAAGTATCCCTGCTGCCTAAAAAATTCTAAGGTTCTCAAAATGAGAGAGGTTTTCCCCATTTCCTTAGGAGCTTTAATGCGCACCAAGGCCCCCGGTTTACCTAGCTCTGCATATATCTGCGTCTCGGTGGGCGGACGCTCGATATAAAAAGGTGAACCAGCCGCGATCGCACCACTCGGAAAACTAGGAGAAATTTCTCCACTTAGCTGCTGCGCAGAGAGTGCAGGGTTTGGAGATACTGGCCCTACTAAAGGAACCTGACTAGAGGCGTAGGCCTCGAGAAGAATGCGACAGTTTTTCTTGGTCACTCGTCTGCCCACGAGGTCCGAAAGCTTGTGTAAAAGCTCGGGAGCAACGACATTGGTTAGATAGCCGGCGCTGTAGCCAATTTCTTCAGCAGTTTGAATATAGGTCTGCTGCTGCCAGATTCCCTTGAGCAGCAGCGTTTCAACAGAATTTAGAGGTCGGCCTCGCTGGAGGGCTAGGGTTTGGTTTAGATTTTCTAGGAGAATATCAACGTTCATGAGTCTTGATGCACTCTGGCAAGAGGGGCAAAGATTTTTGAGTAATCGTATGAAATTTTTATTAGATATCTTATGGGATTTATGGATTGCTTGCCAGAAAAACTAAAGTTATCTCCTTAAATAGTAAATGTGTGCCAATTTTAAGAGATTTTTTCAGCTTCTTGATTGAGCAAAATGCGAAGATTTAGCCTGCTGAATTCCTGAAAAACCCAGGGATTTTCAGTTAAGAAATGTCTAATTTTTATCAGTGTCCTGAGTCCCCTGTATGAATCAATACCAAGTTGGTGGAAGTCTGGCTCAGGATTATCCTTACTACGTTGTCAGACCGGCGGACGATGACCTCTATCAAGCTCTCCGTAGAGGTGAGTTTTGCTATGTATTCAATGCACGCCAGATGGGAAAGTCTAGCTTGATGGTGCGGGTGCTGCATCGCCTAGAGCAGGATGGCGTGTGGTGCGGCGCGATCGACTTGTCCCGAATTGGCACTGAGACGCTGAAGCCAGAGCAGTGGTACAAGGGGTTTGCGGTGGAGCTCTGGCAGGCTCTCGGGCTCTTTCAGCGCATGAATTTGAAGCGCTGGTGGGATGAACATCTGGATCTGCCGCCGGTCCAGCGTCTAGGACTGCTGCTTGAAGAGATTCTGGCGATGGAAGTGGCGGATTCAGGAGAGAGCCAGCCCGACCTGGTACTCTTCCTCGACGAGGTAGATAGTGTCCGGGGCCTGGACTTCTCGCTGAATGATTTTTTTGGGCTGATCCGGGCCTGTCACAACCGTCGAAGTGTCAAGCCTGCTTATCGTCGGCTGACTTTTGCGTTTTTGGGGGTGACGACGCCGTCGGATTTGATGACTGACCTCCAAAGGACGCCTTTTAATGTGGGTCGGGCGATCGACTTGGGGGGATTTTTGGCTGCGGATGCGCAGCCCCTGGTGCGGGGGTTAGTGGGATGCGTCCGAGATCCACGGCGGGCCCTCCAGTCGATTTTGATGTGGACTGGAGGACAGCCATTTTTGGTCCAAAAGCTCTGTCGGCTGCTGGTGGAGTATCCTCCGGAGGCCCCATCGCTCTCGGACAATGAGCATATTCATCATCTGGTCCAAAAATTCATTGTGCAGGATTGGGAGTTTCACGACGAGCCGGAGCATCTGCGGACCATTCGCGATCGCCTGCTGAATGCGTCTTCTTTGACGGGGCGATTGCTGGGGCTCTATCAGCAAATTTTGTTGCAGGGTAGTGTGGCCTTTGACGGCAGCCGTGAGCATATCGAGCTGTTGCTCTCTGGTCTGGTCAGTAACCAGCAGCGATATCTGGTTGTCAAGAATCCAATCTATCAAGCGGTGTTTGATCTGGCGTGGGTCCGCCATCACCTCAGGCAGCTGCGCCCCTATGCGCCCGCGCTGGAGGCTTGGCTGGCAGCGAGTCCCCGAAATGAGAGCTTTCTGCTGCGGGGGCAAACGTTGCAGGAGGCGCTGACCTGGGCGCTGGGCAAGAGTTTGAGCGATGAGGATTATCAGTTTCTGGGAGCAAGTCAGGAGCTGGCAAAGCGAGAGGTCCAAACGACGCTGGAAACCTTTGAGCAGGCAAGTCGAATCTTGGCTACGGCGCGACAGCGAGCGAGTCAGGAGGTGCGCAATCGGCGCATTGGGGGGCTGTGGTTGCTGGCAGGTATGCTGGGGGCGACGCTGCCGGTGTTGCTGGTGCGAACGCTGGGGCTGCTCCAAGGGGCAGAACTGGGGATGTTTGATCAATTTGTCAGGTGGCGACCCCCAGAACCGGGCGATCGCCGTGTGGTCGTTGTGGCGATCGATGAGCAAGATATCACTCAGGTTGGCCATCCGATGTCAGATCGCGTTCTGGCGCAAACTCTGCGATCTATCCAGGCTCAAAATCCTCGCGCCATTGGCCTAGATATCTATCGTGATTTGCCCGTTGCGCCGGGACAGGCAGAGCTAGCGCAGGTTTTTCGATCAACTCCCAATCTCATTGGGATCGAAAAGGTAGTTGGGCGGCGGGTTGCGCCGCCGCCAATTTTGTCTCAGGCAGAGCAGGTGGGGTTTGTTGATCAGATCGAAGATACAGACGGGAAGGTGAGGCGATCGCTTTTGTCCGTGATAGTCGGAGATACGCTGCATTACAGCCTGGCAGCGAAGCTCGCCCTCTCCTATTTGGAGAAAGAAGGTGTCACGCTAGAACCGCTGGATCAGTCAGGGCAGCGCTTGCGCCTGGGAAAAGCGATTTTTGAGCCATTTCTGCAAAATGACGGTGGCTATATCCGCGCTGCCGCTGGCGGCTATCAACTGCTGATCAATTTTCGGGGGACGGAAGCAGCGTTTTTAAATATCGCTTTGAGAGAGGTGCTGGCTGGAAAAGTGCCGGCTGAGACGTTCCGCGATCGCGTTGTCATTGTTGGCTATGTGGCTGAGAGCGTGAACGATTACTTCCGAACGCCCTATAACGGGGGATGGTTTGGCGCCTCTAAGCCGATTAACGGGGTGACGCTGCACGCCAATATTGTGAGCCAAATCCTGGGTGCTGCGCTGGATGCTAGACCGCTGATTCGCGTTTGGCCAGAGTTGGGAGAATGGCTTTGGGTGCTTCTGTGGTCTGGGATGGGGGCGATCGCGGCTTGGGGATTGCGATCGCCGCTCAAGCTCACTGCTGCCATGCTGCTGGCGCTTATTACTTTGGTAAGCAGTAGCTACTTGGCTTTCTTGACGGGTTGGTGGATTCCCATGGTGCCTGCTTTCCTGAGCCTGCTAGGAGCGGCGATCGCCCTCCTGATTGCCACTGCTAAGCAAAGCGATCGACTGCGCTTTCAGCGCACCTTTGCACTACTAGTCGAGACCCAGAAAAACTACCCCGAAGCGGGGCGCATTGCGATCGAATATCTCCGACAATCCGAAACAAGAGAGAATCAATCCATCATTGATCTGCATCTAAGGTGAAGTTTGCGATACCGCACACCCTTGCCTTCTCAAGGCTGTCTCTCGACGATCATCAGGCTGCGCTGCGACCAAAGTAACCTTGCCGTCGCGATCGATCATCCAACTCTGAGCCTCTACGATGGGCGAGGAAGACGACATTGGCCCTGGAGGTGTTGAAGACCTCTCTTTCCTGTCTCCAGAGCGCCCATCTTGCCACAGCACCTGCCCAACCAAAGGCTGTCGAGGATCTTCTGGTATCCCTCCCCGCCCTGTCATGGCAAAAGAACTTCTTTGATTGACAGAGCAGGTAGCTGTAACGAGGTCGCCGGGATCTACTAGATTTTCGGGTAAGGCTGTCATACCTCGAGTGGGATCAAGGTCCGGAGTTTGCAGCATGACGCGACCTGTGTCAATGCTGGGATTGGCTTGGGAGAAGGCCGTCACATCATTGGTCGAGAGCAAACGCGGATCGAGTTTGGCGGGATCTGTGGTGCCCAGCAGCAGCTGCAAATCTTCTCGCGATCGCAGATCTATCCAAAAGGTTTTTTCTGCTGCTAGTCGTACCTGTCCACCCGAACCTTCAAAGCCATTGGCGATAATATCGTTATTTTCGTTGGGAGCTGAAACAACGAATCCAGCATCGACTGCAATATTACCGCCGGTTGCTGTACCCGTTGCGTTAGTTGTGATACTGCTGTTGCGCCGAAGAATGATAAGAGGCGATCGCAAATTAATATCTCCACCACCACTGGTTGTGTTGGCGCTAATGACGCCCCCATCACTCAACTGAATTGTTTCGGCTTCTGCTGAAAGAGAGCCAGCGAGCCCTGCCCCGCTGCTGCTAACCTCTAATTTAGAACCACGCTGAACTGATAAAGAGTCTCCAGCAATAACGTTAATTGTGCCTCCATTCCCTCGTGCCATTGAACTCACATTACTAGACGCTTCACTACCACCTTCAAATCGGATTGAATCACGAGCGTATAGACTAATATTTCCGGCATCCCCAAAAGCGTTTGTATTGGCTAACAGTCTTCCGCCATTGGCCACTACGACAGCCCGAGCGCTGATGCGAATGTCTCCTCCCTGCCCCCGAGCATTCCGCCCCTCTATAGAACTACTGCCGACCGAACTAAATGCTGAGCTTGCCAAAGGGAGCCTGCTGTCCTTGCCGTCAAAGAGAACGGTGTCTCGGGCATTAATAATCACATTCCCCGCATTTCCCTCTCCTTGGGTGAGCGCAACAAGTTGACCAATATTGGTGACGAAGAGAGAGTTAGCGTCAATCTGAATATCCCCTCCTTGCCCTTTACCAAAAGGTGCAACAGCGCTCACACTCAGAGAGTAGTCAAGCCGAACATCATCGCGGGCCAAAATCTGAATATCACCCGCATTTCCCTCCCCAAATACTCTGCTATATAGACCCGATCCATTCATGATCGAAAGCGATCCGGTGCTGATTCGAATGCCACCTCCATTGCCACGCGCATCCGGTGCAATATCATTAACCACACTGCTTTCATCCAAGGTAACGGCTCTCGCTGCCTGGATACTGATACCGCCAGATTGTAAGCCCTCTTCTCCTAAACCAGGCGATATCCCCGCTATCAAGCTGCTGTCTGAAAGATTAACCTCTTGGGCATATAGGGTGATACTGCCACCTTGATCAGCGGCGACGCTGATGACTGCATCATTCGCCAAGTCTACATTGCCTCTCGTGATTCCCTCGGGAATACTCAAGGATACATTCTGGCCTTGTTGCACAATCTCTACTACGCCAGCACCTGATATTCCTGCCAACTCAATTCTTCCTCCTGGTGCCTCTAGCCTTCCCCCTTCAATCCTGATCTCTCTTCCGATGAAGGCTAGAGATTTCCCCGGTCTAACTTGTAGACCATTTGGGCGAGGACCCAGTTTGATAGTATAGGGTCCCGTACTAGAGCGAATAGCCGGACTGGGAGTACCGTCCCATCCGCTGAGAGGCATGGATGCTCCCGGCCCCCGAGGATTTTCCCCGAAATCAAAAATAGAGCCTTGTTCGCTAATTGGCTGATTAGGATAATTAGAAATTCCCAGGTAATAAATACCTGAACGATCTGGAATGAATGGTTCATACAAAGGAACTGTTGACTGAATGCCAACACTGTCGTTGTTGGCTGCAATGCCAAAGCCTCTACTATCAAAGAGAAATAATTCAGTATTGAGATTTGTACCCGCTACGGTGCTAGCTACAAAAGGTTCTCCCTTCTGGAGAAAAAGTGGATATAGATCTACATCACCCTCACGACTCAAGCTGCCAGAAATGGCGTCAAATGTTTCACCACTCCTTGGATCGTTGATAATTGAGTTGCTGTCAAAACCCTCTCCGACATCACTGGTCTCTGTAAAAGAGTTGAGAGAAACCACTTGGCCAGTCTGCACAAGAATATCTCCCTCAGTACCATAAAACTGAAGACCTGTAGGCACCGTAATGGTTAGTAGAGGCGTGCTTGCAGCATTGTCAGCTTTGAACTCTGTACCATCTGCAAACTTGATGCCTTGGGCTGTACTTCCGGTAAAAGAACCTCGAAGATCAAGAGACGCATCAGGCCCAAATACGATGCCGTTGGGGTTAATCAAAAATAAATTTGCATCACCCAGCACTCCCAAAGTACCCAAAATAGTAGATGAAGTAGGGCCAGTAACCCGCGACAGGATGTTTTCTACTCCCCCAGGGCTAGCAAAGTAGACTCGCTGAAGTCCGCCAATATTAAATTCTTGAAAGCTGTGGAAGAGATTAGTACCGCGCTGAGCACCCCCTGTGATGATATCGACTTGCCCACTTGAGGGATCAAACTCTGGGGTGATGACCGATCTTTCCGCACCTAGACTACTGTCTGGCAATACTTGGGCTGTACAGGGATGAACCAGTAAAAAGCTCATTCCTGCAAGAATTGCAGTCGCTCTCCATAACAAGAAAATGCGTAATGGCGATCGCTGAATCATAGGATATCTGCTAGAAAGTTCAGAAAAAATCAGTCTTTGCATTGGACTCTGTATATTCTCTATTTAATCAAAATTTCTCAATCTCTCAATACTGGTTTCTGGCATTACATCTAGCCTGCGCTAATAAACAAAGAGTTCTTGAAGCTGAATTCAGTATTTGAAGTATAGAATTACACCAATAGGAAGTTAAAAAATAAATTATGAGAAACTGCATGAGCTTATTATGAGTTTTGTGGATTTAAAGAACTCTAAGAGGCTGACAAAATAACAACATTGAATTAAAGGTTTTGCCAACAAAATGTCCACTATTAATCTTGCTCTTTAAGATCTTTAGAGTCGTTGAAATAGCAATAAAAGATTTTGTGAGTGAGGATTGCTAACCGTATAACGGCGATCGCGATAGAGAAATCTGATTGAGATTACAGAGCATTGAAAATCGATAGAAAAGTCAAAGATAAATGGTATTGCTGAAAATCAGGAGACTTTCTGATGAAACTATGTTATCGCGGCACTGATTACTCAATCCCTGTTCCTGCTCAAAACGCAGAATGCTTTGTGAGAAGTAATTTATGGACTAGTCTGACCTATCGTGGTAGCTGTTATCAGCTAAGTTCTCATTTCTCTAATTCTTGTGCCCCTAATGCTTTGGATTTAGAGGCATTAGCTTTTCAGAAACTTCTGACGGCAAAGCAGAGATATCAGTTAACTTATCGTGGCGTTGTTTATGCTCTTGCATTTTGAAAAGACACTTAGGCTGTCTTATTCTTCAGTCGAAAATGTGAAACGTGACTAGTATTTCTTGAGAGACATTATCGATGAATGTGAAAGTTTGTCTAGAGCGTGGTCATGCTCCTTTCAAGGATCGCTTCGGTGTTTAGGGATTTGAGCGAGGAGCTAGTGGGCCTGACACAACTGAGATTGATGTAATCCTAAATGCAGCTTGCAGAGAATCTACTAAAAAAAGCTGCAAAGGCGATCGCTGAAGGCATCCATAGATACTGCCAGAAAATCTTCTAATTCAGAAGCCTGTGCTCAATTGTCGACAATACAGCGTGAAAAAAAGTGGGTAACTTAAGTAATTACCTCGCCTAACCTAATCTTTTGAAATCTTAATTCTCACTACTGTCGAGGAAAATGTCATGTCTAAGATTCTTGATTACGTTCCCCAACCAGATGCCCATACCTGTCAAAGCGCCTGCATTGCTAAAGTTCTGGGAACAACAAACGTTGCGGAAATTCGTTCTGCGTTAAATTCAATTGGTACGCCTGGTGATCCTCATGTGATGGGTGACTACCTGAAATCCCGAGTTAAAAGTTATAAATTTCTAGAATCTGGCTCTCTAATTGATGCGAAAGAAGCAATTGATGATGGATGTGTAGTCATTACTCACGGCTGGTTTACGCAAAGTGGTCACGTGATTTGCCTGATTGGACATGAGCCTGACTCTAGAACACTTTCATACCGATTTATTGTAGATGATCCATGGGAGGAATTTAATTTCCCTGATGCTCGGTATATTCCCGGTAGGTCGGGTGATAATGTTCGCTATTCAAGTTATGGTGTTTATGCCTACTGTGTTGCTTCAAGTAGCTATGAGCACGCAGCACAAATTTATGCTCAGGGGCAATTGATGTCTTCTGAAAAAGGCGCATGGCTACACATAATTAAAAACTGAATCCTCAATTTTTTAACATCTAGTTTATCGCCTCTTAAGTGTGAGAGTGCAGTCTTGATTCGTCAGCTCTTATAAAGTTAAAGCGAATTATCTGACTGCACTCTCAAGTTTCTCTGCCGAAAATGATTGTGTAAGGAGAAGAAATGTATGAATCAATTTCGAAAAGATAGAATTAAAAAATCGCAGATATACTACTAATAATTACATCGGTTTTGGCGACTGTACTTAATCCCGTTATGGCAATTAAAAGTTATTTAATTTCAGAAAAAATTAGCAAAATCGAAAATCTTAGGAAAGAAAATTTTTCTAGTTTGATTCAGACGCAACTCCCAAATTTACATAAGGATTCTGTCAAAGCAGCAATATCTATGACCAATCTATATGCCTTGATTTCAAAAGAAGAGGAAAATAATATTTTTCAATTTATATTATTAATATAAGTGTATTAAAAGAAACATTAAAAGAGCCTTGTATATGGCTAAAAATAGAGAAATCTAGTCGAGTTAAATCGATCCTAGATATGAAACAGCCTGGACAAAAGTGACTTTAATTCAAAACTGATCAAATCACTTTCTCTAATCTCACCGATTGTTCTCTATTGTTAGTCTGGTTTCAACAATTGCTTTAATGCTGGTGTGTTAAGTGTGGTAATGGGGGCAGCCTATATCGCTGTATGATTGTGGATGATGTATGGCAAAGAAGCTAAGAAGTATGCAACTTCAGCGAGTATTTGTACTTATAGCTTTTAGTTTTCTGCTAGTGATTGGATCAGTGCCTGCGCTAGGCCAATCTTTTCTCCAAGAGGCTGTACTGACTTTAGACCGCAATCTTAGCAAAGCACAAAAACCCATTAAACAGATTCTCTTTAAGCCTCCAACTGATGAGGAACCCCCACCTACACGGGGTGCTGGATCGCGTAGCGATCGCCTCTGCTCTCAAGATGCACTGGCTAGCCATAGTAGTGCATCTACTCAACCCTTGGCGCTTACTGCTTTAGTTCCTCCTAACCAATCTAATTTAACCTGGGCAGAGCGTCCTACTGTTTGGGTTTATGTGCCAGAGACGTCAGCGCGGCAAATTGTTTTGAGTGTGAGAGAGGAGAGCGGGCAGCCGCATTCACAGCGTTTTGTGGAGATTACGGGTGAGGCAGGAATTGTAGGGATCTCGATGGAGGAAGATGCGCCGCCTTTGGAAGTGGACAAGGTGTATCAGTGGGCGGTAGTCATGATCTGCGGCGATCGCCCCAATCCCAATGATCCTTTTGTGACGGCTTGGATTCGGCGTGCTGAGCCAACAGAGCCTCTTAGCGGCTCTCTCTCGGCCTTAGAAAAGGCTGCTGAATATGCACAATTCGGAATTTGGTATGATGCTTTGACGGCTTTGGCCGAGGAGCGGCGATCGCGCCCTACAGATCCAGCTTTAGCGAAAATTTGGGTAGATTTCTTAGCTCAGCCAACCGTTGGTTTAGAGGCGATCGCCGACGAACCTCTTCGCTAATTTTCTAACGCCAGTTTCCGATCAGGACAAATGGCGCCCAGTGATAGGGGTGTTGATAATTGCTCGATCGCAAGAGTGACAGCTGGGCTTGGCGAAGTGCCTCTGCGCGAGTGATGCCCGGTTTTTGCAGCTGTATATAAAACTGCGTCATTAGCTCAGATGTAGAGTCGTCCTGCACAGACCAGAGTGTTGCGATCGTGCTGCGTGCACCCGATCGCAGGGCTACACCTGCCATACCCAGTACTGCCCGTTTATCTCCCTTTGCGGTTTGGCAAGCGCTCAAGATCAGCAGTTCGATGGGTTGATTTTGGCGATCGCCCATTTCTAATAGCCGGTCTAGATCTCTCACCTGAATACGGCCATCCCAAGTTAATAAAAACGTATTGTCCACCTGGGAAGAGAACTGACCATGAGTTGCAAGGTGCACAATGGGGAAAGCAGCAGATGCTAACTTCTCATTCAAGGCTCTGGTTGTGAATGCCTGATTTAGCAGGACATTGGCAGGTACAAGAGTCGATATCTGCTCGATTTCTTCCGCTACGCCCGGCAGTGCTGAGAAGCCTGGTCGCTCCTCAGAGATCCCACCCGCTAGGGTCCGAAATTGATCCGGAGTGAGTGATCTTGAGGGCAAAATTTGTAGTCCCGGCGTTAGGGCAAGACTATATTTCTCGATCAAGTACTGCTGTCCATCGTGCAGGGCAGCTAAAGGCAGTCCCTGTAAGATGCCATCTAGGACAAATACTAGTGTCTGAGTCTCACTGTTAGCCAAGTCTTGCTCAAAAGGTCGAATTAGCCAGTCGTAGATTTTTTGGTGAGGCTGAAGTGGATTTGCGCTGGAAATGAAGGGACTCAAACTGGCGAAAAGATCATCAAAAGTCTGATCGATGATCCTATTATTGCCTTGATTTTGAGAGAGACTGGTCTCTTGAGAAGAGGCGGGAAAGCGAGTGAAGTGATAGCGTAGAGGCTGCTCTGGTAGAGAAAGGATCACTGCTAGGCGATCGGGTAGAAGAATAGAGTAGATAACTGCGGCCTTGGGATCGACTTGCTCGATAGATTGGGGAAGGGTATCCAGACAAGCTTCCCGGAAAAAGTTGTTGAGCTCGGCAATTTGCAGGGCTTCGATAACTGCGCGTGCCTGCTGTAGATGGCTTTCTGTTGGCTCCTCCAGCAGCAGCTGCACAAGCTGTCGATAGATTGGCTCAACCTGCTCTCGAAATGAAAACTGGGCATCTGGATTAATCGCGACCAAGTCTCCTCGCAAGACTCCAAGCGTGTCAACGGCCTGACTATAAGCCTCAATGGCCTCTGGAGTTCGCCCTTGCTGGTGAAGAATCCGGCCTAACTGCCACTGCCAGGAAACCGCAATATCCTCGGCCTGAATTGACTGAGCAATTTGGATAGCCTGACGAGTGACCTGTTCTGCGTCTTTCCACTGCTTTGAGGTTTCATAGAGATATCCTAGCTGCCCCAAAGCATAGGCCTGCGATCGCACATCCCCCAGGCTTTTGGCTTGGTGAACTGTATCAGCCAGAAGTTGAGCGATCGCAGCAGGCGCTGTGGCGCTTTGAGACGAGTGGGCTGCCAATTTGATTAGACTTTCGGCGAAGTTGACCTGTGCATAGAGGCGGGAACGGCCGAGGGGAAGGGTCTCTAACAGGGACTGAATTTCGGGAAGCAGAAGGGAGGCGTGCGCTGCTTGCTTGCTGTCGGCGAGGAGACTCAAAAGGTTTAGGCGGGCTTGTAGTCGAGTCTCTGGATTGATGGTCTCTGCTGCTTCTTGGTAAAGGGCGATCGCTCGAAAATAATGAGTCTGTCTAGTCTTAGATTGATCTTGTTCTGCTTGAGCTCGGCTGAGATTTCCTAGGGCAAGGAGAGTGCTACCGGGATCTTCCTTGAGCTGCTGAGAGATCTCTAAACTAAATTCTAGAACTCGCTTGCTTTCTGAGAGATCCCCGATTCGCAGTAGCACAATGCCTAAACTCCTCAAGCTGCTTGCTTTCAAAGCAGAGGCGGGAAGAGTATTTAAATGGGCATTGATTTGCTCGAGTAAAGTTCTAGCACGTCGATACTGCCCCAGTGCTTTTAGCGCCTGAACTTGATTGAGCCGGCTCCCGAACTGGCCGGTTGTGTCACCTGCTCGAGTATAGGCGGCTTCAGCCTCTTTCCAGAGCTCGAGGGCTGCTTGGGCATTGCCAATGGATAACTGGTGTGCTCCTGCTTGGTTGAGATCTTGGGCTTTGGAGAGATAATCTGTTGTCGATAAGGATTGAAGTGATGCTGAACTCGCTAGAGATGCGATCGCCCCTTCTCCTGTGAGAATGACCATTCCCGCAGTGACTAGACTCAAAGCAAGCTTGAGGAAAATGGTTGGCCTCAGCATCCTAATCGATTGACCGAAAAGCCTAAAATTTAAGCGCTAGTATAAGATTTAATTTGCCGATCTATCCCCTGATAGACGGATAGATCGGCAAATTAATTTATCGGGTGGTGTCTGCCTCTAGGGGCGGCATGATGACTTTCTTGGCAAGTCCCAGCGTTATGAGGACCTGAATTACCCACCAAGTGATATCAATTTGCCACCACTTCCAGCCTGCTTTTGCGACTCGGGGATAGGCATGATGGTTGTTGTGCCAGCCTTCTCCGAAAGTCAGGAGCGCTGCCCACCAGAGGTTTCGCGAGCCATCTTCTGTCTCAAAGGTGCGATCGCCAAATAGGTGCGTGACTGAGTTGATCAGCCAGGTGGTGTGCCAAAGCAGGACGACTCGGACAAATACCCCATAGACTATAAAAGGCCAGCCTCCCAAAAGATAGAGAAGTCCTGCCAGGGGAATTTGCAAAAGTAGAAAATAGCGATCGAGCCAGGTATAGAAAGGATCGCGTGCCAGATCAGGGGCATTCTTGCGATAGGTGTTGACGTCAAAGAACTCTGGCCGGGGATACAGAATCCAAAGAATGTGACTCCACCAGAAGCCGCGCCGCGCCGAGTAGGGATCTTTGTGGACGTCTTCGGTGAAGGCGTGGTGTAGGCGATGGCCTGCCACCCAAAAAATGGGTCCGCCCTGAAGTGCCAGCGCCCCCAAAAGGCCGAAAGTATACTCTAGCGGCTTGGGAACTCGAAGGCTGCGATGACTCAGGAGGCGGTGATACCCCAGACAGATGCCAATACTGCCGAACAACCAGTGTAAAAAAAGCATGACTCCTAAAGCGGACCAGGAAAAAAACCAGGGTGCTAGGAGTGCCAGGATGTGGAAGGCGCTGAAAAAAGCGACATTGCTCCAGCTTAAGACGAGAGATTGCTCACCGGTTGAGGCAGAGCTGGATAATTGAACAGACACGAATTCTCCTTGAAAATTTCAGGGCTGGTGCAGTGGTAACCACAAATGCTGTGGTGTTGGAAATGAAGTGCTAACGCAGCAGATATATAGGAAGGTCAGAGTTCACAGCGGTGATGTTGTGGTCAAACAAAACCCCAAAGCGTGTAATTGAATGTCTGTTTTCCTAACTGTCTTTGAGTGCGATAGGCCTGAGGGTCATTATATTGCCGTTATTGTTTCTTGATTATTCGCTCCGAAGATAACCCACTGCATCAAAGGAAACTGAGAGGATTTCCAGTTAGCTTCCATGGCCTGCCACTGCGGCTGTAGGTAGGACTTTTTTATTTTTAGGGAACATCTTCTGTTTTAGCAAAGGAAGTCAAAAATACTTAATTTTTTGGATAAAAATAAAATGGTGTTTATAACTTTTGGGTGATTGAAGAAAGAGGGTGTCAGGCAATCCTAAGGATAGAGGTTGTAAATACAATCCCCGTAGGAATTTACCTTTTTTCTTTTGGATTAAATGTGATAATGATTGACTCTGGCCGCCAGCAAAAAAGCTTTTTCGATCGCGTTTTTCGAGATGACGCGGGCAATATTGTGATTGCCCAAGTGCCTAATTTACCCATTCTTGTTTGGCTGGCTGCTTCGCTGCTGTCCTATGGCACCGCGAGTGGCAAGCTGCACCAAGGCTTGGCGGCGGTGGCCTTTGGGGCTTTGTTTACCTGGGCATGGCAAGAGCTCTTTGATGGGGTGAACTATTTTCGGCGATCGCTCGGTTTGGGGGTGCTGCTAGGGGCGATCGCCTGGCAGATCTATGGAGCCTGAGAATTAGCAGCGCCGAGCCAGATCATAACCAAAAAGCGATCGTTCTGCACTCTCTGCTTGCCCGAGGCATTGAAGGCTATCGCCCTGATTAGAAATTTTTAGAAACTTTTAAACTGCTTCTCCTTTCAGTGTCTGTTCGAAAGAGATGAGGCATCTAGATCAGGCATCTATATATTGGGAGAGTTTGCGCAAGTAGTAGAGACTGCTCTCGTGCGTGACTTCCCGGCGGTTGCGGAACGAATGTTCGCGGAAGACGGTCCTAGGAGCGTGTAGAGAACACTGTTTAACGCTACTAAGACTCAAGCACTATGCATTTGAACCAGGGTTGGCGGGTGGTCGGTTGCCTGGGATTGATGTTGCTCTGTACCGCTTCAATGCGCTCCATCCCTGGGGCAGTGGCGGAGTCCTCTCCTCCGGCGAGTTCTTCGACCGCAAAATGTGATGCTGAAGCGGGCCAGACCCTGGAACTACTGGCGCGGGATTTGGTGTATCGCAGTCAGGGATATGCTGCGGCGGGCCAGTTTGATCTGGCGGCGCGATCGCTCGAGCAGGCGCTGCTGATGGTGCCAGCGATCGGCGATCCCTTCGCGAAAACAGAGATGGTGGCGAACATCGCGGGTGAATCAGGGGGCCAGCCCAGCACGATGGAGCAAATGATTCTCCATGCGTCTAAAAGCCAGCAGAAAGAAATTTCTTTGGCGCTGTTACCAAAGATAGCGGCGGCCACCCAGGCGCTGGAGGGTGAGTATGGGGTGATCAATACCAAGCGGGCTATTTTGATCCGCCTGGCGCGCTACTATACGACCCTGGGGCAGACCGAGCAGGCGCGATCGCTGCTGGATGAGGCAGAGCAGCTGCTCGGGCGGTTGCAGGGAGATGGTTTCGGGCTGATCGCGGCTCCACTGGCTGAGGGATACGCGGCTGCGGGAGAGAAATCGGCGGCGATCGCGGTGCTGGATCGAGCGGTGCGGCAGACAGAGGCCATGAAGACCCAGGATCAAGGGTATCTGGCGGATATCTATCGGGCGATCGCCATCGGCTACGGAAAGGCCGGGGCAGAGCAGCCCGCTCAGCGAGCCGCTGAGCGCATTCAGGTGCCGGTGGTGAAAGCAAAGACGCTGGCGGCGATCGCGCGCCACCTGGCCCAGGCTGGCTCCCCCGCTGCGGCGGAGACGATGTTGACCCAGGCGCAGGATATTTTATCTACGCTGCCGGAGGGATCGCGATCGGATGCCATGGCTGAAGTCGCTTTGGCCTATGCCGAGAGCGGACAGTGGGAGAGTGCCCGAGAGAGAGTGGGCAAGATCTCTTCAGCAGAAGTCAAAATCCGCACGCTGGCAGAGCTCGCGTCGATCAGCCATCGCGCTAATCGGCCCGAACCCGCGACAACACTCATGGCAGATTTGGCGGCGATCGCCCGGACGATCTCTCCTTTTGATAATGGGGATAGTTTGCTGCGAGAGATCTCTAGCCAGTATGTAGCCAATCAGCAGTATGAGCTGGCGCTGGCGCTGAGCCAATCTCTAGATGAAAACCTGCGGCACGATCTCCTTCTCAAGCTGGTTGAAGAAGCCAGTGCAGCTGGAAAGTTTGCGATCGCCCAGCAAGCGGCTGAGGTGATTCCGCCGGGCTGGGAGAACCAGACGCGCTATATCAGCCTCAGGTCCCTGGCTGCGGGCTATGCCCAGGCGGGGCAGTATGACCAGGCGATTCAGCTGCTCACTCAGATCAAAGACAACAGCAACTATCCCAGTCAGTCTCTTGGGCGAGTTGCGATCGCCCAGGCCTACCGAGAAGAGGGCCAAGTCGATCGAGCCGCTGACCAGCTCACCCAGGCGCTGAAGGCGCTGGAAACGCTGGAAAATTCGCCAGCGAAACTGGAGGCCATGGGCGCGATCGCAGTGACGTTTGCGCAGATGCAGCAGTCATCGCAGGCTGCCGACGCCCAGGCCCGCGCTTTGGCGGTGGCGAAGGCGCTCAATCCCCAGGGCTCGACTTCCTATAGCGTGGAGCAGCTGCTGAGCCAGTCTCTCAAGGCCCAAGAATATCCGCTGGCCTTCCGGCTAGTAGAGGCGCTGGGGGACTCTGAGGAGCGCGATCGCCCCTTGCAGATGATCTTGCAGCAAATGCTGGATGCGGGAGAGCTGTCAGCGGTGTCAAAAGCCGCTGAGAAACTCTATAACCCCCATCAAAAAGTTGCTTTTTGGCTCAAGGTCGCAGACCATTACCGGGGAACCGGGCAGCCTGAGCCAGCGGCGGAAATTTTGGCCCAGGCCCTGGCGATCGCCCAAAATCTGACCGGCCCAGACGAAAATAGCTTTGCGGCGGCGGCCCAGATCGATCCGTCGATTCCGGTCAATGATGAGTTTGACCGAGGGAGTTTGCTCGAAGCGATCGCCCTCCGCTATGCAGAAATGGGCCGCCATGAGGCGGCTCGCCAAGCGGCGCAGTCCTTGCGATCGCCCCTGGATCAAGAGCGCCTGATTCAGCGTTTGGCCTGCTATCAAGGCTAGGGACTCAGGGAGCCCGCTTCGGGTCAAAAAAACTGCTTTTGGCGATCGCTGGAGGTGCTCCTCTGGCGATCGCTTTTGCTGGGACAGAGGGAATGTAAGGCTCCTGAGAACTGGAGGCTCGCGCCTGCGGGGCTGCGGGCGTCTGGGCTCGGGGGAGCCCTTCTGGCCAAAAAAAGCTAAAAAGACTAGAGGGCTGGGCAGTCTAGAGATATTCCTCTGCTGTGTCTTCTGGCACGGGTTTGGGTGCCTAGGCTCCCGCTGGAATGGATCCTTACCTTGCGTTCACGGTTGCTCATACATGCCCATCACCCATCCTATGGTTGGTACTTATCACCTTGAGCTTGTGCTGTTGTCACTGGCGATCGCGGTGATCGCGTCCTATAGTGCGCTGGATTTGGGCGGTCGGGTGAGGTCGGCGCGATCGTGGCTGCGGGCTTTGTGGCTGGTGGGGGGTGCGATCGCCATGGGGAGCGGCATCTGGTCCATGCACTTTGTGGCCATGCTGGCGTTTCAGTTGCCGGTGGCGGTCCAGTATGATGTCACGCTGACTCTGGGCTCGCTGGGGGTGGCGGTGCTGGCGTCGGGGTTTGGGCTGGTGCTGCTGGCTCGCCCCCGTATGGACTGGCTGGTGCTGGCGGGCGGCAGTCTCTCCATGGGGCTGGCGATCGCGGCGATGCACTATCTGGGAATGGCGGCGATGGGGCCGTCGGTGCGCCTGACCTACAATGCGGGCCTGGTGGGGCTGTCGGTGGCGATCGCCATTGGTGCGTCGGGGGCTGCCCTGGGCCTGGCGTTTCAGCTGCGACAGCAAACTGAGCAGCGCCTCATTTGGTACAAGCTCGGCAGCGCCTTGGTGATGGGGGTTGCCATCAGCGGTATGCACTATACCGGTATGCTGGCGACCTGCTTTCTTGCGCAGCCGGGGCCGCTGCCCTCGTCTAGTCCGGCTCTGGCCCCGTCGCTGTTGGCGGTCGGGGTGGGGGCGGCGAGCCTGTTTTTGCTGGCCTTGACCTTGGTGACGTCGCTGTTTGAGCAGCGCCTGGCGGCCCAGCGGCGGCGGGAGCAGACCCTGGTCGAAAGCGAAAACCGCTTTCGGCAGCTGATTCGAGAAATGCAGGTGGGGGTGCTGGTTCTCAATGTGGCTGGGGAGATCGTGGTGGCCAACCAGGCTGTCGAGCGGCTGCTCGAGCTGGATTTGACCGGTCAGGGGGGGAAGTCCTTTCAGGCGCTGGTGAGCCCGGTGTGGCAGCTGCTCCACGAAGACGAAACGCCCTTTTTGCCGGAGGAGTGGCCGATGGCGCGGGCGATCGCGACGGGGGAGCCAGTGCGGGATGTGGTGATGGGCCTAGCGCCGATCCAAGGGGGTGATCGCCGCTGGCTGCTGGTGCACACCGACCCCCACCGAGATGCGGGGGGCGCCCTGGAGCGGCTGGTGTGTACCCTCAGCGATATCACCGCCGAAAAGCAGGCTCAGGTGGCGCTGCGCCGCAGCGAGGAGCGCTTTGCCCTGGCGCTGGAGGGGGTGAATGACGGCATTTGGGACTGGAATCTGTCCACGGGGGAGGTTTACTATTCGCCGCGCTGGCAGCAAATGCTGGGCTACGACACGGTGGATCTCAATCCGTCCTTTGAGTCTTTTATGCAGCTGCTGCATCCGGAGGATCGGGCGGTGATTTTGGCGCAGATCGAGGCCTATTTTGCGCGCCAGATTCCGATCTATGAGGTGGAGTTTCGGGCGGCGCACTGCGATGGCTCCTACCGCTGGATTTTGGCGCGGGGGGCGGCGCTGTGGAATGACCAGGGCGTCCCCTACCGCATGGTGGGGTCTCACACGAATATCACCGATCGCAAGCTCGCTGAGGTGACGCTGTGCCAGCTGATCGAGAAGGAGCGAACGGTGGCCCGCATTGTCCAGCGGATGAGCCAGAGCCTGGAGCCGGCGGTGATTTTTCGCTCGATGACGGAGGAGCTGCGCAGCGCGCTACAGTGCGATCGCGTGCTGGTGGGGCGCTGCGGGCCGGAGGGCAGCGGCCAGATCGAGGCGGAGGCGATCGCGCCCGAGAGCCCCTGGCCGCCTTTTTCGCGGGGGGCGATCGCGGCAAGTCTGGATTTCTCGGCTTTGAGCCGATTTTTGCTGGAGAGCCCTGGCACGCCGGCGATCGCCACGCTCTCCCTGGCGACTGCTTTCCCAACTAGCTGCTGCCTGATCGTGCCGATTCTCGCGCGCGGCCAGCGCTGGGGACTGCTGATCGCGGCGGAGTTTCGGGGCGATCGCCGCTGGCAGGAGACCGAAATCACTCTAACCACCCAAATTGGTAATCAACTGGGCGTAGCGATTCAGCAGGCGGAGCTGTTTGCCAAAACCCAGCAGCAGTCCATCGAGGTGCAGCTAGCCAAGGAGGCAGCCGATAGCGCCAACCGGGCGAAAAGCGAGTTTTTGGCCAATATGAGCCACGAGCTGCGGACGCCCCTCAACGCGATTTTGGGCTTTACGCAGCTGCTCCACCGCGATCGCTCTCTCTCGGCGGCTCACCGGGAATATGTCGAGGTGATTAGCCGCAGCGGCGCGAGTCTCCTCGACTTGATCAATGACATTTTGGAGATGTCTAAGATCGAGGCGGGACGAGTGTTTCTCAATGAGGATAATTTCGATCTTTATCACCTGATCGAGACGCTGGAGGCGCTGCTGAGCGTCAAGGCCCAGGCGAAGGGACTGGAGCTGCGCATCGAGCGATCGCCCCGAGTGCCGCAATATATCAAAGCCGATGAGACCAAGCTGCGCCAGGTCCTGACCAATCTCTTGGGCAATGCCATCAAGTTCACCGAGCGCGGCAAGGTCGTCCTGCGCCTGCGGACCGAAAATGCTCCTGCCCAGGCGGGAGAGGTGCTGGGGACGGGGCTGCTGCTGTGCTTTGAGGTCCAGGATACGGGACCCGGAATTGCGCTCCACGAGCAAGAGCATCTCTTTGACGTGTTCAATCAAACGGCTCTGGGCATCAAGTCGGGAGAAGGGACGGGGCTGGGGCTGCCGATTAGCCAGCGGTTTGTGCAGCTGATGGGCGGCAAGATCTCTCTCGAAAGTGAGATCGGCCAGGGGGCTTTGTTCTCTTTTGTCATACCGGTGCTGTTGGCGGATGAGTCTTTGGTGGTGCCGCTGCGATCGCCCCAGCGGCGCGTGCTGGCTCTGGCCCCCGATCAGCCGCCGACTCGCATTTTGGTGGTCGAGGATCACCCAAAAAGTCGTCTGCTGCTGACGCGGATGCTGACGGCGGTGGGCTTCGAGGTCCACGAGGCAGAAAATGGTCAAGAGGCGATCGCGGCCTGGCAGGCGTGGCATCCCCACCTGATCTTGATGGATATGCGCATGCCGGTGATGAATGGCTACGAAGCGACGGCCCGGATCAAGGCGAGTCCCGGCGGCGATCGAGTGCCCATTGTGGCCCTGACGGCAAATGCCTTTGAGGAGGAGCATCAGCAGGCCCGAGACAGCGGCTGCAATGACTTTATTCGCAAGCCTTTTTCGGAGGAGGAGCTCTTTGATAAGCTGCGGGCCAGCCTGAATCTCCAGTATGTCTATGAAGATGATGTCCAGTCACCCGAAGAAGAGGCGATCGCGGATACGGCCCTGCTGATCTCTCAGCTCCGCACGATGCCCGAAACCTGGTGTCAGCAAATCTATTACGCCGCTCGTCAGGGGAGTGATCTGCTGATCCTCAAGCTGATCGAGGAGATGCCTGACTCCCTAGAAACCCTAGAAAAAGCCCTCTCAACCTGGGTCAATGATTTTCGCTTCGATCAGATCGCCGATCTGATCCACTCTGCTTTCCCCGAAGCCAATGGCTAACTGAACGTGGTTGGTCTTCTCAGACGACTTATCTTCTGCTCGATGATGCTTGCCCGTTGAAGCCTGATCATATTTCTACTTGGTGAGATGCGATCGCCTGCCTGAATGCAGATCCTTGCTCAAATGTCTTTCCCAGCTTCAGATCCGGAACCTTGTCGATGAGTCAGAATTGAGATTAAGTGGGAACACAAAAGGTGATTGACCTGCTTGATTGGGTTTGTACCGTCAGCGTTCGTACCATGGAAATCATCCACCAAATGCCAGATACCGTTGAGCATAAGGGAGGTTGAGCACGTAATGACACAGGCACTTGAGCAACGCATCTATACCTGTGAAGAATATCTGGAATTTGAAATGGCTTCGGAGGAACGCCATGAATATGTGAATGGAGAAATTCGACTCATGACGGGAGGCACACCTGACCATAATGAACTAGCCATTAATCTTGCAACCCTGCTCAAGTCTGCTTTGCGAGGCAAACCCTACCGTATTTTTGGAGCCGATCAACGCCTGTGGATTCCCGATCGCAAGCTTTACACCTATCCTGATTTGATGGTTGTCGAAAAACCCTTACAGCTTCAAACGGGGCGTACTGACACTGTGATCAATCCCTGTTTCATTGCTGAAGTGCTATCCAAATCAACCCAAGATTACGACCACGGCGAAAAGTTTTCTGCTTACCGCACCATTGAAAGCTTCCGCGAGTATCTCCTCATTGATCAGTACAGTATTCACGTAGAACACTACGTCAAAACATCTGCTAATCAATGGCTCCTATCAGAATATGGTGATCCAAATGTTACGTTATCCCTGAGTGCGTTTGAAGCTCAACTTGAAATCATTAGCCTTTATGAAAACATTGAGGTTGATGCTTAAAAACAGCAAGAGCGATTCTCTGTGAGACGCTAAAGCCGAATGCGGCATCACTCGATTATTGCTTTATGCGCTATCTCGTGACGACCAAGGCCGATCGTCTGCCTGGTGATCATCAAATCATCATGGTGGATGGCACTGTGCCTGGCTGGTCAGCGAGACCGGGAGACCTGCACTGGGATCATCATCGTTCTGGGGGAGCTGATGTGCAGATAGATGAGATCCCCATGCCGGAGCAGCAAACCCTGCTGGCAGAACGGGCTACTGGGCAGCCACCTTGCTTTGTGACGACGATGGTGGATGCGGATGCTTGCTGTGCGGCGGCTTGGGTGCAGTTGCCTCGGGAAGTGCTGACCCCTGAGACGATCGCGAAACTGCGGGCGATCGCGTGGGACTGCGATCATCTAGTAGTTCCCGACGAGTTGCAGCAGTATGCAGCGTTTGGGGCCAAGGCTGTGGTCGCTCTGAAAACTGCAAGCGAAGGAATTGCGGCTGATCTAGGGCTTCCTCACGAGCGCAAAGCGTGGGCGGATGAACAGTGGGAAGCCTATTCGTCGGAGGCCTTTCGTCGAGGCACTGATTGGCTGATTGCTGCTGCTAAGGGTGAGTCTCCGTATCCTGGAGAGAGTGGAGAAGCGGATAATTACTGGCAGCAGATTGAAGCGGATGCCCAAATGCTGATTGACGAAGGTCGAATTTGGTTTGTGCAGACCGATCGCGGTGATATTGCGGTCTGCGATCAAACCAGCACCAGTCACGGGATCGATCCGCGCTCCTTCTACCAGGCTCTGCCCAAAGCGCACGACTCTTTCCAAGCTCCCCTGCGCCCAGAAGCGCTGACCATTCGCGATCATCGGACCGGCGGAACTCAGTACACCCTGGGCAGCATTCCCCTCCATCCGCAAGTGCATGAATTGGACTATACCCAAGGTGCTTTCGATCGCCTGAGTCAAGCGGATCAAGCGAAAGATCCTGACTCTGGCACCTGGGGTGGACGACGGACCGTGGGTGGTTCACCGTGGAATACACCCTCTCGCTTAACGGTTGAAGAGATTATTGCGTTGTTGGATTAAAAAAATAGAGACACAGGCGATCGCCCTTTCTTGTGGGCTGTGCCTTCCCATCAGAACTTGGCATCCCTTGCCCGCGATCGCCCGTTTAAAGCGTGACAACTTCCGGGGATAGGGAACCTTTACCATAGATAAACCTGAGCTCTTGAGCAAAGGCTCAGCCCATTTACACACTGCGCAAACTCACTTGCCAGTGACAGGGGAACTATGGTTTCAAGGAAACAAACCCAGATTTCCAAACTCAAGGGCACGCTGGACCATCTGCTACAAAAAACTCATTTAACCAAACCTCAAGCGTTGATATTGCTGCAAACGCTGACAATTGCCTGCATCTATGCCATCACGGCAAAAATGAGTCTTCAGTTTGCGATGCTACCCGGCAAGATAACAGCCGTTTGGTTCCCCTCTGGCTTCACCTTCGCCTTTGTCATCTGGTTCGGTCTGCGCGCCCTGCCCAGTATCGCCCTGGGCTCGATCGTCTTCATGGTGTGGAACAACCTGACCATGAACCTGGCCTGGCCAGTGTCCAGCGACATCGTTGCGATCATTGCCTGCACCATCGCCAACAGCCTGCAACCGGTCATCGGCGTCGACCTGATCCGTCGGCTCACCCACGCCCCGCCCTCCCTAGAGCGAACGAAAGGCGTCATTGCTTTTGTGGTGGCGGCCACTGTCGCGCCGACGCTGCCCGCCTTCATCGGCGTCACGGTCTCTTCCCTGGTCGGTATTGTCCCCTGGCAAACCTACGGCATTTCCTGGCTGACGTGGTGGTCGGCTGGCGTAGCCGCCATCTTGATCTTGACGCCCACTCTCCTCTTTGGGCCTCAGGCAGCTGCATTGCTGCGTCCCCAGTTTCGCCGAGAAATCATGGGCATTTTGGGGACAACGCTGGGGCTTTGCTGGCTCATTTTTGGCCAAGGATATCCCGTTGAGTATGTGCTGCTGCTGGTGCTGATTTGGTCTGGGCTGCGCCTAGGAAACTTTGCGACCAGCGCCCTGGTGAGCCTGATTGCCCTCATCGCCATCGTCAGCACCGCCAATAGTTTGGGCACCTTTGCCGGCAATTCGACAACTCACTCTTTGGTGATTTTGCAGTCTTTTATTACAGCTTGTTCGGTTTCTACCTTGGTCTTGGGCGGCGCTTTAAATACGCAGAAAGCGGTTGAACTGAGCTTAGAAAAAACCCTACTGAGTCTAGAGCAGCAGGTGAGCGATCGCACGGCTCAGCTGCGAGAAAGTCAGGCGATTTTAGATGGTTTCTTTTCTGTGGCACCTGTGGGCTTGGGCATTGTCGATCGCGATTTGCGCTATGTCCGCGTCAACACGCTGATGGCGGACATGCACAATCTGCCTGCCGAGTCCCACATCGGCCAGTCAATCCACGAGATTCGCCCTGATCTGGCTGCGGAAATCGAGCCTATCTACCGCCAGGTTTTGAATACTGGAAAACCCGTTTTGAACCGAGAGGAAAACAATAGGATTCAGGATCCAAACGATCAAATCAAAACTTGGCTCGCTACTTACTTTCCGATTTTAAATTCTCGTCAAAGGCCGAATCAAGTCGGTCTTATTTTGATGGAAATTAGCGAAATTAAGCAGCTTGAGCAGCAGCTTCGCAAACAGGCTTATATGGATGGCCTGACGCAGGTTGCCAATCGATTGTATTTCAATGAATTTCTGGAACTGGAGTGGCGGCGCTGTGAGCGATCGCATCTGCCACTATCAATGCTGCTGACGGATTTAGACGAGTTCAAAATCTATAACGATACCTACGGGCATCCCATGGGCGATCAATGTCTCAAGCAGTTTGCAAGCGTTTTGCAAGCGTCAATTAAGCGTCCTGGGGACTTGGTGGCGCGCTATGGGGGAGAGGAGTTTGTGGTTGTGCTGCCAGAGACGGGGGCAGATGGCGCGCTGCGGGTAGCCGAGCGAATTCGCCAGCGCCTGCACGAGCTGCGAATCCCTCACAGCGGCTCGTCGGTGTGTGCCCATGTCACAGCCAGCCTGGGCGTCACTACCTGCACTCCCTCCGGCCAACACACCCCAGAAACGCTGCTGCAAGCCGCTGATGCTGCCCTCTATGAGTCGAAGCACCAAGGCCGCGATCGCATCACCCAGATAGACCTGAATCACGCTTCTTTATAAGAAATTAATATTCATAAATTTTGGATGATTTCGTTAGTGGCTAAAAAATTTTGGGAATTATTGATTCTAGAGAGCATTTGCATGACTTTGCCTCCTAGTCATTGACGTCTAGAAAATGCTTTTAGAAATCTGAAGCCAGATTTGAACAAAATTACCTAGCTTTAACCCCTGACTTCTACCTAGGAGAAATAAATGTCGAAATCTTGTTGTCCCAAAAAAGCTCGTAGAAATTTGGAAGCCGCTTTGCGAGAATATGAGGAAATTCTCAAAGATGTACAATTTAAAGCTGAAGAATTATATGCTCAACGAATTAAGGCGATGAAGTTGATTGAGATTTGCAAATCCTATATAAAGCTGCTAATAAATATTCCTGAAGAATTTCTTGAAGCTATTGAATTCTATGAGTCTGAGTATCGAACTTTTCAAGAGCTCACTAAACCCTTTGAAAGTGAGCTTCTAGTCGATGATGTTGAGCAAGTTTCTGATTCGACAAACAGGGTGATCGCTGCTGCTGGATCGGGGGTTGCTGTGGGGGCGGGAGTTGCGGCTGTTGCTCCTTCTGCGGCAATGGCGATCGCGACTACCTTTGGTGCTGCCTCCACTGGGACCGCGATCTCGACCCTATCTGGGGCTGCGGCGACGAGCGCTGCCCTTGCTTGGCTAGGAGGCGGGACTTTGGCTGCTGGTGGCGGGGGCATGTTGGCAGGAGGTGCTCTCCTCGCCATGGCAGGCCCAGTCGGTATTGCCATTGGCTTGGCCGTCACTGGCGGTATGTTGTTTGCTTCGTCGCAAAAAGAACAGGAAGATTGTGAAAAGCTGGTTCAAGCAACTCTGAAAGTCAAGGCAGAGTCTAGACAGTTTTTTGCTAGAAAGGAAGAGATTGAACGAATTCTTGATTTGACTCAAACTCATGCAGAAGCTGCCTTTTCTAAGCTCAAAAACTTGCTGGAAAATGCCCCACGCGACTATAGCCAATTTACGTCGGAGCAGAAAAGAGATCTGGCAGCTCTGACGATTCATCTGCGAATTCTGGCTAGACTACTGAACCAAAAAATTCAGTGATTGATTCAGGGATTTAAGTGGCCTGAATTGATTGCCTCGGTGAAATAGTTTGTCCGAACTCGGACAAGCTAGGGTTCGCAACTTGGTGCGATCGCTGGACTAAAATAAGAGACTGCTTTTCGATCTAGTTGGCCAGTCTCCGACCATGCAAGTCGTCGCTACTTTTTACCAATTCGTTGCTCTGCCTGACTTTGCTGATATGCGATCGCCCTTGCTGGAGCACTGCCAGAGCCAGGGAATTTGCGGCACGATTTTGTTGGCAGCAGAAGGCATCAATGGAACCATTGCGGGCGATCGCGCCTCTATTGACGCTGTTTTGGCATACCTGCGTCGCGATCCTCGGCTTGCCAACCTAGAGCACCGGGAGTCCCTGGCGCAGACTCCCCCCTTCGAGCGAATGAAGGTTCGCCTCAAGCGTGAGATCGTCACCCTCGGTCAGCCCGAAGCCGATCCCAATCGCCAAGTCGGCACCTACGTCACCCCCGAGGAGTGGAACCAGCTACTGGCCGATCCGGAAGTGGTGGTCATCGACACGCGCAACCACTACGAAGTCGCGATCGGCTCATTTCGGGGCGCTCAGGATCCCCAAACAGCACACTTTCGGCAGTTCCCTGAGTTTGTGCAGCAAAACCTCGATCCCCAGCAGCATCCCAAGGTCGCCATGTTTTGCACCGGCGGCATCCGCTGCGAAAAGGCTTCGTCCTATATGCTGAGCCAGGGATTTCGCGAGGTGTATCACCTTAAGGGTGGCATTTTGAAATATCTCGAAGAAGTGCCCCCCGAAAAAAGTTTGTGGGAGGGGGAGTGCTTTGTCTTTGATGAGCGGGTTGCTGTGGGGCACGGCTTGGCCCTGGGCAATCACGAAATGTGCCGAGGCTGCGGTCACCCCATCAGCGCTGAGGACAAGGCGTCTCCAGACTACGAGGAAGGAGTGTCGTGCCCAGGGTGTGCGAGCACGCTCACCGAGGAAAAGCGATCGCGCCTGCGGGAGAAACAGCGCCAGCTCCTCGCCCAGACCTCTAAGGCCGCTTCCAAGCCAGGGTCAGACCGTCCCCGATCGGCACCAAGCTGAGGCTGATGCGCTCGTCGCCCGATAGGGTTTCGTTGAAGCGGCGCATCCGCTGGGTGCGGTTGTCCTGGACCGAGGGGTCCGCGACCCGGCCGTGCCAGAGGACATTGTCAATGGCCAGCAGGCCACCGGGGCGCACGAGGGCCAGCGATCGCTCGTAGTATTCGGCATAGAGGCGCTTGTCCGCGTCGATAAACGCAAAATCAAAGGTGTTGGCCTGCCCCGTTGCCAGCAGGACATCGAGGGTTTCTAGGGCGGGGCGCAGATGGAGCTCGATTTTGTGGTCGACGCCTGCTGCTTGCCAGTGGCGCTGGGCGATCGCGCCGTAGTCTGGATTGTTGTCGCAGGCCACGATGCGTCCCTCGGGCGGCAGGGCCAGGGCCACGGCCAGAGCGCTGTAGCCCATGAAAACCCCGATTTCCAGGGTCTTGCGCGCACCCATGAGCTGCACCAGTAGCGCCAGAAACTGTCCCTGCTCCGGGGCGATCTGCATCTGGCCCAGGGGATGGAGCGCCGTCTCCGCCCGCAGGGTGGCCAGGGCCTCCGGCTCTCGCAGAGACACCGACTGTAGATAGTCTTGGAGCGATCGCGTCAGCCCCAGGGCATGGGTGGTCAATCTGGCCTCTCTCCTGTTTGCTATTGGCTAGAGTTTGACCAGAGTTTGACTGGATTTCTAGCCCGGTCGATCCGATTGAACCACACGGGAGGCATCGCTTTGGCCAAACCAGCGGCGATCGAGCTGCCGAAACACATCGTCTTCCTGAAGCCGCAGCAGGCCCCGATTCAGCGATTCGAGCAGCTCCGTATTGCCCTCTCGCACGACGATGCCGTAGTCCTCCCAGTTCAGGCGATCGCCCGCCAGCAGCAGATCCGAAGAGCGTGCCGCAAAATAGCGAGCCGTTGGCTGATCGAGCAGCAGCGCCTTTACCTCGCCTCGCCGCAGGGCCACGATCGCCCCATCGAGATCCTCAAAACTCTCTTCCTGAACCGGGTAGCGACGCGCAAATCCCATCGCCGTCGTATCTGCCACCGCGCCCACCTGCACCCCATGCAGATCCTCGATGTCCTGCACGGGCAAATAGAGCTGCCGCGCTGCCGTCATGGAGGCAATAAAATCTGCCAAGACAAAAAAGCTGACCCCCATCCAGATCACCGTCACTAGCCGCCCCGGCAGCTTCAGCGGCGTCACATCGCCATAGCCAAAGGTGCCCAGGGTTGCCAGCGCAAACCAGACCCCCTGCCCGACCCCCTGCACCAGCCCCTGCTGAAAGGCGGGATTGTGTTTGCGCTCAAACCACCAAATCAAAAACCCCACCACAACACTGCTCAAGGCCACCCGCAGCAGCGCCTTGAAGGCCTGCCAGCCCCCCAGATAGCGCAGGAGCTGCGCTAGACCGGATGACTGCTGGCGCGTCACCAGCAGCTGCAAACCCGCCCGGTAGATTGGGTAGGAAAAGTCCAGGTTCTCCGCTTCGCGGCTGGCGGTGATCGAGATCCCGGCGATCGCCGCGTCGATTTCGCCCTGGCGCACCGCCTCCAGCATCGGCGCGACGGAATCAAACGGCACCAGCTCCGCCTGAATATCTAACTCTCTTTCGAGCGATCGCCACACATCTACGCTATATCCGTAGGGGGACTCTCCCGGTGTCAGAAAGACAAAAGGACGGATTTGATTAACGCCGACTCGTAAAACGTTGCTAGGGGGAGGCGAAGTGGTTTGGCCCAGCGCCACCGGTCCCGGCAGTCCCAGCGCTACAGCTCCCAGTACGCCAACGCCAACGCCAACGATTCTAATAATCCGCGAACCAATTATTACCCAAACCATTAGAGTTCTACCCTGCCACAGGTCACAATCAGCTACCAATGGGCATCCTAAGAATAGGAATCTGCAAGTAGGTCTCTACCATAAACTGTCTATTAGCCTATGAAAAACTGCCAACCCACTCTCGACGAAAATATTTACATCTTTGCCTAAAGCTGTCTAATATCGCTCCCACAATCTTCCTTGAGCTTCTCTGCAATCCTGAACAAAATTCGGTCTAAAATTGCGCCAAAATCTGGGAAATTCAGCTCTAAAACACGATTTTTCTTTCCGAAAGGCCCTAGAGTATTTTTGGGTGCACTTCGCCTCAGGAAATCAGGGGGCTGGGGTGAGCCCCTGGCTGGCCAAGAGGGCTGGCTAGAGGCGATCGCTGGCTCGTTTCCGCATCTTTTTGACCTTGAGCTTCCTGAAATATCCGGCTGCCCCTGCCCTCGTTGGCGACATCACCCCCCAGCAGCAAATTCCAAGCATTCTTAACCAGCAGAGCCTAAGCATTTCGGGTCCTGCATCGCCTTCTACCGCCCACATGGGAACGCAATCTGCGAAAGACGCCTTCCAATCCACCGTCCAAGAAATCAGCGACACTACGGGCTTTCCCATTGTGGCGATCGAGCGCTATGACGCTGCGCGACAGGTGATGGTGTTTGAAGGGGCAATCGGTGTGCCTCTGCCTGAGGGGAAATCCTTTGAAGTTCCTGTTCACCAGACTCTCTCTGGCACCGTTGTCGCTACCCAGCAGGCCATCATCAAGACCTACGCACCCAATGAGCTCAAGCTGTGCAGCAGCAATGACGTTCTCAGCGCTCTGGGAATTCGCACCTTTGTGTGCATTCCCCTGGTGGTTGAGCGGCGTACGATCGGCGCGCTGAGTTTGGGCCATCCCGAACTTGTGACGGTTGAGGGGCCTCTGCTCCGGTGGATCACCCGCTTGGCGCGAGATCTGGCCTGGATCATAGACCGCTACCCAATCAATCCAGAAGCCCTCGAAACCGACGAACGCCTGTGGCTGGCGTGGAATGCTGCGCCGCTGATCGAGCGGGGCCGCTTTTATGGGGTGACGCGCGACCTTAGCCAGCAAAAGGCTTCTGAGGCTGCTCTGCGAGAGAGTGAGGAGCGCTATCGGCAGCTGGTCGACATTTGCCCTGACGGGATTTTGATCCATCAGGAAGGGCGGGTGGTGCTGGCCAATCAGGCGCTGCTGCGGCTGTTTGGGGCGAGCCGGGCCGAGGATCTGATTGGCCGGGAGGTGATCAGTCTGGTGCATCCGGCGGACCAGGAACTGATGCGCCAGAATCTGGCGGAGACCTGCTGTCAGGAGGGTCCGCCGCCGCTGCTCGAAGAGAAACTGGTGCGCCTCGATGGCAGCACCTTTGATGCGGAGGTGGTGGCGATCGCCTATCGGTACCAGGGGCAAATGGCCGTGCAGGCCGTGATTCGGGATATCAGCGATCGCAAGCAGACAGAACGGGCTCGGCGTCAGCAGGACGAGCGGGAGCGGCTGATGAATGCGATCGCCCATCGGATTCGCCAGTCTCTGGATCTGTCCGAGATTCTCAACACCACGGTGGATGAGGTGCGCCAGTTTCTCGGGTGCGATCGCACGATCGTGTTTCGGCTGACTGCCCAGGGCGACGGCGAGGTGATTGTCGAGTCGGTGATCCCGCCTTGGGAGTCGATTTTGGGGTTTAGTTTTTTTGATCCTTGCTTTCGCAGCGATTTCACCGAGCGCTATCGCGAGGGCCGAGTCAGCGCCGTGGCGGATGTTCGCGCCCCCAGCGTCACGCCTTGCTATCGCCAGGTGCTGGAGGCGCTCCAGATTCGCGCCAACTTGATTGTGCCGATTGTGCAGGGCGATCGCCTCTGGGGGCTGCTGATCGCCCATCAGTGCGGGGGGCCGCGGGTTTGGCAGCCCTTCGAAATTGACCTGCTCAAGCAGCTAGCCACCCAGGTGGCGATCGCCATTCAGCAATCCGAGCTGTATCAGCAAGTTCAGACCCTCAACGTCACCCTCGAAGAGCAGGTGCGCGATCGCACTGCCCAGCTTCAGCGATCCATCGACTTCGAGGCTCTGCTCAAGCGGATCACCGATCAGGTGCGTGACTCCCTCGACGAGCACAAGATCCTCCAGAGCGCCGTCCAGAGCCTTGCCGAAGGCCTCGGTGTCGAGTGCTGCGACACGGGAATGTACAACGCTGAGCAGACCACCTCCACCATTTGCTACGAATACACCACGACCCTGCCTCGAGCGCGCGGCCGGGTGATCTCCATCGCAGACCATCCCGAGCAGTACCAGCAGCTATTTCAAGGACAGCCGCTCCAGGTTTGTCCCATTGCGCCGACGCCTGCCCGCAACCTAGCGCGGCGTTGGGCGATCCTGGCTTGCCCCATCGCAGATGACCAGGGCGTGATTGGCGATCTGCGTCTGTTTCGCCACAGTCGCGACTGGTTTGATCAGCTAGAGGTGCGCCTTGTGGCCCAGGTTGCCAACCAGTGCGCCATTGCCATTCGGCAGGCCCGCCTGTTTGAGGAATCCCAGGCCCAGGTGCGGGAGCTGGAGCGGCTCAACCAGCTCAAGGACGACTTTTTGAGCACGGTCTCCCACGAGCTGCGGACCCCCATGGCCAATATCAAGATGGCCATTCAGCTTTTGGAGATTTTGCTCAAGCAGCAGGACTGGTTCAATGAGCCCAGCAACCCGGCCCAGCGCTACTTTGGGATTCTCAATGACGAGTGCGATCGCGAAATTACCCTGATTAATGACCTGCTGGATCTGTCGCGCCTGGATGCGGGCACCGAGCCGCTCGTGCTGGCGACCATTCAGCCCCATCTGTGGCTGCCCAGTCTCATTGAGCCTTTCTATGGCCGCATCGAGCAGCAAAAGCAGCGCGTCGAGATCCTCACGCCCGAGGATCTGCCCCCCTTGACGACGGATCTCAAGCACCTGAGCCGCGTCTTGATGGAGCTGATCAGCAACGCCTGCAAGTACACTCCCGCCCACGAGACCATTACCCTGGCTGCTGCTCGGCAAGGCGAGGGGGTCGAGTTTCAGGTGAGCAACTCAGGGGTCGAAATTTCCGAGACAGAGCAGGGGCGGATTTTCGATAAGTTCTATCGGATTCCCAACAGCGATCCCTGGCGCCACGGCGGCACGGGCCTCGGTCTGGCCCTGGCGAAAAAGCTGGTGGAGTATCTTGGCGGGTCGATCGCCGTCAGCAGCGGCGATCGCCGCACCACCTTCACCATCACGCTGCCTCTCCAGCCGCTGCCTCGCCCTGTCGAAGACTTTAGCCGAATTTTTCAGGCCCCCAGGGACCCAGACGCCTGAGGCGTCTCTAGGGTATCCAGCAGATCCTGCACAAATTCGTAGAGCGTGTCTTCTGCCTGGTTGTCCAGGACGCGGTCTTTGAGATCGGTCAGGCCAGCGGCTAGGCGGGGCGCATGGGTCTCGTAGCGGGTGTTGGCCGTGAGGAGATCTAGAAAGACTTGCTGCTCGATCTGGGCGCGGGTGGGGGCGTTTCCAGTGCCTGCCAGGGCCGGGGTGCGGTATTCGGTGCCGACGGCTTCGTACTTGAGCAGCAGAATGAGCGCGCCGCTGAGGGTCTTGAGGCGATCGCGCAGGGTCTTGAGGTTGAGGTCGACGCGATTGAATCCGGTTTGGCCCTGGATCACCATCTCGACCAGGGCTCCCTGGGTTTCGCCCCGCTGCGCCGCCGCCTCGATCTGGGCGATCGCCCCTGCCGCTAGGTCGTCGCTGGTCATCTGCTTCTCGGTCTTGAAAATCAGGCGACGGATCGGGCGCTGGTAGTAGTCGCGCCGGAGATCCGCCCGGATTCCCGTCTCGTCCATCTCCACCAGGAGCACGCCCCGGGGGTTTTGGGCCTGGTTTTCGACAATGCTGTTGGCCTCCAGGGACCCCGGATTAAAAATCCAGCCTTCTTTTTCGTAGTGGCGGTGGATGTGGCCCAGGGCCAGGTAGTCGACGCCCGCCTCTCGCAGGGGCAGCAACTCTTGGTAGCGCAGAGCGCCGTTGTACCGGGCGATCTGGCCCTCGAGACCGTGGTGAAACATCATGATCGTTTTGTCGGGTCCGGGCGGCAGAGCGGCGATCGCCTCTGCGATCTTTCGGATCATCTGGGGGGCTGAGGCCCCGTACCACCGCGAGCCGATGATCCGCACGCCGCAGGGCAGGTCCACGTATCCGCCCGAGTGGCTCTCTGGGTCCCAGGGCTCATACTCCGGCCCGCTCTCGCCGTCGTAGGGCTCCAGCAGCACCAGGTAGTCCCAGCTGGAGAGATAGCGCAGCCAGCTCGTCTGCGTGCCGTAGGGGCAGTTGTCGTGGTTTCCCTCGATGGCAAATACGGGGATTGCCGCATCCTGGAGCTTCTGGAGGCAGAGCTTGGCCTGGTTGAGCGTCGCTGGCAGGATCTGCCGATCCTCAAATAGATCCCCCGCAATCAGCACAAAATCCACTTGAGCGGCGATCGCGTAGCGCTCGATCACGTCATCCAGCGCCAGATAAAAATCCTTGGTTCGCTCCGCGCTACCGTAGCGATTGAACCCTAAATGCACATCCGATAAGTGCAGAAAGCGAACCATATCCCAGCTAGCTCACAAACGGTCGTCGCGTCAGCGAGTCTAGCACAGGCACCCCCTAGGCTTCCGGGGGCTTCGGTTCGGAGGAGCGCTCCGGCAGCGCAGGCTTGGCCAGCTCAAAAGAGCCCCGAGAAGAGCCGGACACCGCAAAAAAGTATCCCGTCACCGCCGTTGCCAGCGGGGTTAGCAGCGCATACAGCGTTTGCACCGTGCTGTTGAATCCGATCATTGCCTTCTCCATTTGCGCTACGCGGGCAGGATCCGCCGCCGGGAGATCTGCTACCTTCTGTGCAAATTGGCGGGACGTCAAGAGATGGAACACCGCAACATAGCCCAAAAATCCCCAAAGGATCAGCGCCAGCAGCGCCGACACCAGCAGCTTGAGGCTGGCGCGCCATTCTTCCGGTGGATTGGCCTGAGCATTGATCAGCACCAGTTCTTTGAAGAAAGAGTTTTGATGCTTTGAAGGGTCGGGGGAATTTGGCATAGCGTTAGATTCTGTGGCCTGCTATTAACGGCAGTATCAATTTCCATCAATCTAAAGACGCCACAGAAATATCCCGGAAACTTTCACATTTGCGCAATAGTTTGTTCTAAAAAGGCTCAAGCCGACGGGAAGAATAAGGTTATCGTTTGGTCCCAAACCATGGCTTCTTCTACCAGCGACCTTCAGAGCTTACAGATCATCGAAGATACGTCCTATCAGCTGGTGCTGAGCCGGGGACGATTTCACCAAAATCCCATGGCGATCGCGCGCGGACTCGCCAATCTCGCTTTTGTCATTGCCTTGGTGGGAGGGTGGTGGCAGTGGCAGGGCCAAGCGCTGTGGCAGGAGTTTCTGCAAGAGTATGGATCAACCCTGACGGAGCTCAGCACCCAGAGCGATTTTCGGAGACTCGTAGGCATTCTGGGCCTAGGAATAGTTGGCACCATCGCGCTGATGAGCCTGGGGCTGCTTCGGCCTGTGGCGCAGAAGTGGGTGTTTGACCGGATGGCGAGGGAAATGGTCCACACGGCTCTGTACCGGTTCGGCACCCGAGTCCAGCACTACAGCTTGTCTGAAATAGTCGCTGTGGAACTCAAGCAGCACCAGGGGGGAGAAGACGGAAACAGCATTGCCTATGAACTGCTGGTTCATTACCAAGCCAATCGCCTTCAGAAGCTGTCTCTGGGGCGGACCGTGGCGTCGGCCTCTCGCCGTCAGCAGGCGATCGCCCGCAAGCACTATCGAGATATTGCCCGCAAGATCTGTGTTTTTTTGCCGTCGGGTGACACCACATCTTTAATTGACCGCGCGGTGGGCGATGACACCATTCCCCCCAAAATCAACCTGAGCTTCAAAGGAATTTTTCAAGAAGGGAAGATGCTGTTTGAAACGGCTCGGTTGAGCCAAAAACAAGGTGCAGCGGCGATCGCCCAGTTAGAGGCAGCAGTCCAGGCCAACCCCACCGATCCCCACACTCACAAAAAACTCGGCATTGCCCTTCTCACCCAAAAACGTCGCGCCGAGGCTAAGGCATGTTTGCAACAGGCCCTGGAACTCTTTCAAGCCCAGGGCAACGAGAGCCAAGTCGCTTTGATGGAACTATTGCTGCTGAACCTAAACGAGCGACTATGGCCCGATCACCACTGAAACTTTTCGCCCCTAGAACCGGCAAGATTGCCGTTAATGAAGGATTGCCGCATTCGCTGTGAGGGCGTGCCATCTTAGGAAATCATGGTCTTTTTTGATACTCCTATGGCGCGCGCTCTTTGGTCTCGACTCTCTCTGATGACTTCGCTGGTGGCCCTGAGCGCGATCGCCGCTGTGGGGAGCAGCACACCGCTGATGGTTGCCAGTAGCCGGGCTCAGTCGCCCGTCGTCCAGCCCGCAGAGCAGGCCCAGGCCCAGGCGCTGACGATCTATCAGCCTTTGCAGCGGATTCCCTGGGAGGGGCAGTACACCACGGCCCAGGGCCTGAAGTATTTCGCGGTGGAGCCGTGGAGCGGCGCGCCGGTGTCGGAGGGGGCACTATCCGAGGCGCGGGCCATGGGCGATCGCCGCAAAGAGGCGGCGCTGCTGATCGACCAGGGCCTAGAGGCCTTTTTGGGAGAACAGTTTGAGCGGGGGGTGCAGGCGTACAAAGAGAGTCTGGCGATCGCCCGGGAGCTTGGCGATCGCTCCCTCCAGCGCTTGGCCCTGGGCAATCTCTCCCTCGCCTATGCCCAAAAAGGGATCTATAGCGCTGAGGGAATCGAGTCTCTCCAACAGTTTCACCAGCTGCTGCGCGAAGAGGGGACCGATCCATCTCTAGAGGGGATGGCCCTGGGAAATTTGGGCAAAGGATACTTTGGCGCAGATCTCTATGCTTTGGCCATTGAAACCCATCAGCAGCGGCGATCGCTGGCCCAGAAAACCGGCGATCGCCGAGGAGAGGCCCAGGCCTTAGGAGATCTGGGCTTGGTCTATCAAGCGCTGGGAGAGAGTGAGAAGGCGAGAGATCTCTATCAGCAGCAGTTGGCGATCGCCCAAAGCCTGCAAGACGAAGCGCTTCAGAGTTTGGCTCTGGGAAATTTGGGCATCGCGTACCATGCAGCAGGCAACTATGCCCAGGCTGTCCAGTTTCAGCAGCAGCGTCTCACCCTCGCCCAGAAAGCCGAAAATCGGCAGTGGGAAGCGGAGGCCTTGGCAAACCTGGCTGGCGCTCACTACAAGATGGGAGAAATCGACCGGGCGATCGCCCTCTATGACCAGGCTTGGGAGACGGCTTGGCAGTTTCTCCGCGACCCCGATATTCTCTACGGCCTGCGCGGCAATCAAGGCCTCGCCTATTTCCAGAAAGGAGACTATGCCACCGCCGAGAAATACTATCAGGAGTATTACACCTACGTGCGATCGCGCAATAATCGGCGCGGTCAGGGAGTTGCCAAAAATAATATGGCGGTCTTGCAGATTCAGCGCGGAGATCTCACCGGCGCGGCCCGGACTCTGCGCGAAGGGGTGGCAGAGTGGGAAGATCTGCGATCGCGTCTAGGAGACAATGACGCCTACAAGATCTCTATCTTTGAGACCCAGCGAGCGCTCTATCAAAATCTCCAGTTTGTGCTGATGCAGCTGCGGCAGTCTGACGCCTCTCTGGAAGTGGCCGAGCGGGCGCGGGCGCGCGCCTTTGCGGAGCTGCTGGCTCGACGCGTCTCACCCACCGACGAGCGATCCATTGAGATGGGCGCGGTGCCCAACCTGTCCCAGATTCAGCAGCTGGCCCAGTCTCAGCAGGCGACTTTTATTGTCTACTCTGTGATTAGCCAGACCTTTCGGCGGCCCCAGGCCCTGGAAGCGCGGGAGTCCCAGCTGCTGATCTGGGTGGTGCCGCCCCAGGGGGCGATCGCCGTGGAGACGGTGGACTTGGCGACGGCCCTGGACGGCCAAACCCTGGCGGACTGGGTGGGCCGCAGTCGGCAGTCCATCGGCGCGAGCGATCGCGGGTTGGGGGTCGCGAGTCGCGCCGGAGGAACCCGCGCCGCTGGCAGCGATCTCGACCAGCTCTATCAGTGGCTGATTGCCCCCGTCGCCCAATATTTGCCCCAAAATCCGGACGATCGGGTCGTCTTTGTGCCCCAAGATGCGCTCTTTTGGGTGCCTTTCGCCGCCCTCCGAGCCGCAGACGGCACTTACCTGATCGAGAAGCACACCCTCAGCGTCTCACCGTCTCTCCAGGTTTTGCAGCTGACGGAGCGCCTGCGGGCGCAGAACCGGGCCGCGACCTCTGCGTCTCTGGTCGTGGGCAATCCCACCATGCCCAAGGTGACTGTGGCTGCTGGGGAGCCGCCGGTGCCGCTGCCCAACCTGCCCGGTAGCGAGAGCGAGGCAAAGGCGATCGCCGATTTGCTCGGCACCCAGCCGCTGCTGGGCGCTCAGGCCACCAAGGGCGCTGTGCTCCAGCAGATGCGCTCTGCCTCTCTGATTCACCTGGCGACCCACGGGCTGATGGATGATTTTCGGGGGTTGGGCGTCCCGGGGGCGATCGCCCTTGCGCCCAGCGGCGCAGACGACGGCCTCCTGACCGCCAGCGATCTCCTCACTCTCCAGCTTCAGGCCAGGCTCATTGTCCTGAGCGCCTGCAACACCGGTCGCGGCAAGCTCACGGGCGACGGGGTCGTCGGCCTCTCGCGATCGCTGATCGCCGCCGGAACGCCCAGCCTGCTGGTCTCACTCTGGGCCGTCCCCGATGCCCCCACCGCAGACCTCATGGTGACTTTTTATCAGCAGCTCCAGCAAGACCCGGACAAGGCCAAAGCCCTGCGGCAAGCCATGCTGGCCACCAAGGCCAAATATCCGGAGCCCTCTGCCTGGGCCGCTTTTACCCTGATCGGTGAGAGTCGCTAGGGTGGAGCCCGCTCGAAACGTTCACGACGGACACTCTCTTTCGCCCCTTGGCGACACCATCAAGGAAATCCCAAAGTCTAACGCGTCCATGGTTTCCTCAGACATTTCTATCCCGGCTCGTCCCCATCCTTTCCCTTTCGATGGCGCTCATACAGCCCTGATCGCCATCGATCTGCAAAAAGACTTTTGTCACCCGGAGGGATACTGCGGGCAGGTCCTCAACGCGGATCTCACAGGTCTCCAGGCGATCGTCCCCCGAGTGCAGCAGCTCATTGCCTGGGCTCGCCAGCGAGATATCTGGATAATCTATACGCGCGAGAGTCATCGGCCAGATTTGAGAGATCTCACCCCCAGCAAAAAGCTGCGATATATCAATGCCGGATATCCGGTTGGCAGCCTCGGGAAGCTGGGGCGATTTCTGATTGCTGGAGAGGCTGGAACGCAGCTTTTGGAGGAGTTTCAGCCCTTAGAAAATGAGCTGGTTCTCGATAAGCCTGCTCAGTCTATTTTTGTCGCGACTGACCTCGAAGCAAGACTGCGATCGCGCGGTATCACCCATCTGCTTTTTGCGGGGGTCACGACGCAATGCTGCGTCCTCGGCAGCTACCGCCACGCCAGCGATCTGGGCTTCTATGGCCTCTTGCTAGAAGACTGCTGCGCAGCTCTCACCCCCAGTGAGCACCAAGCAGCTCTGGAGGTTATTACCAGTGAGGGAGGGGCGATTGGCTGGGTCAGTACATCTAAGGCGCTGATGGAGGCCGTGGGGTAGAAGAGATAGATAAGGGGCGATCGCCCCTTATCTATCTCTCTTCTAACAAATCCAGGCTACTGGCTAAACCTTAGATTTTGAGTTTCTTTACAAGTTCACCTATTTTCTCTTGAGGTGGCTATTTTGGATGAGTCCCAGACCTTGGCTATCCTCAACCTTCTTTTCTATGGAAACCTCGGCCCGCCCCCAAACTAACGCCAAACAGTCCCCCACAAACCTGGTCAAAGCTCTCGTTCTCATCCTAGGAATTATCCTTTGGCAAAGCTGGCAACAATACAATACCTCAGCGAACAAAAGGCGATCGCCCTCAAGATCGCGGCTCAAGCAGAGCTCCTGACCTCCCGCAGCGACAAAGCAAGCATCACCGGTGCGCTCCTCGCTGTCGAAGCCCAAAAACGCCTAGACAAGCTCAACCTATCCTCTGTAGAAGCTGACCGCGCCTTGCGTCAGGCTTTACGCTTTCTTCCCGGGCCTTCCATCCCGCTACAGCATGACGGTAATGTTTTAGCGACTAGTTTTAGTCCAGATGGATCAATCGTCGCCACTGGCAGCATTGACGATACGGCTCGCCTTTGGGATGCCAAAAGCGGCAAGCTTATCCACTTGCTTGCCCACAAAGATATAGTCCAAGCGGTAAGCTTCAGTCCAGACAGTTCTATGCTCATCACTGGGGGTGATGAGCCTATTGCCCGTATTTGGAATACCAAAACTGGTAAACTCCTGCACTCTCTTCAGCATGACGGTCCCATCTTCGATGTAGACTTCAGTCCCAACGGCTCCCAGGTTGTTACTAGCAGCGATGATAAAACCGCGCGCCTCTGGGACGCTCAAACCGGTCAGCTTCTCCATACACTTCAAGATGAAAAGCCGTTAGAAATTGCGCGCTTTAGTCCTGATGGATCCATGGTTATGACAGCCAGTCAGGAGAGTCCAGCTCGTATCTGGAATGTCCAAACCGGTAAGCTCCTTCATTCTCTTCAGCACAAAAAAATAGAAAGCGTAAGCTTTAGTGAAGATGGCTCTATGGTTCTCACCGGCGGCTACGACAAAGTAGCGCGAATCTGGAGCTCAAAAACTGGCAAACTGCTCCAGGTTCTTCAGCACGAAATTCCAGTTACATCTGTGAGTTTTAGTCCAGATAACTCTAAGGTCATTACGGGGATTTGGGGCAGCGAAGAAAACATTTGGGCTGCAAACCTCTGGGACGCTAAAACCGGTAAATTGCTTCATGCTCTTCAACACACGGGAAATATCTTCGATACAGATTTTAGTCCCGACAGTTCTATGGTCATTACAAGCAGCTTTGATAAGACAGCTTATATTTGGAACACTGAAAATGGAGCACTTCTCCAGACTCTTCCTCATGAGCAAGCAGTGCTGCGTGTGGACTTTAGCCCAAATGGCTCACAGGTTATAACAGGAAGCGCCGATCACACAGCCCGCATCTGGAATATTGAGACGGTGCAAGAACCCCGATCATTTCAGCATCAGGGCTCGGTCAATAATCCAAGCCTTAGCCCTGATGGCTCCAAACTCATGACAGATAGGGATGATCACACAGTGCAGATTTGGGATGTCAGTACGGGCCAGCTTCAGCACTCTCTTCAGCACGAAAACGAGGTGTATACCAAAGTCTTTAGTCCAGATGGCTCTAGTCTCGTAACTGGCAGCTCTGACTTGACAACCCGTATTTGGGATATCGACACTGGTCAGCTCACTCGTTCTCTCCTATTTAAGGAAGCTTTATCTGGCGCAAGCTTTAGTTCTAGCGGGTCCAAGATTGCTACAGGAAGGTATGGTCAAACTAGCTATATCTGGGACATGGAAACTGGCGATCTTCTTCAATCTCTTCAGCACGAACACACTATTTATAACCTGATTTTTAGTCCTGACGGCTCCAAGCTCGCAGTAGATTGGGATGGAACCGCCTATATTTGGGATGCTCAAGCGGGTAAGCTCATACATTCTCTTGAGCCTGAATCGTGGTTTATCCGCGATTTAAGTTTTAGCTCAGATGGCTCCATGCTCGTTATGGCGAACTTTGATGCAGTAGAACTTTGGAGCACCGAAACCGGTAAACTCTTACGTTCTCTGCCCTATGAAAACTTTTTGTACAGTGTGAGATTTAGTCCTGATGGGTCTAAAGTTGTCGCAGGGAGTATTGATAATACAGCTCTTGTTTGGAGCACTCAGAACGGAACACCCCTCCACTCCCTTCAGCAAGAAAGCACCTTACGTGATGTTGCTTTTAGTCCGGACGGCTCCCACGTTATTACAGAAAGTCAGGATAATACGGTACGCGTTTGGACTCTCTCATCAGACAGCTTGGTGAATGAAATCTGCAATCGGGTGACGCGCAATCTAAGCGCAATGGAGTGGAAAACACATGTCAGTGAAGATCTCAATCAGTATGAGCGAACCTGTGAAAATTTGTCGGCACATTCTAGCGTGCAATAGACAAGGGTCTGAAAACACTGCACGCCTTTAAAGCGGTCAAAACCTGTTTCAAACAGCTTCTTGTAGAGTTCAGAGAAGGTAATTGTTTTTGCGCACAAAACTCGACAAGTGTTTGAAAGATGCCGGAAGACAATCTCCTGAGAAACCGTAAGATTCAAAAGTGTCCTGTCTCTTGGCGTCTCTAGTGACGAATCTGATCTGCCCAGGGCGTGAGTCGGCGAGAGATCCACTTCAGGACATAATCTAGCAGCAGACCAATGACGCCAATCAGCGCGATGCAAAAGAGAACCTTGTCGGTTTGCAAGAAGCGCTGGGCCTGAATGATGCGGAAACCAAGGCCATTTTGGGACGCGACCAGCTCCGCAATGACCAAGAAATTCCAGGCTCCCGAGATATTGACTCGCAGCGTGTCCAGGATGCTGGGAAAGGCTGCCGGGATGATCACCTGAAACACCACATCGCGTCGGCTTGCCCCCATGGTATAGGCCACATTGATCATCTCATTGGGGATAAACTTCACCGCGTCCGCCACCATGATCGCGTTGTAGAGCACCACCCCCAGCATGATGATCAGAATTTTCGAGGGCTCCCCGAGGCCCAGCCAAATGACGATGAGGGGGACAAAGGCCGTCACGGGCATATAGCGGACGGTCCCGACAATGGGTGAGAAGAGGCTATCGAGACTGTAACGGTTTTATTACCTTCGTTGTCAAACAGCTTCACCCCCATTAGCTGCTCTTTGACTTCTTCCCCGGAGATACCTAGCTTCTTGCCCACAAGCCCAAGGGCCTCAGCATCCCCCGCATTCAGCAGCTTCACCGCCCGATCCACCGCCTGGAAATAGGCCTGCAAATCTGCCTTGCGAGACTGAATGAGTTCATCTCGGGCGACCACCACATCGGCGATCAGGTTGGTGTCTTTGGTTGAAAAGATCACTGCGCCGCCCCCCTGCTCAGCGCTGCGGCTGAGATAGGGCTCATAGGTGACGGCTGCGTCCACCTGCCGGGCCGCAAAGGCTGCCGCTGCGTCGGCGGCGGCCAAGTCTTTGATCACGACATCTTGTTCTGTGAGGCCTGCTTTTTCGAGGTAGGCGCGCAGCAGCACCTTTTCAAATAAGATATTTTCTCGAGCGACGGTCTTTCCTTTGATGTCTGCGGGTGACTGGATTTGGCGGCCCAATATGCCGTCGGAGCCGTTGGAGTAGTCTACTAAATAGATAATTTTGATCGAGGGATCTTTGGCGGCCATTTGGACCGCATCCCCCGAGGTAAACCAGCCGAGATCCACTCGTCCAGCCAGGAAAGCGGTGATCTGTTCGCTGGCGCTTTGGAAAAAGAGATCTTGGACTTGGAGACCTTTTTCCGAGAAGAAATTTTTGCCGACGGCGACGTGGTGACCGCCGTAGCCAACCCAGTTGTTCGTTGCCGAAATTAAGGGACCCGTGGCGGCGGCGTCAGGAGCCCCATTATCGGCGTTGGGCTCCTGCGCACAGGCGATCGCCAATATCATCGCCGCGATCGCCAACCCCAGCGATCGCATTATTTTAGAGATTTTTGCCATCGGAAACACAAGATGATTTAACGTCACAAAGTCACAAACAATATGCGTCATCTCGCGTCAAGCTTCTGCGGTGGGACCGCGCAGGGCCTGCAAAACTTGGCGCTTGATCTCCACAAATTCCGGTGAGAGTTTGATATCCAAATCTCGATGCTCCGGTAGCTGGATCCCAATCTCGGACTCGATGCGGCCCGGATGCGCCCCCATCACATACACCCGCTGCGAGAGATAGATCGCCTCTTCTACATCGTGGGTGATCATCAGCACGGTGATATGGGTTTGCTCCCACAGCTCCAGCAAGAACTGCTGCATCTGCTCCTTGGTCTGGGCGTCCAGCGCGCCAAAGGGCTCATCCATCAGCAAGACCGCCGGTTCATTGGCCAGGGCGCGGGCGATCGCCACTCGCTGCTTCATACCCCCCGAGAGCTGCTTGGGGTAGCTGTTGGCAAAGCGGCCGAGGCCCACTACCTCCAAGAAATACCTCACGCGATCGCGCTGCTGCGCCTTGGGCATCCTCTGAAACTGCAGCCCAAAGGCCACATTTTGGGCCACCGTCAACCACGGATAGAGGGTATATCCCTGGAACACCATGCCCCGGTCTGAGCCCGGTCGGCCCGTCACGCACTGGCCATCTACCATCACCCGTCCCGACGTCGGCGGCACCAGCCCCGCAATGATATTCAGCAGGGTTGATTTGCCGCAGCCGGAGGAGCCCACCAGACACACCAGCTCTCGCTCAAAGATCTGAAAATTCACCTCCTCTAGCACCGTGAGCGGTTTTTGGTGTTTTACCCCATAGGATTTGTGGATATTTTGCACCTCTAGTTTGATGGCCGGTCCGGCGATCGCGGCGCTGGTCCGATCCGCTTGGACGGCTCGTTCGAACATGTTCTGAAGTCCTGGATAGGTCTTGATCATTTCGAAAACTCCGGGGCATAAAGGACAGCCATCGAGAGAGCTCTCGGGAAAACATAAACAAAAGCCCAGGAGAGACGCAGCGATCGCTGGACAGCTCTCCCGGGCTTTTATCCCGCCGTGTAATTCACTGGATCTTCCCACCGGAAAACCTAGGAACCGACCTCTCTCGGACCAGACGCCGCACCCAAAAATGGACCGGAACCCTAGAGGTCTGCTTAATACTGCAATGAGGAGTCTCAGCAAAAGAGTTCTCCCCGAATACCAATACTTATAACGAGTTATGTCAGGGGCATTTGTATCAAAAACAACGGAAGCCCCGCGATCGCCCGTTTCGATCTCGAGTTGATGTTTTGGGGCCTGCAGCCCTACACTCACTCATCATCACCAACCCCCATGTTCTCTCTCCGCAGCGGCCTGTATCGTCGTCCCCTTCCTCCTGACTGCATTGCTTTCTCCTCCACCGAGGGCCGGACCATTTTTCGCGAAGCCCTGGCCCAAGGCGGTATGGAAGGATACTTTGTTTTAGCGGAGCAGTTTCATACCCAGGCTGATCCGGCGTTTTGTGGTTTGGGCACCATGGTTGTCGTGCTCAATGCCCTTGCCATCGATCCAGGCCGGATTTGGCGCGGCGTGTGGCGCTGGTATGGCGAAGAGATGCTGGACTGCTGCCAGCCGCTCTCGACCATTCAGCAGCAGGGTATCTCCATGGATGAGTTTGTCTGCATTGCTCGCTGCAACGGAGCCCAGGTCACCGCCCATCGCTTTGCAGACAGCACCCTGGAGGCGTTTCGCGAGACTCTCAAGCAGGTGACGGCCTCCCCCCACGGCGTCCACATGGTCGTTAGCTACAGCCGACAGGTGCTTGGCCAAACGGGAGACGGGCATTTCTCCCCCGTGGGGGGCTACCACCCCGAAAAGGATTTGGTGCTGCTGCTCGATGTTGCCCGGTTTAAATATCCTCCTCACTGGGTACCGGTTTCTTTGCTCTGGCAGGCCTTTGAGCCGGTCGATCCAGTGACTCAGCGCAGTCGCGGCTATCTGGTGCTGCAACCAAGCGCCGAGAGCGAAGGAGGACTGCTGCAAGTGGGCCTCCATCCGCAGCAGTGGCACCAGGCGATCGCCCCTCATCTCGCCGAAACCCTGCCCAACTCCCTTGCCGATGCCCCATCCCCCACGCAGGCGATCGCCCGCTTGATTGAGCACTTACCGGAGACTTTTCTTGAGCTTCTACAGCTTTCTGCGTCTCCCCAAAGCCGCGATCGCCTCCAGGCCTTACACCGCGACCTAGAGCGCCAGCCGCTTTTTTCCCAGATTCAGCAGGTGTTGCAGATCCCGCTCGACAGCCCCATGCTGCGACAGTGGTCTCGCTCAGCCCTCGCCGACCCCCAAAACCCCCCGCCCCTGAGCTTTGGCGCTTGGCTAACGCTGCTTCTCTTGGCCTGTCCGCCAACGCTCTATCGCACCCTCTCCCCCCAGATCCAAGCTTGGTTTGACCAGGTTCGCGATCCCGCTTCTCTGCCTGCGGATCTCCAGCGAGAGGTCGCCCACCTCCAGCAACAAATAGCCGCCCTAGAAGACTTCGGTCGAGGCCATGCTTAGTCCCACCGCCGACCCTCAGTCGCCTCAGGGCAGCACCAGAAACGACACGCCGATCGCTCCGTAAAACGTTTCTAGCTGCTGCTGACCCGCGGCATCCAGCGCCTGTCCCTGATCTGAAAAAATGCGGCTGAGGCGAAAGCGGTGAAAATTGCCCAGCAGGCGCGGCAGCGGCATATAGTGCGGCTCATCTCCGCGAAAAAGCTGGCGATCGAGGGCGGGCAGCCGGTACCACGGACAGGTCATGGCGTGGTGATGGGCGTTGTGATAGCCGAAGTTGAGCAGCAGCAGATTGAGCCGGGGCCAGCGCAGAGAGATCACGTTGGAGAAGGTGTTGCGCTGCTCGTCGGCCGCCGTGTAGCGGGGCACCGCCTCCCCCAGCCCAAAGACCGGATAGGTGTGCTGAAAGGCATCCATCAGCCGCAGGATCTGGAGCATGGCGCTGTAGGCCACGCCGTAGAGCAGGAGTGCTTTCCAGGACAGCAGGCCCAGCAGGCCAAACAGCACTCCTCGCAGGGCCAGTACCCCAGCGGCCCGCGATCGCTCCTCTTGCCTTTGGGCGCTTGTGAAGGGGGCCAGCGCCGATCGCCAGTGCAGCAGGTAGTCCACCGCCGGAATGTACAGCCACTCCAGGGCCAGCACCCCGCGAAACAGCGGTCCCGGAAAGCGGCGCAGCCACTGGGGAAAATCCGAGGCGTAGTCCACTCGGTCCACGTGGTGGGCCAGGTGCAGCCGCGCCAGATCGGCAAATCGGGCATAGCAGCCCCCATTGAGCCACAGCATTAGCGTCCCGCCCAGGGCATTCAGCTGGCGGGCGCTCAGGCCCCAGCGCCGCCGAAAGATCGTCCCGTGCATGAACTCGTGGGACAGGTAGGCCGAGTACACCAGGCTGTGGGTCAGCAGCAGCAGTCCCAGGGCATTTTGCCAGAGCAGGGGAGCCAGGAGCAGCCCCAGTCCCCCACCGTAGCCGCCCAGGGTATAGGCGATCGCCCCGCCATTCCAGAGCGCGCCCCAGCCGCCGCCCGGATCTCCAAGCCGGTTTGCCGGGGCCACATCCGCAGGAGCCATACGCACCTCGCTTCCCTCAATCACGAATTCTTCAGCTCTCAATCAGTCTAGAGGTTTTTGTTTGCGCTTTTAGTATAAAGAAAAACTTTTGCTGCTTTAATCGCAATCAAAAACAAGCCTCACGTCTTGAGGTGAAAGGAGTACTGGCTTTTGAGGAGTTTCAGGACGATCTGGCTCTGGGAGGACACCACCCCCGGCAGCGATCGCAGGTGCTGCAAAAACGCCAGCAGCCCGCTGTGATCCTCGAAGGTCACCTCCACAAACAGGTCATAGGAGCCCGCCGTAAAGGCCACATAGCTCACTGCGTCCATCGCGGCCAGATCCGCTGCGATCGCCTCTGCTCGGTGGAGATCGGTGCAGTTGAGCGTCACCAGCGCGATGTGACGATAGCCGAGCTTCTCGGGGTTCAGGTAGGCCTGGATCGTGATGGCTCCGGACTCGATCAGTCGCTGAACCCGGTAGCGAATCGTCGCCTCCGCCGACCCCAGGCGCTTTGCGATTTCCGTATAGGCCATCCGCCCATCGCGGTGCAAAAGCTGCACAATCTGCCGATCCAAATCATCCAAATCAAAGCTATTGAGGCTGGAAGCCGAAGATTTATCAGGAAGGGTCATGGCAGTTGCGAAATCCGCAAGCAGAGGTCTTTTTTTAGTATAGGCTGCCAAAAAATCAGCGCGATCGCCAAGATGCGGCAACCTAAATCGCCACCAATGTGATCAAACCCATGAAAATTTGGAGCCTCTCGTATGAAATTTTCGTAGATTTTGAGAAATTCCAGAGAAAAATTCCAGATCTGCGATCGCCGTTTTAGACGAACCAAAGCCTCTCTAAAGCCGTCAGCGTCCCCATACCAGAGATATACGGCTTTTATGCGTTAAAACCCGAACTTTTGGGAAAATTTGCCGCTTTTTTGCACAAACTAAGCGCACCCGTTCCGGCCTGAGGATCACTGATCCCGGTTTTTAGCAGCAAAGCGTCACAATTGATATCCTCCAATGGAAGGATGTTAACAATTTCAAGTCCTTCCTAGAAGACTTTTGATGCGCCTGTTCATAAAATAAGGGGCATCTCAATCGATTTCCTGTTGTCGATCGCACCCTGTGTTTCTGGGTAGAGTGTCCACCTTTTTGGACCTTTGCTCCTTTCCCTGTACGGCGTACTGCCCGGCTAAAGTTCTTCCCACGAGTCTTCTCTCGGCATGAGCACAATTCACGGCTATCAGATTCGCGAAAAGCTGTTTGAGTCTTCGCGCACCTCTGTTTATCGCGCCGATACGAATCCAGATGGCCGCTCCGTCATTCTCAAGATTCTCAAAGAGGCTCACATTTCTCCTGAGCAGCTTGCGAAATATCGCCAGGAGTATGAAATTGTCCGCAGCCTCGACCATGAGGGCGTGATCAAGGCCCACGGCTACGAAATCTTTCAGCGTACACCGGTGATTGTGTTTGAGGACTATCGGGGCCAGCGCCTCGACCAGCGCCTCCAGGTCGCGCCCCTGGCCATGGCGGACTTTTTGCCCATGGCCAGCCGCATCACCGAGATTCTGGGCGTTGTTCACGCCGCCAATATCATTCACAAGGATCTCAACCCCGCTAATATCCTGTTCAATCCCGAGACCAAGCAGGTCAAGATCATCGACTTCGGGATCGCCACCGTGCTGCCCAAGGAGGCCCCCGATCTCCAGAACCCGACGCAGCTAGAGGGGACGCTGCCCTACGTTTCCCCGGAGCAGACGGGCCGCATGAACCGGGCTCTGGACTATCGCACCGATTTTTATTCCCTGGGCGTTACGTTTTATGAGCTGCTGACGGGGCAGCTGCCCTTTCCGAGCGGCGATCCCCTGGAGCTGGTCCACGCCCATATTGCGCTGCGGCCCATTGCGCCCCACCGGCTCAACCCCGAGATCCCAGCGGCGGTCTCGAACCTGATTATGAAGCTGCTGGAGAAAAACGCGGAGGATCGCTATCAGAGCGCCTGGGGAATCAAGGCTGACCTGGATCAATGCTGGGAGGCCTGGAGCCACAATCAGGCGATCGCCCTGTTTCCCCTCGGACAAAATGACCTCTCCGATCGCTTCCAGCTGCCCCAAAAGCTCTATGGCCGAGAACAGGAGCTCAGTCGCCTCCTAGAAGCGTTTGAGCGGGTCGCCCAGGCGGGGCTTCAGGCGGTGGTGCGGCCTCTGTTTATGCTGATCGCGGGCTATTCGGGCATCGGCAAGTCTGTCTTGGTCCGAGAAGTTTATAAACCGATCACTGAGCAGCGGGGGCACTTTGTCTCTGGGAAATTTGATCAGCTCCAGCGCAACGTTCCCTACTCGGCGATTATTCAAGCCTTTCGATCGCTGTTTGGGCAGCTTTTGGCGAGCAGTGAGGGGGAGTTGCAGTACTGGCGCCAAGAGCTGAGCGCGGCTCTGGGCAACAATGGCCAGGTGATCGTGGAGGTGCTGCCCGAACTGGAGCTGCTCCTCGGTCCCCAGCCCGCGATCCCCGAGCTGCCCCCCACCGAGAACCAAAACCGCTTTATTTTGGTGTTTCAGAATTTTGTGCGGGTCTTTGCGGCGCCGGACCATCCTCTGGTGCTGTTTTTGGATGACTTGCAGTGGGCCGATGGCGGCAGCCTGCGCCTGATCCAGGCCCTGATGACCACCACCGGCAACAATGCCCTGCTGCTGATCGGGGCCTACCGCGACAATGAGGTCAGCGCGTCCCACAGCCTGATGCACACCCTGGAGGACCTGCGCAAGCAGCGGTGCGCCATCGAGCAGATCGAGCTCAAGCCGCTGCACCCGGAGCACGTGATCCAGTGGATTGCCGATACGGTCCACCGCTCTCCCCAGGAGGCGCGCCCCCTAGCGGAGCTGGTGCGGGCCAAAACCGGCGGTAATCCTTTCTTTATGGGGGAGTTTCTCAAGGCTCTCTACAGTGAGGGGCTGCTGAGCTTTGACTATGGTCAGCGGGGCTGGATGTGGAATCTGCGCCAAATCCAGAACGCCAATTTTACAGACAACGTGGTGGAGCTGATGGCGGGCAAGATCCAGAGCTTGCCGGCTCCAACCAAGCAGGCCCTCCATGTGGCGGCCTGCATCGGGAACCAGTTTCGGCTGCGGACTTTGGCGCTGGTCCAGGGGGAGGGGACGCCGGAGCTGCGGGAGCGTCAGCGCAGCGTGGCGGCGGCTCTGCACGCTGCGATCGCCCAGGGCTACGTGATCCCCTTGAGCAATCTCTACCAGGCTGCTGAGTCGGAGGCCATGCTGGACGATCGCCTGGAGCCGGCGCTGAATGTGGCCTATCGCTTTACCCATGACCGGATTCAGCAGGCGGCCTATTCTCTGCTGCCGGAGGGCGATCGCCAGCAGCTCCACCTGCGGATTGGCCGGCTCCTGCTCGCCGACAGCGGCGATCGCATCTCCGACGAGGCCGTTTTTGAGATCGTGGATCAGCTCAATGAAGGGATTGCTCTCCTCGACAACCCCACCGAGCGACTGCGCCTGGCTGAGCTGAACCTCCAGGCCGGTCGCAAGGCCCGCTCGGCCACTGCCTACGACTCCGCCCAGAGCTATCTCAGCTTGGGCCTGAGCCTGCTGCCTGCTGACGCCTGGAGCGCGCACTATGATCTGACGCTGGCCCTGCACACCGAAGCGATGCAGGCCGCCTACCTCAGCACCCACTTTGCCGAAGCCGAGCGCCTGGCAGAGGCCACCCTCGCCCACACCCACACCACCCTGGACCAGGCCTACATCTACGAAATTAAGACGCTGTTCTATATCGCCCAGAACCAGATGCAGACAGCCCTCGACACCGGTCTCCAGGCGCTGGAGATGCTGAATGTCCCCTTCACCAGCGTTCCGCCGGAGTATGAGGACATTGATAACCTGGCTAACCTGCCTGCCATGGAGTCGCCAGAGTATCTGGCGGCGCTGCGAATCTTGGTGGTGCTCCACGCACCGGCCTACATCGCCAACCCTATGGAGCTGCCCCGGCTCAACTTCACCAGCGTGAGTCTGTGCATTCATCACGGCAACTCAACCATGGCTCCCTTTATCTATGCATACTACGGCATGCTGCTGTGTGGGATCTTTGGCGAAATGGAAAAAGGCTATCGTTACGGACAAATAGCAACACAAATAATTGATATCCTCAACGCTCACGAAGTTCAATATAAAGTCACTGTTCTAGTCAATGCTTGCATCAAGCACTGGCATGAACCACTCAGTCTATGCACCCAGGTCCTAGAACAAAATTTCCCCCACGGCATCGCTATGGGAGATCTGGAGTATGCGGCAATTGCTATCAGTACTTGGTGTGCTAACAGTGTCGTTTCTGGGGAAAGACTAGAAACAACCGAGGCTAAACAGAGTAACTATTGGCCTCTAGTACACAAACTCAAACAAGAATTTCATCTGAACTATTTTCGGATCTGGACCCAGGTGGTGCGCAATTTGCGCAGCCTCTCGCCCCAGCCAGAGGAGCTGGACGGGGAGCTGTTTGAGGCCGAGACGCTGCTGCCCTTTTTGGTCGAGACGAATAACTATACGTCGCTGTTTGCGGTGTATTTGGCCAAGACGATCCTGCACTATTTGTTTGGCCAATATCCCCAGGCGATCGCCGATGCCGAGCAGGCGATTCAGTATCAGCAGAGCGCCGCAGGGCTGATTATCTTTACCCAGGTGCCCTTTTATCACGCCCTGGCGCTCTTGGCGGAGTACCCCCGGAGCGATCGCCCCACCCAGGAGGCCAGCTGGGAAAAGATCACCGGCTATCTCCAGCAGCTGCAAACCTGGGCCATCACGGCGCCCATGACCTTTCAGCACAAGTGCGATCTGCTGGCGGCGGAGATGGCCCAAATTCAGGGCAATGTCTTGGCCGCAATGGATCTCTACGAAGCCGCCATCCGGGGCGCGCGGGAGCACGGCTATCTCCACGAGGAGGCGATCGCCTATGAGCGGGCCGCCGAATTTTATCAGCGCCGCCAGCTCGAAGAAGTCTCCCAAACTCACCTGATCAAGGCCTACGAGGTCTATCGCATTTGGGGGGCGATCGCCAAGTGCAAGCACCTCGAAGACAGCCACCCCGCCATCTTCCTGGCCAAATCCACCACCCATCAGCGCTCGAAGCACCAAAGCACCTGGCGCACCACCTCCCGCACCACCACCAGCGGCGGCTCCGGTCTGGCCCTCGACCTTGCCACCGTCCTCAAAGCTGCCCAGGCCATCTCCAGCGAAATTATTCTCGATAAGCTCCTGGCCAAGCTCATGGGAACCCTGCTCGAAAACGCGGGCGCTCAGCGCGGATACCTGATCTTGGAGACCAAGGGCAAGCTCTTTATCGAGGCATCGGGCTGCGTCGAGAGCAGCGCCATCGAGGTGCTGCAGGCGATTCCCCTCGACGTCCTCGCCCACCAGATCGACCAAACCACCCTCTGCGTCGCCATCGTCAACTATGTCGCCCGCACCCGTGAGAGCGTCGTCCTCAACAACGCCATCGAAGATGAGCGTTTTCGCATCGACGCCTATATTCGCCAAAACCAGCCCAAGTCCATCCTCTGCGCACCCCTGCTCAATCAGGGCAAGCTCAGCGGCATCGTCTACCTCGAAAACAACCTCTCCGTCGGCGCCTTTACTCCCGACCGGCTCGAGATGCTGAACCTGCTGTCTGCCCAGGCCGCCACCTCCATCAGCAACGCCCGCTACTACGCCAGCCTGGCCGATCTCAACCGCGCCTACGAGCGATTTGTGCCGCGCCAGTTTCTCCAGCTCCTGGATAAAGACAGCATCACCGAGGTGGCTCTCGGCGATCACGTCGAGCAGGAAATGTCGGTCCTCTTTGCCGATATTCGCGACTTCACGGCCCTCTCCGAGAGCATGACCCCCGAGGACAACTTCCGGTTTATCAATGCGTTCCTGTCGCGCATGGAAACCGCCATCACCGACAATCAGGGCTTCATCGACAAGTACATCGGCGACGCCATCATGGCCCTTTTTAGCGAAGAGGCCGACCACGCCGTGCGCGCCGGTATCGATATGCAAAAAGCCCTCCAGGTCTACAATCAGCAGCGCCAGCGCAGCGGCTATATGCCCATCACCATCGGCATCGGCATCAATACGGGCCAGCTCATGCTCGGCACCGTGGGCGGCCAAAACCGCATGGACAGCACCGTCATCAGCGACGCGGTGAACCTGGCGTCGCGCATTGAGGGCTTGACCAAGCGCTATCAGGTCTCTCTGCTGATTTCCCAGGAGACGTTTTTCCGGCTCAATCAGCCCGATAGCTACGCCTTTCGGGTGGTGGACCGGGTGAATGTCCAGGGGAAGCTGAACGCCGTGACGGTGTATGAATTTTTTGATGGGGACCTGCCCGAGGTGCGCGATGCCAAGCTCGCCACCAAGTCTCGATTTGAGGAGGGGTTTTTGCTCTATCGCAATCAGCGCTATCGGGAGGCGCAGCAGTGCTTTGAGGACTGCTTGCGCCACAGCAGCCTAGACAAGGTGGCCCAAATCTATCTGGAGCGCTGCCGGTTGCAGGTGATATAGGCAGAAAGTGAGACAGCTGTGAGCATAGCAATAGTTTTGTGGGAACACTGAGATGTCCCTGTTTAAAGCTATACAGGGTTTGTCCTTTGTGCTCTACATCAGATCTCTAACTATGCCTGACTCCTCCCGTCCTACCGACCCCATGAATCATGTTTTTCCGCGATCAGTACTGTTTGCCAGTCGTGAGGAGTTTGGCGATCGCGAAGATACTCCTAACGCCCGTTCTTACAACCCCCAAGCCACTCACCCACCCCTGAAATTGCGAATTCGTGAGGGTAATATCCCTGCCGATCTGTGTGGTCATGTCTATATTGTTGGGCCTGTAGGTTCTGTGGATTCCCTAAATATCTACGGACAGGCTGATCAGTCTGTGGTTGTCCCTTCTCTGGATGGAACAACCCTGCTATATAACGGCGACGGCATGATCTACCGTCTTGATTTCGATCAGCCTAAGGATGGAGTTTATCTGAGCAGCCGCATGGTCAAAACCCCTTGCTACTACGCTGATGCCGCAACACATCGCTGTCCTGATTACCAAGGGAAAAAGAGCTCACACAATCCAAGATTCAACAAAGATTTGCGTTTTCGAAACTTTGGTATTACCCGATTGTCTAGCTTTCTTGGAATTCGAAACCAGCTCAATACGGCCTTTTTGCCTATGCGGTTTTCAGAAGAAGATCGCGATCGCCTGTTAGTTAGTTGGGATATGGGTCGACCTTACGAGATAGATCCCCGAACTCTAGAAACCATAACACCCGTAGGCCGAGAGATCGAATGGAAAGAGATCAATCCCCTGATTAAATCTCCTCATAAGCCAGAACCCATGTTTAAAACAGTTCAGAGCTGTGCTCATCCAAGCTTTGATCCTCACACAGGAGAAGTCTTTAATGTCAATACTGGCCGCTCTTTGGCTAATTTTTTCTCTCAACTCCTTCCCGTCAATCGCCTTCTAAAACCAGTTATTAGAACAATTCAAAATCAAGTAAAGAACCGACACAGGGAGCTGATTGCAAACGGCAATAAGAAAACAGATAAAGTGCTTTGGAAGTATTTATGATGCATTACACGAGAAGCTTGTTTTTCTTAGAGCATTGAGTGAGACTACGCCAGGAATTATTGATCTTTTCCAGGTGATGATCAACTTCCTTACTGGTAATTTTCGAAGTGTCTTTGATCAAGATTTAGAGAAAAGCTCTGAAAATCATCACCTGAAAAATTTTCTGCTAGGATTAATTAAATTTTTCCAGGCAATATTTCATTTTTTTAAAGGCGATTTTCTAGAGATATTGGTCTGGAATGGAAAGCATGACTTACAGCGATGGCAAGTCACCTATTCTGGAAAGCCAGTCAAAATAATTCAAAGTACACATCAAATTGGCATCACAGAAGACTATATTTTAATCGTTGACACTGCTTTCAAGTTTGCAATCAAAGAGCTTTTACCTTCTTTGAAGACGAAAGGAACAGAAAGGATCGAGTCACTGATTCGCGAAATGCTTAACCGCCAACAAATTCCTGATAATTATGTCTATATAATCCCCCGAAGCGAACTTTTTCCAGGTAGCATGAAAGTCGAAGCAAAAAGAGTGATTATTCCTTATGAAGCAGCTCATTTTTTGGTGGACTATAAAAACTTAGACAGCCAAATACGAATACACTTCTCTCATGTATGTGGATGGGATGCCGCCGAATGCATAACCAAGTTTGATTTCCAAGATCCCAGTGATTCAACTTCGCATATCTCACGGGAGCAACAACAGCCTTTATATGGTGTGCTCTATGGACCTACCGATGTAAGTCGTCTTGGGCTCTATATTCTAGATGGAAAGAGCGGAAACATTATTGAGTCTCGAAAAGTAGAGACGAAAGACCAAGGATCATCCAACCCTATGAATCTAGCTATTGAGTCTTGGGCTTGGGGGCCAGCAATTTTCACTTATCGGAGTCACTCAAATTATGCACCTCCAAATCATATTGAAGACCTATATTGGGGATCACTTGGTTGCTGGGAAGAGCTTCTACTTCCCCATATCACAGATCTTTACGAAGACTATAAATACCGGGAGCTATCTTTGAGCACAGTTCAAGATATAGCTCGTCAGGGACGACGCTCCAATATTATTCATATCCATACAGAGCCGCCTAGAACAGATGGTTGCAGCAGTCATTCTGCACCTCAAATTGTCAATGCCTATGGCTTTCCCGATGGACACTATGTCACTTCACCGCAGTTTGTGCCGGCCAAGGATCGCACTGGCTCCACCGATGGATATATTGTGTGCATCGTTCACTACGGTGATGGCAGCGATCGCTTTGAAGGAGAAAACACCAACGGTAATGAAATCTGGATCTTTGACGCTCGGACGCTAGACGAGCCAATCTGCAAGCTCTATCATCCCAAGCTCAACATCGGTTTCACGGTTCATGGAACCTGGATGGCCCAGGCTGAGCGCCGGACCGCTCCTTACTATATTTCCCCCGAAGAGGACTACGGCCCCCTGCTCAAAGATCAGGGCGTCGAGGTCAAGGATCTCTTTGAGCGCTGGGTCTTCCCGCGCAAGGAGCCTCAGGCAGGCGACTGCTAGGCTCGGGCTCCGGGCGATCGCCTTTTGGCTGCCAACCGGTAGGATACAAAGGGGCGATCGCCCTATTTTTTTAACTTCCCAACCTTCGATGCTCGAAACCAGTACTGCTGCTGTCGGTGATTGGCGTGAACTTTTGGTTGTGCTGGGCTATGTGAGCTTTGCTGCTTTCATTGCCTGGCGCGTTTTCATGACCAAGCAGCAATAGTCTAGTCTCTCTGGCCTGAGCGGCTTTTGCGGGTGGCCCCGACGCAGGGCTCTCTGGCTGAATATTGCGTTTAACATTGTGCCTAAACATCTTGCGCACAAATACTGCGTCTAAAAAATAATTTTAATTTGGGCCGTCGGTGATGGCCTTTTCGAGTTTCCGGGAAAACTGCGAGTGGGGAAAATCGCGTCACCGTCCTGTCGCGTTCTGGGTAAGGACAATTCCCAGCTTCCCTGGCTAGGGCGTGATTTCGGCCGATCGCTCCTGCGATCGCCGCTCTCTATTTCCCAGAAAACTGCCTTGACAGGGGGTGATGGCCAGCGCTAGGACTAAGGCGATCGCCCGCTCACCGCTCAAAACCCTTGCAAAAAACCTGTGGTTGATGGTTTCAACGCTCTCAAAACTTCCAGATATGCAGGTGCTGGAACTTTCAGGTTGAGTGGTCTGGTAAGCATTTCCTAGCCCATGAGCCACCGCGATCGCGCGCTGCTTTGGGGCGATCGCCGTCTTCCATCCTCTCAAGACCCTTCAGGATCATGTCATTAGAGTCTTCATCTACCGCCTCGTCGCCCCGAGCCCTCTTTCCCAAAGGCCAGAGGACTCCCCTTACTGGGTGGCTGCGCCGCCTGAAGGTCGGCCAGAAAATCGGCCTGGGCTATGGGATGGCGCTGGGCATTGGCATTGCGGGGACTGCCTTGGGCATCTGGGTGGGCGATCGCTACCAGCGCCAAGCCTGGAGGCAAGAAACCCACGCCCGTGAGGAAGTGAGCTTGCTGAGCACGCTCCAGATTGCCGTGCTGCAAACCCGCACTCATCAGCAGCAGCTGATCCCCTTGGTCCGCGATCGCGACGCCTTTCAGGCGGAATATCAGCACTTGCAAGCGCACCAAGTCGATGTCCTCAAGGCCTGGCGTCAAGCCGCCGCTTTTATTGGCGAAGCAGATCACTCTGATGAGCTGCACACGACTGAAATGCCCGCCTTTCTGGAGCGCTATGAGGGGGTTTCCGAGGACTATTTTCAGGCTCTCGCAGCTGTGCTCGATCGCCTGGATGTGGAGACCATCGACACTCCCGCAGAAATCCAGACGGCCCAGCGCTTGCTGCTGGACTTTACCAACAGCGATGTCGCTTTGCGCTTTGACGGTATTTCCGATGATTTGCTGGACCTTGCCAAGGTCTCAGAAGCTGAGATGGCAGCAGCTTTTGCAATTCGGGAGGCCGCGTACAATCTGCGCCGCTGGATTATTTTGTTGAGCATCGTGATCTCGGGGGCGATCGCCACGCTCCTGGCCATCTGCACCAGTCGTGCCATCGTACACCCCCTGACCACCGCAACGGCGATCGCCCAGCGTGTCCGCCACGATGCCGACTTCAGCCTCAAGATCCCCATCACCACCAACGACGAAGTCGGGGAGCTCTCCAAAACCCTCAATCAGCTGATCAAGCGGGTGAAGCTCCTGCTCACCGAACAGCAAAACGCCGCCCAGCAGCGCCTAATCCAGAGCGAAAAAATGTCCAGCCTGGGGCGCATGGTGGCAGGGGTCGCCCACGAAATCAACAACCCCGTCAACTTCATCTACGGCAACCTCGACCACGCCAACCAGTACATCCAGGATCTCTTTGACCTGATTCACACCTACGAAACCGAGATCCCCCAGCCGCCCGACGCCGTCCGAGACAAAGCCGAAGACATCGATCGGGAATTTCTTGAAGAGGATTTGCCCAAGCTCGTCCAGTCCATGCAGGTCGGCGCTGAGCGCATCCGCCAGATCGTGCTCAGCCTGCGCAGCTTCTCGCGCCTCGACGAAGCAGACGCCCACCCGGTGGATCTCCACGAGTGCCTCGAGAGCACGCTGCTGATTTTGCACAATCGGATCAAGCAGGGCGTGACGATCACCCGGGAGTTTGGCGATATCCCGCTGGTGGAGTGCTACGCCGGGTCGATGTACCAGGTGTTTATGAACCTGCTGAGCAACGCCCTCGACGCCATGGGCAACCCCGAAACTCGAGAGCCCGGCCAGCTGGCCCCGGAGATCCGGATCGTGACCGAGCGCCAAGGGAGCGATCGCGTGGTGATTCGCATCGCCGACAATGGCCCCGGCATTTCGCCCGAAAACCTCGACAAGATTTTCGAGACTTTTTTCACCACTAAGCCCACTGGCGTCGGGACCGGCCTTGGCCTCTCCATCAGTCGCCAGATCATCGAGGAAAAGCACGGCGGCCGGCTGATCTGTCGGTCTAGCCCGGGCCAGGGGGCAGAGTTCTGGATCGAGCTGCCCCTGCGACCCCCGGCCCCCGAGCCCAACTCCGAGATCATCTTCACACCGGCCATGGCCAACCCGTGCTAGAGCAGCCGGAGCGCCTCATAGGGGCGGGTGAGGCGATCGAGCTGGCGCACCAGCAGGCTCAGGAACAGGCCCACATCCGTCACCACCCCGACAGACTCCACCGAGCCGCGATCGCTCAGCTTGGTCACCACCGCCGGATTGATATCGACACACACCATCTTGACCCCCGCTGGCGTCATATTCCCCACCCCGATGGAGTGGAGCATCGTCGACAGCATCAAGATCAGGTCCGCGCCCTCTAGGAGGCGGACATAGTCTGTCTGGGCCTGGAGCAAGTCCATCTGGGTGTCCGGCAGCGGCCCGTCATCGCGGATCGACCCCGCCAGAGCGAAGGGCACCTGATTGCGAACGCACTCGTAGAAAATCCCCTCGGTCAGGACGCCTGCTTCGACGGCTTGGGCAATGCTGCCGCAGCGGCGAATGGTGTTGATGGCCTTGAGGTGGTGGCGATGGCCGCCGCGGACCGACACGCCCCGCTGCATATCCACGCCCAGAGACGTCCCCATCAGGGCCTGCTCGATGTCGTGAACGGCGATCGCGTTGCCCCCCAGGAGGCCCTGGACGTAGCCCTCGCGGATCAGCCGAGACAGGTGCACGCCGCCGCCGGTGTGGATCACCACTGGCCCCGCCGTCACCACCACCTTGCCCCCTTGGTCGCGGATGTGGCGCAGCTCCCAGGCCACCTGCTCCACCACCAGCTCCACCCGGCGCTCACTAGAAACCCCCGATCCCATGAAGCCAAATTCTGGCTGGGCCGCTCGGGCTTCCCGGGCTGCCACCTTGCGAATGGTGCGGATGCCGTCCACCCCCACCACCACCTGCTCACCGACTTCTAGATCCCGCAGGAGCTTGCAGCGGGCCACCACGCCATCGGCGGTGCGAGACAGGGCGATCGCCCCATCCATGCGCTGGTTCTGCACCTTGATCCACTGGCAGTCCACCCGGATCTCCGTCGGGTAGATCGTGGTCACATAGAAGTTATCTGGCGCCACTCCCGCCTGGGTCACCGTCTCCAGCTGGGTATCACACACCTCCTGGGGCGCCGCTACCGCGCCCAGATCGATCAGCTGGGCCATGATTTTGTCCATCACCACCAGCGACGGTGCCGACACCCGAATCTCGGCGCAGGAGGTGCTTTGGCGCTGCTCGCCGAGGTTGAAGTCGAGCACCTGGAAGCTGCCGCCGCCCTCCACCACCAGGTCCAGCGCTTGATTGATCAAGCCAGAGTCGAGGAGATGGCCCTCCAGCTGGATCACGCGGCTCTCCACTGATGCCGCAGCGTGGAGGTCCACCTGCACCGGCTCTGTAATGCGCAGGGTCAGACACTTGGCCGCGCCCCCCGCCTTGAGAAACTCTGTCAGGGGCGTCTCGAGCACCTGGAAGCCCAGCTCCCTCAGGCGATCGCGCAGTTCTGGACTGGCCTGGTTCATCACCACGGTCCGATCCACGTTGACCGAGTTGCAGGCGAAGTTCACCGCGTCGGTCTCGCTGACGGCGATGCGCTTTTCGGCGGGCACCCGCCGCTCGATCAGGTGATTGGAATAGGCGTCAAAAGCGGGCGGATAGTACAGTAAGTAGCCGTCCACCAGCGGGCAAAAGCAGGTATCCAGGTGATAAAAGCGCTCATCCATCAAGCGCAAAGACAGCACCTCGATGTCTAGCCACTTGGCCAGGTAGGGGTGGGAGTCGAGCTCCGAGCGGAAGCCGTAGCCCGCCCACAGCCAGCGCCCTTCGCGATCGAGCAGGGCATCCCCCGCCCCCTCAAAGGGCAAGTCCTTGGGCAGCTCGTGGACCGTGTAGCCCTGCGCCTCAAACCACGCCCGGAAAAAAGGCTCCTCCCCCTGGCGCTCGGGGTGAAAGAAGCGGCTCAGGACCACTGAGTTTCCCAGCACCAGGCCCGCGTTGGCCGTGAAGACCATGTCGGGCCAGCCGGGCTGGGGTTCGAGCAGATCAACAATGGCGTGGTCCTTGAGGGTGTGATAGAGCTGCTGCCACTGAAGAACGGCGCGATCGCGGGAGGATTTGTGAATATTTCCCTCCATCCATGGATTAATTACGTAGTCCACATCGTAGTGGTCGGGCGGACACATCAAAATCTGAATCGAAGTGCTCATAGGAAATATCAGCGGTGGAGGCAAGAGGGCAAACGGAAAGAAAACAAGAACCGAAATTTAGCAAAATTTTTGTATGGATTTGTACAGATTGATACCAACAATCATCTTGATTGAGTCTAGGGACGCGATCGCCCATGTCGGTCAGCTGCTGCTCGCAAGCGGCAGCTTTGCAGTTGCTCAAACCCTTTTCGGGCAGGCACTTGAGCAACCAAAACCCTCTCGGAGTCCGCGATCGCCGCAGGCTCCATTGTATTACCGTCTAGGACTCAAAACACGTAACCAACCTGACAAAGCGAGCTTTTTGGGACCGGCGATCGCCCGTTGAGATTGGTTAGATCTGTTGAATCAAAGTCGAATCAAACTTGATCTTGATCCCGGCTCGAAAAAGTCATCAAACGATCACATTTCCTGTGTCAATGGAGCTGCCTTTTCGCCAGAAATTAGCCTTCTGTTTGGTCAAGGTTTTACTTAAAGTTTTAGCAAAATCTCGTCAACAAACCTTCAAGATTCTTGATAGAAGTTTGAGCGCTCTAAAGGGGGTCGCGTCCTGATTTCGTAGCCTAGGAGACACAATTCGGCGATCGCGCCCTTGCCAAGCACCCGCCTTTTTCGCTTCACTAGAGAGCCCAGCATTGCTCAGCAGCCTTAGGGACCGGGGGCGATCGCCCGCCGCAGGCCCTGCTCTCCACCGCCGAGGGGTACAAATGCTTCACTCTCCCGTGGAGCAATTAATAGAATGAGGTATTGGTAAGAACTCTTTGGTTCAGTCTGCGCCCTTGATCGAAATTCCCCGTCTGCACCCCGACACAATTGAACAGGTCAAGCAGCGGGCCGACATTGTCGACGTGGTGTCCGAGCATGTCGTGCTGCGCAAGCGGGGCAAGGACTTCTTGGGCCTGTGCCCCTTCCACGACGACAAGTCCCCGAGCTTCACCGTCAGCCCCAGCAAGCAGTTTTACTACTGCTTTAGCTGCGGCGCGGGCGGCAACGCCATCAAGTTCTTGATGGAGCTGGGCAAGCAGTCCTTTGCGGATGTGGTCCTCGACCTGGCGCGGCGCTACCAGGTCCCCGTCCAGACCCTGGAGCCGGAGCAGCGCCAGGAGCTCCAGCGTCAGCTCTCGGTGCGCGAGCAGCTCTACGAGATTTTGTCTTTGGCGGCGCGCTTTTATGAGCACGCTCTGCGCCAGCCTGCGGGCCAGACGGCCCTCGACTATCTCCAGGGGCTGCGGGGCCTCGACGATCGCACCATTCAGCGGTTTCAGCTCGGCTATGCGCCCGCGAGCTGGGACACCCTCTATGGCTACCTGGTCGAGCAAAAGCACTATCCGGTGGAGCTGGTGGAAAAAGCGGGCCTGCTGGTGCCGCGCAAGGGCGGGGGCGGCTACTACGATCGGTTTCGCGATCGCCTGATGATCCCGATTTTGGATTTGCAGAGCCGCGTGATCGGCTTTGGGGGCCGGGCCCTGGGCGACGATCAGCCCAAATACCTCAACTCCCCAGAAACCGAGCTATTCGACAAGGGCAAAACCCTCTTTGGCCTCGACAAGGCGCGAGCGGCGATCGCCAAACAGGACCAAGCGCTCGTCGTAGAGGGCTACTTCGACGTGATCACCCTCCACAGCGCAGGCATCGAAAACGCCGTCGCCGCACTCGGCACCGCCCTGAGCGTGGCCCAGGTGCGCCAGCTGCTGCGCTACACCGAATCCAAGCAGATCGTCCTCAACTTTGACGCCGACGCCGCTGGCACCAAGGCCGCTGAGCGGGCCATCGGCGAAGTCGAGGACCTGGCCTACCGGGGGCAAATTCAGCTGCGCGTCCTCAACCTGCCCGACGGCAAGGACGCTGACGAGTTTTTGCAGGCCAACAGCGCCGACGCCTACCAAACGCTGCTCGACGAAGCGCCGCTGTGGATCAACTGGCAAATCGATCGGGTGCTGCTGGGGCGAGACCTCCAGCAGGCAGACGACTTTCAGGGGGCTGTACAGGCGATCGCCGAGCTGCTGGGCAACCTCCCCAACGCCTCCCTGCGCACCCACTATATCCACCACTGCGCGGGCCTCCTCAGCCAGGGCAACCCCCGCATGGCCCTCCAGCTCGAAAACGACCTGCGGACCCAGGTCCGGGGTCAGCGCTGGCACGGCCGCTCCCAAAAGTGGCAAACCCCCGGCGATCGCACCCTGCTGGAAGAAGCCGAGGCCCAGCTATTGCGGCTGTACCTCTACAGCGCCGAATATCGGTCCCTGGTCCAGGACTCCCTCAACGAGCGCGACCTCGACTTTAATATTTCTCACCACCGCTTTTTGTGGCGCCAGATCCTCGCCATCGAGGAAGCCGGAGACGTGGCGCCAGCGGACCTGCTGCCCGTTTTGCGTCAGCGCTGCGCCGAGTTCCCGCGAGAGTTTACCCAGGTGGTGCCGCTGTTTCAGCTGGACGAGAAAACCCGCCAGGATATCCTGCGGGCTCCCTTAACGATTCGCGCCGCCACGGCCTGCATCGAGCGGGTCATGTGCGAAAAGCGCTGCCGTCACTTTTTGACGCTGTGGGAAAAGATCGACTGCTCCACTGCCATCGAGCTGGGGCGCTACTACCAGCAGCAGATCTACAACGAGAAGCAGCGCATCGAAGAGCTCGATCGCCAGCGCCTGGTCAGCTTCACCGACCTGGTGGAGCTGCCCTGGATTGGCGAATTTTCCAATTCCCTAGAGCCGATCTAGGGGCACATCAGAGACTCGCGGGTGGCGCGGCCGGTGGTGGGGTTGACGCCGCTGGCTACTTCGCACAGGTGCTCGATTTCGTCATCGCGCAGCAGCGCATCGGTGAAGTCAGCACCCTCGATGGTCGCCCCGGCGAACTTGGCGTTGAAGGCGTAGGTGCCTTCGAGGATGGCGTTAGTCAGGTTGGCCTTCACGAGGCGGGCGGAGTCTAGGGTGGCGTAGTTGAGCTGCGCTCCCTCTAGGTTGGCGCTCTCCAAATTGGCCCCAAAGAAGCTCACCCCTTGCAGGTTGGCGCGACTGAGGTTGCTGCTGCGCATGTTGGCCTTGGTGAAGTTGGAGTCGGTCAGGTCGCGCCCCGAAAAGTCTGCTTCGACCAAAAACTCTTTGGTGTAGTTGTCGGCCCAGGCAGCGGGCACCGACACAAGGGCGATCGCACCCAAGGCGATCGCCAGAATGAGAAAGCCGTGAAGCCCACGCTTCAGCCTTTGCACAAAGGGGTGGTAACGCATCTCAAGCTGACACACTCAACGCACGAAAGATTAAAAACAGCGATCGCTGAAGAGCGGTAGGCAACCCGTCTCGACCAGCGGCAAAGCCAGCCCGAGGCGATCGCCCCTATCAAAATCGCTGTCATTAATGCTATACCGTGTTGGCACAGGAGTGTTGGCACCCCCATGGAGCAAAGCCGTGAATCAAGGGCGATCGCGCACAGACCAGCGAGGCCAGCAGGGCGAAGACCTCGTGGCCGAGTGGCTCCAAGGGCAGGGTTGGCAAATCTTGCAGCGGCGGTGGCGCTGTCGCTGGGGCGAGCTGGATCTGGTTGCTCAGCAGCCCGAAACGGGCGCGATCGCCTTTGTCGAAGTCAAAACCCGCAGCCCCAAAAACTGGGACGCTGACGGCCTGCTCGCCATCACGCCCCAAAAACAGCAAAAGTTATGGCGCGCTGCCCAAACATTTCTGGTCAGTTTTCCCGAGCTGGCCGCCTGTCCGTGCCAGTTCGATGTAGCGCTGGTCGGCTATCGCGAAGCCTCACCTGCCAACGGGGCGATCGCCCCGTCCCTCGTTCTCCAGCAGTATCTTCCCGCAGCCTTCAGCCCCGAATAGTCTCCGGGCCGCCCAAGCCTGCGACGCTCCAACCCCTAAGCCAAGGTCTCCGGGCAATAGCCCAACCCAGACACGAACTGTTGACGAAACTCTTCGATTTCTTCGCGATCGGGGCTACCGTGGGAAACCACAGCCACCTGATAGCGATGCATCACTTCCACCGGTGATAGACCAATTTCGAGTCCCCACAGCGCCATGCGCACCCGAATTGCCGGTTCGTAGGGAATGCCCAACTCATTCAGGAAGGCCTGAAAGTCTCCATCTTGTTGAGAAGAGAGGGCCTGTTTCATCTTGATCCGGATGACCCAGCCGTCAATTTGGTGAATCACGGTTACAAAGGCAACCGGCAGATCCGAAGACCGATGCAGGTACTCAACAATCCTGAGGGTTAAGCTGGCATTAGCAAGATAGTGAATATATTCCATATCGCTCGAATACAGCCAGGCCAGTTCTACACCTATATTCTCACTGGGAAAGGTTAATCCTAGTAGGGGTAAAGTCCCCAAGTCCCATGGGGGGTCTTACCCAAATTTGGCCCTACAGGACAAAAAATCCAAGTTTTAGCGGGGTAGAAGGCCGCTAGAATGGGAAATCGCGGCAAAAAGCTCCCCTTTGTGGGTGCGCGGCCTGCTGGGACTTTTGTTATGGGAGCAAGACTTGTGAGCGTGGATCTCGGGGGCGATCGCCCTACTTCGGCAATGACCTCAACGCAATCTCCTCGCGATTGGCAGCTAGCGGCCTACGAGTATGACCTGCCCGAGGATCGCATTGCCCAAAACCCCGTCGAACCGCGAGACCACGCGCGGCTCTTGGCGCTCACCTCTCCCACGGAGCATCGTCATCACCACTTTTACGATTTGCCGGATCTCTTGCAGCCAGGGGATCTCTTGGTGCTCAATAATACCCGCGTGATCCCGGCCCGCCTCTACGGCCGCAAGCCTGAAGGAGCCCAGGTCGAGGTGCTGCTGCTCGAGGAGCAGGGGCGCGATCGCTGGCTGGCCCTGGTGCGGCCCGGCAAACGCCTGAAGCCGGGAGCCCGCATTCTGTTTGGGCCGGAGGAGGCGCCCACGCTGACGGCGGAGGTGCTGGCGACGGACGAGGCGACCGGCGGGCGGGTGCTGCAGTTTGCGGTGCCGGAGGGGCGATCGCTGCTGACCCTGCTCGAAGATCTGGGGGAGATGCCCCTGCCGCCCTATATTACTGATTCCCAGGCCGCCCCGGAGCGCTACCAGACGATCTACGGCGATCGCCCGGGGGCCGTGGCAGCGCCCACGGCGGGACTGCACTTTACTCCGGAGCTGCTTGAGCGTCTGGCCGAGCGGGGAATCGATCGGACTTTTGTGACCCTCCATGTGGGGGTCGGCACCTTTCGGCCCGTGGAGGTGGACGACATCACCACCCACCAGATGCACGGCGAGTGGATTGATGTCCCCGCCGAAACCGTGAAGAAGATCCAGGAAACTCAGGCTCGCGGGGGCCGGGTGATTGCCGTGGGTACCACCGCTGTCCGCTCCCTGGAAGGGGCCGCTCACGGAGGCGTGCTCCAGCCCTTCGAGGGCAAAACAAACCTGTTCATCTATCCGGGCTATCGCTGGCGGGTCGTGGACGGCCTGATTACCAACTTCCACCTGCCGGGGTCTAGCCTGCTGATGCTGGTGAGCGCGCTGGTGGGCCGCGATCGCCTGATGGAGATCTACCAAGAGGCGATCGCCCAGGCCTACCGGTTCTATTCCTTCGGCGACGCCATGATCATCTTGCCGGAGGCCCGCCGCTCCGGGGGCTAGCGACTCGCGGTCCCTACCCGATCTCCCATAGGGCCGACAGGGCGACAAACGCCGCCGTGTCCACGGTGGAAGTGGGCCGTGACGCTGCACTTCCCGCCCCAGCGCTTCGAGGGGAATCGAGATCGCGGAGCAGATTCTCGAGCATGTCTAGGGACTCCTCGCCCCTGAGGGGCAAAAATCCCCGGCGCGTTTTCTGCTGGCCTGCCACTCGCTGCAACCCCTGGAAAAAGCTGTCCAGGGGCTGTCGGCTCGCAAAGATCATCACCTCCAGGGACCCGGGTGGTCCCTGGGTGAGCAGGTTCACGCCGTCCTCGGGGCGGGGGATCACCTGGCTGCTGTTTTGGCGCACTAGGGTGGCATCGTCCGGCGCGTCCCAGGTGACGGGATGCAGCACGGTAATGTCGCCGGTGGTGCCGATGGCGATCGCCCCCATGTACAGGTTTTCCGGCTCGCCATTGATCAGCTCGATCTCGATCGAGCGACCAATGCTAGCTGTGCGAGATTCGCGATCGCCCCCCACCCGCGACCCCGCTTCCTGGGCGCCGCGCGTCGCCACGGCCCGAATCACCTGCCCAGAATCGCGATCGCGCACGCGAGCGCTCACCCGCAGCGGTGATACTGCCCCCGTCTCCAGCTGCTGCAAGATCCGGTCCACCAGCAGGGACACCAGGCGAGGCCGCAGCCGCGCGACGGCCTGGGTTGGCGACTCCTCGGGCGGCCCAAACCCCTCGGTCAGCGGGCTGAGGGTCGGCCCAAACAAGCCGATACTGTTCACCGAGGGTAGGGTCGGCAGCTCCTGCACCTGGAGCTGAAACTGCATTTCGGCCGTCAGGCGCCCCAGGAAGCCATCGAGGGGCGTTCGATCGGTTGTGGGGACCAGCTCTACCATCGGCAGCTCCGCGATCGCCGCCTCGAGCTCCGCCCGATCGTCCTGGAGCGACTCATCAATTCCCAGGCGCAGCTTCGGACGGGTCGGCAACGCGATGATCTGCTCCCGCAACCGCAGCCCAGGACGCAGCAGCGCGCGATCGCCCTTCACCCAGCGGCCAGCGCCCCGCAGCCCCTCGCGCTCCAGACACTGGACCTCTCCCACCGGCTGACCCTGGTCATCCACCGCGCTAAACCGGGTGGTTGCTGTCGGCAGTCTCTGGGGCGAAACGCCCCCCAGCCAGAACTGCACCGTCTCTCCTGCCTGCTCAGTCACCACCGCCTCCGCCGATCGCCCCGCCAAGGGCGAAAAGTAGACTGGCCGGTCCTGGTTTTGCTGCGGCTGTGTCCCCAAGCTAGGCGGCTGGGCCGCACCCCGCCGCGCTGCTAGGGCCGTCGTATTTAGCCGCAACGCTTCGTAGAGCTCGGCTGCCGATACCCCTCCCGCCGCTTGCCACAGATAGCGCGTCAGCAGATAGGTAAAGGCCCCCGCACTAAAGCCATCCATGGGAATCTCTAAAGCCGTCTGGCTGCCCAGGGCCGAGCCGATCGCAACCCCCTTGGCTATTCCCTTCGCCCGCAACGCCTCAAACTCCTCAACGGAGAGATTGAGCCGGGCCAGCCAGCGCTCCTGGTCGGCCAGTTCCGCCGCGCTGAGGGGCGTCGAGAAACCTGTCCGGCTAAAGTGGCCACTTTCTGAGCGCACCAGGGCATTTCCCCGCGTGCTCGACCCCGAGAAGCAGCAGTCGAGGACTACGGTCAGCGCCTCCGTCGGAATCAGCCTGGAAAGGAGAAAGAGCGATCGCTCGCTGATGTCTGGCGCCTCCCCTTTTCCCCCAGGTCCTAGCAGATCACCTGGCAAAATCGTGCCCACCAGCCCATCCGATCGCAAGGGCCGAAGGTCGATCATTCTTGAACCGTGGCCGGAGTAGTGCACCACGACCACATCTCCTGCTTTGGTCCCGGCGATCAACTCTTCCTCAAAGGCTTTGAGAATATTGGCGCGGGTCGGCTTATCCGGGGTGCGATCGGAGAGCTCGATAATATCGCTGGGATTGAAGCCAAAGCGATGAATTAGTAACTCCCGCTGCAAGTCAACGTCGGTCAGGCAGCCATGGAGACTCGTGGTGGGCTCTGGATACGCATTGATGCCAATCAACAAGGCGCGCTTGCGGGGCGTATCCTGGGCCAAGACGCGCCCATACTGCATCGCCTGCCGCGAAAACTGTCCCTGGCTCAGCCCCAGGGCCGCCAAGGCTGAACCTGAAAACTGCAAAAAATGACGGCGTTTCATAGATAGGAGGAAAACAATGAAAATTTCAAAAAATAGCCCAAAATGGCCGAAAAATTCTTCTTAAGCAGAGTGCACTCCCCCTCAAGGTACACGCTGCGATCGCCGGATCTTTTCCCTCCACACATTCCTTTAAGGAGGCAAGTAAGGGCGCGAGGACGCGGGCTCTCTCTTTGTCATAAAGGCAGAGAGAGAGGCAATCAGAAACTATTGCCAATGAGCGTGAAAGGCGCCCAGTAATAGGGATGCTGAAACGATGAGAGTTTGGGAGCCTCTGACGCGTCGCGCGCCTGGACTTGTAGACTCGATCGCTTCGCTGCTGTCACCAGCGCCGAGTCACTGCGCAACAGAGAAAGCTGAGCCTGCCGCAGGGCCTCCGCTTTTGTCATCGTCTCTGCGCCCGCAGGCTGCGCGAGGCGGTCATAAAAAAGCTGCATTAGCAGACTGGTACTGGCATCATTCACTGCCCACAGCGATGCCATCACAGACTTGGCGCGGCCCTTTTCCAGGAAATAGGCGCTGATGCCTGCGATCTCGGTGCCGTCTGCGGCAGGTCCTCCCAGTGCCGTCTCACAGGCCGAGAGCACCACGAGGTGCACATCTCTCAGCTGACGGCCAATGGTGTTGATATCGGTAATTTTTAGCGGATCGCCATTGCCCAGGAGCAGATAGGAGGCTTCTGGCGCGCCGGGTTCAAACTTCGCGTGGGTGGCAATGTGGAGAACCCGGTGATCGCTGGCGCGATCGCGCATTGTCTCAAAGTCAAAGGCCTGATTCAAAAAGATCTCACCCGGATAGATCCCTTGGACATCTGCCGGATCTTGTCGGATCACGCCCTTCAGTTCACTCATAACATGGGGCAGCGGATTGAAGCCCGAGACTGCTTGCGACAGGCCCAGTCCCAGCACCGACGGTGGCTCAGCGCTCAGGCGATCGCGCGTATCTGTGAGCTCTGCTGAGAGGACCGTACTCACGGCGTAGTCCTCGATCAGGTAGCGATCGCCATCGTACAGCGCCGCCATCGGCAGATAGCGCGTCACCCGGTCCTGAGCAAACACCAAGTGCTGAATTTGGTTTTGCTGGATTTCCTTCGCTAGGGGCTCTATTAGCCACCCATAGAGCTGCTGTCCCTTGGCCTGAAGCTCTGGCAGCGACGACGCTTGCCCCGCTTGAATCAGCTCTCGGAACGCTAGCACCGTCTGACCAAGCTCCTCTTGGCTCACGGGCACCTCGATCTGGCCGACTACGCCTCCAGCACCGGTCCACAGCAGCCACAGCCGATCTTCGGTCACGAAAGGATAAATTAGCAGGGTTCCTGGCTGCGCCTCGACAATATCTCGCGCTGCATCACTGAGATAGCTCGGATCATTGAAATACTGATCGCGATAGCGATTGTCTCTCACCTTTGCTTCGAAGGCTTTAACCTGCTCGTTATACTGAGCGACTAGAGATTCTTGCTGTCGATAGAGATCTTTGAGGGTGTCGCACTGGCTTTGTTCACAGGTATAGATCTTCTGGCCCAGCGCCACCAAGCTGCCGTGGTCGCTCACGATCTCTTGTTCGAGGGGCGTCATCTGAATCCCTTCGCTGGTCCAGGTTGCCCGAGTATCCCGAGAAAATTCTCGCAATTCCTCTAGCTTCAGCAGCTCCAAGACCTGCTGCGCTTCTCCCAGACGCCCCTGGGTAATCAGCAGATCTGCGAGGGACCGATAACGATCGCTCACGGTCTGTGTAAAAGACTCTTGCTCCTCGTGGGAGAGACTGCGCAGATCTTTGCGGATCTGCTCGGTGAGATTCACCGAGGTCTTGAGAAAGGCGATCGCCACCTCCGGCTGATCTGGCGCTACGAGATTTCCCAGCGAAGAAAGCGATCTGGCTTCATAGCCAGTTTCCTTGAGCTCACGGGCGATCGCCACCGACTGCCGCAGCGCTTCCTGGGCTTTTGCAGGCTGGTCGAGATCTTGATAGGTCAGCCCAAAAATATAGAGTGTCTCTTGGATATCCGATCGCAATCCAATTTTTTCTTGAATGGCCAGCGCCTCTTGCAACAGCGGCAATGCTTTTTCGGGACGTTTCTGCTTCTGATTAATATGGGCAATAACGCGCAACGTCCGACTTTCATTGGCGATCTCTCCTGCGCTCTGGCTATAGCGCAGCGCCTGCTGATAGTAGCCCATCGCATCGTCATAGCGCTCTTGATTCAAGGCGATTGATCCCAAAGTAGCTAAACTCTGGATCTCCTTACGCTGATTTTTAATCTTTTGGCTGAGGGTGAGAGCTTGATTGGCGTAGTCCAAGGCGCGATCGTACTGCCCCAAGGAGCGATAGAGAAACGAGAGACTGAGCTGATCCCCAATCTCTTGTGAAACAGCGCCCACCGATCGATGAATCTCCAAGGCTTCCTGTTGTAGCTTCAGCGCTCGAGCATACTGCGCCTGAGCCGCATAAAGGGAGGCAAGATTTCCCAGCGCAACGGCCTCTCCTCCTTTTTGGCCATTAGCCTGAGCAATTTCTAGAGATTGTTGAAGCTTTGTCTGCGCGTCTTCCGTACGTCCTTGGTCAGAATAAATTAAGCCTATATTGTTGAGGGGAGTAGCCAAGCTTTGTCCAGCCTCTTGAGCCAAGCCCTGGGCTTGTTGATGAAGCTCTAGAGCCCTTTGTAGGTCTCCCTGGTTATGGAGCACGATTGCCCAGTTTCCTAAAATAGATGTTTCTAGGCGTTTTACCGGAATGCTGCGAGCTAGGTCTAGTGCCTGAGTATAGGCCTGGATGCCTTGAGGATACTGGCCGCGATCGCTATAAATTTGCCCTAGAGCGTTGAGGCTATGGGCCTGCTGCGCTTGATCTCCGACTGCCTTTGCCAGACTTATAGACTCATGGGTGAGCGATAGAGCCTGCTCATACTGGCCCATATCGAGATACACTGCCCCCAAATTTTGGAGAGTTTTAGCTTGGTTGCGTCGATCGGCCTGCTCGCGCGCGATCGCAAGAGATTCTTCGTAGGCGCGGATCGCATTGGCATATTCGCCAACGTCATGATAGACAAGCGCAACATTATTCAGCAGTATGCTTTCTGCATAGCGAACTGAGCTCAAGCAGGATTTGCGGCCATACCCATCTACAGAGAAACCAGTACAGAGAGCGACTAAAGCATCTGGATCTCCGTCTTGAATGAGTTCAGTTCGTTTACGGTTGAGCTCTAGTACTTCTAAATAGGTCTCTAAGGCCTGAAGATGAAGCTCTCGATAGGTGTAGACGTTGCCGATATTCTGAAGGGAGGCAATTTCAAGCATCAAATCGCTGCCTCGGGCGAGCTCTAAGGCTTCTTGGAATGACGCGATCGCCTCATCATGGCGATTAGACGCCGTCAGCAATAACCCCACCCGATTGAGGAGGAGACTTTTCTGCTTATTGTCTTGAATGTAGCGATCTTGAAACGGTAGAAGCGACTGAGCAATCTCAAGGGCCTTGTCCACTTGATTTAGCTCGCGATAGACATCTGAGATGAACATGCGAGCCGCAAATTCTCCTGCGCGATCGCCTTGCTGCTCCGCGATCGCCAGAAATTCTTGATAGACTTTCAGGGCCTCTTCCTGACGCTCATTATCTCGATAGGAGCTGGCCAAGCTGCCCAAAATTGTCTGCTTGTAGGCGGGCAGTTCCTCAGCCGGAAACCACTCCTCGTTGGCTTCCAAAAATCTGATCGACGCCTGAAAGGCTTGCAGCGATTTTTCATGCAGGCTTTGGGTACTCCAGGCATGTCCCTGAGCCGTGTAGGTGTGGCTTATCCCTATGATGGCAGAGTATGCGAGGTCTTTTTGATTGTTTTTTTGAGCCTGAAGCAGAGCCTCTTGGAGGTACGGCAAAGCTTGGTTATGGACTTCGATCGCCTCTAAAAATTGTCCTCGCTTAAATAAACTTTGGGCTTCGGTAACATAGGACTGCCCGATGCTCAGTGATGCTTGAGCTTGTTGCTTGGTATCCTCTAACGCTGTTACTGCGGCCTGATACTGGTGAAAGCGCTCTCGCCCTGCTGCGAACTGCCCATCCCAGATCAGCGCATATCCCCACAGACTCAGCACTTCTGCCTGGGCTGCGCGATCGCCCACCGCCCGAAATGTTGCCTCTGCCTGCTGAAAGGCGGCGATCGCCTCCGGATAGCGTTCTGCACTGGAATAAGCGCTGCCTAGATTAAAGCTCAGCCAAGCAATGTCTTTGGAGGTGGCCGGATCGTCGAACTGCTGCCACGCCGTCAGCGATCGCTCCAAAGCGGCGATCGCCTCATCGTAGCGCTTTTGGAAAGAGTGCAAGCGGCCAATCGATCGCAGCAGCGTTGCTTCGGTGCGCCGATCGTCCAGGGTTTCCGCCAGGACTAATCCTTTTTGGTAAGCCTCTAGGGCGATCGCAGGATCGGATGCCTCGGTCAAAATCCCCTCTAGGAGAAAACCCGAAGCCATCAAAGGAGCGTGGTTGAGTTCTTGGGCCAGTGCTTGGGTTTTCGCCAAAGAGGCCTTGGCCTCGGTCGCAGCCTGAAGCTGAGAGTAGGCGCTGGTCTGCCACATATAGGCAATCGCCAAATAGTATTGCCGCTCGGGTACCTGCTCCGGCGACATCTCCAGCGCCTCTAGCTGCGCGATCGCCCCTCGCAAAGTCTCTAGGGCTTCTTTAGGATCGCCTTGCTTGACTTGGGCCACGCCCAGCCAACCTTGAACTCGCCCTTCTCGCAGGCGATCGCCCCGCGCTTGCCACACCGCCAGAGAAGGCTCGATCGCCGCGATCGCCTCCGGGATCTGGTCTTGGCTCAGATAGGCCTCCGCTACCCACTGCTGGGCCTCCGCCACGCCCTCCTCATCTCCCAAGTCCTCGTAGATCGCCAACCCCTTCTGGGCTAGCGCCAGCGCCTCTCCATAGTCTCCCTGCCACACGATCGCCTGCGACAACCCTAACAGCGCTGCGGCCTCCAGAGAGCGATCGCCGCCGCGTTTCGCCGCTGCCCGCACCTGCTCAAAGCCGCGCCGTGCTTCTGCTAGCTCCCCGCGATACAGGTGCGCAAAGCCTGTCTCTAGAGAGGAGGAGATCTCCACCTGAGCGATCCAATGTCTCGAAGCCTCAGTCCGCTGCGCCGATGCCTCAGCCGGCAGCAGCAATCCAGCACTTCCCAGCAGCAGTACACACCATGACACATCCAGAAGACGAGGGGGCATCGTCAACACTCCTGATTGAAACTATCCAAGATGCCTATCTAGTTCCGCTGCTCAACGTAACCAGAGACTACGAAAATTCGATCGCAAAGAATTTTCAGAGGCAACCTATCTGATTGAAACATTCAGATGAATTCTAATTTCGTATGCCTTGGAAAAAATCTACTGATTGCTCAAGCGATCGCCTGGGCCGGACAAAACTTGACCTAGCTATAGAGCCTTGTACACTGTTCAATCATCCCTAAAAAAATCCCTCTTTCATTGTTTGTCCGAGCTTGATCAGAAAAACAATAAAAGAGGGAAAATCGTAATTTAAATGAAAAAGAATCTGGCGAGATTCTTATCTCTGCGCTCTACTCCCTAGACTCTTTTCTGAGTCTTGCGGTAGCGGGATACTCCCAAAGCCGCAGCCACCAAGCCCAGACCTGCCAAAGTTGTTGGCTCAGGGACTGAAACCGGATCATCACCCCCAATATCCTCAATCGGATCAATCGGCGGCACAACTGGCGGATTAGAAACGGTCACTGTCGAAGGTGCAGTTCCTAGCGTCTTGCTGCTGAGCCCACGGTCACCCATAGGAGAACCCACGCTCATCATGCGGACGCCCACGCTCTGTGACGTAAAATCACTCAAGTCTAGATTGGGACCAGAAATTGTAAAGGTTACAGTTTGAAAGTCATCTCCCCCTGCAATGCCTTGTCGGCCAATTTCTGCTCCTACATTGAAAGCTTGGCGAATACCCCGTAGGTCAGCACTATTACTAAAGTTTCCAAAGTCCCCGTTTGTCGAAATAGCTGTCAAAGGGCCACCGGCGAAAGGATTAATCGATAGGCCGCTGATGCCAGGAAGATTGAGGTATACGCCTCGTAAATCGCCAATATATCCTGTTGGTCCAGGCACCACATCGACTTTTACCGTAATCGCGCCTGGATTACGGGTATCGTCGAGCGTGACTCGCACCGAAGGGTAATCTTGAGTATTCGAATTTGTTTGATCGGTCAGATCGATCACTAAAGTATCTGCTTTTGCTGAGGTTGATGCAGCCAACACAAGACTAGCTGTCAGCAAAGCGGTTCGTAGAGTGGTTGAGAGCGCGTTCTTCACAGTGACTAGACTCGAATTATAGGGATAAGTATTCTACGTGCCACTAATATTTTGCCCAAGCTAGAACCTGAAATCACCTGTTGCCCTTTTCTGTAGGGATCTTTTCACCAAATCTTCATCAAGACCTTATGATCACGCAGTCATTTGCCTACTTCTCTTGCCCAAAAGATTCTGTACAGAATGTACTGGCCCTAGTCCTCGTGAAAAACTCTTGATGAATTTAAGTGAATGTTCTGATTGTCTCATGTGTTTCAAGTGAGACTTGATTTGAGTCTTGGATGAGTCTCGAATTGTCTTGATTGTTGGCTATGGACTGCACCCCGGAATAAATCTCGGCGAGTTTGCGGTTGTGTCAGCTTTAGGCCATCTGGATACGATGACTTATCGCTGGCCCAGGTTGCTGAAGTTGAAGGGTAATTGTTTTGCAGGACGCCCTAACGGTGTATCATCTTAGGTTTCACTTCAAACCCACCCTAGCTGTCGATCGGCGGCTGCGATGCGCTCTTGCTCTTAAAAAGAGAAGTCTGCATCCCCTAGATTCACGACTGAGAAATTAGCAATAAGCAATGACAGAACTCACCCCAAACCCTAGTTACAGTTTGTCGATTCGCGTGCAATTGCCCAACCGTGCCGGAATGCTGGCGAGTGTGATGACAGCTATTGGCGAGGCTCGGGGCAATCTGGACCAAGTTGAACTGCTTGAGCGAACGCGCCATGTATCTATCCGAGATATTTCTGTGGACGCTGCGAGTGTTGAGCACGCCGAGCAGATTGTGGCGGCGGTCAAGGGAGTGCCAGACATTAAAGTGCTGAGCGTGTCTGACCGGACGTTTAGCTTGCACCGGGGGGGCAAGATTGCGATTCAAAGTAAACTATCGCTCCATCGTCAGTCAGATTTGGCGATGGCCTACACGCCGGGGGTGGGCCGTATTTGTACGGCGATCGCAGAGGACCCAGAACAGGTCTATCGCTTGACAGTCAAGCAAAATATGGTTGCGATTGTCACGGATGGCAGCGCAGTGCTAGGACTTGGCAATCTAGGGCCAGAGGCTGCTCTCCCGGTGATGGAGGGCAAAGCGATGCTGTTCAAGGAATTTGGGGGAGTCGATGCCTTTCCCGTTTGCTTGGCTACGCAAGACACAGATGAGATCGTTGAGACTGTCAAGCGTATCGCGCCTGTGTTTGGGGGAGTAAACCTAGAAGACATTGCGGCCCCACGTTGTTTTGAGATTGAGGCTCGACTGCGCCAGGAGCTCAACATCCCTGTCTTTCACGATGATCAGCACGGGACGGCGATTGTTTCCCTAGCGGCACTCATGAATGCCTTGAAACTAGTTGATAAGTCCCTGACTGAAGTACGCATTGTCATCAATGGTGCTGGAGCAGCAGGGGTAGCGATCGCGCGTCTCCTTCGCAAAGCTGGTGCCCAGACCATCTGGATCTGCGACTCCAAGGGAATCCTGTCTCACAGCCGATCAGACCTCACAGAGCAAAAGCGTGAGTTTGCCGTCGAAGCTCAAGGCGGTTTGGCCGATGCAATGAAAGGCGCAGATGTTTTCTTGGGGGTGAGCGTTCCAGGTGTGGTGACGCCAGAAATGGTGCGCTCGATGGCTAGAGATCCGATTGTGTTTGCGATGGCTAACCCAATCCCTGAGATCCAGCCTGAGCTGATTGCCAATGAAGTTGCGGTTATGGCGACAGGCCGCAGCGACTATCCCAATCAAATCAACAATGTGCTGGCTTTCCCAGGAATTTTCCGAGGAGCGCTAGACTGCTATGCCACGGAAATGACAACCAACATGTACCTGGAGGCAGCGTCGGCGATCGCTTCATTGGTCAAGCCTTCTGACTTAGACCGCGAGCATATTATTCCTTCAGTCTTTGATGAGCGCGTGGCAACCGCAGTGGCAGCGGCTGTCCAGCACGCTGCTCGCCAAGACGGAGTAGCTCGTCGCTAGGGTCGGTTATCCGTCCTTGCAGCTTTGCGACCAACTCGAATGCTGTGAGCTACACTCGACTTAGATGCTTACCTAAGGGCAGCGCTGCTTATGCTGTTGCCCTTAGTAAGATTCTGACTCAAGTCTTGGGAGCTGCTGTCCTGTGCTACACGATACCTACCGTCAGGAAGATCTTCAAGCAATTCTACAGATTGCGATCACTCGTCAGGCGATGAGTGGAGAGTTTACGCGTTCTCAGCTTCAAGAAATTGCCGAAGACTTGGGTATCTCATCAGAGATTTTATATCAAGCAGAGCGAGAGTGGCTTGCTGAGCAACAGCTGCTTTCAGAACGAGGGATGTTCAAAACCTATCAGAAGAGGCGATCGCGTCAGAAATTATTCAAATTTTTAATTGTGAATAGCTTTTTGATCCTACTGGACTGGGCGACCGGTGGGGGCCTAAGTTGGTCATTGATTTTATTGTTGCTGTGGGGAGCGGGCCTAACTTTAAATATCTGGCGTGCTTCCCAAGATGAGGGAGAAGAATTTGAGCGCTCATTTCAAATTTGGCGACGAAAACGCCAGCTTCAACAATCCATGAACAGTTTGGTCGATCGTTTTTTTCGCCTAGCTCCTATTTCTAACTAATCAACGGGCACCATTGCGCTGATCTTATCTCATTCAAGAGTGTTATTCAGCAAGTGAGCATATTGAAGAAGCGAAGCATAATCATTTGCCAATATCGTTCTTGCGAACGGAACGGAGCCAATAAAATATTAGAAGCCTTTAATGCAGTAGACTTACCAAACGTAACAGTTGAAGGGAGTGACTGCATGGGGCAATGTAGTGCGGGCCCGAACGTTCGAGTGGTGCCGGATCGAGTATGGTATTGTCGCGTAACAATCGACGACGTTAGTCGAATTATCGAGGAGCATCTTAAATCTGACAATCCGATTAAGGATTTAATGCATCCTCGCTTTCATGGATTTGTGGATTGAGTGTTTAAGTGTTTGCGATCGAGTTGAGTTGTGGCTAGGGATGGGTTTTTATCGCATCCACTCTATCTCATCCCATCGCTCAATATCTCATCTTATTAATTCATTCAGTTCAATAATTTCTGCAATTTTTTCCAAATTAGGATGTCTGCGATTATGCCTCGAGCCAATTTCATGTTGTTCGTGGTGTTTTTCTAGCTCCGTTTTCAGCTCATCAAAGACAGCAGCAACGTGTTTTTGATTAGCGCTCAACCCATGAGTTCTCAGGAGAGTTTGAACAACAGGGAAAGAGATATACCACTTATCATTGAAAGCCCGCCCCTCTTGGCTGTTAAGAGAAATAAGAGCCTGGACTGCCCGTCGAATATGATGTAGAGCCTCCTTTTCTGGGATGCGTTTCTTTGGGGACTTTGGCGAATCAGAAACATCCACCGAAGATCGAGTTAAAGCAGGAGCGATCGCAGACTCAACCGGCCGCATCATCCGGTCGTCAACCGCTTGCTCTTGCTCCAGCTCTTGCTCTTGTCCTTGCTCCAGTTCTTGCTCTTTTTCATCCTGAAACGCATCCGTAAGCGATTCCGTTCCCAATAAGAGTTGTCTAAAAGCTTGAAGCTTCCTCCTTGCCTCATCGCACTCCTGCTTGAGCCGTTGGTTTTCAAGCCGTAGCGCCTCCCCTTGAGCAGAGACTTGTACCTGCCGTACCTGAGCGATCGCCTCATCTCGCTCCAGCTTCAGCGTTTCCACCAGTTGTTCCAGAGCTTCCATACGCTCTGTCAGCCAAGCGAGAGTTCGAGCCTGGTCCCTAATCGCAGCGATCGCCCCATCATCCGGGAGAAACTGAGACGTAGTCCTCGTGACAGCGTAGGATTGCCCCTGAGCAAGCTGCTCTAGTATTTGTCCCAGAGCAGCCTCATAGCTCAGTCCCCCCGCTCCTCCACGACCGCGGACCTGAATATTAAAAGAAGCTGCAACCGTTTTCAGAAGGTCAGGGTCAACAGAGAGCATCTTACGCCGATGTCGCACCTTAGGTTTAGCCTCCAAACGAGATGACATTTCTGTTGAAGATAGAGCATTAGCCCCTTCAGCCGCCGTAATTGGTTCATCCATCATCGTTGCTCCCTCTTCCGCCGCCGCTGCCTTCCGCCTCCTCAACACCTCCAGTACCTGGACATTGTGTTGTCCCAACTTGAGCCCTCGGCCATCCCTATCGGCCATAAAACCTGCCGTTCCACTTGCCTGGATCGCCCCCAGAAACGTCCCTTTCTCAACCTCAAGCGGACAGAACCAGTAAATAGCGATCGCCGAATACAACGCCCTCAAATCTGATACCGACTGCAGAAGCACCAAATCATCGAAAGTGCGCTCACACACCTTCCTAATCGCCGTACCCATCTCTTCTTCTGGCAGCGGCTCTAATTTCTGCCACCTCTGCCAAGCAGTGACCACCTGCCTAGCTCCCATGAGCGTTGGCACTTCCAGTCCATCAACCAGAATAGAGAACCCCGACTTCTCCTCCAACCGCTGCCCCATCAACGATTGAATCGTTCGGCCCGTCAGCAATATCAAACCCGTCACCGCCTCTGCCCACCCTTGAGCAAAGAGGAGTCGATCACCCGCACGGTAAATTAGAGCATTAACAGTTTCTAGCTTCAATGATTTGCTGGACACCGCCGCGCCATGGTCGTTCTGATTGGTTGCTTTTTCTGGTTGAAACACCTCTAACACCTCCACCCCTGGCAAACCCAACTTTACTCCTGACTCTCCAGCAACCCGATCTCGAATAAGATAATCATCATAGTTTTGTCGAGCTGAATAGTTTGGAATTTTCTGCCCATTAGTAGTCAATTTGAAATGCCCTTGGATTTCCGCCTTAAATCGATGATCGGGCACCCAATCAGGCTTGTAATAGTACGTAGCAATTTCCGCATACACCGCTCGAAACAAATGGGTATAGAGTCGTTTACCATCGTCTGTTTCCGCCTTCCGCCCTGGCACCAAATCAGCGAAGTGCTGACGACAAGCATGAGGCACCCCAGAGTATCGGGCATTAATGCGACGTTTGAGATGACTTTCTGGCAGATTAAGTGCCCTCAGATCTCTAATATTCCAAACCTCTTGCAGATGAGTGATAGCCTCCAGCACTCGATGAGCGGGAGCCAGTGTAGGAATTTCAAATTCAATTTCTATCTCGTCGCGGCGTTTGACTGCCGTGCAAAACAACAGACTGTAAGCAGTTTTTGATTTGAACTTAGAAATAAGAATTTCACTAATACGGCGACCGACCAATACTGCTAGCCCGGCCGCTACCTCGTTAGGTTTCTCACTACCTAGCAGCGCGATCGCCTTTTCTACTAATTCATTGGCTTGTTGAATAGAAAATAAATTATTGGCACGAGTATTGAGACGATTTGCCTGTTCATTATTTAACTGAGTGTAAACATCAGAAGGCAGCAGGATAAACGGAATAACTGGATGATTTGGGGTAAAAACTCTAAGAGCATTAGCGACATCGGTGCGCCGATTTTTCTGTTGCTCTGGCGTAGTAAGCTTTTTTTCTTCAAACAAGAGGTCAATTTGGTTTGCCCAGTTGGAAGCAGTTTCTTGCCATTCTGGAGATTCTGTAGTTAAGCTCCACACCTGAGGTAGTAAGTTTGTTAATGCTTGCTCAAGCCAGCATGTTTTTGCTTGGGCCGCTGCTTGACGGATAAGAAATGTATTCATAGAAAAAATAAACCTATTTCTATAAAAAATATCGATATGAAATAAATTTCTTATTTCATCTTCCTGATTTGTAAGCGATTACATAGATACGGTTTTATCTCTGACTTCATCTGAAGGAATTCACTCTTATTGTAGTTCTTTGCTCTAGTCTATTATATGTTGCTGCAAGTAAATACTACTGCTATAGTCCTTTCCAGGACGGCTTAAATAACTTATTTAATATTGATGTAAAATAAGTATAAAACTAGATCAATAAAATATTGAGATTTTTATTAATTGAGTTCTTTTTCTAATAAGTTTATTATCAGATAATAAACTTATTAGAAAAAGAACTCAATTAATAAAAATCTCAATATTTTATTGATCTAGTTTTATACTTATTTTACATCAATATTAAATAAGTTATTTAAGCCGTCCTGGAAAGGACTATAGCAGTAGTATTTACTTGCAGCAACATATAATAGACTAGAGCAAAGAACTACAATAAGAGTGAATTCCTTCAGATGAAGTCAGAGATAAAACCGTATCTATGTAATCGCTTACAAATCAGGAAGATGAAATAAGAAATTTATTTCATATCGATATTTTTTATAGAAATAGGTTTATTTTTTCTATGAATACATTTCTTATCCGTCAAGCAGCGGCCCAAGCAAAAACATGCTGGCTTGAGCAAGCATTAACAAACTTACTACCTCAGGTGTGGAGCTTAACTACAGAATCTCCAGAATGGCAAGAAACTGCTTCCAACTGGGCAAACCAAATTGACCTCTTGTTTGAAGAAAAAAAGCTTACTACGCCAGAGCAACAGAAAAATCGGCGCACCGATGTCGCTAATGCTCTTAGAGTTTTTACCCCAAATCATCCAGTTATTCCGTTTATCCTGCTGCCTTCTGATGTTTACACTCAGTTAAATAATGAACAGGCAAATCGTCTCAATACTCGTGCCAATAATTTATTTTCTATTCAACAAGCCAATGAATTAGTAGAAAAGGCGATCGCGCTGCTAGGTAGTGAGAAACCTAACGAGGTAGCGGCCGGGCTAGCAGTATTGGTCGGTCGCCGTATTAGTGAAATTCTTATTTCTAAGTTCAAATCAAAAACTGCTTACAGTCTGTTGTTTTGCACGGCAGTCAAACGCCGCGACGAGATAGAAATTGAATTTGAAATTCCTACACTGGCTCCCGCTCATCGAGTGCTGGAGGCTATCACTCATCTGCAAGAGGTTTGGAATATTAGAGATCTGAGGGCACTTAATCTGCCAGAAAGTCATCTCAAACGTCGCATTAATGCCCGATACTCTGGGGTGCCTCATGCTTGTCGTCAGCACTTCGCTGATTTGGTGCCAGGGCGGAAGGCGGAAACAGACGATGGTAAACGACTCTATACCCATTTGTTTCGAGCGGTGTATGCGGAAATTGCTACGTACTATTACAAGCCTGATTGGGTGCCCGATCATCGATTTAAGGCGGAAATCCAAGGGCATTTCAAATTGACTACTAATGGGCAGAAAATTCCAAACTATTCAGCTCGACAAAACTATGATGATTATCTTATTCGAGATCGGGTTGCTGGAGAGTCAGGAGTAAAGTTGGGTTTGCCAGGGGTGGAGGTGTTAGAGGTGTTTCAACCAGAAAAAGCAACCAATCAGAACGACCATGGCGCGGCGGTGTCCAGCAAATCATTGAAGCTAGAAACTGTTAATGCTCTAATTTACCGTGCGGGTGATCGACTCCTCTTTGCTCAAGGGTGGGCAGAGGCGGTGACGGGTTTGATATTGCTGACGGGCCGAACGATTCAATCGTTGATGGGGCAGCGGTTGGAGGAGAAGTCGGGGTTCTCTATTCTGGTTGATGGACTGGAAGTGCCAACGCTCATGGGAGCTAGGCAGGTGGTCACTGCTTGGCAGAGGTGGCAGAAATTAGAGCCGCTGCCAGAAGAAGAGATGGGTACGGCGATTAGGAAGGTGTGTGAGCGCACTTTCGATGATTTGGTGCTTCTGCAGTCGGTATCAGATTTGAGGGCGTTGTATTCGGCGATCGCTATTTACTGGTTCTGTCCGCTTGAGGTTGAGAAAGGGACGTTTCTGGGGGCGATCCAGGCAAGTGGAACGGCAGGTTTTATGGCCGATAGGGATGGCCGAGGGCTCAAGTTGGGACAACACAATGTCCAGGTACTGGAGGTGTTGAGGAGGCGGAAGGCAGCGGCGGCGGAAGAGGGAGCAACGATGATGGATGAACCAATTACGGCGGCTGAAGGGGCTAATGCTCTATCTTCAACAGAAATGTCATCTCGTTTGGAGGCTAAACCTAAGGTGCGACATCGGCGTAAGATGCTCTCTGTTGACCCTGACCTTCTGAAAACGGTTGCAGCTTCTTTTAATATTCAGGTCCGCGGTCGTGGAGGAGCGGGGGGACTGAGCTATGAGGCTGCTCTGGGACAAATACTAGAGCAGCTTGCTCAGGGGCAATCCTACGCTGTCACGAGGACTACGTCTCAGTTTCTCCCGGATGATGGGGCGATCGCTGCGATTAGGGACCAGGCTCGAACTCTCGCTTGGCTGACAGAGCGTATGGAAGCTCTGGAACAACTGGTGGAAACGCTGAAGCTGGAGCGAGATGAGGCGATCGCTCAGGTACGGCAGGTACAAGTCTCTGCTCAAGGGGAGGCGCTACGGCTTGAAAACCAACGGCTCAAGCAGGAGTGCGATGAGGCAAGGAGGAAGCTTCAAGCTTTTAGACAACTCTTATTGGGAACGGAATCGCTTACGGATGCGTTTCAGGATGAAAAAGAGCAAGAACTGGAGCAAGGACAAGAGCAAGAGCTGGAGCAAGAGCAAGCGGTTGACGACCGGATGATGCGGCCGGTTGAGTCTGCGATCGCTCCTGCTTTAACTCGATCTTCGGTGGATGTTTCTGATTCGCCAAAGTCCCCAAAGAAACGCATCCCAGAAAAGGAGGCTCTACATCATATTCGACGGGCAGTCCAGGCTCTTATTTCTCTTAACAGCCAAGAGGGGCGGGCTTTCAATGATAAGTGGTATATCTCTTTCCCTGTTGTTCAAACTCTCCTGAGAACTCATGGGTTGAGCGCTAATCAAAAACACGTTGCTGCTGTCTTTGATGAGCTGAAAACGGAGCTAGAAAAACACCACGAACAACATGAAATTGGCTCGAGGCATAATCGCAGACATCCTAATTTGGAAAAAATTGCAGAAATTATTGAACTGAATGAATTAATAAGATGAGATATTGAGCGATGGGATGAGATAGAGTGGATGCGATAAAAACCCATCCCTAGCCACAACTCAACTCGATCGCAAACACTTAAACACTCAATCCACAAATCCATGAAAGCGAGGATGCATTAAATCCTTAATCGGATTGTCAATCTTATCGAAACGAACAAGTGAATCTTTGCAGATTGACTATTCAATAAGCTAAAAGCATTTTTCGCCACGGAAGTGTCAGGGGAGAAGATAACCTATAAGACCTCTTCAGACGGGGGAAGATCAGCCTCTGGAAGCGCTGGCTCGGGAAATGCCTCGACAGGAGCCGGCTCAGGTTCTTCTGGTATTGCCTCGGGTTCTGGTAGAGGCTCAGGAATCGGTTCGGGTTCGGGCATAGGTTCAGGAATGGGTTCAGGAATGGGTTCAGGAATGGGTTCAGGAATGGGTTCGGGGAGTAGTGGTTCTGACTCAGGTACTGGTTCGACCTCTGGAAGCGGTTCGGGTTGCGGCTCAGGTTGTGGAATCGGCTCTGGTTCGCTGGGCTCTGAGGTAGGTATCGGTTCCTCAATTGCGGGGGTCGGCGTGGTTTCTGGGGTCGGCGTGGCTGACGGTGTTTCTGGCGCAGGTGCATCATTGCTGGGCGGTGCAACTGGCTCGGGAGCTGGGTCAGTTGCGGTTTCTGCGGGCTCTGGGGGCGCAGACTCGGCAGTGGTCGGAGTTGGGATCTCGACAGAACGGCGCTCACCGCGCTCCCGGGCGGCGCGGTTGCGTTCAGAGCCCTCGATGTTGAGGTCGTACTCGATGGGGACACTGGCTCCACCTTCGACAGGTTGAAAGCGCGATCGCTGGGCTGCTTCGATGGCGGCGCGATCGATAGCAGCATTGCCGCTGGAGCGGGTCAGGACAACGCTGCGAACGCTTCCATCCGCGTTGATCTCGACGTTGACGAGAGGCTGACCTTCGATGCCTGCTTCGACAGCGCTTTCGGGGTACTCTGGCTCGACACAGTCTTCACAAGCGACGGTCCGCGAACCGCCCCCGCGAGTTTCTTGGCCAGCACCAGAGCTGGGGCGATCGCCAGTGCCATTGCCCGAACTAGTGTTTGTGTTGCCGGGGCGAGTGCCGGAACCTGCAGCGGTCACTGTGCCGGAACCTCCGGGAGCGTCGCCTTGGCCATTCCCACTTTCGGAGCGGCTGGCATTCGCAGCAGTGCTTGAACCTTGAGCAGTGGCACTTTGAGCAGCGGGTCCAGGACGAGCGGCGCTGGTCTCGCGATCGCGCAATCCCCGCAAGAACGACCGCAGGCGATCGCGCTGGGAAGGGTCAGGCGCTGTCGCTGCAACCCGAGGCTCTTCAGGCGCTTCTGGTTGAGACTCTGCGGGCGCTGCGGGCGTTTTGGGGGCTTCGGGCTCTGGCTTGGGAGGCTCTGTGACCTCGGATGCCGCTTGAGTTTCAGCTGCTGCCTCGGGCTCTTCGAGCGGCGTTTCTTCAGCGATTTCTTCGACGGGTTCTGGCTCGGGGGCTGCCGGTTCAGCTACATCCTCCGGCACAGGAGGCTCAGGGAGGGCTTCAGCAACCTCTGGCTCCTCAGGGAGGGGGGCAGCTTCGGGCTCCGAAGCTGGGGCAGCAGGCTCTGAAGTCGCCACGGGCACAATGTCGGCGGCGGGAGCAGCGTCAAGGGCGACAGCACTAGCGTCTGAGGCTGGGGCTGCGTCTAGGCTAGGAACTTCAGGGTCGAAAGTCTCGCTGCCCAGTTCGGCAGGCTCAAGGGGTTCCTCTGGGGGAGGCTCGGGGAGCACAGGCTCAGTGGGTTCCGCCACGATGATCTCCAGAGGCGTGATCTCGGCGGTGACGGGTCGCTGCCAGATCCCCAGATAGCTGAGAGCAAATGCGACCAAGTGGACCCCCACAGAGCCCAGAAGTCCCCAAAGTATTACCTTTCGCAGAGCGGCTTGCTCTCGATCGTGCTGCTGTGCGCAAACCTCTGAAAGACTCATAGCCCCTGCCTACTTCCCAAATGCTGCTTAAACGCTATTCATCATAGTTGACAATTGCTCTCATTCAGTCAAGAGCTATCAAGAACTATTCTCAGGCGAATTGGCAAAATTAAGCGGCCAGGTAGTATAGGTCAGTCAGGGGCGATCGCCCCAAAACATTCATCCAATCAGGATTCTCTTCAGAAAGTTTTGCTTCGCCCCTGACTCTAGTCCCAGATCTGGCTGTCGTTTATCAAGATAGATTCTCAAGAAAAGCTTGACTTTGAAGACGAGATCGGGCTCAATCGTTTTGAGAGTAATTGTCATTTGTTTTTGGTTATTTGTGCTTGGGGCTGAGAGGCTGGCGACTACAGAGACAGCCAGACAGAACAGCGGTCCTGAGCTGCCCGTTTAGCGTGAGTTGTAGATCATGGGAAGTATTTTTGCGGCAGGCGGCATCGTCATGTGGCCGCTGCTAGCGTTTTCGATTGTGGCGATCGCCCTGATTGGGGAGCGCCTGTTTTTTTGGTTTCGCCTAAACCAGCGTCAACGCCCTTTCATGCGGGAGATCCTGCGGATCTATCGCCAGAGCCCGACGGATGTGTTTCCCCGGCTGCGCCAAAATGTCCATTTGCCGATCGCCCGCATTTTCCTGGAAGCTCTGGAAATCGACGGCGCGAGCCCGAAGCAGTTTCACCTCGCGCTGATGAGCGCGATACAGGCAGAATTACCCCATCTCAAGCGCTTTAGCACGGTTTTTGCGACGATTATCAGCACCTCGCCCCTGCTGGGTCTGCTCGGCACCGTCTTGGGCCTGATTACGTCCTTTGACGCGCTCCGGCTCGGCGACGTAGGCACCAACTCCTCGATGGTCACCGGGGGCATCAGCGAAGCCCTGGTATCGACGGCGGCGGGGCTGGTGGTGGCGATCTTCACGCTGATGTTTGCCAACCTGTTTCGCGGTCTGTATCGACGTCAGGTGTCGCTGATCCAGGAGTACGGCGGTCAGCTGGAGATTCTCTATGAGTCTCACTATGAGCGGCTGCAACAGGGCAAGGAGGCTAGCTATGTATCTCCCTGAAGAACCAGAAGAGGAGTTTGAACTCAATATCGTGCCGATGATCGATGTCATCTTCGCGATTTTGACCTTTTTCATCATTTCCAGCCTGTTTTTGACCCGCTCTGAGTCGCTGCCGGTGAATTTGCCCAAGGCGGCTACGGCCCAGATGCAGCAGCGCACCAAGATCACAGTGTCGGTGGATCCAGAGGGCCAAATCGCCCTGAACCGCCGCCCCACGTCCCTGGAGGCCCTCAAGGCCGATGTCCAGCAGGAGATGGCCAAGGTGCAAGAGTCGGTCATCGTGATCAGCGCCGATGAGGCGGTGAGCCATGGCCAGGTGATCGCGGTGATGGATGAGCTGCGGACCATCGAGGGGGCGACTCTGGGCATTGCTACCAAGCCCCCAGCCCCCGACGAGCAGCGATGAATCGCACTGGACTCTTGGGCTCTGCCCGGCGTCTGTGGCTGGGGCTGCCGGTAGGGGCTGCGCTGCTGGGCGTGTGCTTTTGGCTCAGCGTGACTCTGGGGTCGGCGGACGTCCCGCTGGAGACGGTGTGGCGATCGCTGGTGGCCTTTGATGGATCGACGGAGCATCTGATCATCCGGACGGTCCGCCTGCCGCGATCGCTGCTGGCGATCGCGGTGGGGTCGGCCCTAGCGGTGGCGGGTGCCCTAACCCAGGGGCTGACCCGCAATCCCCTGGCGGCCCCCGACTTGCTGGGGGTAGAGGTGGGAGCGGCCCTGGCCATGGTGCTGGCGCTCTACGGCGGCGGCACCCGCTCGGTGGGCTTTGCGCTGGCGGGGGCGGCGATCGCGGCGGCGGCGGTGTACTGGCTCGGCTCCCTGGGCCGCAGCGGCCTGACCCCCATGAAGCTGATTATTGCCGGGGCGGCGCTGTCGTACCTGCTGGGGTCGCTGACGACGGGGGTGCTGCTGGTGAGTCAGCAGACCCTCGATGAAATTCGCTTTTGGCTGGCGGGGTCGCTGGCGGGGGCGGATCTGGCGGCCCTAAAGCTGGTGCTGCCCTACTGGGGGGTGGGAGTGCTGTTGGCGCTTCTGTTGGGGCGATCGCTCACCCTGCTAGCCCTGGGCGAAGACGTCGCCCAAGGCTTAGGCCTGCCCACTGCCTGGATCAAAGCCGGAGCCGCCCTGGCGGTGGTGCTGCTGGCCGGTAGCGCTGTGGCGGTGGCCGGTCCGATCGCCTTTGTGGGCCTGGTGGTGCCCCACGGGGTGCGCTTTTGGGTGGGGGTCGACTACCGCTGGATTGTGCCCTACACCCTTTTGGCGGGCGGGATTTTGCTGCTGGTGGCCGACATTGCGGCCCGTTTGCTTTTGCAGCCCCAGGAGCTGCCCGTCGGCATCATGACCGCCCTAGTGGGCGCGCCTTGCTTTCTCTACCTTGCTCGATCCCACGTAAAACGATGACGTTGACCAAACCTTGGCTCTCGGTTCGGCTTCGGCCCTTGGGGGTGTCGTTTCGGGTCAGTCGCCCGACGCCCTGGGTGTTGGGAGGCTTGGGCCTGCTTTTGGTTTTCCTGGTGGGCCTCCACGTCAGTCAGGGCGAGTACCCGATTCCCCTGGGGGCGGTGCTGGCAACGCTGCTGGGCCTGCCCGCCGCCGACCCCAATCACGCCTTTGTGGTCCTGGATTTGCGGCTGCCGCGGGCGCTGGTGGCGGCCCTGGTGGGAATGGGGCTGGCGATCGCCGGCACGATTATTCAGGGGCTGACCCGCAACCCCCTGGCCGCCCCCGAAATTATTGGCATTAATGCTGGGGCGGGGTTGGGGGCGCTGCTGCTCCTGGTGCTGTTTCCCTCGATGTCTCTGGTGGGCTTGCCCATGGCGGCCTTTGGCGGGGGTCTGGCGGCAGCGATCGCCATCTACGCCCTGGCCTGGAATCGCGGCAGTTCGCCCCTGCGCCTGATCCTGATGGGGATTGGCCTGACGGCCCTCCTGGGCGCCCTGACCAATGTCCTGGTGACCTTCGGCGAAATCAACGTAGTGGGGCAGGCCCTGGTGTGGCTGACGGGCAGCGTCTACGGCCGGAGCTGGCAGCACGTGGGGCCGCTGGTGCCCTGGCTCTTGGGGGCAGGAGCGATGGCGCTGCTGCTGGCCCGCGACCTGAACACGCTGCATCTGGGGGACGAGGTGGCCCAGAGTTTGGGCATTGCGGTGGAGCGGCAGCGATCGCTGCTGTTGCTGTGCGCCGTGGCCCTGGCGGGAGCGAGCGTGGCGATCGCCGGGAATGTCAGCTTCGTTGGGCTGATGGCGCCTCACCTGAGCCGCCAGCTGGTCGGCCCCTCCCACGAAGGGCTATTGCCGACGGCGGCGCTGGTGGGGGGCTGCATGGTGACGCTGGCGGATCTCCTGGGCCGGCTGGTCTTTGCGCCTCTGGAGCTGCCCTGCGGCGTAGTGACTGCCGTGGTGGGCGCGCCTTACTTTCTCTATCTGCTCTATCGCAATCGCAACGCATAACCCCTCCCATGTTTGACTCTGATGCTCCTTCAGCTTTGGCAGCTCACCAGCTCACCCTGGCCTACGACGGCGCGGTGATCGTGCGGGGGCTGGACCTGACGATTCCGCGTCAGCAGATCACCACCCTGGTCGGCCCCAACGGCTGCGGCAAGTCAACCCTGCTGCGCGGGCTCGCCCGCCTGCTGCGGCCCCAGGCAGGCGCGGTGTACCTGGAGGGACGGGCGATCGCCCAGCTACCGGCCAAAGCTCTGGCCAAACGGCTGGGCATCCTGCCCCAGAGCCCGGCGGCCCCCGAAGGTCTGACGGTGCGAGAGCTGGTGGCCCAGGGCCGCTATCCCCACCAAGGCTGGCTCCAGCAGTGGTCCGCCGAGGATGAGCAAAAAGTCGAAGCGGCGATCACCACCACCCACCTCCAGGACTTCGCCAACCGCCCCCTCGACACCCTCTCCGGCGGCCAGCGCCAGCGCGCCTGGATCGCCATGGCCCTGGCTCAGGACACCGAAATTTTGCTGCTGGACGAGCCCACCACCTACCTGGATCTAGCCCACCAGATCGAAGTCCTCGATCTGCTCTACGACCTCAACTACCAGGCCCAGCGCACCATTGTGATGGTGTTGCACGACCTCAACTTGGCCGGTCGCTACAGCCACCACCTGGTGGCCCTCCGCCAAGGAGCCGTGATCGCCCAGGGGACGCCTGGGGAAGTCATCACTGAGGCCGTGATCAAAGCGGTCTTCGATCTTGACAGTCGCGTGATCCGAGACCCCCTGACCAGCACGCCTCTGTGCGTGCCGATCAGCCGAACCATTGTTGCTTCTCAATCCACTTCAACGAAGACAATACTGAGAGCCGATAAAACTTAAAATCCCGGGGTAGAAATGGTGCCTCGTATGGAAAAATCAGTCTTTTCCTGAAGGAAATCGGCAATATCGCGACTAAACTCCTATTGCAACTAGAACCCATAAACCTTCTTGAACAGCATTAAATTCTCCTGTCTTAGATAGTGAGACTGAGTATTGTTGCAAAATTTATACCTCTCCTCCAGAGCCAGTAAAATTGTGATGCTTGGGGGATAGTGAGTTGTGCTTTCTTAAACCTTGGCGCTCCAGCGTTGTCAACTCCTCAAAAACGAGGGAAAGTCAGAGGTTTGAGATATGTGCGGCTTGGAGAAGACTAATGGATTGGGGAACAAAATTCAGGTTTTCAGGGAAAATTGCCAGATTTTACAGAAATTTCAGTATCAAAAAAGACAATTTCTAACTTTTGCGTCTCAACACTCTTGTAATATTTTTACTTTTGGTCAAACAAATGACGAACCGGGCATCGGTACTCGTCAAATTATCAATAGTTTCGATCAGCGATCGGGCCTCTAGCAGACATTAGTTGAGTCATTCAGAGCCTGCTGCCCCCTAGCGGCGTATCAATGAATATCTGAACATATAAGGTGGCATGGCGGATTCAATTTGGGCATCTCAAGCAGGTCTGAGGCTGGTAGATCAGGCCAGACGCCTAAGACAGTGGAATAAAACTGCGGGAATTTGGTGCGATCGCGCTTTGACTTCTCGCGCAACCCTCAACCGATTTTGGGCTTGTCGGCCGATCCGGCGAGAAACCTTCATTGCGATTTGTCAGGCAGTCGAGGTGAACTGGCAAATGGTGGCGGATCCGCAGGCGATCGCTCCCTTGTCCATCGCGGACGCCGTCAGCATCACAGACTTGCCGCTCCAAGAAGGATCCTGGCAAAGCTGGGGCGACGCCCCAGACACCGGCGTTTTCTATGGTCGGGCCGAGGAGCTGGCTCGCCTGGAGTCATGGATCGTCAAGGAGCGGTGCCGCCTGGTGGCGCTCCTGGACATGGGCGGCATCGGCAAGACGGCCCTGGCGGCGAAACTGGGACGCCGTATGGGCGGAGACTTCGAGCGGGTGATGTGGCGCAGCCTGCGCAACGCGCCGATGCTGGAGGAGATGCTGGCAGATTTTGGGCAGTTCTTTGGCTATGGGGCAGAGGGCGATCTGCCGAACCACCTCGACGGCAAGATCCTGGCGCTGATGGAGCATTTGCAAAACCGCCGCTGCCTGATCGTGCTGGACAATCTGGAGTCGATCTTGCAGGAGGGCGATCGCACGGGGCGCTACCGACCGGGCTATGAGGGCTACGGCCAGCTTTTGCGCTACGTGGCAGACACCGCCCACCAGAGCTGCGTGCTGTTTACGTCGCGGGAGCGGCCCAAGGGCTTGGCCACCTTCGAGGGGCACACGCTGCCGGTGCGCTGTTTTTTGCTGTCGGGGCTGCTGGAGGCAGAGGGACGGGAGATTTTTCGCACGAAAGGGACCTTTTCGGCAACCAATGAGGATTGGAGCCTGCTGATTCGGCGCTACGGCGGCAATCCCCTGGCCCTCAAGATCGTGGCTTCGGCAGTGCGAGATTTCTTTGGCAGCGATATTGCGCAGTTTTTGGAGTTTTTGCGCCAGGGGCCGTTTATTTTCGACGATATTCGCGAGCTGCTAGAGCGTCAGTTTGGGCGCCTGACGCCCCTCGAGCAGGAAATCATGTACTGGCTAGCCCTCAACGGGGAGTCGGTTTCTTTCCAGACGCTCCAGGCCAATCTGGCGATGCCGCTGCCACCCCTGGAGGCGCTGGAGTCCCTGGCTTCGCTCCAGCGGCGATCGCTGATCGAAAAAAGCGGCGATCGCTTTACCCAGCAGCCGGTGGTCATGGAGTACGTCCTGCATCGCTTCATTGAGCGCGTGACCGAAGAGATCACCCGCCGCGATCTGCAACTGTTTTGTCAGCATGCGCTAATCAAGGCCCAGGCCCAAGAGGCCCTGCGGGAAACCCAAAGAATTCACATCGTGCAGCCGCTGCTGTACTACTTGCTGGCTCGCCTGGGACCACCGGAGCGCCTCCGGCTCACCCTGGAGGCGCTACTGGCGGATCTGCAGGGAAAGTCCGCTCCAGAAATTGGCTATGCGGCTGACAATCTCCTGCATCTGCTGGGGGCGCTCGCAGGCGATCGCCAAAGCTACGGTGCCTCGAGCCTGATCAGCCGCCAAAGCGACTCGACCTAGGGGCGATCGCCCCCTCAATCAGCCCAGCGAAACTTAGCGATGATCTCCTGCTCCCGCAGCAAACCCGCCTTTTCCGCATCGTCAGCCTGGCATAGATAGTTCAGCTCCTGAGTCTCAGCCTCCATCTGCTGCTGGAGGGCCTCGATCTGGGACTGGAGGAGGTGCCGCTGCTGCTCGATTTCGCGGCGGCGGCGGGCGATCTGCTGCTGCTGCTGGAGGTGAGCTCGCTGGTCAGCGGCCTCCTGTTGCAGGCGAGCCGAGCCCGTCAGGACCGTCCCTTGTCCCAGATAGACATCGATCAGGTCAACGCCCTGACTGCTCAGGCGAAACTCCCGGACTTGATTGGAGTGCTCCATCCCTCGGGACTTGATCACCTGCAAGATTCGATTTCGCTCACCGTTACTCTCCATGATCCGAACCTCTAGCCAGGTATCCATCAGCGAGGAGATGCCGATCTCGGTGGATTCGAGGGGACTGCCGCCAGTGATCAGGTTCGTCATCACCGTGGTGATCTGCTGGGACTTGAGATAGTCGATCAGCCGCATGAAAAAAGCTTTGGCTTGCAGAGTGCTGCCGGTCAGGGTCAGGTTACTGATGGGGTCGATGACGACGCTGTGAGGCCGAAAGGTCGTAAGCCAGCGATGAATCTGCACCAAATGCAGCTCGAGGCCGTGGGCCGTGGGGCGGATGGCCTGGATATCGAGATTGCCCTGGCGGAGATAGGGTTCTAGATCCAGACCTATCGAGCGCATGTTGCGCAGGATTTGCTGGGGGGCTTCTTCAAAGGCGATATAGAGACACCGCTCGCCGCGATCGCAGACCGACGCGGCAAAGGAGGCAGCGAGGGTACTTTTGCCCGTGCCGGCCATTCCCGTGATCAAAATACTGCTGCCTCGAAAATAGCCCTGTCCGCCCAGCATGGCATCGAGGCGAGAAATCCCTGTAGAAACGCGATCGCTGGAAATCGGGTGATTGAGGCCGATCGACGTAATGGGTAAGACAGAAATGCCGTTCTCTTCGATCAAAAAAGGATACTCATTGCTGCCGTGGTGAGATCCTCGATATTTCAGAATCTGTAGACGGCGCGTCGAGAGCTCCTCGTGAATGCGCTGATCGAGGCGAATCACGCAGTCAGAAACATACTCTTCGAGGCCCTGGCGAGTGAGACTATTTTCGCCTCGCTCACCGGTGATGACAGCCGTGACGCCCTTGGTCTTGAGCCAGCGAAACAGGCGGCGCAGCTCCGCCCGGACAATGGAGGCATTGGACAGGCCAGCGAAAAGAACCTCGACCGTATCGAGAACAACGCGCTTGGCTCCAACACTATCGATGGCGCTATTGAGACGAATAAAGAGTCCCTCTAAATCATAGTCGCCCGTTTCGTGGATATCTGCTGGATCAATATAGAGATAATCTAAACCAATAAGCTTATCGGCAATGAGCTGCTCTAGATCCCAGCCCAGGGAGGCGACGTTTTGAGTCAGCTCCTCCGAGGTCTCCTCAAAAGATAGAAAGACACCAGGTTCGCCATACTGGGTAGCGCCCCGCACCAAAAATTCCATGCTCAAGAGGGTTTTGCCACACCCAGCAGCACCACAAATCAGGGTGGGACGACCTTTGGGCAGGCCGCCGTTGGTGATTTCGTCCAACCCTTGAATGCCGGTGGGGCATTTTTGGAGCATGTTGCGTAAAGTGCTGGGCCGATCGGTAGGAGACATAGGATTTGGCAAGGCTAACGAGTAGAAGCGGACGAGAGCCGGCCTTTTTGTTGGCTTATTCTCACGCTAGATCGCTGAAATGAAAAAACTTTGAAGTTGGAAAATAGCTTCTTGAATATTTACATTTGGATATTTACAAAGTATTCCTATTTTAGAATTTGAGCCAATTTAAGGATAAGTTTTCGGCAAATTCCTGGGATGCTCGCTTGGTTTATTGGAGCTTTCCTCGACGAATGAGATAGAGGGAGCCCGGTAGCCAAAAGAAAAGGGCGGGCAGCAGGGCCAGAAATTGGCGATCGCGCCCTTGTTCCCAAACAAAAAACAGGCTGCCGATCAGGCCTATCGCGCCAATGCCGCGCAGAGTCACCGGATGGGTGCGGGGAAAGAGACAGGCGATCGCCATCAGAGCGCAGAGACCGACCAGGGCGATCGTGCCACCGATAAAAAGAAGCGGCTCTTCAGGGGGCCGCTCTTGCCAGATTTCGAGCGATCGCAGAATCAGCGAGAGTCCAGCCATCAGGGACAAAACGCCCAAAATCCGATAAATCATGGGGATAGCCCTCCGGTGCTTGGCACTGTCATTTTGCTACAAAAGCGCTGGAATGGATATCTCATTCCAGCGCGCCATGGAAAATTTTAGATTTTGGACAGCTTTTAGCGGGAGCAGCTAACGTATTCAGCGTGCAGTCAGCCGTCTATTCGCCACCATAGACTTCTCCCGTCACTTTGCCTCGGAAGACAATGTAGTTATAGATGTTGTAGAACAACATGATCGGGATGAGAAAGCCGATGAAAATGATCATGAAGACCAGCGCGCTAGGGGCTGCCGCTGCCTGGTAAATGGTCACCGACGGCGGAATGATGTAGGGAAACACAATCATTCCAAGACCAATGAAGGTGAGCAAAAAGATCAAAATCGTCCAGACAAAGGGCGTTCTCTCTTCTGCTCGGCTGAGGCTGCGCAACAGGAGACCAACCAGGAAGATTCCCAAAACAGGAATGGCGGCAAAGAGATAGACAAGGGGCTCCTGAAACAGGCGCGATCGCGCGCTTTCATAGAAAATCGGCGTCGTGATCGTGATGAAAATTGCCCCCACCAAGGTGGTCCAGGCCGCGATCTTCGCGGTTCGGTAGTGGGTCTTTTGGAGCTCTCCTTCCGTTTTCAAAATGAGATAGGTCGAGCCAATCAAGACATAGCCCTGGATCAAAGTGAGAGCAACCAAGAAACTCTGCAAGGTCAGCCAGTCCCAGGTCCCCCCCACAAAGTGGCCTTCGGCATCTACGGGGATACCGGCAATCACAGAGCCCAAGGCAAATCCCTGGCCCAAGGCCGCCAAAAAGCTGCCTGCCCCAAAGGCCACATTCCAGAAGTATTTGCGGCGGGCGTGCTCTCGAAACTCGAAGGCGACGGCCCGAAAAATCAGACCAAAAATCATCACCCAAATGGGCACATAGAGGGCGTGGAGAATGGTGGCGTAGGCCAAAGGAAAAGCCCCAAACAGCGCCCCGCCCATCAGCACCAGCCACGTCTCGTTGGCGTCCCACACATTGCCAAGACTGGTCATCAAAATGCTGCGGCGCTCCTCAGAGGAGGCCGTGAGAGAGAGAATGCCCACGCCTAGGTCAAAGCCATCTAGCATGACGTAGAGCAGCAGAAAGAGCGCCAGAATGACGAACCAAACCTGGGGCAAAAAGTGTAAAAGGGCGTCCATACAGTCTCCTATTGCTGCGCTTCGAGGGGTCGGTGATCGGGCTCGTGGGTCGCCGGCGCGGTCTCCACGGCGGGCTGATCTTCGAGGCCCGGCACCGGCAGGGTGAGGTTTGGCCCCTTGCGCAGGATGCGGCTACCAAAGTAGAGCGTGGAGACAAACAGAACGCTATAGATGACTGCAAAACTCGTCAGAGATCCCAGGACGGTGGAGGCAGGCAGGTTGGAGACAGCGTCCACGGTGCGAATCTGGCCATAGACGGTCCACGGCTGACGGCCAACGCAGCGCACGATCCAGCCAGACTCCACGGCGATATACCCCAGGGGCGCGGCCAAGATCCAGCCGCGCAGGAGCCACTTTTGGCGGGCGATCGCCTCCGGCGCGAGCTTGCCGCGCAGCCACTGCACCACGCTGACGCCCATCAGCGCTGCGAAGAAAAAGCCAATGGCGATCATGATCCGGAAGGCGTAATAAATTAGCGGAATCATCCGGGGCTGCTCTTCGGGCTGGAAGGCGCGCAGGCCCGGCACATCGTGGGAGAGAGTCGGCTTGAACTCCAAGATATAGCCGAGGGCCTGGGGAATGCTGATCTCCCAGTCGTTGCGCTGCTCACCCTGATTGGGCAGGGCGATCAAGCTCCAGTCTGCGGTTTCTCCGGCGAGGCTGGTCTCCCACTTCGCCTCCATGGCGGCGAGCTTGGTGGGCTGATAGCGGGCGACCTGTTCGCCGCTGAGGTGACCGATATAGATCTGGAGCGGCGCAACGGCGATCGCAGCGGCCAGGACAATTTTGAGAGATTTGGCAAAAAAGGCCGAATGGCGATCGTTTAGGATATACCACGCGCTGATGCCGCCAATCACAAACAGCGAAGTCTCCAGCGTGGCAAAAAACATATGCAGCACGCTGTTGAGCATAAAGGGATTCAAAATCGCCTGGAAATAGTCAGAGACCACGAACTTCCCATTCACCATCTCACCGCCAGCGGGGGTTTGCATCCAGGAGTTGGCCGCCAAAATCCAGAAGGTGGAGAGGTTGGCCCCAAAGGCCACCATGATGGTCGAAAAATAGTGAATGACGGGATGCACGCGGCCCCAGCCAAACAGCATAATCCCCAGAAACCCTGCCTCCAGCATGAAGGCCATGGCTCCCTCAAAGCCAAGAATACTGCCAAAAAAGTCGCCAACCGCTTCGGAGAAGGGAGCCCAGTTAGTGCCAAACTGAAACTCCATGGGCAGCCCAGAGGCAACGCCCACGCCAAAATTAAGCACGTAGAGCTTGGCCCAAAACCGCGCATGGCGGTAGTAGTCCGGGTTTTGGGTCTTGAGCCAGAGGCCTTCGATAATGACTAGATAGATCGCCATGCCGGTACTCAGCACGGGCCACAGCATGTGAAAAATTGCCGTTAGCGCGAATTGCATTCGCGATAGGGCGAGGGTGTTGGATAACAGTTCCATCTCGATCTCCGCAAATTCGCCTGAACCTTGAATGGCCCATAGCCCTTAAGATAGCGGCAATCTCGCGCGGCTTCTATATTCTAGGCCGCAATAGCCATTGGGCGATCGCCGATCAAATTTTCCAAAAGCTTCTAATACAAGATACAGGTTTTCTCAAAATAGAGCCTGATTAAAAGCGCTTTTGTGAGTCCGGCTCGCATTTTAGAGTTGTTATTTTTCAGATTTCAATCGTGAGAAACGGTTGAGTCAATGGTCTTTAGAGAGTGTTTAAGACGTGTCTCAGAAAGCCAAGCGCTTGAGCATGAGTCAAATCATTGTGCTCACTAGATAAAAGCTTGGGAAATTTCAGGCAAAGCCCCATGGTCCCCTAAACCTTTGCAAGCTTTTGTCCTCAATTTGGTGAGTTCCATCAGCCTTGTGCATTAAAAAGGAGTTTTCGTACAGTAGTAAGTGGCAAGGTTGAGCGCGATTTCTGAGAGAGCTTCTAGGTATGAAACAGCGATTAACTCAGGTACAACTCGAACAAGTTGTCGCAGAAGTGCAGCGCTTGTCTGAGCGACAACAGGCAGAATTGGATGCAGAGCAGGTGAAGGGCATTCTGCAAGAATTGAATTTGCCACCAGAGCTATTAGAAGAAGCGATTTTACAGCTGCACCGACGCGAGGCGTTAGTAGAGCAGCAGCGGCGACGCCGCTGGATTATTGGTAGTGTCATCGGTTTGATCGCCTTGCTCCTGTTGGGGGTGACGGTGTTTACCCAGTCTCAACAGCAGTTGCTGACTCGAGTCACGGCGGAACGCGATCGCATTACTCTGGTCCAAGATGATGGTGGCGACCTCAGCACCGTATTACGACAAACCAGCGGTGAAGTGGTTTACCGGGTGACGCTATCGGATGCACCGGTGGGCCAAAAACTCTCCCTGTCTTGCAACTGGATGGATCCCAATGGGCAGATTGTTCATCAAAATCGCTACCAAACTAAAGAAATCACAACGCCGGTTTGGAATACAATCTGCCGTCACACCATTGGCTCAGCTGCACCGGTTGGGACGTGGAAAGTTCAGATGTTGTTGGGCGATCGCCTTCTGAGTGATACCACCTTTGTGGTGAAATAGACGAAATGCCTAGGAATATGACCGTCAGCGTTGCCACCTGTCCACAGCAGCTCGTGGGGTATTGGGGCTATGGCGATCCGGCAAGATTAGGGCAATCGTTGAAGCGGCTTTTATCCCAAGCTAGGGAAACAGACTGGGCCGTCACTTCTCAGCCTACTTCTGATGGCACCTTGGCGGTTTTGTCTGCGGCTGGTTTGGCCTCTGATCTACAGACAGAGACTGCCTTAGCTGATATCTGGGTACAGGTGGGAGAGCAGAGCTTGACCCTGGGACGACAAGCCTTTGGACGAGTGCCACTCTACTGGATGCAGGTTGAGCAGGTGATCTGGTTTTCCTCGCGGTTACAAACGCTCCTGCCACTCGTAGCCTCTCCAGGCGTCAACTTTGCTGCTTTGTATGGCTATAGCTGTTTCTCCTATGTGCCCACGCCGTTAACCCCCGTTGAAGGGGTTGTCGCTGTACCTGCTGGAGTTGAGGAAACTTGGCGAATGAGCGCGGGAACCCTGGCATCTCCTCACTCCCGCGATCTCTTGGACTGGCGAGAAGTACCTGACCCAGTGGACAACGAGCAAGCGGCGATCGCTCAACTCCAAACTCTCTTAAAAGCGGCGGTTGAACGGCAAATCACTGACCTGCCTGATGAGACGGTCGGTGTGCTGCTGTCGGGGGGCTTAGACTCTTCGATTGTGGCAGCGCTGCTGGTGCAAATGGGGGTGAAAGTACGTGCCTACACCCTCGATTTTGGGGATGAGTTTGAGCGCGGAGGCATGACAGAATCTCCGTACGCCGAGCAGGTTGCTAGCTGGCTAAACATTCCTCTGATTAAAGTCGATGCTACTCCCCGACGGATTCAGGCTGCTTTGATTCCCACGATTAAAGCGTTGGATCTACCCTTTGGGGATGGAGTCACGGTTCCCCTGTCTTTGCTCTGTCAGGCGGCCAGTCAGGACACCGGCATTATCTTCAATGGTGAAGGAGGTGACCAGTTATTTGCGGGGTGGACGAACAAACCGCTGATTGCCGCCAGCATTTATCAATCGGAGCATCCCGATGATTATCAGTCGTTCGCCGACCATTATCTACGAACCTTTCATCGCCTCTGGGGGTATGAAGCACAGGTATTTCAGCCCGCTGTTTATGCTGCAATTCAGGATATGAATCCTCAGGATTGGTTATATCCCGCATTAGACCCGACCGAAACTCGATCGCTCCTCCATCGACTGCGCCGAGCCTCTCTGATGCTGAAGGGAGCCCAAAATATCCACCCACGAGCAACTAACCTGGCGTTTGCCCACGGCTTGCAGGTTCGATCGCCCTTTTGTGACATGGCGCTTGCCCAATGGACTTTTCAAGTGTCGAGTGAACTGTATTTGCAGGGAGCGTGCGAGAAATATATTCTCAAGCGGGCGGTAGAACCCTGGCTCCCTCCAGAGATTGTGTGGCGGCAAAAGCGCGGGATGGGGGTTCCTTTGACCGCGTGGTGTTTGAATGAATGGTGGCGATCGCTGGGAGTCTGGTTGAATCCTGGTACTTTACAAGCAGAAGGACGATGGCAGCCTGATTTAGCAGCGCGTATTGTTGAAGGTAATTTAGGAGGCATGATTCAGGGGCGACGGATTGGTGAAACCCTTTGGTTATTGATTGTTTGGCAATTGTGGCGATCGCACGTTCTGGGTGAACCCCTAGAGAATCCATCCTGGAACCATCCTTTTTTACTGCCCTATCAGTTGTGGAGGTTTACTCACCGATGTCTCTAGCCTCTAACCCAAATCCAATGGGCGATGACACTTTGGATCTGCCGTTTTTCCTCTCCCCATCCCTCGCTCAGGAACTGCTCAAGACTTACGGCTCTCCGCTTTATGTCTATGATGGCGATCGCCTCAAACAAACCATTGAGCAGATCACTCAGGCAATTCCCTATCGCCACACCCAGTTTTGCTTTGCCAGTGTCACCAATGGCAACCTTTCCCTGCTGCGGATCTTTCGAGAGGCTAATTGGGGGCTTCATGCCAACACCCCCGGAGACATTTATCTGGGTTTGCAGGCAGGATTTCAGCCCTCTGCGATTGTCTACAGTGGCAGCAATTTAAACCGTGAAGAAATGGCGCAGGTGTTGACGTGGGGAGTTGCAACACTCAACCTAGATAGTCTAATGCAACTGCAATTGTGCTGTGAGGTCTATCACGCTCTGCCAGCCGCCGCTAAACCTCCCTCGCTCCGTTTGGGACTGCGGTTGAATCATCCCAAGCTGACAGGAGAGAGTCGCATTGGGGTCCGTCCCCAGGAGTTTCCCGATGCAATTCGGATCGTGGCCCAAGCCAACCATGCCAATGCTCACAGCCAATCAACCAGCCTGAAGTTAAGTGGGTTGCATTTTTATCGGGGAACGGGCACCAATGCCACTCAAGCCTTTACGCAAGTGATTGACAGCGTTCTCGACCTGGCTCAACAGTTACCTGACTGGGAATACTTAGACTTTGGTGGTGGCTTTGGCTATCCCTATCACCATCAGGGAGCCACCTTTGATTGGCCCGAGTTTGGTCAGACTTTAACCGAAAAATTGGCGGAGCGATCGCAACGAGTCGGAAAAGCGCTCCAGCTTGTGATCGAACCAGGACGAGCCGCGATCGCCGGTTGCGCCACCTTACTCACCACCGTTGTCTCTATAAAGTGGCAAGATCATCAACAAATCGTCGGAACCGATACCACCGTTGCCAATCTTTCTGTACCCACTGTTCACGGCGGGCATCGCGAAATTATATCCCTGGTTCCCAGCCTTCATCGCTCTGCTAGCCCCTTATACTCAACCGATGTTTGCGGCAATACTACCTATTCGCGCGACTATTTGGGACGGCACTGCCAGCTACCAAATCTGTCTGTTGGCGATACGCTGGCCATTCTGGATGTGGGGGCCTACGGTTATGCGATGTCATCCCACTTTTTACATCGACCCCGTCCAGCAGAAGTTTTACTAAGGCAAAATCATCATCACTTAATTCGTCAGCGTGAAAATTATGACGTATTGCTCACCAATCAGGTGTTTGATTCCAATAATGTATTCTGATCGAGTTCAGTTTCGCCAAAGCTTTCCGGTGAATACCTTATGAGATGCATTCAATGCGGTACAGATAATAAACTTCAAGAGCGCACCAACAATCAGGGTCGATGCAAAAAGTGCAATCATCAATTTGTCTTTGAGCCGAGGGCAGGAGATACCCCTAGTCGGCTAACTGATGTTTTATTTGCAAAAGCGCTCAATGAGTTATCTGCTAATAACACTCTCTATTTCACACCCAAACAGCTTTTTTACTTTTTAGAGAAGCGTTTCTATAGCAAAGGGCTCACTCTAGGGATAAAAGTTGAAAATCTTGTTGTATTTGTATGCGCGGGAATTTTAATAGCGATTGGAAGTCACCTGGCATCGGTGCGGCTGTTCGTCATGGGTCTTATAGTGTTGCTGATCAGCTTGATTATCCCGGGTAAGCCACGGCCAAAGCGCTCTAGAAACTTGTCCATTACTCAAAGCCAAGTGGGGCCATGGGTCAATCGCTGGAATCAGGTAAACCCTCCTTCTGAAAAACTACTTCCCTCCCTAGGATCCGGGTCCACGGCTCGGATTCAGCCTACATCCATAGCAGGGGATGTCACAGTTTATAGCTTCGATCGCCTCGTTGTCTGTGACAGTGTGGAGGTCGCCCAGATGTTGATCGCCAATAACTTTCACTTTGAAAACAACTGCGCTGTATTGAGTATTTCAGGCTATCCTGAACGAATTTTTTCAACCGTTATGCAAATGCTCCGCCGAAACTCAGATTTACAAGTATTTGCGTTCCATAATTGCAGCCCTAGCGGGATAGGAATCCTACATCAGCTGCGTACCGATCCGGCTTGGTTTGCAGAGAGTAATGCTGTCATTATCGACGTTGGGCTTTTACCTCGGCAAATCATGACAGCAAAAAAAGACATCACGATTCAAAACGCCAAGCAATCCACCCAAGATTTAGCACCACAAATTCGGCAAACTCTCTCTGAGGCCGAGTTGCAGTGGTTGGACGCAGGGAATTGGGTCGATCTAGAGTCCTTTACCCCAAAAGCTTTGATTCAAATTCTCCAGCGCAGTATTGCCAGAAGCCAGACCATCAATGAAACAGATAGCGGTCTATTAAGTATTGAAGATGAAACGGGCCGACGTGGCTCTATCTACATAACAGATGGCATAGGTGGGTTTGGCTGATTCTTTATTTTCGGTTTACCTGCAACCAGATTTCTAGGCTCACCAGTAGCCACAATTTCACGCCATAGCGCTGCCAGGTATCACCCCGATAATTAAGCCATTCTCGAATCAATGCTTGGTTAAGATAGGGGGCGATCGCTGCCTTACGATTGAGCAATAAAGCCTTAGCTTCTCGCTGCCAGTATTTCCGAAATCCCCGTTGGACGGGCACCATCATGCCGCTTTTCGGGCGCAGCAAAATCTGCTCTGGCAGCAAATCAGCAACTGCTTGTTTCAACACAGCTTTCTCTTGCACACCAGATAATTTGTACTCTGGTGGAATCTGCATACTAAGTTCGACAATCCGCTGGTCAAATAGGGGCGATCGCCCTTGCACCCCCGCCGCTCGCGTCAAGTTATTGACCTTGGTGAGAATCTGATCCGCTCCTTTGAACTTAATATTCAACGCCATCAAGCGATTTAAATAGCTGGCGGACGAATCTAGATCTTCAGAAAAAACAGAGGGTTCATGTTGCACGGCTTTCCAGATCTCTGGTTTTAGCAGTTGAGGGAGATCGGAGGCACATTTTTGAAACGCCAGCAGATAGGCCTGAAGCGAATCCTGCTGAGTAACGGCTCCATACAGCTGGTTCAGCAGCATGGGCTGATTTTTGGGTCCGCCGAAGCAGGGATCCCCACCTTCACCGTTTAGCACGACCCTAACGGATTCTTTCGCTAGCCGCCCCACTAGCAAGTTAGGTACAGTCAACGGATCGCCGATGGGATCATCCAAGTACGCCATCGTTTCCGGCAGTTGATCCCACATTTGGCGGAACGTAATTTCTAGAATATGGTGGTTGGTGCCACAGTGATGGGCGACCAAACTAGAAAATTCCAGTTCGTTTGGGCAAGCTTCTCCAAAGTGAATGGAGTAGGTATGCACAGGTTCAGAATGAAACTTAGATGCTAGGGCAGTGACGCTACTCGAATCTAACCCTCCCGAGAGAAACACTCCTACAGGTTCCTGCTTTGGCAGACATTCCTGCACAACCTGATCGAGCACTGTGCGCAACTTTTGACCATGCCACTCTAGAGGGCGTCCCCCTCCTGGCTCCAAGTCATCGCTTATCGTCTTCTCTTGCAATTGCCAGTAGGTGCGGATTTGCTCCCTTGGAAACGATAGGACGCTTCCCGGTCGCAGCTCTCGCACCTGCCGCCACAGGGTTCGCGGTCCGGGGACGAATGCGCAGCACAGATAATCCCGCAACGCCACCAAATCCAGCTCTTTTGCATGGTAGGGAATTAGCGATCGCAGGTTGGGAGCCACCCAGCGGGTCGATCCGCTGGTTGTGTAATACAGGGTACAGGCGCCTGTGCGATCGCGCCCTAGCCACAACATTTGTCGCTCTCGATCCCAAACGGCTAGGGCAAACATGCCGACTAATTTGGTGAATGTCGCCTCACCCCAGCGTTCCCAAGCTGCTGCAATCCATTGCAGATCGGATAGTGCTAATGAATGATTCGTATCTATCCCTGTCGCCAGGGGCCGGCGATCGCTCAGCCAGACATCTCCGGCCACCACAAACCGCTGAGAAGGACTAAGAACTAAAGGCGAAATGCCACCCGGTGACTGGGATCGAAAAATAGCAATTTGTTCATCCTTCCAAGCTGCTTCAGTCAGTGCAGCAACTTCACCCCAAGCCAAATGCCAAGTGGGTGGAATTGTTAATTGGAAACGCTTACTAAACAATATTTCTAACAGCCTTATAGTGTTACAAAGGTAGCGAAGCTACAATCTAGTGCCATGCGATCGCCAAGATCCTTGAACGGTAAAGAATCTAGCAAAAAATTTCCAAAATTTTAACTTGCCCATAACTAATAGCTGGGTCAGTCAAAAAATTCACGGCAAAATCAAGTTTCTAGGCCGCTTCAAGCTAAAAACTGGCCCGTAAATAGCCATTTTCCGGAACGTTTTCGTTAAATCACAAAAATTTTCTACAGCAATCGAGAGGTTAGTTGAGACAAAACATAGAAGATCTTCGCTGACCTAGGACCTCTGCCATGCTGAGCCCCTACATCGGGAAACAAAATAGCTGCCCAATGGTTTTTGCAGCCTCTACTGCCAGTTCAGCATCAAATAAATTTCGCTTCAAAATCTCGAACCACAGCTCTTGTCCCCCGTTTGCCTCAGTTGGGATGACGTAGCTTTCGGGTCGCTGATTCGTAAAAATATAAACTTCATCAGACTCGAACCAATCTCCCGTCTTGAAGCAGATACGAATAATGTGCTGCCACGGGATTTCGTCGGACCAGGGATTCCCGTGGGGAGGATTGACCTGTAGCGCAATCCGGCTTTCATCAAAGCGAACGATGTACCATTCGGCTAAAGAAGGCATTGGATAATAAGGTTTGTGAAAGATCAGTGAAAATTAACGGTTTGATTTTAGAGCGAAATTCAGTTCTGTGGGGTTAAAAACCTAGCTCTAGAAGTTTGCGGTTCTTTCGAAAACTAGGCTGAAGGCAGTTTCCGAAAGCGATGGATGAGATAGGCCGCTAGGAAAAAGAACGGTGCCCAGCTGAGGAAAAAGAAGAGAAACACGGGCGAAAACTGGCCAGGCTGGTTGCCGAGGTAGGGACGCGTGGAGAGATCAGCGCATTGGATGGCAATGGCGATCGCCGGTCCAAATCCCTGAAGCGCCCCCCACCAGCTGAAAGCAGCCAAGCAGCTCATGCCGATGCGATGACGCAGAATTTCGGTTCTGCGGTGATTGGATAAGGATAAGCGAGTCCGGGCCATAATGATCACAATCAGCGTGAAAGTCCAAATCATCCACAGCGCGCCTGTCCAGGGATTGAGTCGCAAAGCGATGATGGCTGTGAGCGAGAGCCCTGTGCCGACGAGCAGGCTGGGCACGACCAAAGCATTTTGGGGGGAGAGTGGCGCTCGGGAGGGCGTGGCCTCTCGCAAAAGATAAAGAACGCAAAGACCCACAAACATGAATCCCAGACGAGCGGGATAAGTAGGGGGCATGCTGTAGCCAGCGTATTTGGTGTGGTTCTCTTCGACGAAAAAGCAGAGCCGGACAATATCTAGCACGATGCCGCTCAGGGCAACGCCGATCATCGATCCTGTAAATAGTCGCCCGGACTGTAAGTGTAGTCGGCCACCCTTTCTAGCTTTGAAAGCGGCGATCGCTGCAATAGGGGCGATCGCCCCCGCAATGATGTGACCCAAAAGAACCATTAAAAAAGCAGAATTTGCCCAAAAACTGCCGTAAATCACTGGCTTGTGAAGCAGGAACGTTGACTCCATGGTTAATTCATGAGTTCATATCGAGTGGGGCGATAGGTCCCGATATGCGCATCATATCCGCTCATAGCGAAGGACGTTGAAGCCTTCCTCGATCGCAGGAGCCTCAAAATAGGCCGTGATCGCGTCAAATTCCGCCTCAGTGGTCCAGGCGCTACCGGGCGGTAGCCCCTTGCTGCGCTCTTTTAGCTGGCGCTTGCATACCTCATCGGAGGCATCAATAAAGTGGAGCTCGTGGGCGGTCTTTGCCTGCTCGAATAGGTCGCGAAACCAGGCGCGCTGCTTGCGGGTGTTGCCCGGAAAGTCCAGGACAACGGAGATCCCTTTGGAGAGCAGAAGGCAAATGTGGGGGCTGAGGGCGGCTCTGAGGCGAGCGGAATATTTCACAAAGTCCGCGATCGCAATGATTTCCCCGGGGAAAAGCTGCTCTAGAAATTCATCCTGAATGATCAAGACTGCATTTTCTCTCTCAGCCAATTCTCGGGCTAGGGTCGATTTTCCTGCGGCCATCTTGCCGCACATAAAAAGCAGCTTTGCCTGACTGTGCATCCTTGGGATCTCCTGGGTTCGTCTCCTGGGGGCTACATTTATGAAGTCGAGGGAGCGTGAAAAACCACCAGGGCAAGGCCTCTAAGGGCTAAACCAGACTCCCTCAACTGAGAAACTCTTCATAGCAGGTCAGCCAGTTTTCGGTCACAACGTCTGAATTTAGAGAAGATCAGGAACTAGGAAGAGAGATGACGCCAATTTTGGTCAAAAAAAGAGCCTGATTTTTTCAGGCTCTAAGAAGATGTCTGAGAAGTCCAAGAATTGCCCTCATCCCCCAACCCCTTCTCCCAAAATTGGGGGAAGGGGAGCTGAAATCCCTTTCCTCTTGCCCAATTTTGGGAGAGGAAAACAGAAGGGTGTGTGAGCAATACCGAAGCTTGCGGCACTTTCCAAACATCCTCCAAGTTAATTTCAGCAACAAACCAGCTTGTTCTAGGACTTGCTCGGGCTGGGTTCCTGGAGCGTTTGCACCAGGGCTTCGACTCGCTCTTTGACTTCGCCGCGGACTCGCTGGAAGGTGTCGAGGGAGTGGCCTGCGGGGTCGTCCAGCTGCCAATCTTCGAAGATCGGGCGAGTGACCCACTCGGGCGGCAGACTGACGCCACAGCCGCACAGAGAGATCACAGCGTCGAAGTCCTGGGGGTCGAACTCCGAGAGGGCTTGAGAGGTTTGTTGAGAGATGTCGATACCCACTTCGGCCATGGCTTGGACCGTGAGGGGATCAACACTACCCGGCTCAAGACCGGCACTAACAGCCTCGATAGCGGCCCCGCCCAGGTTTCGCGCGAAGCCTTCGGCCATTTGCGATCGCCGGGAGTTGTGGCGGCAGACAAACATAATCCGTTTCATGAACCAGACTCCAGTGGGTGAGTAATGGGTGAGGGTTGGCTGGAAAACCTAGGAGAGCGATCGCGCGCAGCGGGGATCGCAAAGAGTGGCTTTGTGGGGTTCACGGCGGAACCAGGGGGCGGTGCGCTTGCAGACCTCCACGAGCATCAGCATCACCGGCACCTCAATCAGCACCCCAACGACGGTTGCCAAAGCCGCACCGGAGTTGAGGCCAAAGAGGACCACCGCAGTGGCGATCGCCACCTCGAAGTGATTGCTCGCGCCGATCAGGGCCGCGGGCGCTGCGTCTTCGTAGACCAAGTCCATCTTGAGAGCTGCCACGTAGGAGATCAAAAAGATAAAGTTGGTCTGAATCAATAGCGGAACCGCAATCAGCAAAATGTGCAGGGGATTGTTGACGATCAGCTCTCCCTTGAAGGCAAAGAGCAGCACCAAGGTGATCAGCAAAGCGGCGATCGCCACGGGAGAGAGATACTTCAAAAAGCGCTGCTCAAACCACGCGCGGCCCTTGTAGCGAAAGATCCAGTAGCGAGAATACATCCCCGCCGCCAAGGGCAAGCCGACGTAGATCAACACCGAAAGCGCAATGGTTTCCCAGGGCACCATGAGGTCATTGGCTGCCAGGAGCCACCGGCCCAGGGGCGCATAGAGAAACAGCATCATCAAGGAGTTGACCGCCACCATCACCAGCGTGTGGCCCTGGTTGCCGTAGGAGAGATATCCCCACATCAGCACCATCGCCGTACACGGAGCAATGCCGAGCAAAATCGTGCCCGCAATGTAAGAACTCGCCAGGGAAACATCAACTCCTCGAATGATTTCGCTGCCCTCAATCAGGGGCCGAAACAGCCATCCCAGAAAGAACTGGGCAAAGGCCACCATGGTAAAGGGCTTGATTAGCCAGTTCACCACCAGGGTGAGAATTACCGGCTTGGGAGTCCGCACAGCCTGAGCCGCCTGAGAAAAGTCAATCTTGACCATGATGGGATACATCATGAAAAAGAGGCAGATAGCGATCGGAATCGATACCTGATAGATGCTCATAGCATCGAGGGTGACGGCCACCTCTGGAAAGAGACGGCCCAGGAGAATGCCCGCACCGATGCACAGAAACACCCACAGGGTGAGATATCGTTCAAAGAAACTGAGACTTCCCCCGGCCTGGACAGCGGCGGGGGAGAGTTCGGGAGATGGTTGATTCATTGAAAACTCCGGGGTTCAAACCCTGTCTCTCTGGAACGGCTTGAGAGGGGGGTAGCCGCCAGTACCTAAGATTTCTTGGACCTAGTTATGTAATATTTCAAAAAAACTTGTTATGTCAAGCAAAAAATAAGCCGATCAAGCCTAGGTTCAGCCATGCGATCGCCCCCAAGCGCCAGGTAGGCGGCCCAGGACTTACTCGTCTCGGCAGGTCCGCGTCGGCAAAATCGGGCTGTAGCGGCGAAACTCAGCCAGGTACTGCTCAAGCACCACAAACTGGGGCAAATTAAGGCTGTAGTAAATCCAGCGGCCCTCTTGCTTGGCTTTGACGAGCTGGGCTTCCTTGAGGGTTTTGAGGTGAAAGGAGAGCTTGGAGGGGCTGATCCCCATGGCCTCTCGCAGATCGCACACGCACAGCTCCCGCTCCCGCAGCAGCTCAATGACCTCCAGGCGAAGCGGATCCGAGAGCGCATGAAACCCGGCGATCGCCAACTCAGAGGGACGGGAAAGCGTATTGGTCATATCTGCCGTGGCTCGCTCCAGCTTCAAAACAATTTTTTTTGATTTGACACTCAATGATAGTCTGAGTCTTTAAGATAAAACAAATAATCCTTATCCCTGCTCAAAAGCATGACCCATTGGCGTATCAAGCTGCTCTATGACGGAGAGTGTCCCCTGTGTGTGCGGGAAGTCAACTTTCTACGGCGTCTCGATGCTGGCAGGGGCCTAGTGGCCTTCGTAGACATTGCCGCCCTCGACTATCGGCCCGAGGACAATGGCGGGATCGACTTTGAAACGGCCATGGGTCGTATCCACGCCATCTTGGCAAATGGCCAAGTGATCCAAAACCTAGAAGTCTTTCGCCAGGTGTACGCCGTGTTGGGTCTGGGGTGGGTTTACGCTGCCACCCGCTGGCCCGTCCTCCGGTCCCTGGCGGACTGGGCCTATGGCTGGTGGGCAGACCGGCGCTTGGCCCTGACCGGGCGACCCAGTCTAGAGACTTTGGTCGCCCAGCGTCAGTCGTGCGAGGCCGAGGGGCGCTGCCGCCTAGAGGTCTAGGGGCGAATATAGCCCCACTGACCGCCCCGCAGCTCATCAGAGTAGGCGGGGCCGTCTTGCTGGACGCCGGAGAGAACCCGGGTCCAGCTACCGGCGTAGTTGGCCAGGGCCAAGCCTTCCGAGAGCTGAACAATGTCGGCAAACTCCGGCGCAACGACGAAGCGGCCGGTCTTGTCGATGATGCCAGCGGTGTTGCCGGTGCGGGCGATCGCGAAGTTACCCGAAAAAGCCGAGGCGGGTCGGACCACGCCGGAAAAAGGCCCCGCGATGGCGATCGCCCCGCTGGGGTTGATGTAGCTCCAGCCCTCTGCCTGAGCCACGGCGGCTAGCCCTTCCGAGAAGGACTGGGCCGCCTGAAACTTGGGCTCGATGACGATTTGGCCGGTTTTGTTGATGTAGCCCCAGCGATCGCCCACCTTCACCGCCGCTAGACCTTCCGAGAAAGACTGGACATCCGCAAAGCGCGGCTCAATGACGATTTGGCCGGTCTTATCGATAAAGCCGATCTGACCATTTTGAGCGATCGCGGCGAGGCCCTCGGAAAAGTCCCAGGCGTAGTAGGGCTGAGGGGCGATCGCCATCCGGCCCGTTTTGTCCACATAGCCGACTTGGTCAAAGTCGATGCGCACCCGCGCCAGCCCGTCCGAGAAATCAGACACCTCAACGGACGAAGCGTTCGGGTAGCTCACCTGGAAAACCACCTTGCCAGTGGAGTCAATGAAGCCGGTTTGGCCATCTTCCTGGACCCTGGCGAGGCCCTCTGAGAAAGGACCGGGCTCCTGGAGAAAGCGCGGCTGGATCACTGTTTGCCCCGATTTGTTGATGTAGCCCCAGCGATCGCCCACCTTGACTGCCGCCAGACCCTCGGAGAAATTCGCGCCCCCGTCAAACTGAGCGGCGATCGCCAGAGCGCCTTGGGTATTGAGATAGCCGTACTTGCCCTTGGACACCGCCAGGGCCAGCCCATCCTTGAAGGGGCCTCTGCCCCCCAGCTCCGGCGCGATCGCAAAGGGGCGATCGCCCCCCGCGACATACTGGGGCGAAATCGTTTGGCGCAGCCCCTCCGACTGACAGAGCATCGTCGCCACCTCTCCCCGGGTTGCATTTTGGTTGGGGCGGAGCTGGCGAGAGCTGGGGTTGCTGACCACCAGGCGTCCTCGGGTCGCCGCAAGCACGCCCGCCTGGGCGTAGGTCGGCACCTGGGCCGCATCCTCAAAGTACGCCCGCAGCCCAGCCCCCGGATCGGGGGCGCTGGCAAACTGGGCCGCATTGGCTAGGACCGCGAGGGCCTGGGCGCGGGGAATTGCCTGATTGGGCAAAAAGCGTCCGTCCGGATAGCCCGCAAAAAACTCCCGAGCGTAGGCGTCCCGAATCGCCCGGTAGGCCCAGTGGGTGGTGGGCACATCCCGAAACGCGATCGGGCTGCGAGTAGGCTCGACCTCAGGAAAAGCATTCAGCATCAGGACCGCAAACTCAGCCCGAGTCAGGGTGCCATTGGGGCGAAAGGTATTGTCGGGATAGCCGCTGACGAGCTTGCGCTGAAACAGCTGATCGATGCAGGTGGAGCGCCAGTCTCGCGACAGATCCGAGAAAGCCAAGGCGCTCAGCGGCGTAAAGCTGCCCACAAGGAGCGCCGCTGCTGAAACCACGGGCAAAAAACGGCGAGCATGAACCATAGAAGCGTTTGTTGGGGGAAGGTGAGGTGAAGTTAGCAGGTGCGGGCGATTTCCAGGCATTGGGCGATCGCGGCGTCTGTCTTGATCGCCTGGGAGTCGAGGTGGGTGGGGCTGGCGCGAAATCCCTGATCTCGCAGGGCCGCAATCAGGCGATCGCGATTGGGGATGTCCATTTTGCCGCGCCGACCGATTTCTCCCAGGGGGATCAGGTAGGGCGGCAGGGAGGCCTCTTGGGCCATCACCTCTAGAAGACGGTAGCGATCGCCCCAGTCCCACCGCCCAGCCAGCTCCATCATCGGTTGGAGCATTCCGGCGCCGTGGAGCGGCCCCAGCCACATCGGTCCGCTCAGCGTCAGAGGCTGAGGGGTGGGATGGTGAAGACACTGTGCCCGATTGAGCCGACGCCAATCGACGCACTGATAATCACCACAGCCATGACAATAGCCCAAAAAACCGTAGCAGTCGGGGTATGTTGCCGATTCTGAAACCAATCGCACCATTACCCGGTAAATCTGGCCGATATAGAGCGAAAACACCGGCTCAATCCCAAAACCCCGTGCGCTCGCCTGCTGCGAAAGCCCTCCCAGCAGAATTCGCAGCCCCTGCTCTTGCAACGATGGATGGGAGCGCGCGTAGGTTCCGTAGAGGCGCAGGCTGTCAGCGGGCGATCGCCCCGAAATCGTGCGGCCATCGGTGCTGGTGAGATAGATCAGGCCCCCCAGGCGCGTTGCTCCCAGGATGCTGCTCACATAGGGTGCCGGTGTGCCAAAACAGTCTAAATCCACCAGATCGTAGTAGTCGCGCCGCACCAGGCAATCGGCAAACACCCGGTTGGCTTCCCAGTGGGTGACCCGGACCTGCTCTGGGGCGAGCTGAGCAAGATTTTGGGTCAAAATGGGGCCGACCTCCGGATCGGCGTCATTAGCCCAGACAGCCGTCGCGCCCCCCTCCAGGACATAGCGCAGCGCCCGGACTCCGCAGCCCGTCGTCGCGTCGAGCACCCGAAACTCCGCCTGACGCTGGCGCTGAACCGCCACCGCCAGCACCCCCAAATCCCGTGAAATCTGGCTCTCAGCTCGATAAAACGCGTTGCCCACCTGGAACGTGGTCGTCCCTTCCTGACGCACTCCTGCCGCCATCGATCTAGGACTTGCGCTCCAGAACCTGGGCGATCGCCGCTTCGAGCTGCGCTTGATCCAGCGAGGTCACAATAAACACTTCCTGGAAAGTCTTGCCCTGACGAGCGATCACCTTGAAGCCCCCGCGAATCGGCACCGACACCCGCAGCTTCATCTTGGGGACGTGGGATCGCGCCTTTCCGAGGACTCCAGGAGTAATCGTCTGGATGCCCGGCGCCAGCGTCAGCCGCTCCAACAGCGGGATCACCCCCGGTAAATGGGTGGAGTGATTCCAGACAAGACGACCTCCGGGAGCGTTACCCATGACTGCGGATCCAAGATGACGGCAATCTCAGTCTAAGGGGTATCTGGGAGCCAAATCCGAGGCGATCGCCACAAAAATAGCGGCTTCTGGAAACGAAGCCGCTATTTTTGTTCGAAATCCCATGGGACCGAAGCCCTAGGCCGACTCCAGAGGAGCCATCGTCAAGCCCGATCGCCGAAGCTGCATATGATAGAGCTCCGCTTGCTCTTGAGGCCCGACCCACACGACTGCTTGGCCTTCGTTGTGCACCTGAAGCGTGAGATCCCAAGCGCGATCGCCCGTCATAAAGGGAATGTACTTCAACAGGCACTCAGCCACGTGCTGAAAGGTGTTGAAGTCATCATTCAGCACAATGACCTTGTAGTTGGGGTAGGTCTTGGCAGTGGTTTGGCTCGAGCGCTCCGGTGCCTTGACCGGAGAGGCGGCTGACAATCGCGTAGCCATGATGGGGTCCGAAATGATCTTTACAAAAGTATAAAAGGGCCGCCTCCATTGTAGCGGAGGCCCCTAGCTTGCGATCAGAGCGCGGCGGGGAAATTGGGATCGAAGGTTCAGGGCGAGCAACAGCCCACCCTGAACTCCCCAAGTCCTCTAGCGCCAGTCATCCCAGTCGAGATTGAAAATCGACGTGTCGGGGAAGGCCGTCGGGTTGCCGTCTTGCTCTAGGCGGCGGCGCAGCGCCTCCAGCTCTGGCTCTCGGCGGGGCAGCTCGTCCACCAGCTGGTAGGGCACCACCCCCCGCTCCAGGGCAAAGGAGGCCGTCGTGCCCGCCGCCGCCCCCGAGGACCATTCAAAGGAGTGCACCCGGTAGGCCGCCGCTGCGATGTGGCTCGTCGCGATGCTCTTGCCCGCCACCAGGAGATTGTCGACTTTCTGAGGAATCAGCGATCGCAGCGGAATTTGGAACGGGTAGGCCTGCCCTGCGCCGCGCCGCTCGCCCTCGCGCTCCGTGTTGCCCGGAGCCTCAGCGGGACTCTCGGTCATACAGGGATGGAAGTCGATCGCGTAATGGCCGATGCCCACCGCGTCCGGGTAGATCGTAGAGCGCGTCCGGCGCGTGGTCTGCTCAGGGTCTACCTGGCCGCTGAGGATCGAGCCCGCCTCTAGGCCTGCCAGAGAGGCCCGCAGGTTGCGGTACATGTCTGGCGGCAGCGTTTCGCGATAGTACTCATCGCTGTAGTCTCGCCGAGAGATGTCGATTTCGGAGATGTAGAAGCCCTCTGGATATCCCCAGGCAGGCCGTCCCAAGATGCGCCGCCCCTCTCTCATATAGGGATACTTCGACAGGCCGTGGGCCGTATCCATCGGCGCATCAAAGCCTGCCAAAAAGCGGTTATTTGGCTCCGGCTGCTTCACATCAGGCCCCAGCTGAGAATCGGTGGTCCCGGCCACCAGCCAGTGAAAATACCCCTTTGCGTGCTCTTCGCCTGCCGCCAGGGTTTCCGTGCGCAGGCCGCCCATCCAGCCTCCCGGCGCTAGCTGACCCGTCGCTTCCAGCTGCTGACGGGTATAGATCAAGTTGTCCTGGGCCGTCCCGGGGCGGTAGTCATTGCCCCAGGTCCAGTTTTGCATGGAGATATCGCCGGGCTTGGGCGGAATGAAGGTCAGGCCGCCAAAGGTCATCTTCTCTGGCTGCTCTTTGTCGCGGCCCGGGCTCCAGATGCGGCGATAGGTAAATACCAGCGGGAAGCTAGCGAGGCGGGGCAGCTCGTAGCTGTAGTAGGGGGCGTAGCGCTGGTAAAAAGAGGGCTCCGGGTGATCCTGCGGCTCCTCGGTGTGCTCCATGGCGAAGGTGTAGGTGAAGCCCTGGGGGCAGTAGGGATCGCCGTCAACGCTGGAGGAAGAGGGTTCGCGGGCCGAGAGGGGATCGATCCCAAGTCGATAGGGCACGTCTGCGAGGGCGATGATTTCGCCGGTTTCTGTCGCGTCGATCACGTACCAGGCTTGGGGAGCGGGGCGATCGCCCTTGGGGGGCGAGGGCTGGAAGCGAACAATGGATTTCTCGAGGCGATCGGAGTTGGCGTAGGTGTAGGCGTCTTCGATGGTCTCGGAGAGCGGGAAGGTGTTGAGGGGCGGAGCGCCCGCAGCGGGCTGGTGCTGGATGGCGATCGCCCCCGCAATCTGTGACCCGTTCAGGTCCAGCTCTTTGATCACCGTGTTGGGGAACCAGCGCAGGGTTCCTTTTCCTTTGCGGGCGGCATCCTTGAGCAGGGACATCAGCACCTCGTGACCGTCTTCGGGCAAGAAGCACGATTCGCTGACCCAGCAGCGACCAGGATTGAGCTTGCCGTACTCTTTCTCGATGCGATCGCGCAGGGCCAGGTATCCCCGCGAATAGAAGAGCTGAGCCCGCTGGGTCGTGCGCTCATCCAGGGCCGAAGTCCCCTGAGACGAGATCTGGCCGCCCACCCAGTCGGTGATCTCCGTCAGGCACACCGTCCGGCCATCCAGCAGGGCCTCGTAGGACGCCGCCGCCCCCGCCAAGCCGCCCCCCGCCACCAGCAGATCGCAGGTCAGGGTCTGGTCAGGCGATCGCGGGGGGGCAGCCACCGCCGGCGGGATGAGGGAGTTGAACAGAAGCGTTACAAGCGTGAGCCGAAGCCAGGAGCGGCGCATAGTCATGGAGTGCAGGGGGTGAAAGTTGGGCAACAAAACTAAAATCGCAGAAAAACTGAGTCTCAAGATGAGATCAAGTTCTAGAGAGGGGCTAAACCACGAGCTCAGGGTGGATAAACGAATATCCCGCCGCTTTGAGCTTTTGGTTTGAGACCCTTGCATTGTAGGGACGGTTGCTCGAAGCGCTGGGGTTCCAAGAGACCTTGGGCAGGTCGTGGCGATCGCACAGGCGATCGAGCAGGTCGCGCGTGGTCCAAGGCGTGTCGTGGACAAGGTTGTAGAGGCCGCTGAGCGACTGCTGACGAGCAAACTCGATCGCCCCCACGATGTCATCTAGATGGATCCAGTTACTGGCATCTTCTCCAGTGCCGGGGCGCGTCGTTCCAGCCACCGGGCGAAAAATCTTGACCAGTTCGCGATTGGGGCCGTGGATGCCGCCCAGACGCAGGATACACACAGCGCGGTTTTCTGTGGCGAGGGCGAGGAGGCGATTTTCGGCCTCTAGCAAGATCTCGCCGTTGCGGTGGGATGGCTGGGCGGGGCTTTCCTCAGTGACCCAGGCGCCCTGGCGATCGCCATAGACCGAGTAGCTGCTGGTGTAAATAATCTGGGTCAGGTTTGGTAGATGGGGCACGACGGCGGCCAGGGCCTTGGTGGTGTGGTCGTAGGTGGCTTCGTAGGCGTCTGGCGCGGGGGCGCCTATGCTGACCAGGAGAGTTTCTTGCTGGGAGAGCAGGCGGTGCAGGGCGGCTTCATCGTGGCCGCGCAAGACCTCGACGTGATGGGCGATCGCCGCCAATTCGCTCACCCGGCTCGGCGTTGTGGTGGTGGCGGTGACCTTCAGATTGCGCGATCGCCACTCTTTCGCCACAACTTTGCCGACGTAGCCACATCCCAAGATGGTTGCGTTTGTCATCTCTCTCTCCCGCGATCTCCCAACGATCTCTCAACGCAGCCTGACTCTATCAAAAAACCTCGGCCTTGGGGCTGTGGTTGCCACCCAGCCAGCCCTCGCGGGACAATTGCCCTAGCTGGGGATCAGCCAGCCTAGGGTGATTTTTCCACCCTAAAGGGCGATCGCCCCCAAACACTCACCACAGGAGCCCCAATGGGACAGCTAGAGCGCCTAGTTCTCATGGCCGAGGACGAATTAACCCAGTACAGCACCGACGCCCGGAAGATCGAGAAGCTGCGGCAAAAGATCGGCATCTCGGTATCGCGGCAAGAGCAAGAGCAGGTCAAGGCGGCGCTGCTCGAAGAGATGCCCACCGACTTTGTCAGTCAGCTCGTGGAAACCCAGCGCCAGCCGGTCGCTCTGGTTTTTTGGGGCATTGCCGGACTGAGTCTGCTGCTGGGGATCTCCTTTTTTCAGCCCCTAGACCTCGTGATTACCGCCGGGGCGGGATTTGCCGCCTTCAAGATCCAGCAGTGGGGCTGGCGGCTCCAGGCCAAGCGCCTCGTCCTCAAGACCCTCGACGATCTCGAAGAGCGGATGCGCAACCCCAGCGCCAACTAGCCCACCAGAGGGGGCGGCGGCTCGGCCACAAAGGCCAGGGGCTCCTGGGTGCGCGGGTGGGTGAAGGTGAGGCGGTGGGCGTGGAGAAGGTAGCCGCAGTCTCCCGGCACCGGAAGCTTGCCAGGGGCGATCGCCGCTGAAAGGTGCGGCACGCCCCCCACCCCGTAGAGCGGATCGCCCAGGAGCGGATATCCCGCCGCCGCCATGTGAATGCGAATTTGGTGAGGGCGGCCGGTGAAGATGGTCACCTCCACCAGGGTGCTGGTGGGCGATCGCCGCAGCACCTTGCATTCGCTGTGGGCGTCGAGGCCATCGGGCGTCGCGCCGTAGACATAGCCCAGCACGGGGTGGGGCAGCTTGCCGATGGCATAGCGCAGAGAGAGGCGATCGCCCGCAACGTTGGGGCCAACCAGCGCCCGATAGACCTTGTGGATCTGCCGATCGCGCATTTGCTGGCTCAGGTGGGCCTTGGCCAGGGGCGATCGCGCCAAGAGCATCAGCCCCGATGTCCCCCGGCCCAGGCGATGGATCGGCACCGGAGTCGGACGGGGACAGCGCACCTGAAGCTGCCACAGCAGCGTGTGCTCGAGAAAGCCGCCCCCCGGCAACACCGGCAGCCCCGACGGCTTGCTGACCACCCAGAGATCTTCGTCCTCGTGGAGCACCGCAAAGTCGAGAGGCACCGGCGGCTCGACCCAGGGCGGGCGGTGATAGGCCAAGCGCTGGCCCCGCTGCAAAAGCGTCTCAGGTGCGGCTGGCCGATCGTCAAGGCGAATCTGGCCCGACTCGATGCGATCGCGCCATTCCGGCTCGCTAGAGTGGCGATAGCGCTGGGTATAGTACTGGAGCAGGGTTTGGCCCGCCCCTGCCGCGTCCACGCGATCGCGATAGATCCAGCCGTGATTCAGATAGCCAGCAGGGGCGTCAGCCCCGAGCGAAGCGCTTTGATTCATCGATTTCTTTGGAGGAGAGAGGCTAAACAATCTCTATACAACACCTCCCGCCCTCCAATCTCTCCTGTCTTTGGGGTAATTAACACAGTAATGAACTCTCTTTTCTTTTTTGGGTGGGAGATTTTTTGGGTGCGATTGCTTCAAACCCACTCACACAGAAAATTGTCCCAAGTGTCAAGAAATATGAAGACATCTCTGAGGCTACACTTCACTCCCTGAGCCAATTCCAGGCGATCGCAGGGATCTCTCCCAAGAACAAGGGACGTCCTGTGAGATTCTAGAAACAGTCAATGGTGATCAATCAAGTCTGAACACAATGGGACACGATCGGAAGTCAACAGTTGTGATTACCGGAGCCTCCTCGGGGGTTGGGTTATACGCCGCCAAAGCCATGGCCAAGCGGGGCTGGCACGTCGTCATGGCCTGCCGCGATCTCGCAAAGGCTGAAAAAGCTGCCCAAGAAGTCGGTATCTCCAAGGACAGCTACACCCTCCTGCACATTGACCTCGGCTCCCTCGACAGTGTGCGCAAGTTTGTCAATGACTTCAGAGCCACCGGCAAATCCCTAGACGCCCTCGTCTGCAACGCCGCAGTCTACATGCCCCTGCTCAAGGAGCCCATGCGCAGCCCCGAGGGCTACGAGCTCAGCGTTGCGACCAACCACTTTGGGCACTTCCTGCTGTGCAATCTCATGCTGGAAGACCTCAAGAAATCTCCGGCTGACGATAAGCGTCTCGTGATCCTCGGCACCGTCACCGCCAACTCCAAAGAACTCGGCGGCAAGATTCCTATCCCGGCCCCCGCTGATCTGGGCGATCTCCAAGGCCTCGAAGCTGGCTTCAAAGCGCCGATCGCCATGATCGACGGTAAGCCATTCAAGGCCGGTAAAGCCTACAAAGACAGCAAGCTCTGCAATATGATCACCGTTCGTGAACTGCACCGGCGGTATCACAACGAAACGGGTATCACCTTCACCTCCCTCTATCCGGGCTGTGTGGCTGATACGCCCCTCTTCCGCAACAGCTACCCCCTCTTCCAGAAGATCTTCCCGTGGTTCCAGAAAAATATCACGGGGGGCTATGTGTCCCAGGAGCTCGCAGGGGAGCGGGTTGCTCAGGTAGTCGCCGATCCGGAGTTCCGGCAGTCCGGCGCCCACTGGAGCTGGGGCAACCGCCAAAAGAAAGAAGGAAAATCCTTCGTGCAGGAGCTATCGAACCAAGCCAGTGACGACGCCAAAGCCCAGAAGATGTGGGACCTGAGCGCCAAACTGGTGGGTTTGGCCTAACCCTTTCGAAGGCTCAGAGAATATCTAAAAAGTATCTCAAGCCAAGGAATTTCTCCCCTTCTCCCAACATTGGGAGAAGGGGTCGGGGGATGAGGGCAATTCTTTGACTTCTTAGCTAGAGCAGCCGAAGCCTCACACCAAATCAGAGTTATGGCGTGAGATGAAGGAGAAAGGCGGTTGATAGGATTATCAACCGCCTTTTTGTTTAGAGATTAGCGCGGCGGCGGGCCTTCATCGCTCGCTCTCGGGCCTTGGCGAGGACCGCCTCTTCGTCGACGGTGAGAACCTGGCGATCGCGCATGACGATCCGGCCATCGACGATCACCGTCGTCACATCTGAGCCCCGCGCCGAGTACACCAGCGTCGCCACGGGGTCGTGCAGAGGCGTCATGTGGGGCACCTGGGTATCAATCAGGATGATATCGGCCAGGAATCCCGGATGAAGGCTGCCCAGAGAGTCAGCCATGCCGATGGACTTGGCACCGCCGCGAGTGGCCATACGAAAGACATCTTGGGCGACCAGCACCTCCGGCTGGCGGGTGACGACCTTGTGCAGCAGCGCGGCATCTTTCATCACCTGGATCATGTCCTGGGTGTTATTGCAGGCGGGGCCGTCGCAGGCGAGGCCGACGTTGACGCCCTTCTGGCGCAGCTCGGGGACCGGCGCTACGCCCGACGCGAGGATCATATTGCTGGTGGGGTCGTGGATCACGTGGGTGCCTGTCTGGGCGATCAGATCCATGTCTTGCTCAGAGAGATGGACGCAGTGGTTGAGCATGACGCGATCGCCCAGAGCCCCGACATCCGCCAGCATTTCCACATTGCTTTTGCCGGTCCGCTGACGCACCAGATCGTTATATTCCGGCGTTTCTGCGGTGTGGAGATGGAGATGAACCTGCTTCTCCTGGGAGAGCTGCACAGCATCCATGAAGGCACCCGGCGTCGAACCCCAGGGAATTAGTGGCCCTAGACCAATCTGAGTGCGGTGATTTTGGCAGCGACAAATCAGGTGCTCGGAGCGCTGGACAATCTCTTCGCGGGTCTCGATAAAGCCATCAAAGCCCTGCAAGAAAGTCTCATCATTGGAGCAGCGAAAGAAGACGGTGCGGATTCCGGTGCGATCGAGACTATTGACGGCGATTTCATCCACGCCTTGGTCATAGTGGGGGCTAAAAAACACCTCGCAAATGGTGGTGTTGCCAGCTTTGAGATTTTCGAGGGCACCCAGCTCCATGCTGATGGCGTAGTCCTCGGGCTTGAAGGCCTGCATCAGAGGGATCTGGGAGTCTGAAAGCCAGTGCAGCAGAGCGCGATCGCTGCCGAGCGATCGCCCCAGGATCATGCACAGATGGGTGTGAGCATTGATAAATCCCGGGCAGACCAGCATTCCCTGGGCGTCTACTACCTGGTCGACCGCTTGGACCGTGGCGGGATGGGGAGAGCCTTCGGCAACTTCTACAATATGGCGATCGCGAAGGATGATGTAGCCTTGATCAATCACTCGCCCTTCATCATCGCTGGTCAAAATCGTGCCGCCTGAGATCAAAATGCTCGCCATGAAGAGACTCCGAGACAGTTTATCGCAATCCAAGATCTCCCTTTTTGCGCTAAGGGATTCCTAGCTTCGCCCTTCTCTTCTATCACACTTTTTCAGACAACTCCCTGGACAGGCAGCGTGATGGTAAACTCAGCGCCGCCGCCCGCCAGAGACGAGACTTCGAGGGTTCCCTGGTGCTTGTCGACGACGATTTGATGGGCGATCGCTAGACCGAGTCCTGTCCCTTGGCCCACCGCTTTGGTCGTAAAAAGATGATCAAAAATCCGATCGCGGATTTCCTCAGAGATACCCGGACCGTTGTCCTGAATGCGAATCACCACCTGGGGAGAATGGAGCTCTGTGCGGATGGTGATCCGGTTGGGATTTTTTTGCAGATCTTCAAAGGTGCGATCGCGGTTGGACTCTTCAAGAGCATCAATGGCATTGGCCAGGAGATTCATAAAGACCTGATTGATCTGGCCAGGAAAGCAGCGAATCGGCGGCAGATCGCCATACTCTCGCACAATCTCCACCGCAGGGCGAGTTCCGTTGGCTTTCAGGCGGTGCTTGAGGATCAAGATGGTGCTCTCTAGGCCATCGTGAAGCTGAAAGGGCGTCTGGCGATCGCTGTCTGCCCGCGAGAAGGTGCGCAGACTCATGCTGATGCTGCGAATCCGGTTTACGCCCTCCCGCATAGACGCCAAGAGCTTGGGCAAATCTTCTTTGATATAGTTCAGATCCATGGCCTCGATCTCTTCGAGAATATCGGGCCCTGGCTCTGGAAAGGTTTCCTGATAGAGATCGATCAGGCCGAGCAGATCGTCGACATAGTTCCGCGCAGGAGTGAGATTGCCAGCGATGAAACCCACCGGATTGTTGATCTCGTGGGCCACCCCCGCCACCAAGCCGCCCAAAGCCGACATTTTCTCACTCTGCACAAGCTGGATCTGCATCGCTTGCAGCTCGCGAATCGAGTCTTCTAGCTTTTGGGCATAGTCCTGAGACTGCTGATAAAAGCGGGCATTTTGGAGCGAGATCGCGGCCTGGGCGCTCAGCAGGTTGATAAACTGAATGCGATCGCTCGTGAATGCGCCAGCGCACTGGTTATTTTCCAAATAGAGAATGCCTGCAATCTGACCGCGATGGAGAATGGGCAAACACGCAACACTCTGGGGCTTCCGGCGAGCAATATACGCGTCATCTGCCCAAGTTAGCCTGTGGGCAGCGTTTTCCAGCACCATCTCTTCTTGGGTACGCCGGACATAATTGACGAGGCTCACCGGCACCTGATCGCTCTGGCTCACCGGAACAGACTGCAAAACGGTAATAGATTTTTGGCCCGTTTGGGGGGCGATCGCAATGCCTTCGATGCGCCACTCCTCCGCGTGGGGCAGCATCAGCACGCACTTCTCGGCACCGGCGTTTTCGAGCACAACTTCGATCAAAGCGGTGAGAAGACTATCGAGCCGAATCTCGCTGGAGAGAGTCTGAGCGGCCTTGATCACGGACAAAAGATCGAGAGAGTCGGCCGTGGTGCTGCGGCTATTTTGCTCTGGGAGGGCTTCTAGACCAGAGGCCAAAAGGGAACCCGGTGGACTTTGCAAAATCGGGGAGAGCCACTGACCGTAGCGCGCTTCTAGGTCTGCCACCTTGGCGGCGGCTCCCCAGCGCTCATAGGCGTAATAAGCATCAATTAGATAGACCTGAGCCAGCTTTTCGCGGCCACAGGCGAGATAAAATTCGGCGGCTCGCTCACAGGCGATCGCCTCCTCATGGATATACCCTGCGCCCTGGGCTCTCTGGATGGCGCGATCGTACCACTCAGCGGCCTGCCAGGGTTGCGCCTCCACTCGATAGCGTTCGGCCTGGAGCAGGTCAGCTTTGGCCTGATAGTTGGTGGGGGCGTGCTCGGCCCAGCCCTGAACTTTTTGCTGACAGACCGCGATCGCCGCCAGCGCTGCGGGACGATCGCCTGGGGCCAGGGCCAGATACCCCGCCAGCAAAATCAGCCCCCGATAAAAGTAATACTCCGCAGAAAGATTCATGCCGCCCACAGCCACCACATAGGGCTCAGCCTGCTGACTATAGTCCTGGGCCCGATCGTAATTGCCAAAGAGATAGTTCAAAATAGCCTGGCAGCTATAGACCGAAAAGAGAGACATAACAGTCTGGCTCTCTTGGAGCATGGGGAGATGCTTTTGGACGTCAAACCCCTTGCCCATCAGGCGATCGCGCGGCGCGGCTGGATCGGTCAGCTGCAGCGCTAGCTGATGAATAATGCCGGTATGCAGGATCAAAAACGCCTGTTTATTTTGGCGCATGAAGCTGATATATTTTGCCTGCTCCTGGGTGACAGCGGCCAAGGGATAGCCCACAAAAAAGAGATTGTGGCAGTAGATAGTGCCGCTGTAGCCGGCATACTCGAGATCGCCCACCTCAAGGGCTGACTGGAAAGACTTTCGGAGGGCCTCCAGCGTCGTTTCCAGAGGATCTTTCCAGTGTTTGACAAACCCAGCAAAAACCTCTTCCACTTTGCAGTTAATTTCGCTCACCGCAAAGTGCTCCAAAATGCTCACCCCCAGCTGACCAAACCGATATCCAGACTCGATATCCCCCAGCACGCCGCACAGCAGCCAGCCATAAAAGACATAGGCAAAGGCAGCCAGAGGAGAGTTGCCGTGGCGAATGCAAAGCTCCACCATTTTGGCAGCCAGCAGTGGCATCAGATGGGGATAGCCGATCAGCACTGGCGCAAACAAAATCGTCAAAATTCGCATGGCCTCTTGTTTGGCCGGCTCGCTCATGGCAGGCAGATCGGCGAGATCCTCAATGGCGGTGAGGCCGCGATCGCGCATCTCCTGGTGAAGCTGCGCGACTAGGTCCTGGGGAGCGGTGTCCGGATCGGGCAGGGTGACGTCGAGGTCAGCCAGGGCGGGGCGAGCGATCGCCAAAACCGTCGATAGCTGATTTTGCGCAATTAAAATCAGCAGCTGCTTGGCGGTGATCTTGACCTGGTCGAGGGGGTCGGTCACCCCCTGGCGAGCCTGCTCGACCAGCTGCTCCGCCCGCCCAAAATCCGTCATCAAATAGGCGGCTTCAATGGCTTCAAGGTACACATCGAGCATGAGCGCATAGTGCTCTTGCCAAGCCGTCGGGGGGAGGAGCATGAGGGCAGCCTGGAGATAGCGATCGGCAGGTTCATAGGCCGTTGCGCCCTTGGCCTTCCGGCTGGCCGTGAGATTGAGCTGTGCTAACTGCTCTCGCTCCGATGGCTCAGTCAACAGCTCCAGCCCCATATTGAGCTGATTCACGATCTCAAAGATGCGCTCTTCGAACTGCTGAGGCGGCGTGTTGCGCAGCAGCTGCTGACCGATCTTGAGATGAGTCAGGCAGCACTCATCGGCGAAAATCAAGCTGTAGGCAGCCTGCTGGACGCGATCGTGGAGAAACTTGTAGGCGATCGCGCTGTCTTCCCAGTCGGGCAAGCCCCCCTGGGGCAGGGGCTGAAAGACCTTGTAGTTTTCGTTGCGCGGGACTATCAGCCCCTCTTGAATGGCGCGCCACAGGTCCGTCGCGGTGTCTCTTGGCGTCTTTTCATGGACGATCGCCAGCGTCGCCAGATCAAACTGATTCCCAATGCAGGCCGCCAGCTGAAGCACCTTTTGCGTCGCGGCGGGCAGGCGCTGGAGCTGCGTCGAGACAAACTCCACCACATCATCACTCATCATGAGATTGTGGATAGCTGCAATGTCATACTGCCAGCCGCCCATCTCCGGGCTAAAGCGCACCAAACCGTCTTCGGCCAGCGCCCGCAGCAGCTGAGTGGAAAAGAAAGGATTGCCCCGCGTCTGCTGATACATCACCTGGGTCAGCGGCCCTGCGGTCTCCGCCGAGCACAGCAAAGCGTCAGCAATCATTTGGTTGAGATCGGCGGGCTGGAGCGGCTCAAGGTGCAGCCGATGGAGCATGGTGCCCGCCTTCTCGATTTGCGCGATCGCCTCTCGCAGGGGGTGAGATTCGCCCACCTCCCGATCCCGATAGGCCCCGATCACCAGCAGATAGGGGGTCTCAGCCTTGCCCAGCAGAGTCTGCAAAAGCTGGAGCGAAGGATTATCGGCCCACTGAAGATCATCAATAAACATCACCAGTGGATGATCCGGCGTGGCAAACAGCTGGATGAACTTTTGCAGCAGCCGATTAAACCGCGTTTGGGCCGCATCCCCCGTCAGCGGCGGCACCGGCGGCTGGGGACCGAGGATCACCCCCAGCTCCGGCAGCACATCGATAATGACCTGAGCGCTGTCTCCCAGGGCCTGGAGGATCTCACGCTTCCACTGCTCGATCTGGGCGTCGCTTTCGCTCAGCAGCTGCTCCATCAGATCTTCGAAGGCCTGGACCAGGGCGTAAAACGGGATATTGTGCTGGAACTGATCGAACTTTCCCTGAATGAAATATCCCCGCTGGCGCAAAATCGGCTTGTGGATTTCGTGGATCACAGCGGTCTTGCCGATGCCCGAAGCGCCCGTCACCAACATCACTTCGGTGGTGCCCAGACTCACGCGCTCGAAGGCAGACAGCAGGGTTTTTACCTCAGCGTCGCGGCCGTAGAGCTTCTCTGGGATCGTGAAGCGATCGCTGCGATCGCGCTCCCCCAGCTCAAAAAGTGGCACCAGTCCCGATTGCTGATAGACCTGTTGGCAGTGCAGCAAATCGTGCCGCAGCCCCGTTGCGCTCTGGTAGCGATCCTCCGCATTTTTGGCCAACAGCCGGGTCACCACCGCCGAGAGCCCCTCCGGGACCGCCGGACGCAGCTGGTGGATGGGGATGGGCTGGCGCGCCAGATGGGCATGGACCATCTCCATGGGATCTTCGAAGTTGAAGGGGATCTGGCCCGTCAGCAGCTCATAGAACGTAACGCCTAGGGAATAAAAGTCGGCGCGATAGTCAATGCCCCGATTCATTCGCCCTGTTTGTTCAGGCGCGAGATAGGCCAGGCTGCTCTCTAGCGTCTGCGGAATGGGCATTTCCTGGCTTTCTCGGGGCAGCAAAGAGGCAATGCTAAAGTCAATCAGCTTGATGTGGCGGGTAACCGGATGAATCAGAATATTATCGGGTTTGATATCTCTATGAATAATGTGATGCTGATAGAGAGATTCGAGCACCTCAGTCATCTGTAAGGCGATCGCAAAAAATATCTCTAGATCCAATGGCTGAGCCGCTGCATACTGACTTAGAGAAATGCTGCCATCATCGGCCATTACCAGCACATAGCCGTTTCGATATCGCTCCAAACCATAGATTTGGACAAAGCGATCGCCCTCTAGATGCTTGGCAATGCCATACTGATTTTTGAGATGCAGCAGCTCTCGCAGGCTGGGATATTCTCGCTTGAGGCTTTTGAGAACCACTGGCCGCTGATCCGCTTCCCGCACCGCGCGATAAAGAATGGTGCGAGGACTCTCATAGAGCGTCTCGACCAGACAGTAGCCTGAAATAGTGGGGAAGGGATAGGTCTGCATTGCAGTGGAGCCTCCGACTTCAGGTTGGCGCAAAAGCCATTATTCCCTATCATGGCGAAAAAGCTTTCAAAGAAAGCCCAAACGACCGGGTGATTTTGGCATCATCCAGTTGGGTCGGCGACAGCTTCAATTCAGATACCTCAGCGCGATCGCTGCCCTGTCAGAGATCCGCTCACCCAAAGCGACCCATCAAAGAGATATCTACCGCAAATCTTATACTCCCAGTCCTCCTCGCAGCGCTGCCTTGACAGCCGCCAGCTCCCTAGCCAGCGATCAGTCAGCCAGATCGATACCACCCCTTCTGAGATCACCTTTGACTATACGCCCTAGTCCTGTGGTCTCTAGCTCAAAAGCATCATACTCATTCTTCCAGCGTACTTTAATTAAAAATTTTGGGTAAAAGATCGCTCTTTTTGGCGGGCGCTAAAGCTCGCAAAAATGCTGATTTTAGGCCTTTTTAGGCGATCGCCCGCCAAAATATAACGCTTAATAAATTTTTCTAGAAAAAGATGAAGATCTATCGCCAAAATGAAACCTTGCTAGGCCCAAGCGAGGGAAAAGAGTATCTTGTGACATACTCCCGCGCTCATGCTGACGCGTAGAGCACGGGCTTCTCAGTGACCCCTGATATCCCATCGGGCGTGTCCTGGGCTTTATCGACGATACGAGATGCCCCACCGCACCGGAACAATACTAAAGAGGTTTGTTCATCCTTTGTACTGCTGGACTTTTACCTGCTCACAGAAGCAACGACAAATCGTCTGTTTCCAGGCAGAACCCCCAACTCCAGGTTGTCAAGGGTCAGATGCTAGGGCGGCGATTCGCTCAAATCCTGAGCCTGAGTTTATCAAGCCCGTTTTGCATCATGAACACTTTACTCGTTTGCTCCACCTCTCCGTCCCGCACCTGCGGCATCGGTCAGAGGGGTGTCGTCATCTCGCTCGCATTCACTCAGCGCCAAATCAAAGATGATGGCGTGAGGCTTCTGCTGCTTTAGTTAAAAAAACTTGCAAGGGCTGGAGGCAAGGATTGTTATGGTTTTGTTTGACCAACAGGATCAACGCTGGACTAAGGATGGCGCTCTCAAGCAAGCCTTAGCATTTCTCCCCCAGCAGCGGGGGGAATTTGCGGCCTATATCGACTACATTTGCACCCTTGAGCAGCAGGGCCAATTAGCACCAGAAGCGGCCTATGTCCATATCAAGACTTTTTGGCAAAACCAAAAACCATAGGCCACTCATTGTCTGGTTTTCAGAAGCGTTAGGAGCTGGGCTGGGCAGGCAGTGTCCCCAGGCGAGCCGTGAGGCCAAGAGAGCGATCGCCTCTTTGGACCTGGAGCTTCACCTCGTCGCCTACTTTTTGCTGCGACACCAGCTTCTGAATCTCGGCTGCATCCTTCACTGATTGACCATCCACCGTCGTTATCACATCCCCGGCCTGCAGGCCGGCTTGAGTCGCTGGGGAGCCCGGCACAACGTTGGTTACCAAAATCCCAGTGTCGGCGCGGACCGTGAAGGGAAGATCCGTCGTGTTGGCAAGCTCGCGCTGCACATCCGGCGTCAGAGTCACCATTTGGATCCCCAGATAGGTGTGCTCGGCCCGGCCCGTGGCGATGAGCTGATCGGCGATCTGCTTGGCAGTACTAATCGGAATCGCAAAACCGATGCCCTGGGCTCCCTGAATGATCGCCGTGTTGACCCCGATCACCTCGCCGCGGCTGTTGAGGAGAGGGCCGCCGGAGTTGCCGGGGTTGATGGCGGCGTCGGTCTGGATAAAGTCGACTCGCTTGTCCGGGATGCCGACTTGGCCGCTGGATCGCCCGGTGGCGCTGACGATCCCCACAGTGACGGTGTTGTCGAGGCCCAGGGGATTGCCAATGGCGATCGCCCACTCTCCGGGCTGGATCGCCTCCGAGTCGCTGAGGCGGACGGACGGCAAACCAGTCGCCTCCACCTTGACCACTGCCACATCGGTCACCGGATCGCTTCCGAGTACCTTACCCTGGAGCGTGCGCCCGTCTTTGAGGGTGACTTCGACGGAGTCTGCTCCCGCCACAACGTGGGCATTGGTGAGGATGTGGCCAGACTGATCGAGAATGAAGCCCGAACCAATGCCGCGCTGAATCTCTTCAGACGGCCCCTCGGGAATTTCAGCCCCAAAGAAGCGCCGAAAAGCCGGGTCGCGAAAGGCTTCTGGCAGTTCTGTGTGAACGGTGCGAGAGGCGTTGATACGGACAACGGCGGGTCCTGCCTGCTGGACAACTTGACTAACGAAGTTGCTGTTGGCGGAGATCGGCGCGATCGGCGCGGCCTCTCGCGGCTCCGCCTGAGGAAGCTGGGCGATCGACTGGGTCCACGCCGAGACCCGGGAACTTTGCATTCCATAGAGGCCAACGGTTGCGGCGCCTGCCCCCAACAGCATCAACGACAGCCCCGTTGCAATGCGTTTGACCGGGGACGTGCCGTCACGAAATGAGTGGGTATGCAGATGATCCATAGTGTGGTGGCTCTCCCAACCAAGATTAGGTTCTGGCAGCTCGATGGAAGAAGGTCACCAAGGGTGTGGTTTGATAGTTACCACAGCCCTTCGGTGATCACGCAGATGAACCCCGCAGGGTACTCACCGCTTCTTTCATCTCTGCTCTTGAGTTCTACTGTAGAAATTGCTTGTGACAGCGCCGTGACAGTGAAGTGAAAAGAATGTGTCATGGCGCTTTGCAGCATTTTTTGTCGGAAATTCGGGCGCTGCGATCGCCGAGGGGTCAGACCCCCCATTCCCTTAGCATCCGGTGGGGCGGCGATCGCAGCAGCTCGTGTCCCAAGAAAATGTGATGTGGATTACTCAAATTTGATCCCAAGATCACAGAGAGACTCGCTTCAATATCACCGGAACTCTCGCCAACTTCTGCACAGTATTAGATAGCACTCTATTGTTCTCTCTGATTTTGGACTCGGCCCCGGTTTTGATCTTTCAGGTTGAATGTCATCAGCAAACCTGACGGAGGCTCAGCCCAGCATCACCTAGAAAGGAGTTGCTGAACGAATTTAGCCTTGGCAGTGTCCCCAGAAGCACGCGCCGCGGACTCAGTGACCCCAGGAGTGATCACAATGATGACGATGCAACGGCCTCGCGTTTCCCAAAAGCCTTTGAAGCAGAACCCTTTCACGAGCTACCGCGACCCGGTAACGGGTAAATGGATCGTTGTTAAAACGTCCCCCAAGTCTAACTAAGGCTCTCTCAAGACTCCTGCTGAACGCTGCTAAAACGATGCGTAGAAATCCGGTGATGGGTTTCTGCGCATTTTTTGGGCCTCAGTTTGGCCAGTAACCAAAAACCTATCTGCATCCAAGAAATTTCGGTCCGAAGGGCTAGACGGGCGTTAATCGCTACGGTTCCTGGGGGACACTAGGGAGCAGTAGGGTTCCCTCCGAGACCTGCCGGGGACTGGAACTCTGCTGGAGATCCTGTTCGTGTTCTGCCTGCTGTATTAGCCCTCATGTCTTATTTATCCGTCTCGGAGCCCCTGATTGATGAGCCTCTAGTTGCGCTGCCCCAGACAACTTTGGCAGAAGCGATCGCCCTGATGGCTGAGGCTCAGGTAAGCTGCCTGGTTGTGGTAGATCAGCAAAGACCCGTCGGCATCTTCACAGAGCGAGACTTGGTGCGGCGACTGGCGACAGGCCTCGGGATCGAGGGCGTGAGCCTGGGGGAGGCGATGGAAACCCGGCTGATCACGCGCCCGCGCCAGAGCGTCAACCGCGATGAGCTTTTTTCGGTGTGGCAGCAGATGCGCCACCATCGGATCCGGCATCTGCCGGTGGTGGAGGCGACCGGGGAGCTGGCGGGGCTGGTCACCCTAGAGAGTTTGCGGGCTTCCCTCCAGTCGTCGGACCTGCTGAAGCTGCGGCGGGTCGAAGAGGTGATGGTGCGATCGCCCGTGTGGGCACCCCCCCAAGCGACGGTCATCGAGCTAGTCCGCAAGATGGGCCACCACCGGGTCAGCTGCATCATCGTGGCGCAGCCAGCCCCAGACGGGGGCGATCGCCTCCTGCCCGTAGGCATCCTCACCGAAAGAGACATTGTGCGGCTCCAGCGCCAAGGGCTCGATACCCACGCGCTGCCAGCGATCGCAGTCATGAGCCACCCGCTCCAGCCCATTCGCCCCCAGGATTCCCTGTGGCTCGCCCACCAAGCCATCCAGCAGCACCAGATCCGGCGCTTGGTGGTGTGTGACGAGGCGGGGCACCTCGTCGGCCTGCTGACCCAAAGCAGCATCCTAGAAGCGATCAACCCCCTCGAAGCCGAAGTGGTGATCGAAACCCTGCGCCAAGAGGTTCACCGGCTCCAGGCCGAGAAAATCACCCTGCTGAACAACCGCGCCATCGAGCTAGAAGAGCAGATCCAGGAGAGCATCAGTCAGTGCCGCCTCCAGGCCGAACAGGACCACCTCCTCTACACCATGGCGCTGCGCATTCGCGCATCCCTCGACCTCAGCACCATCTTGGGGACGACCGTCGAGGAGCTGCGCCAGGTACTCATGGTCGATCGGGTGGCGATCTATCAGTGCGCTGCGGCCCAGGGCAGCGTCGTTGTAGAGTCGGCCCACGCGTCCCTCGCCTCGATTTTGGGCCAGCCCTTTGACGAAACGTGCATCGAAGATCTGTGGGGCGCGCCGATCGGGCGGCAAGGAATCGCGGTTTCAACCCTGGATCATGGGGACCTGCCGGCCAAATGCATCCAGTTCCTGCGACACTTGGGCGTGCGGGCAGCGCTCATGGTGCCCATCGTCCAGGGAGAAAGCCTGTGGGGCCTCCTGCTGGCTTTTCAGCATCAAGCAGAGCGCTCCTGGTCAGATACCGAAGTTCAGTTTAGCCATCAGCTGTCGGTGCAGGTGGGCATCGCGATCCAGCAGGCAATGCTGCTGCGCCAGGTCCAAGAAGCCAATGAAGTGCTGGAGGCCCGGGTCGCAGAGCGGACAGCGGCTCTGGCCGCCGCCAACGAGCGGCTCCAGCAGGAGCTGCGCCGTAGCCAGCAGGCCGAGGCGCAGCTGCGGGAGCGGGAGGCAGTCCTGGGCGGGCTCTATGACACGTCGCCCCTGATGATGGGCGTCGTTGAGCTGCTAGAAGACGACATCCTGCACCTGTCTGATAATGCTGCGGCTGCGCGATTTTTTGGCAACTCGGTGGAGCGGATGCGCAATCAGAGAGCCAGCGCTCTGGGAGCACCCCGAGAGCACATCCAGCAGTGGATGCGCTATTACCGCCAAAGCTGGGAAACCCGACAGCCGGTGACCTTCGAGTATCAGCACATAACGCCCCAAAAGTCTCACTGGCTCTCCGCGACGGTGTATTACGTTGGGACGGAGGAGAGCGGGCGGCCTCGGTTCTCCTATGTCGTGGAGGATGTGAGCGATCGCAAGGCAGCCGAGGAGACCCTGCGCCAGCAGGAGATGACCCTGCGCCAGAGTGAAGAGCGGCTCCAGCTAGCCCTAGAGGGCTCCGGGGACGGCTGGTGGGACTGGAATCTGGCGACGGAAGAGGTCACCTTTAGCGATCGCTGGCTGGAGATGCTCGGGTATCAGCCCGGCGACGTCCCTCCTCACTTAGAGACCTGGCAGCAGCTGATCCACCCCGACGACCAGACTTGGGTATTTGACACTCTCAATGCCCATCTCCAAGACCCGACCATCCCCTACGCCTTTGACTATCGGGTGCGCACTCGCTCTGGCGACTGGAAGTGGATCGCAAACTACGGTAAGGTGGTGGCCCGGGACAGCGAGGGGCGCGCGCTGCGCATGGCTGGCACTCACAAGGACATCAGCGATCGCAAGCAGATTGAAATCACCCTCCAAGAGCGGGAGTCAATGCTGCGATCGCTGGGAGATAACCTGCCCAATGGCCTGATTTACCAATTTATCGAAGGCCCCAACCAGGAGTATCACTTCCCCTACATCAGCGCCGGGGTGGAGCGGCTCTTTGGCGTCTCCCCCGAAGCGGTCATGGCCAACCCCCAAGCCCTATTTGACATGGTGGTGGAGGAAGATCGGCCGCGGCTGTTTCGCGCCATGGCGCTCTCGCGCCAATCTTTATCGATCTTTGATCTGAAAATTCGCAAACAGTTGCCCTCTGGCGAGATTCGCTGGTCCCATTTTCGCGCTGCACCCCGCCGGCTCGGCGGCGATCGCGTGATCTGGGACGGCATCGAAATGGACATCACCGAAGCCAAGCAGGCCGAGGAAGCCCTCGAGCGCAGCGAAGCCACCAATCGCGCCCTGATTCACGCCATCCCCGACCTGCTGATCCGGATGCGGGTCGACGGCGCCTACCTCGACTGCATCGTCGGCAGCGAATTCCACGTTTTCGCGCCGGAGCAGGGGCGCGCCGGGGCCAATGTGCGAGACATTTTGCCGCCGGACCTGGCGAGCTTGCGCCTCCACCACGCCCGCCAAGCCACCGAAACCGGCCAAATGCAAAGCTATGAGCACCAAATCTGGGTCAACGGCAGCTTGCAGTACGAAGAAACGCGCATTGTGCCGATCCGAGACGAAGAAGTGCTGGTGATGGTGCGAGACATCACCGATCGCAAGCGGATCGAGGAAGAGCTGCGCCAGAGCGAGGCCCGCTTCCAGACCTTCATGAAGCACACTCCAGTCGCCACCTGGATCATGGATGCCGAGGGGCGTTTTTGTTATTTCAACGATAACTATGCCCTCAGCGTCCACGTCGGTGCCGATGAAATCACGGGCAAGACGCTATTTGATCTCTTTCCGCCAGAATTCGCCCAGCAGTATTTTGAAAACAACCAGTATGTCCTAGAGACGGGGCAGGTGCTGGAGACGATCGAGAGTGGTTTCCATATCGATGGCAGCCTCAAGGATTTCTTGGTGTACAAGTTCCCCATTACGGTAGGAGATGACCCGCCGCTGCTGGGGGGCGTGGCCATTGATATTACTCACCGGCAGCAGGCCGAAAATGCGCTGCGAGAGAGCGAAGCCAAGTTTCGCCAGCTAGCTGAAAAGATTCGAGAGGTCTTTTTTATTGTCTCCCAGGCCGGAGAGATGATTTATGTCAGTCCAGCCTATGAGGAGATCTGGGGCCGCAGCTGTGATGAGCTGTATGCCGACTCCAGCGCGTGGATAGAGTCTATCTATCCTGACGATCGAGAGCGAACCACGGCGGCTCTGGTCACTCGCCATCAGGCAGAAGGGATGGTCTTTGATGAAACCTATCGGATCGTGCGGCCCAGCGGAGAGATCCGGTGGATTCGGGCGCGATCGTTTCCGGTGGCCGATGAGCCGGATTTCATGCTGCGGTTTGTGGGGATCGCCGAGGATATCACGGAGCGCAAGCACGCTGAGGAAGCCCTGGCGCGACAGCTCCAAAAAACGCTCCTGTTGCAGCGTCTCACGGAGGAGATCCGCCAAAGCCTAGATCAGCGAGAGATTTTTGAGATTGCAGCCCAGCAGATCGGGGCGGCCTTTGGGGTGGATCGGTGCCTGATTTATCGCTGCTTGGAAGAGGGTCCGTCCGCTGTTTTGTGCGCGGCGGAGTATTTCCGAGAGGGCTGTGTTTCGTCGATGGGGCAGACGGTGCAGGGGGCTCACCCGCTGGTGGCGCAGATGATGGCGAGCGATCGCGCGATCGCCCTTTCGGATCGGTCCAACTGCTGTGACGATCGCGAGTTTATTTGCCCCGCTGAGGCCCAGTCGCTGCTGGGGGTGCGCACGTCTTATTTGGGCGAGGCGAATGGGGCGATCGTGCTGCACCAGTGCGATCGCCAGCGCCAGTGGGCCACCGAAGAAGTGGAGCTCTTGGAGGCCGTAGCGGCCCAGATGGGCATTGCCCTGGCCCAGGCCCACCTCCTCGAACAAGCGGTGGAGCAGCGCGAAGAACTCGTCGCCAAAAACGCAGCCTTAGAAACGGCAAAGCGAGAAGCTGACGCGGCTAACCGGTCCAAGAGTGACTTTTTGGCCATGATGAGTCACGAGATTCGCACGCCGATGAATGCGGTGATCGGCATGGCGAGTCTGCTGTTTGACACCGAGCTCAGCCCCCAGCAAATGGACTTCGTAGAGACCATTCGCAGCAGCGGCGAGGTCCTGCTCACGCTGATCAACGACATTTTGGACTTCTCGAAGATCGAGTCCGGCAAGCTGCACCTGGAGGAGCAGCGGTTTAATCTGCGGCGCTGCGTGGAGGACGCCCTCGACCTGATCGCCACCCAGGCCACCAAAAAGGGACTGGAGCTGATTTGCTGGATCGCGTCGGGGACTCCGCTGCACTTCCAGGGGGACGTGACTCGGCTGCGCCAGGTCCTGGTAAACCTGCTCAGCAACGCCATCAAGTTCACGCAGGCGGGCGAGGTGATGGTGTCGGTGGAGTCCCAGCCTTGCTCGAATGGGGGGTGCTACAAGCTGCATTTTGCCGTTCACGACACGGGAATCGGCATTCATCCCGATCAGCTGCGGCACCTCTTTCAGCCCTTTAGCCAGGTCGACAGCTCGATGACGCGGCGCTATGGCGGTACGGGCCTCGGCCTGAGCATCAGCAAGCGGCTCTGCGAGATGATGGGGGGCCGGGTGTGGGTCGAAAGCGAAGTTGGGGTCGGCTCGACCTTCCACTTTACGGTGCGGCTCCAGAGCATTTCTGAGCCGATGAGTGAGGATGTGTGGTCGAATGTGTTGCCGAAGATGAAGGGCAAGCGGGTCCTGGTGGCGGATGACAATCAGACGACGCGCGAGACGATCGCCCGGCAGATCCAGGAATGGGAAATGCAGGTCCAAACGGCGGCTTCTGGGGCCGAGGCGATCGCCCATCTCCATCAGCTCAGCCAGTATGACCTGGTGATTTTGGACCATCAAATGCCCAGCGGCAACGGCTTTGACATAGCAGCCCAAATTCGGCAGCTGCCGGGTGGGCAGGGCCTGCCCATTGTGGTCATGAGCACGGGGATCGAGTCTCCCTCACCGGAGGCGATCGCCGACATCGGCGTCACGGCGCTGCTGGCCAAGCCGCTCAAGCAGTCCCAGTTCTACGACGTGCTGGCCCAGATTTTCCTGACCGGTCAGGTGATGCTGCCCCAGCGATCGGCGCGGCTGATGTCCGGCGATCGCCTCTCGGAGCAGTATCCCCTGCACATCCTGCTGGTCGAGGACGTCCCGGTCAACCAAAAGCTCGTGCTGCAAATGCTCCAGCGCCTGGGCTACCGCGCCGACGTAGCCAACAACGGCCACGAGGCGATCGCGGCCCTCCGGCGTCAGCCCTACGACGTGGTGCTGATGGATGTCCAGATGCCCGAAATGGACGGCCTAGAGGCGACGCGCTGGATTCGGCGTCAAGATCCGACCCTACTCAAAGACCCCTACATCATTGCCATGACGGCCCACGCCATGCAGGGCGATCGCGAACTGTGCCTAGACGCCGGGATGAACGACTATCTCAGCAAACCCATCCGCCTCGAAGGCCTCGTCAAAGCGCTGCGCCAAGCCTGTTTGCAGCTTTGGCCCGTTGCGCCCGCGATCGCCCCCAGCCCTGCCCCAGAAGCGGCCAACGCCGACCCCGCTGCGACCCTCAAAGTCCTCGATACCCAAACCCTGGCCGATCTCAAGGCGATCGCCGGAGACGGGGGCGATGAGTTTCTCGCCGACGTCATCACCAGTTACTGCGAAGAAGCGCCCCAGCGCCTCCAAAGCATCCTGATCGCCATCCAAGCAGCAAACGCTCAGCAGCTTTTTCAGGCAGCCCACGCGCTCAACTCCCTCAGCGCCAGCTTAGGGGCAGAGCGCCTATCTTACTTTTGCCGAACGCTAGAGGCGCTTGGGCGTACCGGCGATATTTCGGGAGCCAGTCCTTTATCATCGCAATTGCAGAGCGAATTTGAAGTGGCCCTGAGCGCGCTTCAGCAAGTCCTTGAGGAGATAGCCAGAACCTAGACATGCCCCAATCCATGCCCCTTGTGCTTGTTGTTGATGACGAAAAAACTCTGCGCCTAGTCTTGCAGCGGGCTATGGAGCAGGAGGGCTACCAAACCATCGAGGCCCAGGATGGCCGAAACTGTTTGAATCTTTGTCAGCAGCAGCGACCCGATATCATCTTGCTCGACGCTGTGATGCCAGAAATGGACGGATTCGAGTGTTGTCGCGCTCTCCACGAACAGTTTGGCGACGCCTGTCCGCCCATTTTGATGATCACGCGCCTAGATGATACAGAATCGGTGGATCGGGCCTTTGCCGTGGGGGCCGACGACTATGTCACCAAGCCCATTCACTGGGCGGTGCTGCGGCAGCGAGTGCGGCGCTTGATGCAAACCCAGTGGGTCATGGACGAGCTGCGCCATCGCGTCCAAGAAGAAGAGGCGCTGCGCACCCTGCTCCAAAAGCAAATGCAGCAGGAGCGCTGTCTCAGCGAGCAGCTAGAGGCCGCCAATCGCCAGCTCGCCGACGCCAACTCCCAGCTTCAGCTCCTGGCCCACGTCGACGGCCTGACCCAGGTGGCCAATCGCCGCAGCTTTGATGAGTATTTGCAGCAAGAGTGGCAGCGGGCCCTTGTTCAGCGGGCCCCTTTGACTCTCATTCTCTGCGATGTGGATTTCTTCAAGGCCTATAACGACACCTATGGCCATCAAGCCGGAGATGAGGGTTTGCGGACCGTCGCCCAGTGCCTCCAGTCCTGCGTGCGGGGAGCCGTAGATCTGGTGGCTCGCTACGGTGGGGAAGAGTTTGCCGTGGTCTTGCCCCGGACCAGCCAGCTCGAAGCGCAGCGCGTCGCAGAGCGCATCCGCAGCGAGGTGCAGGCCCTGGCGATCGCCCACGAAAAGTCAGCGGTCAGTCCCTACCTCACCCTCAGCCTGGGACTCGCCAGCGCGGTGCCGAGCCCTAGCCTCACCCTAGAAGCCCTGATCGAACAGGCAGACCAGAGCCTCTACCAGGCCAAGGCCCAGGGCAGAAACTGCGTGGTGGCCTACGGAGGCAGCCTCTCGGAGGTTTAGGGCGATCGCAGACCGCTGAGGCATTTTCCTTTACCTCGGGAAAGAACGGCGAAGCGGTGTATCCCTTCTGAGAGCTTTGTCCTAGAGAGTGCCTTCGCCTATGCGCCCCCCAAAGATTGCCCTGCTCGTTTCGCTCCTTGCTCCCCTCCCGGCTGGGCCGTTTTTGCCGCTGCCCTTCGGCGCGATCGCCTCCTCTGCGGCCCAGGCCCAGACCCCCGACGCTCGCCAGACAGACGCAGACCGCCTCTTTCAGCAGGGCGAGCAGCAGCTCCAAACCAGCCAGTACCCAGCGGCCATCGAGTCTTGGCAGCAGGCCCTAGAGCAGTACCGAGCAGCCGCAAACCGCAATGGCGAAGCCAAGACCCTGGTGAATCTGGGGAATGCCTATGACTCTCTCTCGGAGTACGCAAAGGCGATCGAGTACTACCAGCAAGCGCTCCCGATCTTTCGACAGGTGGGCAATCCCAGCGGCGAAGCGTCGGCCCTCGGCAGCTTGGGCAATATTCACCGCGCTGTGTCCCAGTATCCGCGCGCCCTGGAGTATTATCAGCAGGCGCTCTCTATCTTTCAGCAAGTGGGCAATCCCAGCGGCGAAGCGGTGGCCCTCGCAAATCTGGGGCTGACCTACAGCGCTCTATCCCAGTATCCGCGCGCCCTTGAGTACTATCAGCAAGCGCTCCCGATCTTCCGGCAAATCGGCGATCGCCGGGGCGAAGCGAGGGCCCTGGTGAATCTGGGCAATGCCTACGGTTTTCTTTCTCAGTACGAGCGGGAGATCGAGGATCACCAGCAGGCCCTGGGGATCTTTCGGGAGGTGGGCGATCGCCAGGGCACAGCCCTCGCCCTAATGAATTTGGGCAATGCCTATGAGGCCCTGTCCCAGTATCAAAAGGCCATCGAGTATCACCAGCAGGCGCTCCCGATCTTCCAGCAAATCGGCGATCGCGGCGGCGAAGGGGCGGCCCTCACCAATCTGGGAAACGTTTTCCAGTCTATCGCCCAGTACCCGCGCGCCATCGAGGCTCATCAGCAGGCCCTCGGGATCTTTCAGCAAATCGGCGATCGCAATAGCGCAGCCAGCGCGCTCCTCAATCTCGGCAATGCTTACCAGTTTCTCGGTCAGTACCCGCGCGCCGTCGAGGCTCATCAGCAGGCCCTCGGGATCTTTCAGCAAATCGGCGATCGCAAGGGCGAAGCCCTGGCCCTGATGAACCTGGGCAATGCTTATCGCTCTCTCTCCCAGCCCCAGAAGGCCATCGAATCTCATCAGCAGGCGATCGCGATCTTTCGGCAGGTGGGCGATCGCAGCGGCGAAGGCTTAGCGCTCAATAACCTCGGCGTGACGCTCTTTGAGTCAGGCAAGACTGATGCTGCCGAAAAGGCCCTCGTTGCGGCGATCGAAATCTGGGAATCCCTGCGGGCCGGCCTGAGCGATGAGAATAAGATATCGATCTTCGAGGAGCAAGCAAGAAGCTATCGCACCCTGCAACGGGTTCTTATCGCCCAAAATAAGCCAGGAGCAGCCCTGGCGATCGCCGAGCGGGGACGGGCCAGAGCCTTCGTCGAGCTGCTGGCGCAGAAATTTGGCGATAAGACATCGCTCCCGAATCAGGCAGCAACGTCAGCCCCTAGCATTCAGCAAATCCAGCAAATTGCCCAAGACCAGAACGCCACGCTGGTGCAGTATTCAATTATTTATGACAACCTCGCCCGCGAGAACCCAGGGCAAGCCCGGGAATCGGCCCTCTATATCTGGGTGATCCAGCCGGACGGTCAGGTCAGCTTCCGGCCCGTCGATCTCTCCTCGCTGTGGCAGCAGCACAGCGCCTCCTTGGCGGATGTGGTGGTTGGGCACCAAGCTTTTCTGGCCGGTCGCAACCGCCAGGGCCTTACTGCCGCCTCCGCTTCGGCTGCTCCCTCTCGCGCTAGCTGGCCGACCCTCCACCAGCTGCTCATTGACCCCATTGCGGACCTGCTGCCCCAAGACCCCGACGCCCACGTGATTTTTATTCCCCAAGGCTCCCTCTTTCAGGTGCCTTTTCCAGCGCTCCAGGACGCCAAGGGCGACTATCTAATCCAAAAGCACACGATTCTCACAGCGCCTTCGATCCAGGTGTTGGCCCTGACGCGACAGCAGCGAGAGCGACTGGCTAGCCAGCCAAAGAGTCGCCAGGGTGAAGCGCTCATTTTGGGTAATCCCGCCATGCCCAGCATGGCCCTGTCGCCGGGAGAGCCGAAAGAACCCCTGTCCCCGCTGCCGGGCGCAGAGGCCGAGGCAAAGGCGATCGCCGCTCTCCTAAAGGTCAACGCAATTACCGGGGGCCAAGGCACGGAAACGGCGATCGTCGGAAAAATGCCGCAGGCTCGCCTGATTCACTTAGCCACCCATGGCCTACTGGACAATGTGCGGGGCCTCGAAAGCGCGATCGCCCTGACGCCGTCCTCAACGGATGACGGCTTCCTGACCGCCGCAGAAATTCTGGACTTGCAGCTCCAGGCAGAGCTAGTCGTCTTGAGCGCCTGCGACACGGCCCGCGGCAAAATCACCGGGGATGGCGTGATCGGTCTGTCGCGATCGCTAATCTCCGCCGGGGTGCCCAGCGTCCTGGTCTCGCTGTGGGCGGTCCCGGATGCGCCGACCGCTGACCTGATGACGGCCTTTTACCAAAATCTGCAAACCAACCCCAACAAGGCCCAGGCCCTCCGCCAAGCGATGCTGAGCACGATGGAAACATACCCCGATCCAGGGGACTGGGCCGCTTTTACCCTTATCGGCGAGGCGGAATAAGGGCGATCATCCTCACAGAAGAATTCCTGCAATCAACCTTCCGGAAATGCTCAGCGCAATCATAAACTCCAAAAACCGGTCTTCCATTTTTTGGAAAGCCATGAGGATATCTACCATCGGGTCACTCATTGTTGTTGTTACTGCATTTCAATAGACTAGGAAACTTCCTATTTTACTCAAATTAGTGATGCGATTCAGCCAGAGATGGTATGCAGCAGTGTTTCCCATTACGAGTAGTAATGCATGGTAATAGTAATTTGATAAGCTAGGAGAATCAAGCATTGCAGCTAAATCGATGAATTGCCCCAAGTGCCAATCTTCTTAAATTATCAAATACGAGCATACCCATTACAGCAAACCACGATTCCACTGCCGAGACTATGGACGGCAGTTTGTTGAGGGTGCTACCCGACAATCAATTGATGAGTCGACTCGCCAACTGATTGATAAGTTGTTGCTCGAACGCCTAGCCCCAGCAGCGATTGCACGGGTGACGGGCGTTTCTCCTCACTGGCTACAAATGTATGTCAATCAGAAGTTCTACCAAACACCGAAGACCATCGAAGTCACCCAAAAAACCGGGGACGGTTGACAATTCAGTTGGATGAGATATGGTCCTATGTTGGCTCTAAAGCAAATAAACACTGGATTTGGTTGGCGATTGATGCTGATAGCCGTGAAATTGTTGGGTTATTTGTCGGTACGCGTTCTCGGCAAGATGCAAAGGGGCTTTGGCAATCCTTGCCAGCCGTTTATCGTCAGTGCGCGATCTGCTACACCGATTTTTGGGAAGCTTATCAGCAGGTACTACCGAGGAAGCGGCATCGAGTAGTTAGCAAAGAAACTGGGCAAACCAGTTACATTGAGCGATTTAACAACACCTTACGGCAGCGAATCGGACGCTTAGTTCGCAAGACCTTGTCGTTTTCCAAGAAGTTGAGTAACCACATTGGGGCAATTTGGTACTTTGTGCATCATTACAATGACGCTTTGCGCTCCTAACCATTACTATTCATTGTCACCTAATGTGCTACCGTTGTTTAGAACTCTTACAAAAATAACTTGAGTAATTTTTGAAGTACTTCTATTATCATATGAGGCTGATAGGATTTTGGGAATGCAACTTAAATTTGCTAGGTTCCCTTAGACAGAGCTAGTACAGGAATATTCGAATCTCTATATAGAATTGAATAGCGAGGAGCTTTCAGTAAGCACATAATTATTTTAAAACTTGCCATACTCCCTTCTAGAAAAATTAAAATGCTTATTGAACAGGGTGAATCATGACTATCCGAGTGACGAATTTACCTGCACAGGTCGCTGAGGGGGATTTGAGGAAGCTTTTTTCAAGCTTCGGTGTAATTCAAAAAATTGATATCAAACTCGAACGTGACGACAACACCGCGTATGTGCAGCTAGAAGATGGATCTAGTGAAGCTCGTGCTAGGAATGACCTAAATGGAACAGAGTGGTTTGGTCAAATCATTCGTCTTGAGATAATCCGAGAAGGCAGTCGAGAAGGTGGGCAACCCAAATCCAATCCTATCATTCCTCCTGAGATAATCCAAGAAGGCAGTCGAGAAGATGAACAATCCGAATCTAATCCCGAATAAGCAACCTTAGTAAAAGTGTTGGCACTGAGTACTTAAATCTTGTCTCTTTTTCATAAAGAGATTTCCCCTTTTCTGTGTTAAGCAGCTTGAAAGATGAACCTATCAGAACTGGCTATTTGACTTGAGGGCGGAAATCTCTACTCGATTGGAAATTTGTCATATTGCACCTATGTAAACTAGAGCGTATTGGGTCTATGACTGGAACAAATGTAGCCAAGAAGAAGATTTTGATTCTAGCAGCATTTTCTGCGCAGAGCGATCTGGATTTAGGGAAGGAGATTGAAGAGATTGAAGAGATCATGCAAGGAGGCTCAAAGAGCTTTGATGTTGATCAACGCACTGCTAAAACTGTTGACAAAGTTCGTCAAGCAATTAGGTATGAATCTCCTCAAATCGTTCATTTTTGTGGACATGGTTTAGAGGACGGCAGTTTTCTCCTAGATGACGAAAATGATAAGACCAAAAAACACCCCTTGGAACCAAAGGGGCTAGCAGGATTTTTTAGCAATCTTACTGATGTGGAGTGTGTAATCCTCAATGCTTGCTATTCAGTCAAAGCCGCTGACTTAATTGCAGAGAACATTGCCTATGTGATTGGAATGAATCGTGCCATTGGGGATGATGCCGCAATCAAATTTGTTCGAGGCTTTTATGAAGCGTTAAGGGATGAAGCTTTAGGGAATCGACCCGATGTATTTGATAAAGCTTTTGAGAGGGGGCTACAAGCTCTTGGGGGACATGACCCTTCTCAGCAAGATATTCCAGTTATCCGTAAGAATCTAACAGTCCAAAAACCAGAAGTGCGACTCATAAGTCCTGCTGAACATAGCACAGTTCCTATGAGAAGTACGTTCAGTGGTACTTACAAGCATTTAGAAGAAGATATGAGTCTGTGGCTTTTTATTTTTGCTCCAGGCGAGGGCAAATATTACTTAGATGAAATAGTTAATTATAGAAATGGCAACTGGGAAGTGTCAGGAGTGATTATTGGTGGAGAAGTTGATAATCGAGCTACCTATGAAGTAGGAGTGTTGATTGCAGATGCAGAAGCGACGAGAACTCTACGAATAGGTTCGGATGGTTTGAAGGAATTGCCTAGTGGCGTGAAGAAGTTCAGCGACTACTCAATTTATAGGGAGTAGAGTAGCGAGAGGAGCCCAATGAAAATTGGGACAGACGGTCGCCTGCTGTGCAAAATTTACCCCTAATTGCAGAAATGGTGTGAACTGTTGGGTTGGGTTTTTAAGTAATCGCGAATCTGGCTACAGCCTTTCTCCAGCAACTCCTTCAGATTGAGATTTGATACTTTCCACAGCAAGACAACTCCATTCAAATCAGCAGAAGCTAACCATTGGTTATCAGGACTGAAACTTACAGCATTCACGTCAGCTTGATGTCCGATTAGGGTTGTAATTAACGTTCCATCCCGTCGCCAAAGTTTGATCGTCCGATCGCTACTAGCAGAGGCGATGGTTTGTCCATCAGGGCTGAAACTGACCTCAAGCACAGCAGCCGTATGTCCTCTCAGCGTTGCAATAACCTTTCCGTCCAGACTCCACAACTTGATGCTTTCATCACTGCTAGCAGAGGCAATTATTTGTCCATTGGGGCTGAAACTGACGTGTCGAACTGGATTGGTATGTTCCCGAAATATCTTGAGTTCTTTACCGTCTAAACCCCAAAGTCTCACGGTCCGGTCGTCACCAGCAGTAGCAATTATTTGTCCATTGGGACTGAAACTGACACTTAATACCCTACCCTGATGCCCCCTAAAGGTTCTAAGCTCTGTACCGTCTGAGCGCCAAAGCCTTGCGGTTGCATCATCACTAACAGAGGCGATTATTTGTCCATCGGGACTGAAGCTGACCTGATTTACGGCTCCTTGATGACCTTGAAGTATTTTTAGTGCTTGTCGTTCTACACTCCAGAGCCTCACAGTTTCATCATTACTAGCAGAGGCGATCGTTTGCCCATCTGGGCTGAAGCTTACACTATAAATCTCACTTTGATGCCCTTTTAGAGTGGAGAGTAACTTACCTGATGGGCTCCAAAGCCTTACCATTTTGTCAGACCCTGCACTCACCACCCATTTACCATCCGGGCTAAACTGAACGCTATTTACAAAACCATTATGCCCAACCAGCACAGTTAGCCAGCTTCGATTCACCTGCCAAATTTTTGTGAGCTTATCATTACTAGCGGTGACAAGCATCTGTCCATCTGGGCTAAAATCCACACTGGGAATTTGTCCTTCATGAGCAGCCCATGTGTCAAGTTTTCTGCCATCTCGCGCCCAAAGATTCACACTGCCATCAGTGCTACTGGAGGCAATCGTTTGTCCATCGCGACTGAATCTGACGCTCCATACTTCTTGAGGATGGTCAAGGGTTTCTAGAAGTTGACCCTCTTGACTCCAGAGTTTTACTTTTCGATCCAGACTGGCGGTTGCAAACATTTCACCATCTGGGCTGAAGTCTGCACTCGTAACAACGTCAGTATGTGCACTGAGGATTTTCTGCAGCGTTCCATCACGTCTCCAGAGCTTTACTGTCCTGTCATCGCTGATTGTAACAATTCGATTTCCGTCAGGGCTGAAACTTACTCCCCTGACCACGTTACTATGTCCCTGGATAGTGTTGAGCAATTGACCGTCCGTACGCCACAGTTGCACGGTTCCATCATCGCTGCCTGTGGCAATTGTCTGACCATCGGGGCTGAATTGGACACTGAAAACCGTGTTCTTATGAGTATTGATCATCCGTATCGGATTGCCGTTACGATCCCAAAGCCTGACTGTTCCATCCTGACTGCCAGAGGCAATCGTTTGTCCATTGGGACTAAAACTGACGCTCACTACGGGTTCTGTATGTTCCTTTAGGATTTTGATTAGTCTGCCGTCCGAGTGCCACAGATTCACCGTATTGTCATAGCTGGCTGTGGCAAGTCTGTCACCATTTGGGCTAAATCTAACACTCTGAACCGTAGCTTGATGCCCTTTCAGACGGTTGTGCTCTCGCGTCCAGTAACCTGCTGCTGCCAACGTTGCCTGCATATCCTCCTGCATTCTCGGATTGCCCCAAAGGAGTGATTGAAAGCGGCTGGCAGCATCCAAACCAACCAGTAGCCCATCAACTGTATATCGATTGACTGCGAAACGGGCTTCTGAGGTTTGCCGGAGGGCAGTGATCTGTCCAATTTCGGCTCGCCTATACAGAATAGTTGAAAAAACGGCTAGCGCCGATGCCACTATGGAGAAAATCGAAACTACCATAAACTGACGTTTCTCCTTGCGACGTTGGCGATCGCGCAACTCGACACAAGCATCTACGTACTCAGCTTCGAGTTGGTTCAAAAACCCAGTTTGCTTGGATAGCACCTCAGCATCCTCCAATCGTCCGCCTCGATGCTCCAGATATTCTTCCTTTCGCTGGTTTTCATCCCAATCTAGTGCAGCCTGACGGATAGCCTCCCGCAGTTGCAAGTTGCTGCGATTCTCCTCCAGCCATTGTTGTAAACTCGGCCAGTAGCGGATTAACGCCTCATGAGCTACCTCCACTGTTTCTTTATTGGTGGCTGGGCCTGTACTGGTGACGACCAGTCTGGCTCCTTCATCTGCCAAACGCTTCACCAGTTGCTTTGTCGCCGTTAGGTCGCCTCCTTTGGGTACCAACTCATCGAGCCACACTCGCCGTCTCGTGTCCCGTCGCTTTTCTCCCTGTACGGTACTCTCGTCCAAGCGAGTGAGGCGCACAAAGATATCCCGGACTTGGTCTTGCTCATTAGATGGCAAGCTATTGTAAACATCATCAGCAGTCTTTGCGATCGCCATCCTCACACCGCCGATCGCCTCGTATTCTTTACAGCGTAACCACCGTCCATGTCGCCGCTTCCACAGCTCTAGTAAAGCATGTTGCAGCAGTGGCATTGCCCCTGGCTCTCCTTGTACCTCATCGAGAATCAAGTGGCTCAAGCCCGCTTCAAAACGTAGATGTACGTGGGATGCTTGCATTTCAATCGCTTTGCGGAGTTCGCCGGAGTCCATTGGCGCAATCAATTCTTGCCTTGCCTGCATCAGCTCTTTGAGCTGCCGATGGGAGGCGCACTCTCCCCAAAAATCTGCCCGCATCGTAATGATTGTTTTCTGCTGCTGGGCAAGGTTTAATAATCGGTCGATGAATTCAACTCGCTTGGCTTCATCAGTACATAGAGTAAATAGTTCCTCAAACTGGTCTACCAGCAGTACTGAAGGCTCAGGAGTCAGATGCGAAAGACTTGCATTGAGTTGTACTAGCGGTTCGCTACTTGGAGTCAGGTAGACTAGCTGTAAATTTGGCTGTTGACTCTGTAGCTGTGGAATCAAACCAGCTAGCAGCACGGATGATTTTCCAGAGCCGGAAGCTCCTAGCACGGCTAAGAAGTTATGCTTGGTCAACTTCTGTCGCAGTTGCTCAATGAGGCGATCGCGTCCAAAAAAGAACTCTTGGTCTTCGACGCGGAAGGGAGATAGCCCTCGGAAAGGACAACGAGAATCATATTTTGGTGGTTGCTGCTCCAATGCCAAAGCGTTGAAGCTCAGGTCGAGGACTTCATCACAGAGGTTGTTGACCTCCTCTAAAGTCTCCTTTCGCTCCTGACGTGCTTCTTTGCTTAGTGCGGTTGCATCTGCACCCAGTGTTCTATCCAGGATATCTGCCTGCTGCTTCAACTTCTCTTGCAGCACGGGTGCCCGCTCAATCAGCAAGTTTTGCAGACGCTCTAAACCAAACTGAATTTCGGCGTTGGTTAGGTCTCGGTCAAGCTTGTCACTGAAAAGGGGGCGTCCCCCCAGACGGCTGAACAAAGCTGGGACAGTGATGTCGTGACGTTCCGCGAGTCCTGCTGTCGCTTCATTCAAAGCTAAGTCTACCTCTCCCGACTCCTTCAGTTGACGGTAAAAGCTCTTTGCCAAAGCTTGGGCGGTCTTGATTGTCACTTTTTCAGTCATCGCCACCACCGCAGGCATCCCCAGATCGCGCACCAAGCGCTGAGCTAATCCCCCTAATGCCTCTTCTGCTTCTGAACTAGCACTCTCACAAGTGGAGAAAAAGGCAAAGTGCGGTAGACCCCTCGCTCCTCGTAGCGATCGCAACCGTTCTAACAAGCGAGTCCCGGTTACTGGTTCGACGGAATTATCGGCTTTGGCCCAGTAGAGAACCGTCTCTCCTCCCTCGATCAGCTTGCCGTGGCAGACAACGTGCAGCAAGGTGTATTGCTTGGTTCGGTCGGTGAGCTGCTTGCACAGTTCATCTAAGTTGGGAAGTCCGATCGCTCCATTAACGGTAGCCAGCACATCACAAGGAATTTCTCCCAGCGCTTGCCGGACGCTCTCTACAGTCGCCTCTACATCGAAGGAGTCTAAGCTAAACCGTCCGAGTCCAGAGGGACTGGCTACTAATACCAGCGATCGCAAGTCCCGCCGTCCAATGGGAGGAAAGCGGCGATCAGTAATGGCGGGGATATACAGGGAAAAAGGCGTTCGCTGCTCAATGGCTAACAGATACCAACCGTCATCAATGTTGGCGCACAGCCTTTCCCAACGCAAGCTTCTCAGTTCTCTGTCTTCGGCTTCGATAAACAGCAGTACCCGCAGAGGTTCAGTCGAGTCGCGTAAAGCACAGACAAAGGCATCGCGCACTTCGTCTCGAAACAGTGCTTTGCCCAAGCGCGTACCGTAGTTCCTCGGCTGTCCTAGTAGGCTAGTGAGTTCCGAAAAATCCTCCTGAGTAAGCTGGAGAAACCCTTCAGCGCGGATAGGTAGAAGCACGCCCGGTCGGGTATGTTCGACAACAATCGGCCAGTATGCACCTGATTTGCGCTGGATGGTAATCTCGAAGGTGTTCATCCGTCACTTGGTTTTGCTGAGGTTGGTAGTTGCACAGAATTCTTGAGCTTGATGAGAACGAATGAATCAATTAGCGCTGCTGCTGATCTGTACAGATAATCAATGCCATCGCACAGCCGGCGTGAAGCGCAGCTATTCCCTCCGGAATAGCTCTCACTGAAATCAGCACTGAGGTTGTTCAAATAGCTACCACCCTATTGCAATTATCTAAAATACCTTATCGCTTAAGATTCCAAGCATATTGCTTACAAGTAGCCTTAGCTTCCTTGGCAACCTCTGTTTTAGGTGTAGCAAGAACAGGGTGATAGCGTAATCGTTCACAGGCAACCTTAAGCCAAGTATCCAAACGGATGTCCCACGATTTCACAGTACCATCACTCCCTCCAATGACAATAGTGTGCCCATCGGCGCTGATGACAGCAGAATTGATACCTTTTTCGTGGGAAAACGGTGGACTAAGGGGCTGACCTTCGCGGTTCCACAGGTATATCTCATCTCCATTTAAACTGATGATGCTTTGGTTGTCGGCGCTGATGTCAACAGACCGAACAGGTGGAGTAGTGCTGCGGGAAATAGAGGGAGATACAATAGTGTTCCCTTTATAGGCTAGAAATGGTATGCGAGGATGCCACCAAGGTCTGTTCCACAGCATCACCTGACCATGCTCCCCCCCAGCGACAATAGTTTGTCCATCAGGACTGATAGCAACAGAACTAATCTTACTCTTTGGGAGAGGCGCTACACCGATACGCTGACCCTGGCGGTTCCAAACTTGCACTTGCTTGTCATCCAAACTGGCAATGGTCTGTCCATTAGGGCTGATAGCAACATAAGAAATCCCTTTCTTCATGGAAAACGGTGAATCGGCAGCCTTTCCTTGTCGGTTCCACTCTTGCACCTTATTTTCTTTTGTATTCAACCCAAAGATGGTTTGTCCATCTGAGCTAATGGCGAGCTTATAAAGCGATTCATTTTGGGTAAACGATGAAATGGGTGCTCTAGGATTTCTTCCTGGTCGTTTCCACAGTTGCAGATTTCCCTCGTAATCGGTGACAAGAATATGTCCATCGGGAGTAATAGCAGTCTTGAGTGAATTGGTGATAAAGGATTCATGGTATCCTTGAGGTAGAGGTATTTTGAAGGAGTCAGGGAGGGGTTGAGCCTGAACGCTCCAAAGTTTTACGGTGCTATCGCTTCCTCCTGTAACGATAGTGTGTCCATCAGGGCTGATGGACACACTATGAACATTTGTATCATATTTGCCGAAGACAGAACCAATATAGAGACCGTGGCCTTTAAATGGTTCACTCAGAGGGGAAACTTCATGGCTCCGAGCGTTGTAGTGCCACAGTCCTACCTTGCCATCACCTCCCCCAGTAACGATGGTCTGTCCATCAGGACTGATAGCGACAGATGTGACACTATGATCGGCAGGGACTGAAAAGTCTGCAACCAGGCGCTTCCCCTGGCGATCCCACAATCGAACGCTGCCATCGAATCCTTTTCCCCCAGACTTAACATCATTTCCAGCAGTAACGATGGTCTGTCCATCAGGACTGATAGCTACAGAATTGATGTAACACTGGATGCCCTCATCACAGACTTTGAAGGGTGTAACGAGGGGTTTACCCAGGCGGTTCCAAAGTCCCACCTTGCCATCATTTCCAGCAGTAACGATGGTTTTTCCATCTGAACTGATAACGATAGACGTGATAGTACTATCATGGGCTTTGAATGGTAGAACAAGGGATATACCCTGCCTAGTCCAAATTCCCACTTTGCCATCGTCTTCTCCACTAACAATCATTGTTCCATCTGAGCTGATAGCGACAGGTCTAACCTGAGACAGAGTCGCAACTTTGTGTCTAATACTTGCGAAGGAAGAATGGGGAATTATGGGGGTAGAAAATTCTTCTTTAAAGCACTGATTGTGGCGGTTCCAAAGTCCCACCTTGCGATTTTGTCCGGCAATGACGATAATCTGCCCATCCCCACTAATGGCAACAGACGTGACAAAACCTGCGACTTCACAGGTTTTTTTCAAATCTTGACCCTTACTGTTCAATAATTGCACCTTGCTAGTAGAACTCGTTCCATCACCTCCCACAATGACAATGGTCTGTCCATCGGTACTAAATGCAACAGCTCTAACTAATTCTGTATTGGTTTCAAAGGAATTTTGTTCCCGACTTATTTGAACCGCAGTGAATAAACTGTTTTGAGCGGAAGCTGGCATTGAGTAGTTGGGAAAACGGACAAAAAATGACTTAGCTAGTCCAACAGCACTAATAGCATTGACTAACCCTTCTGTAGGATTCGTAGCTAGTAAAGCTTTTGCTGCTGCTGCATACTGTTCCACCTGCTGTCGTTTTGTCTGTTGGAATGCGTATCCTAGCCAGACAACTAATCCCGTCATGATTACAGCAACAACAATCACGCCTGTAGTAGCCAGCCGCTGTAGGTTGCGTTGGCGATCGCGCAGCTCCACACAAGCCTTTAAATATTCAGTTTCTTGTGGATTCAGGTACACAAATTTAGGTTGTTTCAATAGATCTTCGGCATCTTGTAATCGCCCCCCCTGATGAATTAAATAGGTGTCTTTGTCTGGCTGATTCTTGTGTTTTTCCCAATGCTCTGCTGCTTGACTTATAGTCTCTCGTAATTGCAGGTTGCTGCGGTTCTGATCTAACCAATTCTGCAACATTGACCAGTAACGGATTAAAGCTTCATGGGCGACTTCCACTTCTTCATTACCCGTGGCGTCGTTCCGACTTGTAACCACCAATCGTGCTCCTTCACCGGCCAACTGCTGCACCAGCTTCTTTGTCACAGCCAGATCACCACCTTCCGGCACCAGATCCTCTAGCTCCACTCGTCGTCGCGTATCCCGTCGTTTTTCCCCTTGTACGGCACTCTCATCCAATCGTGTTAAGCGAAAGAAGATATTCCGGACAAGCTCTTGCTCAGAAGCTGGCAAGCTATTGTAAAAATCATCAGCAGTTTTGGCTATTGCCTGCTGAACTCTACCGATGGCTTGGTACTCTTCATCACACAACCATCGCCCATGTCGCCGCTTCCACAGTTCCTGCAAAGCATATTGCAGCAGTGGCATCGCCCCTGGCTCTTCTTGTACCTCATTGAGAATTGAGTTGCTCAGGCCAGTTTCAAAGCGCAGTCCCGCCTTGTCTGCCTGCATCTTCATTACTGTAATTAGTTCAGCGGGTTTCATCGTCCCAACTAATTTTGGTCGGGCTTCAATCCGCTTACTCAACTCTGGATAAAAGGTACATTCGCCCAAAAAGTCCGCCCGCATCGTCATGACGACTTTCCGCCGGGAGGCAAAGGTTAACAAACTTGTGATGAATTCTTGTCGATTGTCTTTATCCTCACAAAGGGTAAAAAGTTCCTCAAATTGATCTACTAGCAGTACTGACTGTTGTTCTGATACTTTCGATAGTCTTTCTAATCGTCTTTCTAGTTGTTTGACTGGCTCCCTACCCGGTGTTAGGTAAGCCCACTGTAGGCTAGGGTTTTGCTCCTTAAGCTTGGGAATCAGCCCAGCTAGCACTACCGATGACTTGCCACTGCCGGAAGGGCCGATAACGGCTAAGAAGTTATCCTTTTCCAGCTCCTCTTGTAACTCTTTAATCAGCTCATCGCGCCCAAAGAAGAACTTGTGGTATTTTTTGTCGCCGAAGGAATAAAGGCCAGGGAAGGGGCACTCAGCCTTGTATTCTGGTGGTTCCTTACCCAAGGCTGCCAGAGCATCAAAGCTGAGATCGAGTACTTGGTCACAGATGTTGTCGAGTTCATCTAAAGCCTGACGACGCTCATTACGGGCAGCCTGTGAATCTGCTCCTCGTACATTATTCAGTTTTTCGGCATGCGTTTTAAATCTCTGCTTGAGCACAGAAGCATGAGGTGCCCGCTCTGCGATCAGCTTTTGGAGCTTCCCAATGCCATACCCGATTTCCTCGTCGGTTAGTTCGCGATCTTCGAGGCGATCGCTAAACAAAGGACGACCACCCAAGCGGCTAAACAAGGCAGGAACCGTAATATCATAGCGGTCTCCCAGTCCCGCTGTTGCTTCCTGCAACGCTACATCTACTTCTCCCGACTCTCTGAGTCGTCGATAAAAGCTTTGTCCGATCGCTAAAGCTGTCTTGACGCTCACTTTGCGGGTCATCGCCACTACGGCCGGCATTCCTAAATCCCTCACCAACCGTTGTGCTAATCCACCTAATGCTTCTTCTGCTCTGGGAATGGCACTTTCGCAAGTGCAGAGGAACGTAAAATGAGGTAAATTTTTCTGATTGCCGACATGACGCAGTTCCTCTAGCAATTCTTTGGCAGTAATTGGCAGAACTTGATCATCGGGTGTCGCCCAGTAAAGAACTGTCTCTCCCGTATCAATCAACTTCCCATGACAAACAAAATGCAGTAAGGTGTATGGCTTTGGAGCATTTGTCAATTGTTTGGATAGTTCTTGTAGAGTGGGTGGACCGAGCGCACCTTCAACATTATTTGCTAGAAAGTTATAAGGAATTTCACCCAGCGCTTCTTTGACTCCTGACAAAGCTGTCTCAACATCAAAAGATGCTAATTTATATGTTTCTAAATTGGAGGGACTCGCCACAAGTATCAACGCCCTTAAGTCTCGCCGTCCAATGGGAGAAAAGCAGCGATCGATAATTGTAGGGATGTAGAGTGAAAAGGGTACGCGGCGATCACGGGCTAACAGATTCCATCCCCCATCAGCATCAATGGGAGCGCATAATCTTTCCCAATGCAAGGTTTTTACTTGGTCTTTTTGGGATGCTTCGATCGCGAGTAATATTCGCAGGCGGTTGTCCTGGCTGCTTTTGGAAAATGCGCGGATAAATGTATCTCGCACTTCTTCTCGAAACAGAGCTTTGCCCAGGAGTGTACCGTATGCTTTCTCGTTTTCGCTCTCTTCTATGAGTTTTTCAAAGTCATCCTGAGTGAGACGGAGAATTCCTTTGGCATGAATGGTTAAACCATCCGGTTGCTTACACCTGATAACAATGGGCCAGCTATTATCACCTGACTTGCTCTGAATGGCAATCTCGAACTCAAAGGTGTTCATAATGCAATGTACCCTGTTTATTTCTTGATTGTTTATCAGCTTTACAAGTCTGGCGGTGCGAAAAATTCAGTTGTGAAGCGATCGCCACTCTTGCCTTGATTAGTAATCTCAAAGGCGTTCATTAAGCATTGCTAAAACTGTTATTAACTTTGCTGCTTCAACTTATTAAGTAGATTAATTACATCTGACACTGTTGCCTGAAGTCTTTCGGCCTGAGGGACTGAAACTTTCTGAACTCTCTCTAGAAATTGTTCCAGAGATTTAACTAAGTCCATCTGAGCTTGCTTCAAGAAAGGTTCATCAAAGGTGGCTTCCTCATTTAGAGGCGATATTGCAGGCGCAGACTGCAAAGTCACTGATTCAAGGACTGGTCGCTCAGTAATTACATCACCAACAGCTAGCCGCACTGCTGGATCGCCGATAATCGTATAGCTGCGGGCATCATTGTTAGCTGTCCACATACTAGCTAAAGACAAGTGATGAACCTCTGCACCACAATTTACATCTTCTAGTACAGCACTCAAGTCGGAGGAGAGTTCTGCATAGCGTTGGTTGAAAAACTCTAGAGCTGATCCCACCGGATGACCTTCCATCAGTCGCTTCAAAGCACTTTGAAATACTCCCAACTGTGGTCCGGTGTTCTGCCACACAAAAGAACAACCCCAAGCTCGCTCCACATGACCGACTACGGCCAACGCCCCCCCTTTGGGATGACCAAGCAAGCGCTGCGGCAAGCGAGCAACAAATGCGTGAGGTGCAATAGTTGACTGTTTGCTGAAAGCATCTTTGTGAGCAAAATCATCCAACTTAGGCGTACCCGCACCATAGCAGGCAAAGTGAAATGCGATTAATCCCAGCAATCGAGCGTCGTCACTAACGTCATCAGCACAAAAATAAAAATCTTCTGGAATGGCTCCTTGCCACTGGAGTGGACCCGGCCAGTCCTGACATATCAGTGCCCCTTGATGGCTTAACTGCCGTGAGTCGCCATTCGGAAAGCCCATACCATGACTAGCTGTAAACAGCAGGCTAGGAGTTTCGCTACCACCTAACAATTGCTCCAATCGCGCCTTGGTGCTTTCATCTTTGAGTAGGGTTTGCACAGTCCAGCTTGGCTGGTCTTTGAGCATTAATTCAGCCAGTGGTTTAATGAGGTGGTTAGCACTGAGTTGAGTAGCTTTGTCAGCATTGTTCCACACCCCAAAGAAGCTAGCGTGGCGAGGCAGTGAGAGCTCGCCTGTTTCTGCCTCTACTACACTGCGAGCATACTGAGCATACTCCTCCGGAGTGTCAAAGTGAATGCGACCCACTGCATACTGCACGTCGAGTTGGTACTGAAAGCGATAAGGAATTGTCTTTGGGTCGCCAACGATAAGCAAGTAGTAGGGCATTTTGTCTGGATCGGCGGGACCCGGACCTACTTTGTGACGAGCTAGAAACTTATCTTTTGACTCACCTGGACGATAAGCTTTGACACCCTCAAATTCTTGATAGTAATGTTCATTCTTCTTTGTTGCTTGCTCTCGGCGAAGATTCAGCAGCGGGCTGAGGGCTTCTTTAATTGCAGGGTCAACATTATGAGCGAAAATGACTCCCCAACCTGTTTCTGCCAGGTTTTTCGGGTCTACTCCTTCTACAGGAGCAAACTCTGGCTCTATACCTTTAATGTGCAGATTTTTTTTCTGAAGTTCAAGGAGGTGTGCTTCGTCAAACTTCTCACCACAAGCAATTTGGGAGACTTGCTCAGATGTTAGTGGTGGTAGCAAATACTCGCCAGTTGCCCCATCAATTCCATTGAAAAAGAACTGCTCTGTACTCATATAGCTTACACCCTATTAAGTTGACATCAAAGCCACTGTTTGTTTAACTGCAAAGTGCTGCCTGCCACACAGCATGAGCCACTTCCGGTTTAGCAATGTCGTTGTGAGCCCCCCCCAGCCCACCACCACTTTTATCGCAAATATAGGATGTTCCGTTCAAGTTATAGATTTTTCCTATCTCATACCCATACTGTTGGTCCGTGGGCAGCATCGGCATCATCACAATTTCAAGCCCCGGCCCTTGTGCTCCAAACGTACCCATGCTGCCATAGATAGGCAGTAATCCAGGGGAATAATCATACTGCCCTGCAACTTCTACGCCGAGGGGATACATAATTCGCACCGCCGTATCATGAACAGATTGAGTTGTGACGATCGGTCCCCTCACCCGTCGATCGCGGATCAGGTCATGGAAATAGCCTGGTCTTCCTGGTTTAGGGGGAATATTCGAGCAGTATGACCAAAGTGACAGCGCCCCCTGAACTAGCACCACAGAATCCACAGGTCGCAGCAGGTTGCTTTTTGAGGTTGTGCCTGCCAGCATTGCTGACACCACAATGCAGCCAAAGCTATGTCCCATCAGGTGAAATTGCACTTGCTTATCCGTTGCTTGTTGTAATCGTATTAGGAGCTGAGCGCCACCCGTTTCCCCAAACTGTCGTGCCCGATCCTTCATCTTCCAGAAAGACAATGTTCGCAAGGGAGCCAGCACACGATCGAAATTCCAGCTAGAACTGCCAAAGCTGATATCTCCATCACTCTCAAAATCTGCCTCTTCATAAATCTGCCCTGGGTCAAACACGTCGCGATCAAATCCTGGAGCTGCCCCTTCGCCTTCAGCAGTTAAACCCGCTTCCTGCTGCAATACTCTATAGGCATCTTGGACTTCTAGTGGCAATTCGTCAGGCATGGGATCTTCGCTGGCGGCAGTCAAAATTGTGCGAAGTGCCTGTCGGGATGGGGTAGTATTGGCAATTCGATCGGCATATTGCTCAACAAGTGAATCAATAAAGTCAGGCGTTTTAGTTGCTGCATCAGCTTCCGGTCCAGCAAAACTCACGCCTGCGTTCTCCAGTTCCTCATTCCCCCAGGGCTTACTAGGCCAGTGCAAACCAATCAGTAGCGGCTTAAATTTAGGTCTGGCTTGTCGCATGCGATCGATATCCTGCTTTTGCCTTGCCATCACGGTCAGCCATCGGTTGTACTGGTCACGTGCTCCAGGGATATCCCCCAGCCAGCCATGACTGAAAATAAAAATATCTGTGCTCGGTTCAGTTTCCAGAACTTCCAGTAGCTTTTGACTCATCTTGCCATCCGCTTCCTCTCGCTCTTGACCTAGCGCATCAAAAGCAATTAGGTAATATTGCAGCCCAGATTCCGGTACAGTCTCGATCGGCATGATTTCACCTCCGTTTCAGGAATTTTAAAGAGAACTTCACTGAATGCCCAACTTTTTAATACAAAGTCCAGGATTTCTCTTGCAGCCTTTCTTTGGGATCAGTAGCAGATCGGTCAATCAGCAAAACTGTAGGAAAATTTATTCTGTAAAAGGACTTTAAACAACAGATTAGGGGTTTGAGTAGTAATGGAACAGAAATTTACGCTAAGGCCATAACGCATGCCATATAGTATTTTCAGCTATTGAAGTAGGTTAAGTCATTTAGGAATTATTTTGAGCTGGGGATTCACGTCATCTAATTCAGGGTCTTTTGGGTCAAAGAAGACCCCAAATCATTTCAGCATCTCCTCATGTTCTAGATGTTCTGGGTCTTGAATGATTTCTAAGAAGTTCTGACAGCCCCAAACACCACCACAATCTTCATACGGACAAGCACGCTTGCCTATAATACAGTTAGGATAGTGCAAACTTGGATCAGTCTCTAATACCTTTTCAACCAAGATTTCGTGCTCTCAGGAATCACCAAAGTCATAGAGGTAGGAGAACTTGAACTTTTCCCCTGGTATGACTTTGCTCAGTTTCACAGGTTGCTCGTCAAGAACTTCCATATCATCAAATCGAATTCGTGCATTGGTCCGCCGTACTTATTGCCTTGAATATTGAAGGAATAGAAATGGAAATTGTCCACACCATCGACATTTGAATTACCCAATGCAGTTGAGCTAGGGCTGCATCGCTACAAGCCTAGGCTCGCTTCCAAATTGGTGATCAAATATCTTTTAGTTTAATTTTTAATTGATAAATCGCTGGTGATCTCGATTGCTTTCGAGTTGTCATAGTTAATTTTTTAATTAGGGAATCAGGATATGCTTGGTTCTGAATGAGCGATTTCAACCCTTTGTAGGTATCTGAAACTGTCTCGCCCGCTACCGTAGCTGCACCGGCAACTAGAGCATTGAGAATGAGTGTTACTGGATCCATGGTGTTCAATCTCCTAAGTTGTGAAAGTCATGACAGCAAACAAAGCACAAGGCTATTCATTGGATCTAGAAGTTATTCTGCCTTAGGCAAAGCCATTCAAAAGGCATTTATTCAAATTCTTTCAGAGGGTATCCACAATTGATTTACTCATTGTTGTCACTGTACCTCACTAGATCAAAAAATGCTCTATTTCACTCAGGATTAGTGATGCGATTCAGCCAAAGACAGCATACAGCAATGCTTTTTATCTTGCATTCATAATATGAGATTTTATAGGATTTATATGAGATTTTATATGAGTTTTATAGATTTAAACAACTAGAACGAATTGACAAGATAGGAAGCACCAGAGCAATAGTGTTTCACGACAGAAATCACAAAAGCTTTGAATGCATCCACTTCTTAAGGAATTGTCTAAAATGTTGAATCGTACTGGTGCAATTGTAGCCTCTACCACTTTAGTTACTATAGGAGCTCTTGCATTTTTGGGTGTGGTTCCAGGTAGCAAATTTAGCTTTGGCTCCGAAAATACTGACCATGGACAATTAGCTTCGTCGTTGTTCACAAGCGATCGCTCTAATCTTAAAATTCCTACGCTCTCTAACTTAGGCGAACCGAATGCTTGGGGGCGTTGGTGTATTTGGAACTTCTGCGGAAGAAGATAGCGATCGCCATTTTCTACAGTCATCAGCATAGAGAATCAGCTAAACCAGGAGAGCAAGCTTATATTACAAGCTACTCAATCTTCTAGCTCGATTACTGAAGAGTCCTGACTAGAACTGCTCAAACTAATTAATGAATTTACCTTTACATCTGAGGAGCACTACAACAGCAATGTTGCTCTAAATCAGATTGTCTATAGCGACATTATTATATTGAACAAAACGGATTTGCTAACCAGTTCAAAAGTCGAATCGCTAGAACAAGATCTTCACTCAATCAAGGAAGGTGCTAGGATCTTGCGATCGGAGTATGGAAAGGTACCTCTCTCCTTAATTTTGGATATCAATCTGTCCAAAGCAAGCTCTTTTGAACCAGTTGAGGGAGAACCTGAGCAAGTTTATCCACACCTAAACAACGATGGATTCATGGCGGTCTCCTTTCAGAGCGATCGCCCGCTGGCTTTGAAGAAATTTCAAGAGTTTCTAGACCACCAACTTCCGCATAACGTATTCCGCGCTAAGGGAATTCTGTGGTTTTCTGAAAGCCCCAAACAGCACTTATTTCAATTGAGTGGCAAACGATTTACGGTCAACGACCGAGAGTGGAAAACCACCAAAAACAATCAAATAGTATTTATTGGTCGCAATCTAGATGCATTTTTTCTAACCCAGTCCTTGAATAACTGTCTTACTCGCTAAGATTTAAACAACACAGAAATACTACTTAAAGTCTGGTAAAGCGGCACCATTGCTACGAAATCCCCTCCAGAAAAGTACAAATATTTGTTCCACCACGCTCTGGAAGCTGATTGAAGGCTCAAACGAGCCGCTTCCGATAGGCTCCCCTGATAGCGCGATCGCTACTCGACACAGTTGCCAGCAGGAGAGGCCGTCGCGGGGCTCGGCAATGACCAAGCCACTCTAGGCGTCAAAACGAAACTCTGCACCGAACGCCAGAATACACCGGTGATACTATTTTTTATCGACAGGGAATACTGACGCAGACAATTCACCCAAGAGTTTTATACGCTTCTCCACCGTTGCCGCCCCTGCGATCGCCGCTGTCCTTGCCAGCACCAGCGCCACCTCCCCTAATCACGCTGCCGCCACCCAATCAAGGGCTCAGAACAGGTCGTGCAGCTCGTTTGGGCTGGCAGTGCTTCCGGCGTCCTGATCGATTGCAAAAAGCCGCTCTGAAAACTTTTTGGGAAAACTTTCATGAGCGTCGTAGGCGCGATCGCCCTGGGAAAGCATTTTCAGCGCTCTGACACATCCCCCATTCAGGTGAGGCAACTGAGACAAGAAAGGTGAGACAAACGTTGAGACATTCTACCTATTGATTTCACGCACAGTAATAGTACGGCAGTGCTCGCGAGACAATGTGATCAGCTTCCTGCTCTGGGCTTTGGCCGTGCCGAAGCTTCAGCGCAGGTTCCTCTCGTCGAGCACCGCCACAAACAGTTGAGCGGACAGTGATTCTCCCCAGGGTCACTGTTAAGCACTACCCCTGACTCAATAGCGGCCTGCAGCGGGCTTAGGGACTCTTGGGCACAACCAAGAGATTCCCTCACTACGCTACAGGCCGTTTCACTGTGCGGGCTGAGCTCCCGCCAACGCGAGATTTCAGCCCTATTTCAGATTGATTTGCGGTCTCTCTTCTCTTTCTCTTCAGAGAGCCCTAGGCGTTCACGACCACCCCGCCATTGGGATGGAGGACCTGCCCCGCCATATAGGACGCATCCTCCGACGCCAAGAAGACAAAGCTGGTCGCGACCTCTCGGGGCTGGCCGGGCCGCTTCATCGGCACCTGCTGACCAAAGTCTTTCACCTTGTCCGGTGGGAAAGCATCCGGAATGAAGGGCGTCCAAATCGGCCCAGGCGCCACACCATTGACTCGAATGCCCCGCTCCAGCATCGGCTCCGAGAGCGATCGCGTAAAGGCCAAAATCGCGCCCTTAGTCGTCGAGTAGCTCAGCAGGGTCGAGTGCCCCTTGTAGGCATTGATCGACGTCGTGTTGATAATCGAGCTGCCCGGCCTAAGGTGGGGCAGCGCCGCCTTGGTGAAATAGAACATCGAGAAGATATTGGTCGCAAAGGTACTCCCCAAGCGGGCCGAATCGATCTCATCGAGACTCTCTTCGAGATACTGCTCTGCCGCATTATTCACCAAGATATCTAGGCGGCCCAAAGTCTTCACCGTCTGCTGGACCGCTTGATGACAGAAGTTTTCGCTGCGAATATCACCCGGAATTAACAAACAGCGCTGGCCGTAGGACTCCACCGCTTGCTTCGTTTCTTCAGCGTCGCCGTGCTCATCCAGGTAGACAATGGCAACGTCTGCGCCTTCCTTGGCGTAGTACACCGCCACCGAGCGGCCAATGCCGCTGTCGCCGCCTGTAATCAGGGCCACTTTGCCCCGCAGTTTGTCACTGCCGCGATAGTTGGGGTCGTCATACTCTGGCCGCGGCGTCATTTCTGACTCCAGAGCAGGCTTACGCTCCTGGGTCTGGGGGGGAATTTTGTCAGGGGTGAGGGTCATCGGTATCCTCCAAAAAATCAGGACGCCAAGGGGGCGATCGCCCCCTTGGCAAAGTTCACGTCATCAAAGCAGCTTTACATCTGGGTTTGGAGCTGCTTCTTGGCTTCCTTAAACCGCTGCGCCAGATCTTCTCGCTGCTTGTCCGAGAGATTCTTGCGCATGGCCGCAAACATCGTGCTCTCTTCTTGGCGCGTATGATCACCCACCATCTGCTTCACCTGGTGGAGATGACTGCGAAAAGTCTCATTATCCGGAGAGAGAGACCGCATCTCCTTCAGCACGCGCTCCAGCTCAGCCTGCTCAGTGTAGAGCTCCTGAGTATCCTCCTCCCCATAGAAAGGCCGCACCGCTGGATAAACCACCTCCTCTTCAGCCTTGGAGTGGACCAAGAGATCTTTAAAGAGCTGGCCGAAGAACTCGCGAGCCTCCTGAGGATTATCCGCCTTGCGAATTTCCCGAATCAGCGTTTTGGCCTTTTGGTGATCCATGAAGATCAGGCTCATGATGTCCGTGGAGTCGTCCGACGCCTGGGTCGTGGCGCTGCCGACAGCCCCCGTCATCGCGGCCATCGCGTCTCGCACGCGGCCCCAGATACCCTGATCCGGCGTTTCGCCCGTCAGTTCCTGGGTGCCCAGATATTCCAGCATTCCTTTGAGCTGCTCCTGGTGAGCGCGGTTCTCAAAGTTGACCGTATTCAGGGGAGCCAGAGCAGCCTCGACATCCGATCCAGCAATCTGCGCCGCCTTGTGGACCACTAAGCCCGAGACCACCTGACCATGCTTGAGCAGCTCATGCTGAGCCACTTTTTCATACAGTGTCAGGCCAGAGCCCTGCATTATCTGCTGGGTTTGGTCCAGAACTTGTCGAATTTCAGGCTTGGGACTTTCCTGAATTCCATACTGGGTGATGGCGGTCTCGATGATATCGAGATTTTTCTGGTCATCTTCTAACATCTCTTCCAGGCGATCGCGCATTTTGGCGTCGCGACACTCCTGCAAGAACTGTCTTTCATTCGCGATAAGCAGATTTTGGACTGCGCGAATATCCGCCAGCTTCTCGGCGATCGCAGCACGCTTGTCGCTTGTCAAACTAGCAACCATTAGGGTGTTCTCCTCTCTTGGGGCCTATACAACCCAAGTCTCCAGATTTTCTGACAGGTCTCATCACTCCAATGAGGGATCTAACGGAATCAGGATCTTCGTGCCTTTAGGTAGACAAATTCCTAAATTTTTGCGCCACAATGAATGGTTTCTACCCTTCTTAGAAAGGGCAGCAAACCATCGGGCAAACTCGCTACACAAGTCCACAAAAAAAGCACCCAGAAAGCGGTGCTAAAGTTTGCTATTCTGAGCCTTTTTTAGGGTAAATTTCAGGATTTATCCTGCTCCTTGCCGTTGGCGTGGGATTGGGCCTCCGCTAGCTTGCGTAGAGAGCCACTAATACTGCGGGGCTTGGGAATCTCTCGCCTGCCCGCAGGCCATCCTTCCCGCTGACGGGTGCGATCGCCGTCGCTCTCCTCGGTCTGATCGTGAAAGAGCACCTGCTGAGTCGGAAAGGGCAGATCGATTCCGTGGGCCGTCAGCTTATTCTTGATCGCCGTCAAAACGCGATCTTGCAGATTCAGCACATCCGCTCGATAGGGCGGATGGATCCACCAGCGCGCCCGTAGGTTCACGGTGCTATCTGCCAATGCCACCACCAGGACATCCGGCGCTGGCTCTTGCAACACCCCCTCCGTCTCGCGCATTGCTTCTAGCATCAGCCCCTTCGCCTCATCAATATCGTCTCCATAGCCAATCCCCACATCGTATTCCAGGCGACGATTTTCAAAGGCCGTATTGACCGTCACCGAGTTGGTAAACAGCTCCGAATTAGGAATCACAATTCGCCGCCCGTCATAAGTCCGAATCGTCGTGGCTCGAGTTTGAATATTCTCAACCGTCCCTTCAAAATCTTTGAAAATAATCTGGTCGCCGATCTGGAAGGGTTCAGTCAATAAAATTAGAATGCCCGCCAGGAAGTTTTGCAAAATGTCCCGAAAGGCAAAGCCGATCGCCACACCGCTAATGCCTAAAAGCTGAACCAGATCATCAGCCCGCAACGTCGGAAAGATAATGGACAGAGAGATAAATAAGCCAATGAGAATCGTCGTCCATTGGGCAAGGCGGCCCAAAATCAGCCCTAAATTGCGAGCATGACGGCGATCGCGCGTCAAGCCTTTGACCAAGCGGCGAATGACGCTAGCTATCCCAAAAAACAGGGCGAAAATGATCAGCGCCAGCACCAGATTGGGCAGCAGTGTCACCAGCCCCTGGATCATGCCTTGGACCTTTGTCCAAGCAGCTGAAATTTGTATATTCATTCATTCGATCGATCTGAACCGTTGCCGAGGATATTAATCAAAATGCGCTATCCAATCCTCTACCAGAAGTTCAGAACTTTCGAGTCCAGCCAATTCAAAGCTCTAAAGTAATCCCAGAAAAATTCAGCATCTTTCCTCTACAGATCGAATACTTCCATAGCAAGACGCAATCTCACCGTCTCTCTCCTAGGGTTAGGGAGTTTAGGCGGCAAATTTGGCTATCAGAAATTTGCTCTTGTGCCATCAAGGGCCTATTTTTCGCGCAGATTCTTTGCCAAGCCACAAAGAATGACCGCTACCCAAGCCGCTCCTGGAGAGCATCCCTATGAGCCAGCCCATTAAGGTTGAAAAGACGCTTACCGTCAACAAACCAGCTGCTGAACTTTATCAGTTTTGGCATAAATTTGAAAATTTACCGCACTTCATGAAGCATCTCAAGCAGGTGCAAGTTTACGATGCCCAGCGATCGCACTGGATCACCCAGGGCCCCCTCAACCAAAGGGTCGAATGGGATGCCCTGATCACCGAAGATCGCGAAAATGAGCTGATTTCCTGGCGCTCCGTAGAAGACTCAAGCATTGATCATGCAGGAATTATTCGGTTTCAGCCTGCTCCCGGCAATCGCGGCACCCAGGTCAAAATCACCCTGGAATACAAGCCCCTAGGAGGCGTCGTTGGCGATGTCCTCAGCAAACTCTTTGGAGAATCTCCCAAACAGCAAATTGGCGATGATTTGCGGCGCTTCAAAATGATCATGGAAACCGGGGAAATTGCCACCACAGAAGGGCAGACTAGCGGACGAAATTAGAGCGTTTCAAAAGCTCCAAGAAGCGCCCAAACAAATTATTTAGATTCTAATTTTGGAGAAATTCATGAAAGCAGTTTGCTGGGAAGGCGCCCACAAGATCAAGGTTGAAACCGTTCCCGATCCAACCATCTTGAATCCCCGAGACGCGATTATTAAAATTACCTCCACCGCCATCTGCGGCTCGGATCTCCATCTCTACAACGGCTGGAACCCCACCATGAAAGCCGGGGATATCTTGGGTCACGAGTTTATGGGAGAGATCGTCGATCTGGGGAGAGACATTCAAAACCAGCACCTCAAAGTCGGCGATCGCGTTGTGGTTCCCTTCACCATTTCCTGCGGGAGCTGCTTCTTCTGCAACCGCCAGCTCTGGTCCCTGTGCGACAACTCCAACCCCAACGCCTGGATGGCCGAGCAAATGATGGGCCACTCTCCCGCGGGATTATTTGGCTATTCTCACCTCACGGGTGGCTACGCCGGCGGCCAGGCAGAATATGCTCGGGTGCCCTTCGCCGATGTGGGACTGTTCAAGATCCCAGACGGGCTCGACGATGAGCAGGTCCTGTTTTTCACCGACATTTTCCCCACGGGCTACATGGCCGCCGAAAACTGCGACATTCAGCCCGGCGACACAGTGGCCATCTGGGGCTGCGGTCCGGTGGGACAGTTCGCCATTCGCAGCGCCCTCATGCTGGGAGCGGAGCGCGTGATCGCCATCGATCGGATTCCGGAGCGCCTCCAGCTGGCCAAAGACGGCGGCGCAGAGATCTTGAACTACGAAGAGGTCGAGGTGGGCGAAGCCCTCAAGGAAATGACGGGGGGCCTAGGCCCTGACTCAGTCATGGATGCCGTCGGCATGGAGGCCCACGGCCTCGGGCTCGAGGGCTTCTACGACAAGGCAAAGCAGATCGCCCGCCTAGAAACCGATCGCCCCAACGTGCTGCGTCAGGCGATCGTGGCCTGCCGCAAGGGAGGGACGGTATCAGTGCCAGGGGTTTACACCGGCTTTGTCGACAAGATGCCCATGGGGGCTTTCATGAACAAAGGTCTCACCATGAAAACCGGCCAAACCCATGTCCATCGATATCTACAGCCCCTGCTCAATCGCGTTCAGAACGGCGAAATCGATCCCTCTTTTGTCATTACCCATCGCCTCCCCCTAGAGCAAGCGGCCCACGGCTACGAGATTTTTAATGACAAAAAAGATAGCTGCATCAAGGTTGTTCTCAAGCCGGAAATTGCGGCCTAATTTCCCTTAGCAATCGAGAACTTTTTGACTCTATCAGCAGCGCTCATTTTTGGGGCGCTGCTGTCGCATATTGCCACCACCACGTCAGCAAGACAGCCCGACACTGCAAGCACAGCAGCCGATCTAGAAGGATTTCTAGCCCCTCCCGAGTAGCGGGATAAGTATCAGCCAGAGCATCCGATTCGGCTAGCGCAGCGCTCTCCAAATAGGCAACAAATCCATAGAGCTTTTGGTTAGAAAAAGAGCTGTTGATGGGCCAGCCTTGGGGGCTCAAAGGACACAGCTGGGTCACCAGCGCTGCATCCACTCCCAGCTCTCGCTGCAAAGTGGCGATCGCAGCTTGCTCAGGCGGCTGATCCGGGGCAACGCGTCCGCCCGGAAAGTCCAGCGTCGCGGTCCCCAGGCCGGGACGATAGCTGGGGCGGGGCAGCAAAAGGCGATCGCCTGCGATCGGCAAAACAACCACCGAATCTGCTTTCTCGACACGCCAGTATTCCAGGGGATTTCCCTGGGAGTCCTGCAAGTGCTCACCAACGAGGGTCAACCAGCGCGATCGCAGCTCTAAAAATCGGTCTTTGACCAGCCAACGGGATTCTGGCTCGGGCTGTTTCTCCATTCACCCATTCCTCCACTGAGCAACAAAGCTAGATTCATCCAGCGACTGCGAACAGGACAATCCACTCGCTTCTCCATCTTTTGACAACCAGTCGCAAAGGCTCGTTCATCCTCTTCGCTCTCATCCCCAGCCCTTCTCCCAGGGGGAGAAGGGAGCACATCCGGTCCCCCTCTCCTCGAGGGAGAGAGGCTAGGGGTGAGGGGCCAGCAAATAAAGCGCTCAATTTTCTTGACATAGATTCTCAACTAGCTCTATGCTCCTAACCTTAGTGGGGTCGTTGTTGAAATTAATTCTCAACTGCTCTGCCAATCTTTTGGTTTTTAGATGCACCCACGAGGTACGTTGTCATGCAACAGATTCAGCACGGTCCAGGCACCCTAGCTCCCACTCCCGGCGAGGCCCTCGCACCCTGGAGCTATCCGGAACCCGAAAACACCCTGCCCGGACCGCGATCGCTGCCCTACCTGGAACGTCAGGCCCAGCGTGAGTCCAACGCCCGCAGCTATCCCCGCCGCATTCCCCTAGCCATCCGCGAGGCCCAGGGGATCTACGTCACCGACGCCGACGGTCAGCGCTACATCGACTGCCTCGCCGGGGCAGGCACCCTGGCCCTCGGCCACAACCACCCCGTGGTCATCGAGGCCATGCAGCGCACCCTCGCTAGCAAAAGTCCTCTGCACACGCTGGATCTGACCACGCCGATCAAAGACGAATTTGTGAGCGCGCTGTTTGATAGCTTGCCAGCGGAGTTTGCCCAGCGGGCGCGGGTGCAGTTCTGCGGTCCGTCCGGGGCCGACGCCGTCGAGGCAGCCGTCAAGCTGGTGAAAACGGCCACCGGGCGGCGCAGCATGCTGTCGTTCCAGGGCGGCTACCACGGCATGACCCACGGCGCCCTCAGCCTGACCGGCAACCTCGGCCCGAAAACGGCGATCGCGGGGCTCATGGGCGAAGTGCATTTCCTGCCCTACCCCTACGCCTACCGCTGCCCCCTGGGCCTGGGCGGGGAGCTGGGTCACCGGGCCATCAGCCGCTACATCGAGAACCTGCTCGACGATCCCGAAAGCGGCGTGGTGAAACCGGCGGGCATCATTTTGGAGGTGGTGCAGGGCGAGGGGGGCGTGATCCCCGCGCCGGTGGAGTGGCTGCGGGAGCTGCGCCGCATCACCCGCGATCGCCAAATTCCGCTGATTATTGACGAAATTCAGACTGGCTGGGGCCGCACTGGCAAGCTTTACGCCTTCGAGCACGCGGGCATCACGCCGGATGTCGTCTTGCTGTCCAAGGCGATCGGCGGCAGCCTGCCCCTGTCGGTGGTGCTCTACGACCAGTCCCTCGACCAGTGGGGGCCAGGAGCCCACGCGGGCACCTTCCGGGGCAACCAGCTGGCCATGGCGGCAGGCACCGCGACGCTCCAGTACCTCCAGGAGCACCACCTCGTCGAGCAGGCCCAGACCTTGGGCGATCGCCTGATGGCCCACCTCTACCAGGTGCAGGCGGAGTTTCCCGCCCTGGGCGAGGTGCGGGGCCGCGGCCTGATGGTGGGGGTCGAAGTGGTGAACCGCGCCGCCACTCCCAACTTCCAGGGCAGCTATCCCGCCCATCCCGCCCTGGCTCGCCACATTCAGGCCGAGTGTCTGCGCCGGGGCCTGATCCTGGAGCTCGGCGGTCGCCACGGCAGCGTGGTGCGCTTTTTGCCGCCGCTGATCGTCACCGCCACCGACATCGATCGCATTGCCGACATTTTCCATAGCGCGGTTACCGCCGCCACCGAAAGCCTGGAAGCAGCGGCCTAGAACGCTCAAGAGACTTTAACAATGCTTTTGGATACCCTTTCCCAAACATCCGGGACTACTTCTCCCTTCGATCGCTATTTTTTGAGCGCCGAACCCGAGAGTCTGGCCGCCTACCAAGAGGCGATCGCCCTGGCCCAGCAGGTGCTGCTGGACGACGTGAGAAATCACCCGCAGCCCTACAGCGGCCAGGATCCGCGCGCCCTAGAGCAGGCCATTGGCGATCGCTTTAGCGACCCTTTTTTTGAGCAAAATTTGCAACAAATTCTCATTAATGTAGGTGAAAAAATTCTCAGTAGTAGTGTGCGCGTGGCTGAGCCAACCTGCATGGCTCATCTCCACTGCCCGCCGCTAATTCCGGCGCTAGCCGCTGAGGTGCTGGTCAACGCCACCAACCAGTCCATGGACTCCTGGGACCAGAGCCCGAGCGCCACGATCCTGGAGCAGCGCCTGGTGACCTGGCTCTGCAAGATCTACGGCTACGGCGCTCAGGCGGACGGCGTTTTCACCAGTGGCGGCACCCAGTCAAATTTCATGGGGCTGCTGCTAGCCCGCGATCGCGCCTGTCGCGATCGCCTCGGCTGGTCGGTCCAGCAGCAGGGCCTGCCCCCCGAGGCGCGCCGGTTTCGCATTCTCTGCTCTGAGGTGGCCCACTTCACGATCCGCCAGGGGGCGTCACTCCTGGGACTGGGCGAGCAGGCCGTGGTGCCGGTGAAAACCGACGCGGCTTTCCGGATGTGTCCCCAGGACGCGGCGGAGAAGCTGGCCGAGCTGCGCTGTCAGGACCTCTGGCCCATTGCCCTAGTGGCCACCGCTGGCACCACGGACTTTGGCAGCATCGACCCCCTGGAGCCCCTGGCGGCGATCGCCCGGGAAGCGGGCCTCTGGTTCCACGTAGACGCGGCCTTTGGCGGGGCGCTGATCCTGAGCGATCGCCATCGGCCCAAGCTGGCGGGCATCGACGCCGCCGACTCCCTGACCGTGGACTTCCACAAGCTGTTTTATCAGCCCATTAGCTGCGGCGCGTTCCTGGTCCGGGACCGGGCGGCCTTCGAGCTGATGCGGGTCCACGCCGACTATCTCAATCCCGAGGGCAACGAAGCCCAGGGCATTCCGGATTTGGTGACCAAGTCGGTCCAGACCACGCGCCGGTTTGACGCCCTGAAGCTGTGGGTGTCCCTCCAGGCCGTGGGTCGCCAGACCTTCGGCGAGATGATCGACACCACCATCACTACGGCCCATCAAGCGGCCCAGGCCATCGACGCGGCCCCCGACCTGGAGCTAGTCAACTGGCCCGAAATCAACGCCGTGGTATTTCGCTACGCGCCCCCGGCCCTGCGCCAGGATCCGGCCGCCCGCGATCGCCTGAACCAGATTAATCGCGAGGTGCGCTGGGCCTTGCTGCGCCAGGGCCGCGCTGTGATCGCCCAAACCCAAATCGGCGATCGCGTCTATCTGAAATTCACCCTGCTCAACCCCCGCACCACGCTGGCTCACCTGACGGACCTGCTTCAGGAGATCCAGCGGCTGGGGACCACTTTGGAGATTTCCCATGGTTGAACAAACCCTTGTTCGTCAAACCCTTGATCCGGTCCAGCCCCTCAGCGATCGCCAAATCGCCGAAGAAGCCACGCTGCACAGCTTTCTCAACTGCTACCTGCGGGAAACAGGACGGGGCGATCGCCTCGGGGCCGGTCAACGGGCGATCGCGCCCGTGCTGGAAAAAACCGGCGCTGCGGAAGGGCTGCGGGTCGAGCTGACCCACCAAAGCATCGAAATCTTGATCGCTCTGCGCTACTGGTCACCCACGGGTCGCCACCGGTTCGCCTGCCCAATCTACTACCGCGCGCTAGGCAGCGATCGCCTGCTGGAGTTGGACTATCTCACCCTCGCCGCCCTCGTCACCAAGGAGCTGAGCCTCGAGCAGGGACAGTCAGGGGGCCAAGAGGAGCTGCTGCTGCGGATCATCCAGAGCTGCCAAAATATCCAGCATTTCGTTCGCGATCGCCGCCCCCACGCGTCGGATCTCTATCGCTTTCGCCAAACCTTTCGCGAGACCGAGCAGGCCCTAGTCCTCGGTCACCACCTCCACCCCACCCCCAAGAGCCGCCAAGGATTTGACGACGAAGAGCGCGATCGCTACTCCCCCGAAACCCAGAGTGCCTTTCCCCTGCACTACTTTCGCGCCCATCGCTCCCTGGTCGAAGAAGGATCGGCCCTCGAGCAGTCCGCCACAGACCTGATCAAAGCCGATTTACGCGTAGACCCCGAGGTTGACCCTAATTTTCAGGCGCTTTATTGCCAGAAGGACGAGTACAGCCTGATTCCCGTCCATCCCTGGCAGGCCCAGCAATTACTGCATCAGCCCGAGGTGGAGGCCCTCTTGCAGTCCGGCCAGCTCCAAGACCTCGGCCCCCAGGGGCGCGCCTTTTACCCCACCAGCTCGGTGCGTACGGTCTATCACCCAGACGCTCCCTTCATGGTGAAGCTCTCCCTCAACATCAAGATCACCAACTCCATCCGCACCAATCTCTACAAAGAGCTAGCGCGCGGCGTCGAAGTCTCCCAAATTCTCGACAGCCCCATCGGCCAAGATCTCCACTATCACTTCCCCAACTTTGGGGTGATCCGGGACCCGGCCTACATCACCGTTCGCCTCCCCGGCGAAACGGAGTCCTCGGCCTTTGCGGCGGTGCTGCGCGCCAATCCCTTTTGGGAAGCCCCCGACACCGATGCCACCTGTCTCATTTCTCTGTGTCAGGACGCCATCGACGGCTCGGGTTCACGGCTGGCGGCCATCATTCGCACCCTCGCTGCCCAAGAAAATCGCTCTACGCAAGAGGTCAGCCTGGACTGGTTCCGGGGCTATCTTCAGATCGCTCTCAAGCCCATTTTGTGGCTCTACTTCACCTATGGCATCGCCGTAGAAGCCCACCAGCAAAACAGCGTCCTCCAGCTCCAAGACGGCTATCCCACCCAGTTTCTCTACCGAGACAACCAGGGGTATTACTATCGCCGATCTTTCCACCACTTGCTGAACAGCATCTTGCCGGGTATCAGTGCACAAAGTCAGACCGTCTGCGAAGACGCAGTCTCCGATGAGCGCCTCACCTACTACTTCTTTTTAAATAATCTCCTGGGTCTGGTGAATGCCTTTGGGGTAGCGGGGCTCATCGACGAGGAGTTGCTGCTGGCGGAGGTGCGGCGCGCCCTGGCCGAAGTCGCGCCCTGGGACAAGGGAGACTCGGTGCTGCTCCGGAATCTGAGTCAGCCGCGCCTGCGCTGCAAAGCCAATCTCCTCACCCGCTTCCATGATATGGACGAGCTCGTGGGTCCCATGGCGACCCAGTCGGTCTACGTCGAAATCGACAATCCCTTGATGCTGGCGCAGACCCGTTAATTTCCCGATATTTCTCACCCATTTCTTACCCAGAATCATGTCTCGTGTCACTACTCGCAGCGCGATCGCCTTCGAAACCTTCGATCGCACCCTGCAAAAAACCATTGCCTTTCGGCCCGTCGTCCTGGGCGAAGATCTCCAGCGTCTCCATCAGTGGATGAATCACCCCCACGTGATCCCCTTTTGGAAGCTGAATTTCTCCCTCGGCAAGTTCCAAGATCACCTCGAAAAGGCCCTATCAGATAGCCATCAAACGCTCTATATTGGCCTGCTGGATGGCGTCCCCATGAGCTACTGGGAGTCCTACTGGGCAGCGGATGATATCGTCGCTCGGCACTACCCCGCCTTGGCGAGCGATCAGGGAATCCATCTGCTGATCGGGCCGCCGGAGTATCTCGGTAAGGGCTACGCGCTGCCCCTCCTGCGGGCCATGACGCGCTTCCAGCTCCAGCACCCCGCCACCGAAAAAATCATCGCCGAGCCCGACATCCGCAATGCCAAGATGATCCACGTTTTCGAGCGGTGCGGCTTTGTCTTCCAGAAACCGATTGCTCTGCCCGACAAAACCGGGGCGCTGATGATGTGCGATCGCACAAAATTTGAGGAGAGATGGGGCCATGCATAATCGAGAAATCTATGATCTGCTGGGGGTGGGCTTAGGCCCCTTTAACCTGGGCTTGGCGGCGCTGCTAGCACCCGTTGCAGAACTTCGGGCAGTCTTCCTGGAGCAAAAGCCCACCTTCCAGTGGCATCCGGGACTTTTGATCGAAGGATCGACCATTCAGGTGCCCTTCCTGGCCGACTTGGTCACCATGGCCGACCCTTGCAGCCCCTACAGCTTTTTGAACTATCTGCGGGCTCAGTCCCGGCTCTATCATTTCTACTTTTTAGAGTCTTTTCACATTCCCCGCCGCGAGTATAACCACTATTGCCAGTGGGTGGCGGAGCAGTTGCCGAGCTGCCAGTTTGGCCAGCGGGTGGAGGCCATTCACCTGTGCGAAGACGGTGCAGAAACCTACTTTGAGGTGCGATCGCGCAACGGAGAGACCGGGGCCGAGGAGCGCTATTATGCGCGCCATCTGGTCCTGGGAGTGGGCAGCGTTCCTCAGGTGCCGCCCTGCTTCCGCGATCGCCTGGGCTCAGAAACGATCTTCCACTCAGCGGAGTTTCTCCAGAAGCGCGATCGCGCTCAGCAGGGCCAGTCCATTGTGGTGATTGGCTCCGGCCAGAGCGCCGCCGAGGTCTTTTATGAGCTGCTCCAAGCTCAGCCAGCACACGGCTACCGTCTGGCGTGGCACACGCGCTCAGCGGGCTTTTTTCCCATGGAGTATTCCAAGCTGGGCCTTGAGCACTTCTCCCCCGACTATATCCACTATTTCCACCATCTCCCCGCCGCCAAGCGCGATGAGATCCTGGCGCAGCAGGGCCTCTTGTATAAGGGGATTAGCTTTGCCATGATCGGGCAGATTTATGATCTGCTCTATGAGCGGACCGTGGCCGGGGAGTGTCCCCCCGTGGAGCTGCGATCGCTTTTAGAGGTCAAAGAGATCGAAGACATAGAGCCCCTGGGAGAAACAGCCAGTCCTCGCTATCGCCTCAGCTATCGCCACGGCCAGCAGGAGAGCCGGTGGAGCCATGACGCAGACTGCGTGATTTTGGCCACGGGCTACCGCCATGGGATTCCGGCCTGCGTGGAGGGCGTGCGATCGCTGATTGCCTGGGACGACCAAGGCCGCTACAGCGTCGACGCCAACTATCGTCTGGCGCTCACCCGCGACGTTGATCACCAAATTTTTGTGCAAAATGGCGAGCTGCACACCCACGGCATTGGCGCGCCGGACCTGGGTCTGGGAGCGCACCGCAGCGCCGTGATTATTAATACGCTCCTGGGCGAAGAGCGCTATCCTGTGCGATCGCGCAATGTCTTTCAGTCCTTCGGAGTCGCCTGATGCAAAGCTCCCATCGGCTGACCTCCACGGCTCTATTTCTGTGCGTCTTTTTGGCGGTCTTCACCGAAGTTCTCCTGTCTCCTTTCTATCCCCAGTTCTTTCGCAAGGTCTTTGGGGTCGAGGACCTTCAGTACACCGGCTACTATATCTTTGTGTGTCGGTTGACCGTGGTGATCTGCGCGCCGCTGTGGGGGTGGCTCTCTCGCCGAGTCGCGGTGAGATACCTGCTGTGTGCAGGTCAGGCCGGGACGGCCATCATGACGGCCCTGATGGCGACCGCCACCAGCGCGGAGCAGTTTTTGATTTACACCATTGCCCTGCTGCTCTTCAAAAGTAGCTATCTCATGGTGTATCCCCTGATCATCCAGATAGCAGGCACCGAGAGGCGATCGGCGATCGCCGGTCTCTATCAGGCGGTGTTTCACGGGGCGATTATTGCCGCTACGGTGGCGGGTGCCTGGATGGTCAACCTAGACGCGCCGCTGTTTCTCTTCTACTGGATCGCCCTGGCGGATCTGTTGCAGCTGGGTCTGTGTCTCTGGGTGCTGCGATCGCCCTCGGCCCCCCAGGAGATCCCCAGCTCCGAGAGCACCGCTCAGCCCTCCTCTGGGGGCGATCGCTGGGGGTTCATGGTGATTTTGGGCGTCGTGATTCTCACCTTTCAGCTCGCCAACAATCTGGTGCGCCCCTTTTTCACCGAATATATCCTGGCCCCTGAACCCTTCGGCATTGACCTGCTCTCTAGCAGCGTTGTTTTCCTCATTCCGAGTCTCATGGCGATCGCCGCCATGCCCTTTATCCGGCGGGTAGCCCATCCGCCCCGGCTGCCGCTGCTATACACCGTCGGTATGGGCTGCTTGGCCCTGAGCCTGCTGGGTCAGGGCTGGGGACAGAGCCTGGGGATTTTGATTTTCTCTCGGGTGGTCTACGGTTTCTTTTTGGCGGTCACCCAGGCGGTGCTGGAGCTGCATTTATTTAGCCAGAGCAGCCAGCAGAAACTGCATTTCAACTACAGCCTGATCACGGCCTTTGGCAATGTGGGGCACCTGGGCGCGCCGCTGCTGGCCTCTCAGCTCGTCAGCACCTATACCCTGGCCTCCCCCCTGATTGCGGCGGGTCTCCTGAGTCTGGCCAATGTGCTGTTTGCGCGGTTCGTGCTGTTTTCGCCTCAGCTCACCCCTTCAGAAAGCTCCAAACCCAAGCTCAACTCTGAAGTGAGTTAGCTGAATTAGAACGTCTGGTTAATCCCTTTTTATCTTGTTTAAGAGGATCTTTCGATGACTGCTTTTCCCTCCCTTCCAGTTCTCACCCAAGCTCTCACACCCCAGCGCTGGCAGAGCGTTGGGCGATCGCTCCTCACCAAGATGATCGCTGAATTTCTCTACGAAGAGATCTTGCAGCCGAGTCTTACTGAGCAAAAAGGCGATCGCCATCACTATCACCTGCCTCTCCCCGAGGGCATTGCCTATCGCTTCCAGGCCCAGCCCCGACTCTTCGACAGCTATCGCGTTTTCCCAGACACCATCGAGCGCTGGGACGGCCAAACTTGGAGCCTGGCCACCAATCCCTTTCAGTTTGTCTTGGATATTCATACGCAGGTGGGGATGACGCCAGAAACGGCGGCCCACCTGATCAAGGAACTGAGCAATACCCTTTTGGCCGATGCCCATATCCAAACCCACAAAGCCGATCGCCAAACCGATCTCCTACAGACCGACTATGCCCATCTCGAAGGAGAGATGGAAGGGCACCCCTGGATCACCTTTAATAAGGGTCGAATCGGCTTCGGCTATGATGACTACTTGGCCCACGCCCCGGAAAATCAGGCCCCTGTGCAGCTTTTTTGGATCGCCGTCCACCGCGATCGCGCTCAGTTTTCGGCGATCGCCTCTCTCTCCTACGAAGCGCTAATCCAAGAAGAACTGGGAGAGCAGGCGGCCCATTTTTCTCAGCTTCTGGAGCAGCGCGACCTCGATCCTCACCAGTATTTCTTCTGCCCGGTCCATGATTGGCAGTGGACCAATATTCTGGTGCCGATCTTCACCGAGGAGATCGCCCTCCAGACCATTGTCCCCCTCGATCGCGGCGCAGACACCTATCTCCCCCAGCAGTCTATCCGGACCTTCGTCAACACCAGCCACCCCCAAAAGCGCCACGTCAAGCTTCCCCTGAGCATTCTCAATACCTTGGTGTATCGGGGGTTGCCGGGAGAGCGGACGGCGATCGCCCCTAAGGTCACCGAGTGGGTCAAAAGTATCTGCGATGGCGATCCCTTTTTGCGCGATGAATGCCGCCTGATCTTGCCAGGAGAGATTGCCACCATCAACTACGATCACCCCTACTACAGCCAGCTTCCGGGCGCGCCCTACCAGTACAAAGAGATGCTGGGATGCCTCTGGCGCGAAAGCGTTCTCTCCTATATCGACGCTGATGAGCGCGCTATCACCCTCGCCTCCCTGGTTCACGTTGATCACGCGGGCAAACCCTTTGTTTCTCAGCTGATCGAGCAGTCCGGCCTCTCGACCGAAGCGTGGCTCCAGCGCCTGTTTAACACGATCTTGCCGCCCCTGCTGCACTATCTCTATCGCTATGGCGTCGTCTTCTCACCCCACGGCGAAAACACCATTTTGGTTCTCAAAGATCACATTCCCCATCGTCTGGCCATGAAAGACTTTGTGGATGATGTGAATATCAGTCAGCATCCCCTCCCAGAGCTGGAGTCTCTCTCAGATGATTTGCGGGCCGTGCTGCTCACCGAGCCTCCCGAGGGACTCTGCCAGTTTATCTGGGCTGGCTTGCTGATCTGTCACCATCGCTATCTGGCCGACCTCCTGGAAGTCCATCACGGCTACTCGGAAACGCAGTTTTGGCAGCAGGTGCGGCGCGCGATTCTCGACTACCAGGCCCGCTTCCCAGAGATGGGCGATCGCTTCCGGCTCTTCAACATGCTGGCCCCCCGCTTCACCAAGCTCTGCCTCAACCGCAATCGCCTGATCACCTACGGCTACGCAGATGACGGCGATCGCCCCCACGCAGCGGCCTTCGGCACGGTACGAAACGCCCTAGACGCTGTCGCAGAGAGTGTTTCTGCCTAGTTTCTCTCGCTTTATTTCTCCCATTTCCGAGGGATGAGAACTGGTTTCTCATCCCTCTTTTTTGCTGGGAAATTGGGTACTGTCGATCGAAGATCCCCCGCTGTCGCCGCCCCCTTTAGCAACAGCGACCAGGCACAACCTGTCGCCAGGACATCCAGAACGGTTAGGCAACAGGCAATTACATTCGTTTTCACCGATGCCGAAGCCACCACCTTTTTGCAAGCGATGATGGAGCCACTGAGCGATCGCGAACTGGAGGTATTAACCTATCTGGCGACGGGCATGACCAACCAGGCGATCGCCGATGAGCTATACGTCAGCCTCGCCGCCATCAAATGGCACGCCCGCAACATCTACGGCAAGTTAGAAGTGACCAATCGCACCCAGGAAGTCGCAAAAGCCAGGGAATTGGGGCTGCCACCTTAAACGTGGCAACGAATGCAACGTCTATCCTTTTAGCTAGGGGCACTCAGAAGCGAGCTCGCCAAACTAACTAAGGGAATCCAATGAAAATTGAAACTCGAAGATTTCTGTTGCGCGACTTTATCCCAGCGGATGACGCGGCATTCTTGGCTTACCATGTCGAACCTCGCTTTGCCGAATTCTGTTCGCCTGCGGAAATAACCCCCAGCTTTAACCGCAACCTGCTCCAGCAATTTAATCAGTGGGCCAATGAATACCCTCGGCATAACTACCAATTGGCCATTGTCAGTCGCCGCGATTCAGCGCTTATTGGCTGTGGTGGATTGCGGCAGAGTGGCTGTGACTCTGGAGAGGCAGAACTCGGAATTGAGTTGGCACCCCAGTTTTGGGGCCGTTATGCCTATGCTCTTGAAGTGGGGCAAGCCTTGATTAACTTCGGGTTTGGCACATTGAACCTGAGCAAAATTCGCGGCATATCGGTCAGCGAAAATCAACGCGTGTCCCGCTTAGCCGAGCGGTATGGATTTGTGGCCATCAACACTTTCCCTGGCCCGGATTGGATGACGGCGCGGGGGTGGCACCAGGTTGAGTGGCAGCTCACCCGAGAAACGTGGCAGCAGTTCCAGACATAGAAGAGGTATTTTCGATGGAGAAACAGATTGTTTATCTTTTCGTATTCGACACCCTGGCCGATTGGGAGACCGGCTATGCGATCGCAGCCATCAACAACCCCGCCGACCAAAAACATCCCGGACGCTACAGCGTACAAACTTTGGGGTTGACCAGTGACCCCGTTACGACCATCGGCGGTGTGACCATTCTGCCCGATGTCTCCCTCGATGAAGTAGATGCCGGTGCCATGCTGATTCTGCCCGGTGGAGAAGCCTGGGATGACGGCAAAAATACCCAGATCTTAGAAACAGCTAAAGCTTTTGTGCAAGCAGACATCCCCATTGCGGCAATCTGTGGAGCGACCGCCGGGCTAGCCCGAGCTGGGCTTTTAGATGATAGGCCCCATACCAGCAATGCTGCCGAATACCTGCAAGCCACCGGCTATCGAGGGGCAGCCCATTACCAAAACCAGCCTGCCGTCACCGCCGACAACGTGATTACAGCAAATTCAACGGCGCCAGTCGAATTTGCCTACCACATCTTGAAAGCGCTAGATCTATACGATGCGCCCGTTTTAGACGCATGGTTTGGCCTCTTCAAGACCGGTGATCCGGCTTACTATTTCATGCTACAGCAGCTCACCGCCCCACCTGAACGTTAGCGGAGGAACCTATGAAAGCGATGATCCGGCAACACTTTGAATCAGAACTTGCTAGGGCAAAAGCGGCCACGGCAGAGCAAGACTTTGAGGCGGCTTGGACGGCTCTACAGCGGGCTCATCTGCTGGGGCAGAGAGATGCGATCGCCCACACCGTCGCCCACTGGCACATGCTCACCCTGGCCTGGCAACAACGGGATTTCAAGGAAATAAGAGGACAGATTATGCCGACCTTGCTGGCCTTTCCCCTCACACTTCTGCTTGGGCCAGTCAGACAGTTAAGAGGCGGCAAGGCTAACTCTAATTCCTCTGAAAATAGTTCAATTCCTGAAGACATCCAGCAGCTTCTAGAGCAGTAAATAGACCATTCAAGTCTGGCCAACTATCCTCCTAACTATCCATTAGATTAGGGATTTAACTGGGATAGAGAGCGACTGTGTAACTACAGTTGCAATACTCGGAGATTGTCCAATGGAATGGACCATTGGTTGGTGGCAAGTCTCAGTCCAGCGGGTTTATCCCAACAGTTCGGAACTTACCAAAACCTACAATCAGGCTGCCGGATGGTGGCATCAGCATCTTCAACTTCTGGGCTATGGTCGGGCGTATCGGCAGCTCTGGCGATCGCTACGCAAAGCAGACTATCTCCAGGATGGATTTGAACCCAAGAATATCTGCGATTGCGGCATTGGTACCGCCGCCTTCAGCTTGGCTTTGGCTCAGACCATCGCCCCAAACACACAGATAATTGGCGTTGATCTTTCGCCTGAGATGCTTAAAACAGCGCAGGCAAAACTGGCTAAAGCCCACATTCAGCATCAGGTATGTCGCGGCGATGTAAGAACTCTACCCTTTGAAAATAGTGTCTTTGATGCCGTGATCAGCGCTCACATGCTAGAGCACCTCCCTGACCCCAGAGAAGGGCTCAAAGAAATGTTCAGAGTTCTGCGGCCCGGCGCTCCCCTCATTCTGGTGGTGACCCGCTCAGGAATCCTCGGTTCACTGATTCAGTGGCACTGGGGCAACCGCTGCTTTAGTCCCAACGAATTGGTTGCCCTGATGGATGAGGCAGGGTTTAGCAACTTAAAGGTTATCCCTTTTCCCCTTGGGCTAACCCGGTTTACCAGTTCTGCTTACCTTGGTTTTCGACCGTGAAAGCGGCTGACGACACGAAATGCCCTAGACGCCGTCGCCGAGAGCGTCTCCGCCTAGTTTCTCTCGCTTTATTTCTCCCATTTTCGAGGGATGAGAAATCAGTTCTCATCCCTCTTTTTTGCTGGGAAATTTGGGTACTGCCGATTAAAGATCCCCCCGTCCCCCTTTCTCAAGGGGGGACGGGGGGGATTATTCAGAAGCTGAGCCTGTAGTCCAGGTCTGAGAATTGCTATTGGGTGTGCCATCGGGCGATCGCCCAATGGTGAAGGCTAAAATCAGACGAGCAGGTGCCCTGAACCGGGACTCAGGCCAGTCTCGCGGGGTCAGTCGTGCCGATCGCCTTTCTCCAGAGACGCGATCGCTCGGGCCAGAGCCGTCAGCGCGGAGGTCGTCGCCTGGACCAGGTTCGCCAGGGCGTTGAGGGCTTCGTCGGTGTTGCCGAGCAGCAGCGTCAGCAGAAATATCTCCGATCTTCAGCGATGGGTTTTTATCAGGCGATCGCCGCTATCCAGAGGCGCTATGGGTTTTACAACTATGACCTTATGCAGAAAGCACAAAATCTAGACAGCGATCGCCCATGATAGAGCTAGCTTTGTTTTGAGCGCTTCCGTCCCTCCCTCTCTCGATCGCCCTCCCTCATGGACAACCCCATCACCAGCTTCTTCGCCGGAGCCACCTACCCCCTGCGCGCCGCCCACTTCCTGACCAAAAATCCCTCCCTCCTCGGCTACGTCGCCATGCCCATCGGCGTGAACGTCATCGTCGGCGTCGCCCTCTACCTCAGCCTTCTGCTCCCCGGCCTGCGCACCATCGACCAGTGGGCGATCGCCTTCTCCGGACGACTGGCCCAGTGGGTCGCCGCCCTGCCCGTCTGGCTGGCCTTCCTCGGCGGCCTCGGCGCTGGCCTGGGCTGGATTTTGCAGGGACTGCTGATCTTGCTGCTCCTCGTGGCCATCGGGTTTCTGCTCGTGCAGTTCGGCACCCTCCTCGGCGCACCCTGGTACGGCAAACTCTCCGAAAAACTCGAAACCCTGCGCACCGGCCAGCTCGAAAGCATCGAAGTTGGCATCGTCCGAGACATTGGCCGCGCCCTCCTATTTGAGCTAAAAAAACTCTGCCTCGCCCTGGGTCTCGGCGTTGGCCTCACCCCCCTAGGCGCCGTCCCTGGCCTCAGCGCCATCGTGGCCACCAGCGGCGGCGTGGCGATCGCCTCCCTCCTCGTCTGCCTAGACTTCCTCGACCCCGCCCTCGAGCGGCGACGCCTGCGCTTCCGCCAAAAGCTCGGCCTGATCCTCCGCAGCTGCCCCGCCAGCACCAGCTTCGGCCTCGTCTGCCTCACCCTCGTCAGCATTCCCCTCCTCAACCTCGTTATGGTGCCCCTCTGCATCACCGCAGGAACCCTCTTTTTCTGCGATCGCCTCCAGCCGCGCCTTCTCAGCAGCGATCGCACTTCCCCAGAAAACCTCCCCAAACCAGAAAACTAGGCTTAGGGTGAGCTGAGCCATTGGCCAACCCTAAGCAGAATTTGGGGCTAGCAGACGGCAACCAGTCTTCCTATGCCTCACCACCAACAAATTATTTAATTAACTAATAGACAAATAGGCAGTCTGAATTTCTTTATCTCTCAGCAAAATCACCCGGATGGCCGTGTTTCCAAGGATTTCCCCCTTGAGAGATACGGCGTAAATCCGCAGATACCCCAATTTGCAGATTATTTCAACCGATCTTCTCAGTATCATCAATAACATCAAGCGCAATTGCTTGTGCCAGTCAAAGGAGATTTTTATCATGTCTATTGAAGATAGAGTTAAAGCTACTGCCAAAAACGTCGAAGGCAAGATCCAAGAAGTCGTCGGCGATGTCACCGGCAACCCCCAAGACAAAGCCGAAGGACAAGCCAAGCAGGCCGAGGCCGAAACGCGCCACACGGTCGAAAATATCAAGGATCAAGCCAAGAGAATGATCGACTAGATCCTCACTTAGATCATTGTTTTCATCTTTCCCTTCCGACAGCAGGACAAAGAGAAAAGCTTGAAACATCACAGATATCGAAGTGATATCTAATTTCTCTTTGTCCTTTTCCATTGGACTGTCTTATGAGGGACGTCTTTGTCCCTCTTTTTTCAAATTCTTTTCAGGCGTTTCTTGATTTTGTATCTCCCGTGCTTCTCCCCACTGCGAGAGAGATCTGCCAAGGCGCTGCTCATAGACATCACGGTCTTCACACAACGGAGTACGGCCATGCCTAGACTTGTAGGCCGACAGTCGAATGTCGGCGCTTATATTCTTTCGTCGCTCGTCCTGATTATCGCGGCTGGGGGCTTGCTGCAGTACGCAGGTCTGATCGACATCCCGGGTCTCGTCCAGGATATAGACAACTCTCTGGAAGATGACTCCACTTCCCAGAGCCCCTCAGGGACCTTCTTGGCCTATCAGGATCTCATCGCACAGGAGCAAAATAATGTATAGAGGTAGCAATATTCTTGGAAAAGTCGTCGTCACCTACGACACCGGCGAGCGGGTCGAGCGCATTCACGATCTCATTTTTGACCAAGAAAGAAACCAAATTTTAGGCTTTTTGGTGCGAGAAGGGAGCCTATTCCAGAGCGCTCGCGTGATTCCCTTTGAAAACGTTGCGGCTATTGGCAACAGCGCGGTGGTAATTCCTTCGCGGGAAGTCATTATTTCGGCCCGTGAGCACGACCGAATTCACAGCATTCTCAAGGGCGATAATATTTTGCGCGGTACCCGAATTCTCACCGTGAAAGGGCAAGATTTGGGCACCATTGTCGATCTCTATTTTGATCCTCAAACCGGTAACGTTGAGGGATACGAAGTTTCGGGGGGTGTCTTTGCCGATGCCTACTCGGGACGATCCTTTGTGCCAGCGCCTCAAACCCTGCACATTGGGGAACATGTTGCCTTTGTGCCGGTCGAGATTGCTGATCTGATGGACGAGCAGCTCGGCGGCCTGCGGGCAGCGGTCCAGACGACCAACAAGAACCTCTCCGAGAGCTCCGAGGCAGCCAGCCGCAAGCTCCAGGAGGTCGCGCAGGCAACTCAAGCCAAGCTCCAGGAGACCGCCGAGATGGCAAACCGGACCCTCCAGGAGTCTTCGCGCATGGCGATCGCCTCCCTTACCAACGCGGTGGTCGACCCCAACGAGCAGAAAGCCTTCATGCTCGGACGCGTCGCCAATGAAAACGTGGTGTCGACCGATGGCGTTTTCGTGGTGTCCGAAGGACAGATCGTAAGGAGCGAGGATATCCTCCGCGCCGAGGAGAATGGCGTTTTGGACTTGGTGTATCGAGCAACCGGCGGGCGCGTCACCGAGGAGCTCAACCGACGCCTCCAGGAGACTACCGACGTCACCAGCCGCAAGCTGCAAGAGATTACTCGCGTCGCCAGCGATCGCTTGCAAAGCAGCAGCGGCGCAGCTTCCGAGAAGCTCCAAGACATCACCCGCAGCACCGCCGCCGCCCTCACCAATGCGGTGGTGGACCCCGCTGAACAGAAGGCGTTGGTCATCGGCAAACAGGTCTCACGGGACGTCTACGCTCCCGATGGCAGCCTGGTGGCCGCAGAGGGCCAGCAGGTCACTACCTGGATGGTCAGCGAAGCTGAGCGCTACGGGGTCTTGGATGATCTATTTCGGGCAGCCGGGGGCAGTCTCACGACGGAGCTAACCCGCGCCGCCAACAATATCCTGGCCAGCCGCTTGCTGGAGCAGGCAAAGGGTCGCCGAGTGCGCCACACGGTGCAGACCCCCGACGGTCTGATCGTGGCGGCTCCCGGCCAGATCGTGACTAGCACGGTCGTTGAGCGCGCCCGCCAGTTTGACCAAGAGGAGTCGCTGCTGGTGGCGGTGGGCCTGACGCCATCCGAGGCCGCTCGGGCCGGCGCCAAAGATAACTTCGCCTCGACCCGCGAGCAGGTACAGGAAGGCTTTAGCCAGCTCAGTGATACCGCCAGCAGCTTAGTGGATAATCTCCAGCGCCAGTTTTCGGTGTGGCAGGTGCAGGCCAGCCAGCGCTATGAGGACTATCAAATCAAGCGGGCCCTGGGTCGCCCGGTGAGCCGCGTGATCCTCGATCGCAACGACAACGTGATTTTGAATGTGGGAGATCTGATCACCCACCGAGCGATCGCCCGCGCTCGCGACGCAGGCGTTCTGGATGTCCTGCTGGACTCGATCTACACCAAGCGGCCGGATCTGGCGATCGCCGATGTGCACCTGCCCGAGGAGAGCGGCGAAGCTGCCCGGGGCCGCGTCCCGGTAATCCACCAAATCAGCTCTTAGTTACCTCAGCGACAACTCACTAGCAGCAAGACTGGGGGCTTTGGCCCCCTTTTTTCTGGCGATCGCTCCAGGATTTGCAAGCACTAGCGCCCGCTCCGGCTCAAGCCACCGTGTCTGCGGGCGTCTGCACCGGCAAAAAGGCCAGCGGAGCGCTCATATCCGCCGCAAAGCCCAAAATTGCCCGATCGCGATGCTCGTAGATCAGCTCTCCCTGGGCATCAAACAGAAACGTCGCGCCCCGCTGAGTCAAATAGGCCGAATCTGGCACGTAGGTTTTCCAGTGGCTCAGCACCTCGGCCATATTTCGCAGCCGCAGCGTCGCCAGCTCAAAGGGCCGCTGGAAGCCTCTACCGCCCGCCCACTGAAAGAAAGATCCCTTCAGCGGCGGCAGCGGCGCGGCCTTGACCACTTCGTCGTCCCCGATCAGCTGGGGAGCCCGGCGATCGCCCCGATAGCCCCGAAGCACCTCCGCCAGCGTGCCCGGACTGCCGATCCCCGCACACATCAGCATCAGGTTGAGCCAGGCGTTTTGGCCCGTCGAGAGGCCAGGCAGCTTGAGAGAAAGGCCCGGATAGAGCTCAAGGGTCTGGTGCAGCTCCGCCGTCGGATCCACAAACAAATGCTCCGCCGGAAACCCCGTATAGCGACCAAACTGCTCCCCAGAAGCGCGATCGCCAATGCCCACCGCTCGCACTGCAACCCCCGCCGCCTTCAGGCTTTCGGCCTCCCGCTGTAGCCACCAGGCATACTCCAGACTGTCAAAATCCCCCAGCTGCGGCAGCACAATCACTAGCTGCAGCGGCGCTGATCCCGCACTCTCCAAAATCGGGGCGATCGCCCCGTCGCTCACCCGTTGTCGCTCAGTTTGCCGAAAAAACGTATAGAAATTCATCAGAATCGCTCTATTCCAAAAAGAAGCAGATTTCCTAGATTTTAGGAATCACAAGCCCATCGCTCTCTCAAAAACTGTAGCAACCTTCAAGAAATCTTTCTTTTCAGTCGAACTCCGGCAAGGTGACTAGGATCAAGGTAGGCTGGCATTTCCACACTCCCACCTTCAAAAAGAATCGGATTCACAATTGGGTTAACCGATTTCGGTGCAGCACGCCCCTCAACAAATAACCTGGCAGGTAACGAAGATGCCCACAGGATAATCACCCCCGCAAAGGATGCCCTCACTATGACCCATGACCCAGAAAACACCCTGTTGCAATCCCTTGACTCTCTAGCAGATCTCGAAATAGACACCTACATCATGCGCCTCTACGTCGCAGATCACAGCCCCAAGTCTCTGCGGGCAATTCAGCGGATTCAGGCCCTCTGCAACGATCGCCTAGAGGGGCGATACGAACTAGAAATTATCGATATCTATCAAGATCCAGAGCGACTTGAAAAAGATCAGGTTTTTGCCATTCCGACCCTGATCAAAGAGCTGCCTCTACCCATTCAGCGACTCATTGGCGACATGACCAACACCGAGAAGCTGATTGTCTGCCTCGATCTTTAAACCTTGATCTTTAAAAACTTCTCTCAAAGTCATTCCTTGAGAGAAATTAGAGAAATTGCTGTAGACTTGGGCAAAGAGTTGATTACCGTTTGGCGGGCGATCGCGCCCCCCTGAGAAGAGAGCAATGGCAGAAGCACGCAACGTCCTAGGCGGTCCCCTAGAAACCTGCTGTACCGACCCTGTGACGGGTTTCTATCGCGATGGCAAATGCAACACCGGCGCAGGAGACTTTGGAGCCCACGTGGTGTGTGCCCAGGTCACCGAGGCGTTTCTGGAATTCACGCGATCGCGCGGCAACGACCTGACCACCCCCGCCCCCGCCTTCGGCTTTCCGGGCCTCAAGCCGGGCGATCGCTGGTGTCTGTGCGCCGCCCGCTGGAAAGAAGCCCTTGACGCTGGCGCAGCGCCCCCCGTCGTGCTAGCTTCCACCCACGCTTTGGCCCTCGAATATATTTCCTTAGATGAGCTAGAGCAGCACGCAGTAGAGAGTCGCCAAGACTAGCGGCCTCCCCTAAAGCGCCACCAGCACAATCGACACCACCGCCAGGGCGATTCCAGCGACCTGACGCAGGTTAATGCTCTCATTCAGCAGAAAAACCGCCAGCAACACGCTGATCACCGGATAGAGCGCAGAGAGAGGCGCAACCAGCGTAACCGGCCCCTTAGAGACCGCCATCAAAAACATCAGCGCCCCCAAAAATCCCATCATGCCCGTCGAGAGCGCCAGCAAAATGCCGCGGGGATGAACCTGGGGCTGGAAATCCAGCGAAATCAAGACCATCAGCGCAATGATCAAGCTGCCAATCACCTCGTACACGATGGCGCTGCGGGGCGTCAGGTATTGCGTCGTCAGCTTGGGAATAAATCCCCAAAAACCCCACAAGACCAAGGTTCCAAAGGTCGGCAAGATCCAATCTTTCATAGTGAGTCAGTGGATGCGCGATCGCGTTCAGTAGCAACAGTCCGACTCCTCTGCGCTATGGGCACAGGAGTCTAGGGTCTCATTCTGACAGACTTTTCCCGGATGCAGCGGATACCCCGCATCTCTTCAGATTCTGGCGAGACACCCACAGGAAACTCTCCCAAAGGTTGTAGGCTAGAAAACTGCGGTTCCTTCTCAGAGCGCGTTGGCTATCTCAAAACAGACCCAGCAGCTCCCACCTCTCTTATTCCTAACCCAAGAGAATTGCGAAGGCGATCGAGAAACCTGGAGGCAAAAGAGCGCGATCGTATGCGGAAACTGTACTTTTTGGTGCCGGGAACCAGTGGCCCCTTTGCCTGTGGCGGCCTGTGGGCCGAGCTGAAAACGCTGCAGCTGGCTCAGCAGGTGTGCGAGGCCGCCGTGGTCACCTACCGCCAGCGCGAGGCGGGGGTTCTGTTTCTGGGCGATCTGCTCTCCGGGCAGCGGCTTGACGACGGGATTTTTGTCGTGAGCTGGGGCTTTGATGTGCCCAAGCTGGTCGCTCGGCTCAAGGGACAGCAGGTGATCTACCATGCCCACAGTGCAGGCTACGGCTTCCGGCTTCCGGCCAGCATCCCCATCGTGACCGTCAGCCGCAACACCCTCGGCTACTGGGGACAGCGATCGCCCCACTCCCTGCTCTACTACCTCCCCAACCAAATCTCCGACGAGTTTTGCAACCTCCACCAGCCCCGCGATATCGACGTCCTGGTTCAGGCGCGCAAATCCTCTACCTATCTGCTCCAGCAGCTCATCCCCGCCCTCCAAGCGGTTTGCAGCGTCCAGGTCGTCGAGAGCTATGTCGAAGATCTGCCCGGTCTTTTTAATCGGGCCAAGGTTTATCTCTACGACTCCGCAGAATATTGGGCACAGCAGGGCGTCACCGAGGGCTTTGGCCTCCAGCCCATGGAAGCCATGGCCTGCGGATGCCAAGTTTTCTCCAGCGTTAATGGCGGTCTCTCAGACTACTTTGATCCAGGATTCAATGGCCAAAAAATCGCCGGCTATGCCACCGGCTACGACGTCCAGCGCATTCTAGACGCGGTGCGATCGCCCATCCCTGACATCCCTGAAACGTTCTTTGCAGAGTACCGCACCGCCAACATCATTCAGCGCCTAGAGCACATCTTGACCGACATCAATCGTTTCTTTGACTACCAGCGCGACCACGCAGGCGACATCCCAGAGCTCACGCCTCGTCGTATCTGGAGCCTCCGGGTCCAGCAGCTCTTCAAAAAAGTCCAGAAGAAACTAGCCAAGCGCTCCTAACTACAAAAATAGGTCCCGATTAAAACAACCAACAGATGCCCCTTGATTCCATTGCTTAGCCCAACTTTGGCCAGCGATAGGTCAATGAATTTACCAAGGGTCACCTCAAGGGGGCTTAGAAATAATAGAGTGCAGTTCTTTGGGCCATCGCTTGTTGGCTTCACTCCCATCAAATCTATCTATCAGGAATCATTCTTTGAGCGAAATCAGCCTGAAATCAGTCATTACCATCCTGATGATGGGAGTGAAGCCCTTGCGCTAGTGACTAAGCCCTTTTTTTGAGCATTATTGGCGCCAATAGTGGGCAGTCATAAACTGCTGCCATTGCCCATCGTCGCCCAACATGTGGGAAGTCATCACCCGATGATGATCATCCTTGAACTCGATCACATCTTTGTATTTTGCCAACTTGTTTTCTCCAGACATCGAGGGTCCTTCATTATTCAGCGTTAGAACCGTTTCAGAAGCATCCAATTCACCCTCATAGTGGAAGAGATAAGTCATCATGGACCCGATCCAGGTGCCCACATAGCGCTGCTTCTGCGGATCATAGCCAAGGGTCATCAGGGTTGTCGCGTGCCCCGCACAGGGCATCTCGCCTTGCCCTTCTGCCAGTATCCAAAGTGCGCCCGATGAGGAGTTTTCAGCTGCTCCAAGGGAGCGCACAGTCTCAGTCCCCGTTGATTTCACGGGAGGTTGATCAGGTCCCATGAGCGCTTCGGTTTCATAGCGCCACTCACCCACGAGTTTCTGAAGCCACTGATGTTCTTTTTGAGGCTGAGCGAGCATAGAGGAGGTTTGTTCAGTTTGAATGGATTCCATTTTTGTCTCCTTGTGATGCGTGATGGAGGATTGCGATCGCTCTAAAACTGGGATCATGGGTTATTCGTTACCGGTCCTTTGTGGGTGATTGGTGAGCTGCCAATTTGTGAATAACAAATCACTCATCCCTCAGAAGCAATGACAAAAAACCCAGCATGAGCTCAAGCGGCCTGTTCACAGTTGACCATCCACGGTGTCCCAAACTGATCAACCAACATGCCAAAACGAACAGACCAAAACGTTTTGGCGATCGGCATTTGTACGTTGCCGTTTTCTGCAAGAGCATGAAAAATTCGCTCTGCCTCAGCGGGTTCAGGAACGCTGACCTGCACATAGAAACCCTGAGGTATTTCAAAATGTTCCGGAGGGCAGTCAGACCCCATCAAGAGGCGATCTTCTAATTCAAGGCAGGCGTGCATAATTTTGTCGTGCCACCCCGGAGGAACATCCTCTTCAGAGGGTGCCTCTTTGTGAGTCATCATCGTCGTGATCTTGCCGCCGAGGCATTGTTCATAGAACTTGAAGGCTGCCTCACAGTTACCATCGAACATTAGGTAAGAGTTGATTTTCATGGTCTATTCCTGTATTTCATCCAATAGACAACGTCGTGGAGTGAGAGAGGAAACTGCCTAGGCGTTGGCAGGATCGAGCGGTGCTGAAATGTGTTCATGGAGAATCTGCCAGGTACCCTGATTTTTCTGGCATATGGTGGTGACACGCATCCACATCTGCATCGCAGGATGATCTGGTTCTCCTGTGAAGTGAAATAACCAGTGGGCGGTCGCTAAGTTCTCATTCACCGTAATAGTGAGATCTTGTGTTTCCATGTCAAACGAGTCTGGCAAGCAAGGCAGCGACTCCTCCCACAACTGACGAATCGCTTGTTTACCTTTGGTTTGGAGAGGCGGTTTGACATCAAAAATCACGCTATCAGCAGCATAGAGAGACATGATTTTCTCTAGATCTTTGCTGGAAATGGCCCGTTGCTGATCGGCAATCAGTTGGCGAATCTCAGCTTCGTGGGGTGTGGAGGGATTAGTCGGGGTGGAGTGAGAGAAGGACTCTGTGAATTCGGCTGCGGCTTGCTGGACATCCTCTGGGAAATCCTCAAACTCTTGCACCTGGCGGACTTCGATCGTCTCATTGCTTGCGGCAGGACAGCGAGAAGCCCACTCAATGGCCTCCTCCTTTGAGTTCACTTGAATCATCCAGTAGCCGCCAAGCACTTCTTTTCCATTTGAGGCAGCTCCCTCGGTTATTTTTGGTTCGCTGCCGTTGAACGTTACCCGCGCTCCCATGGAGGGCGGATGCAGCCCTTCTAGGGAAATCAGGACACCAGCCTCCTGTAGAGACTCGTTGTATTTCATCATGGCCTCAACCGCCTTTGCATCCGGCATCGCTCCTGGAGCGGCATTCTCGTAACCCTTGGGAATCATGAGCAGCATAAATCGCATATAGATCTCCTTGGTTCTCGGGTTCTCGGAAGAGATTGTGGACAGTGAATCGGGGCGATCGGCAGCCTAAAGGGAAAGAGAGCGAGAAAACGCGGTCGTTTCTGGCAGGCCTGCAACTTCGATCACAGGACGGATTTCAACTGTGCCCACTCGCGCACCTGGAATCTGAGAGGCGATCGCGATCGCCTCATCGAGATCCTGAGCATTAACGAGGAAGAATCCGCCCAGCTGTTCGCGGGTTTCGGCAAATGGGCCGTCCGTTACCAGTGGTTTGCCGTCACGCACGCGGACACTCGTCGCCGTGGACACGGGATGGAGAGGAGTGGCTGCGAGATACTGTCCTTTGGCGTCGAGCTCTTGGGCGAGCTGGGTTGATTCCCCATAGCAATGCTCTCGTTCGGCTTCGCTCAGGACGTTTTCGTCGGTATAAATCAGCAGCAAATATTTCATGCGCTTGCCTCCTTTATCAGTCAGTCGAGCGGGGATTGCTCAAATCGACAGCTCGCTAAAATTTTTCAATGAGTACGATCGAGCTTTGCCTCTTTTGTAAGTCAGTCGAAGGAAAGCAGATCAGATCGACAGCTTTAGATAAATCAAATTATATAGTACAACTGTTCTGTCTTGTCGTCGACACCCAGTTCAAAAAACTTTGATGTCTTTTCGTGACAGCTATGACTTCACCCCTACAGGCAGATGTCACCCAAGCGATCGCACACACATACCGCACTGAGTGGGGAAGTATTGTCGCTATCTTGATTCGGTTAATCGGAGACTTTGAACTGGCGGAAGAGGCAGCCCAAGAGGCTTTTGCCGCCGCAGTTAACCAGTGGAAAACCAGCGGTATTCCCGATCTTCCCCGCGCCTGGATTATCCGAACCGCTCGATACAAAGCGATCGATCGCCTGCGACGACGAACGCGATTGGCCGAAAAGCTGGAGTCCTACGCGGCATCCGAGTTAGGAACGGCGAGCGAGGAACCCGCCTATGACAGTGATGAGATTCCCGACGATCGCTTGCGGTTGATCTTCACCTGTTGCCATCCTGCCCTGGCGATCGAGACTCAGGTTGCATTGACTCTACGAATGCTGGGGGGACTAGAAACTGACGAAATTGCCCGCGCGTTTCTCGTACCGACCGCCACAATGGCGCAACGCCTCGTACGCGCTAAACGAAAGATTCGCCATGCGGGCATTCCTTTTAAAGTGCCTGAAACAACTGATCTCCCCCTCCGGATAGAAGCCGTACTAGCAGTCATTTATCTCATCTTCAATGAAGGCTACGCGGCAACCAAAGGAGATTTGATGGCGCGGGCCGATCTCTGCACCGAGGCGATTCGGCTAGGGCAGCTGCTGCGACAATTGCTGGCCCCTCACCCCCCGTCTGAGGTCACGGCGCTGGTGGCGCTGATGTTGCTCCATGATTCGAGGCGAGAAGCCCGTCTAGATGCAGATGGCGATCTCATTTTGCTGGAAGACCAGGATCGAAGTCGCTGGAATCATCAACAGATTGCTGAGGCGTTACCCTTGGTCGAAGAGGCCCTGCGCGGCGGAACGGGGGTCTATGCCCTGCAAGCTGCGATCGCCGCTCTCCACTGTCAAGCGGCGATCGCCGAAGAAACAGACTGGGCGCAAATCGCGCGGCTCTATGAGGTATTGGAGCGATCGCAGCCTTCACCCATCGTGACCTTAAATCGGGCCGTGGCGATCGCGATGGCAGACCATCCTCAAGCAGCCCTAGATCTCATTGATAGGCTGACCCCAGATCTCGACAGTTACCATCTCTTTCACGCGACCCGTGCAGACCTATTGCGGCGCATCGGAGCATTCGAGGCAGCAGCCCAGAGCTATACCCAGGCTCTACAGCTGGTTACCAATGACAGTGAGCGTCGCTTCCTAGAGCGTCGACTAAACGAAGTCCAGTCCCGCAGTTAGTTCAGCTAGGCAGCTTGCAGAAGTCGGGCTTGAGTAAGCCAAATATTTGCAAGAGACCGGATTTAGAAAATAGCTTACAAGTTACTGATTGTTTACATCTTCTAGTCATGCCAGAGAGCATTATTCAAACCGATAAAATCGCACTCACCCCTGTAATGGCTTATCTCAGCTTAGCTTCGTTGAAAGTAATGAAGGCCACAAGGGACTTGATGGCACAAGCTAATCTGTGCACTTGGGTGATTTAGTTGGGGCAACTGCACTACCAAGCAAAGCGCGTCGAAGAAACAGGCTAGGCTAAAAATCGCGCGATTTCATAAGGTATTGGAGCAAGTGATTTCTTTACCGAAAAGTTCAAGCAATAAATTCAGCAGTACTTGAATGTTCAAGATTACTTCCTGCCAAAGCAGATAGGACACCATGAACCAACGTTTTTGACGTTGTCAGGCCTCGCTTCCCACTCATGACCATAAGCACATTGCCATCTAAGCTTTGTTTGAGAACTTACGTATACATTTGACAGACATTTTCCGTTACGGCTGCTTGCGATCAGCTGCATTTCCTCGATTGATCCTTTGCGACGAGCACGAGAACATTCTGGACACCAAGTGCCCTTCATAATATCTGTAGGTGCAGCAAACCACAGATGGCCTTGTTGACACTGCCATTGATACTTATGATTTACAGATTGAAAGCTTTTCGATAAGAACTTTCCCTTTCTTTCTGCGGCTATCAACGCCATTGTTTCCACAGAGTGCTTTCTATTGCTCTTTCCAATTCTTTCTGGCTTACAATCTGGGCACCATGTTCTGATTTTTACGTTAGAGGCTGTTGCTTCCCATTCATGGCCTTTGGCACAACGAAAACGATGTTTTTTGGTTGTGCCTAAATATTGTTTAGATAGACACTCACCACCTCTTTCGCGGGCAATTGCTTGCAGCTCTCTAAGCTCTGAACTAGGGAGGTAAGCACAGTCTTTATTGTGATGAATTTGCTTAAGAGTTGATGTAGGCAAAGTTTCACTTAATCTTCTGTATATCCAGGCAGCCAAATCATTTCTATCAATATAAAATGGCACTAAAATTAGCAATACGTTGTTTTGAGCGCATAATTCAATTTTTTGTCGATCATTTTCAATTCTTCTAGCAAAGGCATCCAAGGATCGACTAAAATAAGGCACCTCGTCATAGTGTTGCGATCCTTGATGCTCAAAAGCTATTTTTAAGGGCTCGCAGTAGCCATCAAGCTCCATACGATTTCCAAAGGAGTTTGTAAGCCATTTCGGCCTAATTTTTGGAAAGCTACAGCCAGTTATACTTTCAAAATAGTGACGACATAGGCGTTCTCGAACACCTAAGTTACACTCAGGGCACCAAGTTCCTTTCTTAACATCTGAAAATGCTGCCCGCCACTGATGACCATTCAAACACTTCCAAGTCATTGGGGTAGCAGCAGAAACATAGTTATCTGATAAACACTCTCCTTCTCGGCTAGATGCAATTTTTTTAGCTTGATCCAAGCCATCAGAGAGTTTCAGATGTTTGCCAGCATGGTTTTTATTCCAACATTGTCTACACCAAGAGCCAGCGAGGACTGAGCTTGGATTGGTTTCCCATTCGTGACTTTCTGAGCATTTAATTTTTATTAGTGTACGTTTATTTACATATGAACTTTTATCAAAGTATCCTCCTTTAGATTCTATAATTTCTTGTACACGATTTGCCATGATCGCTCTTCGCTCAGATGGCGTATAGGAATTAATGTGTCGGTTCACTTAGAATCCTTAGTAAAATTCTGGTTAAGAAGCAAGCAGGGCATAAGGTTTCATTCAATTTAGGGGTATCGCTCCTCAAAGGCAGCAAAAAGCTGCACAGATATATTTTGGCGAGATTAAATATCAACCCTTGCATATCTCAAGTATTTTTTAATATTTAGTTCAATGGTTTTTATAGAAACGCAACAAAAAAGAGGCTTGTTAGCCTCTTAGGTTGGTTGGAAGGTTTTACAACACAAAGTCACAGCAATAAACGCCGCTCAATCTAGTCGCGGTAGCTAGTGCCAGTGCCCGTCGTGCGGTGGACCTCAGGTTCGCGATAGCGGACATCGTCATCCCGCTTCTTGCCTGCCAGTCCTGCCAAGCCAATCAGGCCCAGCAAGCCTAACCATCCCCAGTCAAAAGCATCATTTGCTTGCACATCGGCTGAAGGAGTGGTGTCCTCAGGTGCGTTTTGGGCTGAGGCGCTCTGAGCCATTGGCAACACACCAAGGCTGATGGACAGCAAACCAATACCCATTAGCTTGGTCAGATTAGAAAGCTTCACAGTTTTTCTCCTCTCTCAGTTGAGTATTCAACTTGAACAATCTTGTCAAAATCTATTCAGTTTTGCCTTCTCTCATGAAGGAACAAATCAGGTTCTCTGACCGTTCTTTCCTCACAGTAGTCACCTGCCATTCATTCTCAATCAACCCTTAGCTAGAAACCACTAATTCTCGAAGGTATAACTAAAGAGATAGGGTGAAAATACAAAGCTTAACAAGAACAATATTCTTGACTCTTTTTTTGCTCAAAGCCTTATATTTGGTTTTATCAATACCGATAAGAGAGTATCAAAACTATTACTGAAATTCAGAAATTACTGAGTTAGGATTTAGCGTTTTTGACCTTTCACAGAGCAAACACGCACTTCTCTCACAGAGCAGCAGATACGCCGCTTGATCCATGCTGGTAGCCAAACCAAAATTGAGGCAATCTTGGCTATTTGCCGCGATCGCACACACGCCAAAGTCTCCAAGCCTCAGGTCAGAGGTCCCTGGAGAACCATGCATCGAGTGAATAAGGGCGATCGCGGCTTGCGCACCAATGGGAATCCCTGAAGGCGATCGCCTCTAACAAACGTATTCCAGACGCCCCAAAACTCCTCTAAGGGGCGATCGCGCTCTACTGAAGAAAAAAGCCGGCTAGCAGCAGCGGCAGCAGTAAGAAAGCAAAGACCACAAGGGCCAACGTACCGGGTTCAACGTTGACAATGTTGCGATCGACTTGTTGGTCTAGCTTGGATTTCTCAGTTTCGGGATCGGTCATTACTCGTCACCAGCTCGCCCTTTTTCCCCAACATCATACAGGCTCAGCCTTGGCGACAAGACTGCTACCGCTCCCTTCAGCAGCCCACCTCAGACTGCTCACACGCGCCAATGCTGACCCAGCTGCTCGAGCCGTCCTGCCAATGTTCCTTCTTCCAGATCGGCGCGTTGTGCTTGAGCGTGTCAATGGCATACTTGCAGGCCGCAAACGCCTCGCCCCGGTGGGGGCAGCCCACCGCCACCAAAACGCTCACCTCTCCAATGGAGAGCTTGCCCGTGCGGTGGTGAATGACCACGTGGGTCACCTGGGACCAGAACTGGCGGATCTCCGCAGCGATTTGCTGAAACACCGCGATCGCCATCGGCTCGTAGGCCTGATATTCCAGGGCGACCACCGGCTTACCGTCCGTTTGGTTGCGCACCATCCCGCTCATCACCACGATCGCGCCGTTCGCCTGATCGTCCGCTAGGCGATACACCTCCTCGAGGGACAGGGGCGCAAAAGTCATTCGGAAGTCGTCCGCTGGATGGGTTGCGCGCAGCACGGCAGCAGTAGGCGTTTGGGTCATTGGGAAATGAGGTAAGAAGGCCAGAGAACAAAGAACACAGAAAAGACGAGCCCCAGAGGCTGAGCAAGCTGAGCAACAAAACTCGGGCGATCGCACGTCTCCCGCTTCTACTATATCTCCCCAACAGCCTAGTACCGCGCGGCCTTACCCACCCTCTTTTTCAGGCAGATTCCCGCAGTCTTTGGCCTTCGGAGAAACTCAACACCAGCAGCCATACCCTAGCTTCTTATATTTTTCAAGATTGTTCGTTTCTAGGAATAAGAATTTATCAACTCTTGATCACATTCAATACCCAAACCGATTGGATATATCAATTAATAGATTAAAACACAACCAATCATGAATTATCAATTGTTGACTTTCTAAAGCTTTAATTAAAATTTCAAAAAATTAAAACTTGAACTACTGCCTAGAATCCTTGTAAAACTGAGCTTTTGGAGTTTTACAATCTCGCCTAGACGAACAACTCTTCAATTTTGTTCCAGTGCATTAAATGTTTTTCTAGATTAGAAATTTAAAGTCATTTTCCTGGGTAGACGGGATCAAAGAAATACGTTAATCTCTTCTTAAACACGAGAGAAGCAAGGAAAAATTGACAAAAAACTTTCGACACAAAACCTTCAAAGCAAGGGGTTACTAACAGCAAGCCAACATTTTTAGTTTATTTCCCAAGATTGAGACAGACAGCAGCAAACTCTGCAAAAAGGTAGATGTTGAACCGTGCTGTCTGTGAACCAGTCCAATGATTTATGCGGCCACAGCAGCGTCCTGTCAGCCCGCCAGACGGCATCTCCCATCGGTTCCTTTTGCCTTCTCTAGCCGCGATCGCTCATTTTCCCACTTTGTTATCTATTTCGAGGTTCCGATGAACAAACTTTTGCCCCCTGTTTGTTGTGACGCTCCGCAACCTCTCTCCAGCCCGCCGCTCCGGCTAGGTGCTTCCTCACCACGCTCCACGCAAAACAGCCCCTCCCCCGCCCGACGCTGGCGGATCGCCCTGTACTCCCACGACACCATGGGCCTAGGGCACAAGCGACGCAATCTGCTGATCGCCCAGACCTTGGGAGACTCCGATCTCCAGGCTGATATTTTGATGATCAGCGGCATGCGGGACGCCAGCAGCCTGCCCACACCCCCCGGCGTAGACTGCCTCACCCTTCCTGCGCTCTACAAGCACACCGACGGCCAGTATCAATCCCGCCGTCTCGAGATTTCCCTAGCAGAAATTATTAGCCTGCGATCGCAGGTGATCTGTAGCGCTCTCCAGGCGTTTCAGCCCGATATCTTCATCGTTGACAATGTGCCTCGGGGCGCTGTGCGAGAGCTCGATTTGGCCCTCGAATGGCTGCATTTGCACAGCCACACTCGCTGCATTCTGGGGCTGCGCGACATCCTTGACGCTCCCAGCACCATCCAGCGAGATTGGCAGCGGGACGCCAACGAAGAAGCCATTCGCACCTACTACGATGAGGTTTGGGTGTACGGCGACGCCCAAGTCTATGACATCACCGCCGCCTACGGCTTCCCAGCGGATGTCACGGCCAAAGTTCACCATTTGGGATATCTCGATCAGCGGCATCGCCTCCAGCACGCCCGCCCCCGAGATTACGATCTGCTCCACAGTTTGCAGCTGCCGCCCGGCGAGCTGGTTCTGTGCACCGTTGGGGGCGGCCAAGACGGCGCGAATCTGGCTCTGGCTTTTGCTCAGGCGCAGCTTCCACCCAACACCAACGGCATCATTGTGACTGGTCCCTTCATGCCAGCGGAGGCACGCCAAAAAATCTCTCTCTACGGACAGAGCAATCCCCGCCTGCGGGTGCTGGACTATGTGGAGGAACCGACGCTGCTGCTAGATCAGGCCGATCGCGTGATTGCCATGGGCGGCTACAACACGGTTTGCGAAATTCTCTCCTTTGAGAAGCAGGCGCTCATCGTGCCCAGGGTGCAGCCCCGCCAGGAGCAGCTCATTCGGGCTGAGCGCCTGACAGAAATGGGGCTCATCAGCATGCTGCATCCGGATCGGGTAACGCCCGAGGCGATCGCCCAGTGGCTCCAGCAGCCCAGAGAGACGCCGAAAGGCCGCGATCGCCTGAATCTCCAGGGCTTGCAGGCTTTACCCCAGCGCATTCTTCAGATCTTGGCAAAGCATCACCCTGCCCAAGAAGTCTCTTAATTTCATCCCCCGATCTTTTGCCCAAGCCTCTTGTTGACCAACGGCGTCGGAAACGGCTTCCTTCCTGAGTTCCGGCGCTTTGGGTCTGTCCTTTTGAACCTTTGAAGTGATTCATGAGCCGCGTATCTACTCTCTCTCCGCGAATTGGCTATGTCCTCAAGCGCTATCCTCGATACTCTGAAACCTTTGTGGTTCAGGAGATCTTGGCCCATGAGGCGGCTGGCTTAGATATTGAGATATTCGCGCTGCGTCCCCCGTCGGATACCCATTTTCAGGACATCATTGCCCAGGTGCGCGCCCCCGTCACCTATCTGCGCAAACCCACCCAGGGGCGCGTCAGCCCTTGCCTCACCAGCGATGCGCCCACCGCAGCGAGCTATTTTTGGGCAGAGCTGCAAGAGGCCAGTCAGCTCATTCCCCAGTTCTGGCAAAAGCTGGCCGCCGCCGAAGGAGAGAGAGCCAGTACCGTCTATCAGGCGGCTTGGCTCGCGCGGGAAATCATTCGCAAAGAGATCTCTCATCTCCACGCCCACTTTGGCACCGTGGCCACCAGCGTGGCCCGTCTAGCCGCTCACTTCACCGGCATTCCCTACACCTTCACAGCCCACGCCAAAGATATCTTTCACGACAGCATCGACCCCGCCGATCTCACCCGCAAGCTCCAAGATGCCGCCGCCGTGATCACCGTCAGCGACTATAACGTGGCCTATCTGCGCGATCGCTACGGTGAGGCCGCCGCCAAGGTCGAGCGCATCTACAACGGCCTGCCCCTCGAGCGCCTGCCCTACCAGTCTCCCGAAGCGCGATCGCCCCGCATTCTCTCTGTCTGTCGCCTGGTGGAGAAAAAGGGAGTTTCAGTCTTGATCGAGGCCTGCGATCGCCTGCGGCAGCGCGGCCTTCCCTTCTCTTGCGAGATCATCGGCTCCGGCCCCCTCGAAGCGGCTCTCCAGTCCCAGATCACCACCCTGGGTCTGACGCCCTGGGTGAAAATTCTCGGTCCCCGGCCCCAGGGCGAAGTCTTTCAGCACCTCCAGCAGGCCGCCGTGTTCGCCGCGCCCTACATCATCGGCCAGGACGGTAACCGCGACGGCCTGCCGACGGTCTTGCTGGAGGCCATGGCCCTGGGAACGCCCTGCGTGGCCACCGATGTGACCGGCATTCCGGAGGTGGTCCAGCCGGAGATCACGGGGCTGCTGGTGCCCCAGGGAGACGCCGCCGCCCTCGCCACCGCCCTCGAGCGCTTGCTCCAGGACGCCCCTCTGCGCACTGCTTTGGCCGCCCGAGCCCGCGAAAATCTAGAAGCTCAGTTTGACATTCATCGCAATGCGGCCCAGCTGCGATCGCGCTTTGGGCTATCGGGAGCGTCCCCTGCTGCTAGCGAGTCCACCGACCTACTAAACGACGCACCCTCTCCCAGCACTGTCAGCGTCTCATGAAACAAATTTGAGACTCACATCAAGACTTATCTAAGAAGAAATTGCGATCATGCGAATTGCCTATGTATGCGCTGACCCCGGCGTACCTGTCTTTGGTCAAAAGGGCTGCTCCATTCACGTTCAGGAAATTCTGCGGGCCTTTTTGCATCAAGGGGCTGAGGTAATGCTGTTTGCGACGCGGCTGGGGGGATCGGCTCCTCCCGATTTGGCAGATATTCCCCTCTGCCGTCTGCCGTCCATCCCCCGGGGCGATCGCGCCACGCGCGAAGAAATCGCCCTCTCCATCAATCCCGATCTCACCCTCGAACTGAGTCTCGCCGGTCCCTTTGACCTGGTGTATGAGCGCTATTCCCTATGGAGCTACGGCGCGATGACCTACGCCCAGGCAGCGGGAATTCCCGGTCTGCTGGAGGTGAATGCGCCGCTGATCGAGGAGCAGGCCGAGCACCGGGGTCTGGTCCACCGCCAGGAGGCCGAACAGGTGGCGGAGCGGGCCTTTGGGAGCGCGACGGCCCTGATCGCCGTCTCAGCGGAGGTGAAGCGCTACCTCCAGGAGCGGACCGGGGGCGATCGCCCGATCCACGTGGTGCCCAACGGCGTCAATCCCCAGCGCTTTGCCCAGACGCTCCAGCCGCCCGCGCCCCAGACCAGCGGGGCTTTCACCGTCGGGTTTGTGGGCACCCTCAAGCCCTGGCACGGTCTTCCCCACCTGATTGATGCGTTTGAAACCCTGATTGCGCGGGTGCCGGAGGCGCGGCTGCTGCTGGTGGGCGACGGGCCAGAGGGAGAGACGCTCAAGGGCGATATTCGCGATCGCGGCCTCGCCGAGGCGGTGGAGTTTACCGGGGCGGTGGCGCCGGAGGCGGTGCCGGGCCTGCTGGCTGCCATGGACGTGGCGATCGCGCCCTATCCCGCAGGCGATCGGTTCTACTTCTCGCCGCTCAAGGTCTATGAATACATGGCCGCTGGTCTGCCGGTGGTGGCCAGTCGCCTAGGCCAGATCGAGGAGCTGATCGAGTCAGGGGTCAATGGTGTGCTCTGTCCGCCGGGGAATTCGGTGGCCCTGGCCGAGACGCTCGAGCACCTGTGGCGATCGCCCGATTTGCGTCAGCGCCTGGGTCAGGCTGCCCGCCGCACCGTGATCCAGCGCCACACCTGGGACGCCGTCGCCCAGCGAATTTTGGCCCTGGCCCAGAGTCAACCAGCGGTTTCGAGCCTCGCCTCAGGAGGCAAGCAATGGTAACCTCTGCATCCGTTCGTCAGGCGGTCCCCGGCCTTGGGCGCGTGGTGCACCGCTTCTGGCCCTACATCCGCGCCGAGAAGGGCTGGCTGTGGCTGTCGGCGATCGCCCTAGGGGCCGACGTCGGGCTGCGAGTCCTGGAGCCCTGGCCCCTCAAGCTTGTCTTCGACTACGTTTTGATCCCGGCCCAGGGCGGCGACTCCCCGAGGTTGCCAGGCTTTGAGGCTCTAGATCCGGTGGTTCTGCTCACCTTTTCGGCCCTCAGCGTCGTCGGGATCACGGGTCTGCGGGCGATCGCCTCCTACTGGAGCACCGTCAGCCTCGCCATCATCGGCAGCCGGGTGATGACCACCGTGCGCAACCAGCTTTACCAGCACCTCCAGAGCCTGTCCCTGCGATACCACACCCGCGCCCGCAGCGGCGACCTGATCGTCCGGGTCAGCAGTGACGCCAGCCGCCTCCAGGAAATCTTGATCACCGCCGCCCTGCCCCTGGTGGTCAGCCTTTTGACGCTGCTGGGGATGGTTGTGGTGATGTTTTGGCTCGATGCCAATCTCACCCTGCTGTCCCTGGTGACTTTTCCCTTTTTCTGGCTAGCCGCAACCCGCCTGAGCGATCGCATTCGCCAGTCTTCGCTCCAGCAGCGCAAGCGCGAGGGAGCCGTGGCCGCCACCGCTGCCGAGGCGATCGCCGCCATCAAGCTCGTCCAGGCCCTCTCCCTCGAAGACGCCTTCGCCGACACCTTCTCTCAGCAAAATCGCCGCAGCCTCGAAGAAAGCGTCGAGACCAAGCGCCTCGCCGCCCACCTCGAGCGCACGGTGGATGTGGTGATCGCCATCGGCACGGCTCTGGTCCTGTGGCACAGCGCCCGGCTCGTCCTGCGGGACGCCCTCAGCCCCGGAGACGTGATCGTCTTTCTCACCTATCTCAAAAACGCCTTTAAACCCGTCCAGAATTTCGCGAAATACACTGGCCGCCTCGCCAAAGCCGCCGCCTCCGGCGAACGTATTCTCAATCTGCTCGACGAGGAGCCCGACGTCTACAATCTCCCCGGCGCCCAGCCAGCCCAGCCCTTCCACGGAGCCATCACCCTCGATCAGGTCCGCTTCGCCTACGAGCCGGGCCACGACATCCTCAAAGGCATTAGCCTTCACGTCGAGCCCGGTCAGCAAGTCGCCCTGGTGGGAGCCTCGGGCAGCGGCAAATCAACCCTGATGAGCCTGCTTCTGCGCCTGTATGACCCCACTGCCGGATCCATTCGCATCGATGGAAGAGACCTGAGGGACTATACCCTCGACAGTCTGCGGCCCCAGATCAGCGTGGTGCTGCAAGATAGTTTGCTCTTTGCCGCCACAATCCGCGAAAACATCGCCTACGGCATTCCCCAGGTGAGCGAGGAGGAGATCATCGCCGCCGCCCAGTTGGCCAACGCCCACTCCTTTATTCAGGCGCTCCCCGAAGGCTATGACACGCCCGTGGGAGAGCGCGGCACCACGCTCTCAGGCGGCCAGCGCCAGCGCATCGCCATTGCGCGGGCCGCCATCCGCAACACGCCGATTTTGATTTTGGATGAGCCGACCACGGGCCTGGATCAGGCCAATGAGCAGGCTGTGATGGAGGCGCTGCGACGCATTTCTCGCGATCGCACGACTTTCTTGATTACCCACGATCTCCACACCGCCACCCGCGCTGACGTGATTGTCTATCTGGAAGGAGGAGAGATCTTGGAGCAGGGCACCCACGCAGAACTCATGGCCCGCAACGGTCACTACGCCACGCTCTACCAAATGCAGTCTGCGGTCCGCCGCGATCGCACCTCAGCTCCCTCTTAGGATTCCAGCGCCCTCAGTTCAGCTATTGGAGGCTCTAGTGACGCTTTCTCTCAGTCCCCCCAATCTCGATCCAGCCATCCCCTTTTTGGCCGATGCCCTGGATCCAGCGATCGCCCAAGCGCAGATTCAGCAGCAGATCCCGGCCCTCGCAGACCACCGAGTCACCGCCGCGCGCCTCGTGCGCCACAAGGTCGGGAGACGCTGCCTGATCGAGTATCACTTAGAACTTTCTACCTCGCGATCTGGAAACGTCACCTCACCCAAAACTCTCGCCATTTTGGGAAAAATTCGCGCCAAAGGCCTCGATCGCAAAAGCTATACGCTGCAACAGGCCCTTTGGCAGCAGGGCTTCGATGACCAGAGTCCCGACGGCCTGTCGGTCCCAGAGCCTCTCGGCATAATTCCACCGTGGGAAATGTGGCTCCAGCGCAAGGTTCCCGGCGTTTCGGCAACTCAGGTGTTGCCCACCGCCGAGGGAGCCTGGGCTGCGCCCCCCATCGCCGCGATCGCCCACAAGCTGCACCAAACCGGCATTCTGTCCCAGCGACGTCATACCCTAGCCGATGAGCTGGCGATCCTAGCGCAGCGCCTCACCCAGGTGAGCCGAGACTTTCCTCAATGGGCGAGACGCTTAGACAGGATCTATGCCCAGTGCGCAGCCCTGAGTCAGTCTCTCCGAGAAGGCAAAACCTGCGGCATTCATCGAGATTTCTACAGCGATCAGGTGCTGGTGAGCGGCGATCGCCTCTATCTGCTGGATCTAGATCTCTACTGTGAGGGATCCCCTGCCCTGGATATCGGCAACTTCATTGCCCATCTCACCGAGCAGGGGCTGCGCACCCTCGGCGATCCGGATGCCTTTCTCGCGCGAGAAACCGCCATCACAGCGTCATTTTGTCGTCTCACCAGCCCCGATCTGGCCGAGGCGATCGCCGTTTACAAGACGCTTACCCTCGTGCGTCATATCTCCCTCAGCACCCAGATTCCCGGACGCCAACACACCACCGAGGCCCTGCTGCACCTCTGTGAACAGCGCCTCCAAGCCAGTCTTGTCAGTCGCTAAACATTTGCCTGATTTTCTCTCTTTTTGCCATCTCTTTCCTTTGTTCGTTTGTCCCCTCACGATTGGTTGATTTTTAGAACCGTGAAGCGTGCCGCGATCGCCCTAAGTTTTTTGGGCTGTCTATCTCCCTCCCTCCTGCCCCAAACCGTCCTGGCCCAAGAACCGAGCCTTTCTCCAGAAGCCGATCGCCTTGCCTCGATGGACTCGTGGCCGCCCATTCCTCAGCCGGACCCAGCCCTCTTTCGCCCCCGCGATCGCTGGCAGAGTGTCCACCAGCTAGACGCGATCGCCCCCAGCAGCTGGGAGTTTCAGGCGTTTGGGGAGCTGGCGGAGCGTCACGGCTGCTTTGCCGGTCTGCCAGCGGACGCCTACGCAGGCGACGCGCCCCTGTCCCGAAGCGCCTTTGCGGTGGGGCTGAGCTATTGTCTCGCCCGCATCGAGCAGCAGATCCAGAATGGGGCCACGCTCACCACCGATGAGCTCGCGGCTCTGGAGAGACTTCAGGCGACATTTGCGGCAGAGCTCGCGGGTCTGGGGCAGCCAGTCTCTAACTTGGAAGCGCGCGCTGCCACTCTGGAGCGCCAGACTTTTTCGTCTACGGCCGAGCTGGAGGGTCAGGCGATCTTTGGGCTGGGGGGCATCTGGGGGCGATCGCGGGCTGATGACGGCGATCGCGCCATTCCCAGAAATCTCTTTTTGGGCGATCGGGTTGAGCTGACCCTAGAGGCCAGCTTCTCTGGCTCCGATGAGTTAGAGATCACGCTTCAGGGCCGCAGCGTTCCAGAGCTCGACGCGGTCACCGGCACCCCCATGGGCAATTTGGGCTTTGATGGCGCTGATGACAATGAGGTCACCCTCGACGAGTTGGGCTATGAGTTTCCCGTGGGCGATCGCACCACGATCAGCCTGGGAGCGGTCGGCACCGGCGTTGGCGATCTGCTCCCCACGATCAACCCCGATTTCAGCGGCAGCGAGGACGGCTCTATCTCTACCTTTGGCCGCGAAAATCCGATTCGGCGGCAGGGCGAAGGGGCCGGGCTGGGCATTACCCATCGCCTCAGCGAAGCTGCCACGCTGTCTCTGGGCTACGTCGCCAGCGACCCCAGCACACCCGAAACTGGCCTGACCCAGAGCCCCTACAGCGCGATCGCCCAGCTCACGCTCCAGCCCAGTGAGGCGGTGAGCCTCGCCCTGAGCTACCTTCACACCTACAACAATGTCTCTACAGGCACCGGCAGCAATCTGGCCAATCAGCCCTTTGGGGAGGACGCCGACGATCTGATCGGTGACTCCCTGGGGGGAGAGATCGCCTGGAACATCAGCCCCCAGACAACCCTAGGGGCGCGTCTGGGCTGGACACGGGCGATCGCCTCTGATCTGCCAGATGAGCCCAGCGCCGATCTCTTCACGTGGGCATTGATGGCAGCGGTGCGGGACATTGGTCAGGAGGGAGATCTGGCAGGGTTGCTGGTTGGTCAACCGCCTAAGGTCATCCGCAACAGTCTGGGGGACGACGCGACAGACCCCGGAACTTCGCTACACATTGAGGCGTTCTACCGCTTTCCCGTGGGCGATCGCCTCTCGCTTACCCCCGGCTTTTTCCTGATCACCCAGCCTGACCACAACGCCGACAATAAGCCTCTCTATATTGGCGTTCTGCGAGGTACTTTTACCTTTTAATGGGTTAGATCTTCTTTTAATTGATTAGATCTTAATTAATTCAACTGCTGCTCATATTTCTGTTGAACCCATTGATCTACTTAACTCAACTAGCTCAATGGGTTCAGTCGATTAGAGCCGCAGATAAGGGAAGCGTTGAGTAAGTCTTTCAGGTGATCAGAGCGTTTATTCCCAAGGTTCTCTATATCTTTCAAAATTAGAGGCGATCGCCCTCTGATATGTCAGAAAGCGATCGCCCTTCCAGATCTCTCTTAAAACTCTCTTTTAGAGAGATCTCTCAAGCAGCCAACGCTATGACTGAACCGCTTGAGGGTGATTTTGCTGATTTTGTTGCAGCATTGCCGGATCGATTTCGATATTCAGCGCCCGCGCAACCCGCTGGCCATAGTCCATATCGGCGCGGAAGAAGTGGCACAGCTGACGCATTTGGATATCTTGGCGAGCGCATCCCAGCGCCCCTGCGATCGCCTGGGCCGTGCGGTTTTTCTCCTCCTCTGAGAAGATCCGCCAGAGATTTCCGGGCTGGGTGTAGTCATCTTGATCCCGGGACTCATAGCGATCGGCCACCACATCCCCCAGGGGCAGACCGGGCTCCCGATACTCCGGGGCCTCCTTGGGGGCGCTGTCGTCGCTGTTGGGATAGTAGTTGGGGCTGCTGCCGCCGTAGCCCACCGACATCGCGCCATCGCGCTGGTAGTGCATCACCGGGCAGCGCGGCTGGTTGACCGGCAGCTGCTGGTAGTTGGTGCCGATGCGGTAGCGCTGCGCATCGGGATAGGACATCAGCCGCGCCTGCAAAACCTTGTCCGGGCTCGGGCCGATCCCCGGCACAAAAGACCCCGGACCGAAGGCCGCCTGCTCCACCTCGGCGTGGTAGTTGACCGGGTTGCGGTTTAGCTCCAGCACCCCGATCTCCATCAGCGGAAAATCGCTGTGGGGCCACACTTTGGTCAGGTCAAAGGGATTCCACTGGAAGGTCTGAGCCTGAGCCTCGGTCATCACCTGAATCTTCACCGTCCACTTGGGAAACTCGCCCCGCTCGATCGCTGTGAAGAGATCCCGCTGGTGAGACTCGCGATCGACGCCGATCAGATTGGCCGACTCCTCGCCGGTCAGGCACTTCACCCCTTGCTGGGTCTTGAAGTGGAACTTGCACCAGAAGCGCTCACCCTGAGCATTGACAAAAGAAAGCGTGTGGCTGCCGTAGCCGTTCATGTGGCGGTAGCTAGCGGGCAGACCGCGATCGCTAAACAGAATCGTGATCTGGTGCAGAGACTCCGGATTCAAGGACCAAAAGTCCCACTGGGCGTTGGCGTCTCGCAGATTGGTTTGGGGATGGCGCTTCTGGGTATGGATGAAATTCGCAAATTTGTGAGGATCGCGAATGAAAAACACCGGCGTGTTGTTGCCGACCAGATCCCAGTTGCCTTCCTCGGTGTAGAACTTGAGAGCAAAGCCGCGAACATCGCGCTCTGCATCCGCAGCGCCCCGCTCTCCAGCCACCGTCGAGAAGCGCAAGAAGACTTCGGTTTGCTTACCCACCTCTGAGAAAAGCTTGGCTCTGGTGTATTCCGGAATCGCCCGGGTCACCGTGAAGGTGCCGTAGGCCCCAGACCCCTTGGCGTGGACGACCCGCTCTGGAATGCGCTCCCGGTTGAACTGCTGCATCTGCTCCAAAAGCTGCACATCCTGCATCAGCAGCGGCCCCCGCGGGCCGGCAGTCATAGAGTTTTGGTTGTCAAAAATGGGGCAACCGGTCGCTGTTGTGAGCTTTTTCTCTTCACTCATTCTGGTCGTGACTCCTGTGGTAGGGGGGTGCGAGCACTGATTGGTTTGGTCAGATTGTCATATCGTACTCATAACGAGTATGACTTGTAAGTCCTGCTTCAAGTATTTTTAGAATTCGCAACAGAGCCTGCCAGAGCAAACTCTAGTCCCCTTTGAGCCTAAGACTCTCAGCCCCAGCTCTGAGCAGGTTTCAGATTCTTTTTAGCTATTTTTAAACGCACAGATTATTGAGGGCGATCGCCCGCTATCTCTAACCACAGAAAGTTGTTCTCAGCAGGCGATCGTGCTGACGTTTAACCAGATACCTTGAAGCTCTATTAGTTAGCTATACTACTTTATAGTAGTGAATTTCTTTATTGCCCCTTTAGACCGCCCCAGCCAAACGCTATGTCTCTGCCTCCTGCCGCCCTGAGCCAAGTTGCTGATTATTTCAAAGTCCTGTCTGAGCTGAGCCGCCTCCAGGTGCTGTGCGCCCTCAAGTCCGGCTCCAAAAACGTCACTGAAATCATGGAAGAAACTGGCCTGGGCCAAGCCAACGTCTCCAAGCACCTCAAGATCTTGGCCCAGGCGGGCATCGTGTCGCGAACCCCCCAGGGCGTGAGCGTCTACTACGAAATTGCTGAGCCGCTGATCTTTGAACTGTGCGAGCTGGTGAGCGATCGCCTCTCAAATCGCCTCGCGGCCCAGTCCCAGCAGCTGCGCCAGCTAGAAGGCCTGGGAGTCACAACTCCCAGCAAGTCCTAGACTCTGTGGGTTTCGCCGCTCAAGCAAGCTGCTGGCAAGGGTTGCCGGGGTCTGTCACCTGCCAGAAACCACCGCTTGATAGAATGTGATGTGCACTAAACGATCCTTTCCTGCAAGAGACACATCATGGCGCAGATCCCTGGGCAGACCCTGTCCGACCTCGATATCCCCAGCCTAGAGGCGGAGCTCACCAACCAGAGCCCCCAAAAAATTTTAGAGCGGGCCTTGAGCCTGTTTGACAACCTCTCTATCTCCTTTAGTGGCGCAGAGGATGTGGTCTTGATCGACATGGCCCATCGTCTCAACAAGCCCTTCAAGGTTTTCAGCTTGGACACGGGTCGCCTGCACTCGGAGACCTATCAGTTCCTCGAAAAAGTCCGCAAGCACTACGGCATCACCATTGACGTGATCTATCCGGAGAGCGGAGCCGTGGAGGCGCTGGTGCGCGAAAAGGGTCTGTTTAGCTTCTACGAAGACGGCCACACGGAGTGCTGCAACGTGCGCAAGGTGGCTCCCCTGCGTCGTCACCTGGGCACCCTCGACGCCTGGATCACGGGTCAGCGCAAGGACCAAAACCCCTCGACCCGCGCCAGCGTGCCGGTCGTGCAGGTGGATGGAGCCTTTTCTAGCGGCGATCGCAGCCTGATCAAGTTCAACCCCCTGGCCAACTGGTCCTCGGCTGACGTCTGGATGTACATCCGCTCCTACGAGGTTCCCTACAACGCGCTCCACGAGCGCGGCTTTGTCAGCATCGGCTGCGAGCCCTGCACGCGCCCCGTCCTCCCCAACCAGCACGAGCGCGAAGGCCGCTGGTGGTGGGAAGACGCCGGTAAGAAAGAGTGCGGTCTCCACGCCATCAACCAAAAAGCTTAGGCAGATTAAATTCGCTGCTCTAGCCATTTGAATCAGAGATGGGATGCTAGTCAATTCAGCATCCCATTTTTATAGCTTTTTATTCTTGGATGACTATCTTTCCCTTAGGAAAGACACAAACATCAAAAGATAGATTTCAAAAGCAGTAGTGTAAAATTCTCCATTTTGCAAAAATTTATGCTTTTTTCCAGGCTATCCCCTCTGATAGAGGAGTCATGATTTTGAGGTGGATAGCCTTATTGTGTTCGTGAAATGAGTCGGGTCTTTAATTCACTTTCTTTCAGCATTCAATGCATAGATTTTAGGAAAATTTTTGACCCTTCTTTCTCGAATTACTGTTCTGATTATTTCAAATATCTGATCATGAAAAACTGCATCAATCAAGCCATGAGCTTCTTTAGATCGATAGCGGCTAGACTATCAATCAAACAGATTTTATCAGTGGTTTTGGTGGGCTTCTTGGTGTTGACAACCAGTAACGCTCCCAACGATCGCAATAAGGCTGCTACCAAGCGGATTGACACGATCATTCAAAGAGACGACTCTGATCGGCCCAAGACCACGGGCGAGTGGCAAGAAGAAGCTGAAGAGATTGATAATATGGGCGATCGCCTTCAGCGAATTGGCAAAGAATCAGCCGAAGCCATCAAGGACTGGGCTGGCCTCTACCCTGATACCGCTGAGCGCAGTGCTGAGGCCCTCGGCAGAGACTAGAGCCCTGAAACCTGGCTTATGCAGTAGGCGATCGCCCGTCACAAACCATCGGCGATCGCCAATTTTTTAATTCACTATTTTTGAGTTTTTAGAGCGTTAGCCTGGCTTTTTCAGGGCCTCAAATCCTGACACAATATCCAGCAGTTCCCCCGTAATCGAATTTTGGCGCTGCTGCCGATACTGAGCATTCAAATTGCTCAAGCGCTCCTCAATATTTTTCTCAGCCGCCTGCATAGACGCGAGCCTGCCGGCGTTTTCGCTGGCGAGGGACTCCACCGTCGCGCGGTAGAGCGCCACAAACAAATATTGGCGAATCAGCGCCGAAAAAAGCCCCTCCCAGTTCACGTTCAGCATCGGCATCGAGACAGAATCCCAGGGACGTTTTTCAAGCTGCGATAGCCAGAGTGGATCGAGGGGCAACAGCTGCAACATCACCGGCTGATAGACCGTGGTGGAAAGCGATCGGTTATAGAACAGCAACACCTGTTCGACATCCGGGTGAGGCGTCTCTAAAGCATCCGCGATCGCCAACAGAGAAGATCCCTCCAGCGGCTGACGAAAGCGCCAGTGATCGATCGCCTCCAATAGGTCTTGGATCAGGCGGGGAGTGCCCGCGAGAGAGCTTGGCAGCGAGAACTGGGTATAGGCCGGCTGGCTGGCAATCTCCAGGTGGGGCAGCAGCCGCGCCCCCACAGCCGCAATGAGACGCTGAGAGGGGGAGATTTGGCGCTGGTCCAGCGTTTCTAAGACATAAGTCACAATTTGCTCATTAAACTGGCCACACAGCCCATGATCAGACCCAAATAAAATCACTCCCACCGGTCCCGTTGTGGGACGCAGATGGGCCTGGGGCAGCGGCCCTGTCAGGGTTTCAGAGAAACGTCGATGGTGCAGCAAGGCCTGCAATCCCAGCTCGACCGTTTCGTTATAGTTTGCGAGAGATAGGCGGGCTTTTTCGTACTGACGAATGCTCACCATGGCCAGAGCCTTCATGGTTCTAACCACCGCTCGCAGATCTTCGATGCTATTGATGGTGTTGCGGAGAGATTCCAGGGTTTGCATAGAGAGGTTTAGGGCATAGAGAGGTTTAGGGAGCGTTCATTACCGCTTGGAGAGCCTTGAGCAGGAGGTCGCGATCGCCCTCCGTAAAGGGTTTGCCCGTATGAATGCGATCGCACAGATCCGGCATCTGCCGCCGAACCCCCTCACAAATGCGCTGCTCCGCCACCTCGATTTGATCCAGGGGGACAGCGTCTAGTTGTCCATGGGTCACCGCCATCAGGATCGCGATTTGCTCCGCTGCCGAGAGCGGGCGAGACTGCGGCTGCTTGAGGACCTCCCGAATGCGGCGGCCGCGCTCTAGGGTTTGCTGGGTCTGCTCATCGAGCTGCGTGCCAAAACGAGCAAAAATCTCCACCTCTTGGAACTGGGCATAGGAGAGGCGCAAGTCTCCGGCGATCGTCTGGTAGGCCGGTAGCTGGGTTTTGCCGCCCACCCGCGACACCGATTTCCCCACATCCACCGCCGGAAAAATACTTTTCTGAAAGAGATCAGGCGAAAGATAGATTTGACCATCAGTGATAGAGATCAAATTGGTTGGAATATAAGCTGAGATATTTTGGGCCTGAGTTTCAATAATTGGCAGAGCCGTGAGAGAGCCGTCCCCCAGCTCAGCCGACAGGTGAGTCGCTCGCTCCAGCAGCCGCGAATGGAGATAAAAGATATCGCCCGGATAGGCCTCGCGGCCGGGAGGACGGCGCAGCAGCAAAGAGAGTTCGCGGTAGGTGCGGGCGTGGTGGGTGAGATCGTCGTAGACAATCAGCACATCTCTCCCCTGCTCTGCAAAATACTCAGCCATCGTCGTGGCCCCGTAGGGGGTGATATATTGCAGTCCCAGGGGATCTTGCCCCGCAGCTACCACCACCACGGTGTAGTCCATCGCGCCCTGCTCGCGCAGCGTGGCGATCACCTTGGCGATCGCCGCCGATCGCTGCCCAATGGCACAGTAGATACAGAGCACATCTTTATCTTTTTGATTGAGAATCGTGTCAATGGCGATCGCCGTTTTTCCCGTTTGGCGATCGCCGATGATGAGTTCCCGCTGGCCTCGCCCAATGGGAATCAGCGCGTCGACCACCTTCAGGCCCGTTTGCAGCGGTACCGTGACAGGGGCGCGATCGAGGATGGCCGGAGCCTCCCGCTCCACAGGGCGGCGCTCCGCGATATCTAGGGCACCGCGTTCGTCCAGAGGCTGCCCCATGACCGTCACCACTCGCCCCAGCAGCGCATCTCCCACCGGCACATCCACCACTCGCTCTGTCCGATAGACCTCATCTCCTGCTTGCAGATGCTGACTATCTCCCAGCAAAATCACGCCCACCTCCTCAGGGTCGAGGTTGAAGGCAATGCCCAACAGGGGCTCTCCACTCGCCTCCGCGCCGGCCTTGGGAAAACACACCAGCTCATCCGCTCGCACCCCCGGCAGGCCCGTCACCCGGGCAATTCCGGGCCGGACGGACTGGACCAGTCCCGTTTCCCGCAGGGTGAGCGCCGCTGGGTAATGGGTTAAAACTTGGGCAATGATGGCGCAGGCATCATGACAGACGGCCTGCACCCGCTGAGAGGTGGAGTTCATCATGAGAGGCTCCCCCTTGTCTGAGGGCGGTAGAGAGATGCTGCTCAAGGGTTTGGAGATAGGTATCCAGGCTCCAGACAATTTCCTGGCCAGGCAGCTTGATTTCGATCCCGCAGAGCAGGCTGGGGGAGAGCCCAAACTCCAGGGCAGGGGCGATCGCAAACTGGGCTTGTAGCGCTTCCATGACCTGATGGCGCAGGTCCGGCGACATCTCAAAACTGCTGCGAATCGCGATAGGCTGATGAGTTTGGTCCAGGGCCTGGGCGATCGCCTGCTGCTGGGGCTCCTCCAGATGACGCAGGCGATCGCAAAACCGGCGAACGATCTGCTGCTCTAGCTCAGCACCTGCCAGATCGCTCAGGGCTTGGCGAGCGATCGCCCAGGTTTGATAGATCACTTTTTGGCGCAGAGTCCGCAAAAATGCCTCCTGTTCCTGAGAGAGCTCCGCTTGCCACAGCGCCCGCCGATCGGCCATTTCCTGGCGAATCTGGGCCAGCTGCTGATAGCGCTCCTGGTCTGCCGCCACCTGCGCCTCTGCTAGCAGCGCAGCCCGCTGATTTTGGAGATCTTGCTGCTGTTGCTCATAGACTGCGATCGCCTGCTGAGCCTCCGCTTGCAGCCGCTCAGCCGCCTGCCATCGCTCCTCCAGCTGTGTCTGGCGCTTGTGCATCACCTTGAGGATCGGCTTATAGAGCAGCCACCGCAGCAGCAGCACCAAGATCAGAAAATTAAACACTTGGGCAAAGACAGTAAACCACTGAATTAACACATCAGTTCCCCAAAAAATGATTCCAAAATGGATTAACAAACAGCAAAATCATTGACACAACAAAGCAATAAATTGCCGTTGATTCCACCATGGCCAGCCCGACAAATAATGTGCGGGTAATGGTATTCGTTTTGTCGGGCTGCTGAGCGATCGCGCCCAGCGCTCTCGCCACCGCCATTCCCTCGCCCAGAGCTGGTCCGATCGAGCCGATCGCGATCGTCAAACCGGCCGTCACCATTGAAACTGCGCCAATCAAGGCTAGATCACTCATGACCCGTCTCCTGTGTAGAAACCGAGTGAGATTGGTGCTGGACACTAGCCGCCGAAGCGATATAGACCAAGGCCAGCATTGCGAAAACATAGGCCTGAATCAACCCAAAAACCAGCCCTAAAACATGCATTGCCACCGGCACAAACAGAGGCACTAGAGACAGCAAAATTGCCGCCAACAAATTGCCGCTCATAATATTGCCAAACAGCCGCACCGCCAGCGCCAAAGTCCTCGAAAATTCCCCAATTATCTGAAATGGCAGCATGATAGGAGTGGGTTCTATATAGGCCTTTAAATAGCGCTTTAGGCCCTGCTGACGAATGCCAAAAATGGGAACTGCTACGAAGACACAGAGCGCCAAAGCCACTGTGGTCGACAGAGATCCCGTGGGAGCTTGATAGCCAGGAACCACCGTCAGCAAATTTGAAGTCACAATAAATAGAAAAAGCGTCCCAACAAACGATAAATAGGGCTCTGGATCTTGCTGAGTAATCTCGCCAATCTGGCTGTACATGCCGTCGACAATCATCTCTAAAAAGTCTTGCCAGGGAGGCAGCTGGGGGCGAACGGCTAGTCGCTGGGTTACCCAACCCGACAGCACCGCCAGCAGCGCCATGGTCAGCCACGTAAAGATCAGCGTGGCATTGATAACCATCATCTCCCAGGCATAAAACACCACATTATCAGGACTCACTTCCATCTCACTCCTCCAGAGGTCGAAGCGCAATGAGAGATGTTTGGGGTCGCCAGCGAGCGATGAGCAAGCTGCGCGCCACCAGAAATCCCCCCAGAGCCAGCAGCAGGCGCTCCCAGCGGCCATCCACCAGCCAATAGAAACCCACCAGAGCAGTACTCAGGCGCACCACGCCACTACCCACCATCAGCAGCACAGGGTGACGAGTTCGGACCAGGTGCTGCACGGTGAACCACAGACAGCTGAAATAGAAGATTCCCAAGCCAAACCCAAGGGGGAATACCACCATATGCGGTAATAGCCTGTGAATGAAAAGATCCATGGGGAATCCTCCTTCAAGATCCCGATTTAGCTTAAGGTTAGAGAAGCGTGATATGAGCAAGACGATACAAGTTGAGCTGTCTAGTCTGTATCCACTCCTTCGAGCAATAGAGTTTTAGTAAATCAGGGAGAGATCAGAGAGAAATCAGAGCCTATTAGCGCTGCTGCTCTCGCTGCATCCAATACCAAGCGCTCCAGCACCCCAGCACAATCCCCACAAATAGCCCCATCAGCGTCCACGAGTAAGAACTGGGAAAGCGCCGATCTATCCACATCCCCAGCGCAACCCCTGCTAGCGTTGGCATCGTCACCGACCAGCCAACCATGCCAAATAAGCCCAGACCAGACCAAATGCTGCGATCGCCCTCTGCTCGGGCCTGTACCTTACGCCTTGATTTTTCTTTCACCTGCTGCTCATATATCACCGGCTGAGTTGATTTATGTCGGCCTTTGCGCTTCTCTGAGGACTCCGGATCCGAAGAATTAGAAGACTTCATGGGCTCCTCCCCGTTCCATAAACTCCCGCACAAAGCTGGTCTCTAGACGCGCCAGCATACTTCGCGCTCGCTGCTCTCGCTCATCCAGCAGACGAAGCTGTTGCTGGACCGCCTGCTGCAAGGTCTCCAGGCGATCGCCCCTCACAGCATTTCTCACCGAGACCCACACCCTATCTCCCTGTTTGACCAATACCCCTTCGTCCACGGCCAGAAATATCTCTTCTCCCCGCTCTGTCTCAAACGAGAAAATGCCCGGAAGCAGCGTCGAAACCCAGTCAACATGCTGAGGCAGCAAACAAAAAGAGCCATTCATGCCTTCAGCAGTAACTTTGAGCACGGCTTGATCGACCAAAACCTCTGTCGGCAAAACGAGCTTGAGGTGCATCATGATCTCACCTCTGCGATATCACCGATCATATAGAGGGCACTCTCCGGCTGATCGGCAAACTCGTCATTCAAAATGCGATCGCACCCCTCCAAAGCGTTCTCCAGGGAAACCAAGCGACCCGGCTGGTTAGTAAATTGTTCAGTCGAAAAGAAGGGCTGAGTGAGAAATCTCTCTAGACGGCGAGCGCGATAGACAATTTGGCGATCGCTGGTGGAGAGCTCAGCCATTCCCAGCATGGCGATCATGTCTTTGAGCTCCTCATAGAGCGCCAGGGTTTGGCGAACGGCCAGCGCCGTCTCGTAGTGACGCTTACCGGCGATCGCGGGCATCAGCATCTTAGAACTCGATCGCAGCGGATCCACCGCTGGATAAAATCCCTCACTCGCCCGCTTGCGAGACAGCACAATCGACGCAGAGAGATGACCAAAGGTATGCACCGCCGCCGGATCGGTGAAGTCATCCGCTGGCACATACACCGCCTGCACCGACGTGATAGCTCCCGTCGTCGTGCTAGTAATTCGCTCCTCCAAGGCCGCTAGCTCCGTCGCCAGGGTCGGCTGATAGCCCACTCGAGAGGGCAGCTCTCCCATCAAACCAGAGACCTCTTGCCCCGCCTGGATAAACCGAAAAATATTGTCGATCAGCAGCAATACATCCTGGCGCAGTTCATCCCGAAAGTATTCCGCCATCGTCAGGGCCGCATGCCCCACCCGAAACCGCGCGCCGGGCGGCTCATTCATCTGGCCAAACACCATCACCGTATGGTCGAGCACCCCTGCCGCCTGCATCTCACGATACAGCTCCTCTGCCTCTCGGTTGCGCTCTCCAACCCCGCAAAAGAGACTGATTCCCTGGTGCTGACTGACCATGTTGTGGATCATTTCGGTAATGAGCACCGTTTTGCCCACTCCTGCACCCCCAAACAGCCCTGCTTTTCCCCCGCGCTCGATGGGCGTCAGCACATCAATGACCTTGATGCCGGTCTCCAAAATTTCTGACTCTGTGGACTGCTGCATCAGCGGGATCGCTGCTTGGTGGATCGATCGCCACGCTATCTCTGTGAGACCTCCCTGCTGGTCAATTGGATTCCCAAACACATTAAACATCCGCCCCAGCAAAGCCCGTCCTACAGGCACTTGCAGCGGACGCCCCAGATCCACAACCGGCGCTCCCCGAGCCAAGCCAGAGGTGGGCGTCAGCGCGATCCCCCGCACAACTTCAGCATTCAGGTGGGCGATCACTTCGATGATGACGCTGCCATCTTCGCCAGCATCCAGTCGACTGAGATATCCCGGTAGATGCTGGGGAAAGCGGACATCTACCACGCTTCCCCGAATGGAGACAACAGAACCGGCGTTGCTCGATAACTCGGTTGGGTTCTGCATCGCACTGAACCTCCTAAACCGCGATCGCCCACGCACTGGGGCTTTTCACATCAAACGCCCCAGCTCCCGCCATTATTCTCAATCAGCGCACCATGGGAAATATTTAAATTTCCGAGTGTCTTATAATTTCCGCTTTGAGCACTAACCTATTTCCATCCCTCACAACCCCGAAGCGATAGGTATTGAGTACAGAACAGAAGCGAGAAAGCCCGGTCAGAACTGATTTTGTGCAATAAGCCAGTCAAGCAAGCAAAACCCTTATCCCTAGCCTACCCGATCGCGCCGTATTTCCTCTATCGGCCTCTCATTGCTTAACAAATTTATACCCACTTGGTCACTATTTAAAACTAACAGGCAGCAAATAGTTCACGACTACCAAACAACTCTGCCCAAGAGCAAGCGCTTGATAGAAATTCTCTATATCTCTCACCTATCAATCTTGCAACATCCTGCTCTCATTGATCACAAAAGTCTTTATCAATAATCAAGCTGAATCTATTTTTGCTGAATTAAGGACGCGGCAATTTTTACCTAAATAGCAAACTAGCAGCGCGGCGGTTCCTCATAATAAGTGCCGATGCACTGCTGCCACTGCAAAAGCGATCGCTCTCGACAAAAAACTTCCAAAAGGAGCAGTGAAGAACCCGGACGATCAACAGGAATCGCTTGCAAAACAATGTAGTGGCGAAGCGTCTGGGCGGAGTCGAGAGGCCGCAAGCCTCTGGTTGCCAGCCAGTCAGGTTCAATAGAGGTTTTGGTTTGGCAACTGGGCGGTAATGCAAGGGATTCTTTATCTATCGATAGGCTGTCTGAGGAGACAGGTCTACCAGAATCAGTCGATGTCTTGACGAGAGCTGCCTGTCCACTCTCAGGAACGAGCGTGATTAAAGCAGAGGAGCGTTTGTCGCTGGCCCGCAAGGCTTG